>CAZXYZ010000014.1:121495-131323 GCA_964645045.1 uncultured Pirellulaceae bacterium | reverse complement strand
TGGTCGGATTGGCTCCCGTGCCCGACACTGCGTAGTTGACGGTGGTCGTTCCCGTGATCAGGCCCGCCCGAGTCACCGTGAAGGTGAACGACGTGCTGCCGGCGTTTCCTTCCGCTTGGGCTGCGTCGGCAGCGGCAATGGCCAATGCGATGTCGTCGTTCTGGATCGTTCCCGCGGCCGTCGCCGTGACAATCTGCGCGCCGCCAGAGGCATTGGACAGGGTCACGGAGAAGTTCTCGTTCGGCTCGACCAGCGTGTCGCCGCTGACGTCGACGGTGATGGTCTTGGTGCTCTCGCCGGCAGCGAAGCTCACCACCCCGCTGGGCAGCGTACCGCCAAAGTCGGCCGCGTTGGCCGGATTGGTTCCCGTGCCCGCGACGGTGTAATTGACGGTGGTCGTTCCCGTCGTCAGGCCGGTCCGGGTCACCGTAAACGTGAACGGCGTGCTGCCGGAAATTCCTTCGGGTTTGGCCGCATCCGCCGCGGCAATCGCCAGCGCCGTGTCGTCGTTCTGGATCGTGCCGGCGGCGGTCGCGGTTGTGATCTGCGCACCACCCGAGGCATTGGACAGCGTGACGGAAAAGCCCTCGTCCGGTTCGGCCGCCGAATCTCCGCTAACGTGTACGGTGATCGTCTGGCTGGTCTCGCCGGCGGCAAAGGTCACCACCCCGCTGGGCAGCGTGCCGCCGAAGTCGGCCGCGTTGGCTGAATTGGCTCCCGTGCCCGCGACGGTGTAAGTGACGGTGGTCGTTGCGGTGGTCAGGCCCGTCCGCGTCACCGTGAACGTGAATGGCGTATCGCCGGTGTTCCCTTCTGACTTGACTGCGTCGGCAGCGGCAATGGCCAGTGCCGTGTCGTCGTTCTGGATCGTCCCGGCGGCCGAGCCGGTGAGGATCTGGGCCCCACCCGAGGCGTTGGACAGCGTGACGGAAAAGCCTTCGTCCGGTTCGGCCAGCGTGTCGCCGCTGACATTGACGGTGATCGTCTGGCTCGTCTCGCCGGCGGCAAAGCTCACCACGCCGCTGGGCAGCGTGCCGCCGAAGTCCGCCGTATTGGCCGGATTGGCACCCGTTCCCGCCACCGCGTAATTGACGGTGGTTGTCCCCGCGGTCAGGCCCGTCCGGGTCACCGTGAACGTGAACGGCGTGTTGCCGGTAGTTCCTTCCGCCTTAGCGGCGTCAGCGACGGCAATTGCCAATGCGATGTCGTCGTTCTGGATCGTCCCGGCGGCCGTCGCGGTGAGGATCTGGGCGCCGCCCGAGGCATTGGACAGCGTGACGGAAAAGCCCTCGTCCGGTTCGACCGCGGTGTCGCCGCTGGCGTTGACGGTGATCGTTTTGGTGCTCTCGCCAGCGGCAAAGCTCACCGCCCCGCTGGGCAACGTGCCGCCAAAGTCGGCCGCGTTAGCCGGATTGGCTCCTGTGCCCGCGACCGCGTAATTGGCGGTGGTCGCCCCCGTGAGCAGGCCCGTTCGGGTCACTGTGAATGTGAACGGCGTGGTTCCGGTGTTGCCCTCCGGCTTGGCCGCAGCGGCAGCAGCAATGGTCAGTGCCGTGTCGTCGTTCTGGATTGTCCCAGCGGCCGTCGCAGTTAAGATCTGGGCACCGCCCGAGGCGTTGGACAGCGTCACGGAGAAGCCTTCGTCCGGCTCGACCACCGTATCGCCGCTGACGTTTACCGTGACCGTCTTGCTAGTCTCGCCAGCGGCAAAGCTCACCGCTCCGCTGGGCAACGTGCCGCCAAAGTCGGCCGCGTTGGCCGAGTCGGCTCCTGTGCCCGCGACCGTGTAACTGACGTTGGTCGTTCCTGTGGCCAGGCCCGTCCGGGTCACCGTGAACGTGAACGGCGTAGTTCCGGAATTTCCCTCCGGCTTGACCGCAGCGGCGGCAGCAATGGTCAGTGCCGTGTCGTCGTTCTGGATCGTGCCGACGGCCGCAGCCGTCGTAATCTGCGCCGTGCCCGAGGGATTGGACAGCGTGACGGAAAAGCCTTCGTCGGCTTCGACCGTCGTGTCGCCGCTGACGTTGACGGTGATCGTCTGGCTGGTCTCGCCGCCGGCGAAGCTCACCACACCGCTGGGCAGCGTGCCGCCGAAGTCCGCCGCATTGACCGGGTCCGTTCCCGTTCCGGCCACGGCGTAATTCACGGTCGTCGCTCCGGTCGTCACGCCCGTCCGCGTCACGGTAAAGGTGAACGGCGTGCTGCCGGCATTCCCTTCGGACTTGGCCGCGCTGGTGGCGGAAACCGCCAGCAAGGTGGCATTCGGGTTTACGATTTCGATCGGCGGGACGTTGTTAAAGCCGGGGCCGGTGAAGTCGATTTTGTTCAGCGGCAGGCCCGCTACGGTGTCGAAGAACAGCACGATGCGGTCCGGCTGGTCGGCCTCGTCCACAGTCAGGGGCAAGGCACCGATTTGGTTCGCGCGGAACGGCACGCTGAACAGGAGCAGGTCCGCGTCGCGAGGCGTGGGGCGGAACTGGTCCGTGTCCCTGCCGCCCACATCGTCGATCAGTCCCGCGGTGGCGGTGCTCCCCGCCGTCGTGCCTGGGGCCGCGTACTCTGGTCCGTGAGTAATCGGCCCGTTGGCGGAAACGAGGCTCGCGTTGTAATTGACATCAAAGTAGGCCTGGAAGACGCCTTGAGGATTGCTGCGCACGTCCCGTACGTACATCCGCAGCAAGAAATCCTGTCCCACCTGCAGAGACGGGACGACGGTGCCGGCTAAATCGGTAAACTCGAACCGCGCTGTTAAATCGGCCGCCAGGAGTTGCCGATCTTCCAAGCGCTCGAAGACCAGGGTGCGACTTCGAGAACGCTTGCTTGCAACATTCCGCCACCGAGGTAGCTCGCGTTCCGAGCGAGATTTTCCGGCGGGCGACGCGAATCCCAAGCCCGATTTGTTTCTTTGCACGTTGTTGCTACCTCCCAAAGAGCCTGAGATTACACCGAGTCGAGTCCTTCCCAAAATTCATGCTAGGACGGCATTTCGACGGCGGCAAGCAATTGGTTGTTCCCGGGAGGTTTCCACAGCCAAGGCGCCGGAATCGAGTGCCGAACGTCCCGATTGGGACCGAGGAATTGGAATGCGCAAGGCTTGCGCACGGCAACGATTGCGAGACCGCTCCGAGCGCAAACAAAAAGGGGCGGCGGTGCGTTTTGCACCGCGCCCCCTGCGTAGCACAGAATCCAGGACGCCGGATCAGGGCACGAAGATCTCGAAGCCCAGCGCGCCAAGCGCCAGGGCACTCAAGTTGGTCGTATCCACGCCGGTCTCGCCATCGATATCAATCGATCCCAGCAGCGCGCTGGGCCACTCCGTTGCGGGATCCACATTTCGCACGAACATGGTATCCGCTCCGGACCCGAGACGCACATAGATCGCCACTAGAATGGTTGCGTCGTCGATCAGCAGCGTGTCGTTTCCGGCTCCGGTCACAAAACTCAGGGCGGGCATCGACGAGCCGTTAGTGAGGTTCGCCTCGTTGTTGCCCGCATACAGTCTCGCGTCCAGCGTCCCGCCCAGCCGCGTCGCGCTCACGTTGACGATGTCGCGGCCGTTGTCTCCCTGGATCACCAGTGCGGCGTTGAGGAAGCCGGGAATCCACGGGCCGAAGGGGCTCGTGCCGACTTGACTGTCAAAGATGTTCGTCGCGCTGCCCCACACATCGTTGTTCCCGCTGACATCATTATTGATCCTGATGCCCCACGGCGCCGTGGACTGCGTCATCGAGAACTGGTCGAAGCCGGCATCGTTCACGACCACCAAGGCCGAACCGATCACCGGCGAAAACGGCGGAGCGACCAAGTGACTACCCAGTGTGCTGTTCGTGACAGTCACGGACGTGTTGCCAACGCCGTTGTCAATGTCTACGTCACCCAGCACGTTGGATCCGTTGAACGTCACGGTATCCAGCGTCCCCGGCAAGTTCGCTCCATTGGTGATCGTCAAGTCGCCATACACTGTCGTCGTCCCGAACCCCGCGGCCGCTCCGGAACCAGTGAACGTCGTGCGGCTGCCACCGTCGGCGTTGTCGATCACGATCACAGGCCCCAAGGGAAAGGGCCCGATCCCGAATTGCGAATTCCCTTGCACGTCGATGATGTCCTTGCCATCGCCGTTGCGCAGGTCAAAGGCCGCTCCCGGTCCGCCGTTGCCCTGGAGCCAGCTGTTGTTGATCACCGTCCAGGTGTCACCACCAGTGCCACCGCCGGTGTTGTCCACGATGGTAAAGCCGATCACCGTGGTGTCGACAATGTGCAACTCGCTATAGCCGCTGGTGCCCACGGCCTTGCTCACCAGGAGATCCCCGTTGATCATGGCGTCGGAAACCGTGTTGACATTGCTGCCGTCGTCATTCTCGATGATGAGATCTCCGGGGACGTTCGACTGCTGCCCGACGGCGGCATACGTGTTATCGAACGTGAGCGTGTCGTTCCCTGTGCCGAGGTCCACCGAAATATCTCCGGTGATCCCGTTGACTGTCACGCTGGGCATGGTGACGCCGGCGCCGTTGACCTGCAGCAGGGTCCCATTCAGACCGTCGATCCGGTACTCGCCGACGTTGACCGTCTGACTGATCCGCACTTCGTTGTTGGACAGATCGCCGATCAGATCCAACTCGCCTGCCGCTAGGGTTGGGAAGACCTGCACGTCGACGATGCCGGCCGCTAGAACCTCTCGTTTTTCCAGACCTTCGAACAGCAGCCGGCGCGGATTGGCGCGGCGGGCCCTGTTCTTTCGAACGTTGACTTTCTTATTTCGTTGGAGGGGCCAAAACATATCTCGAACCTCGCTTGAAATGGAACCACCGGTCGCCCCATCCGTAAGTGAACACCACGGAACTCGCTTCCCTGTGAGTCCGAAACGCATGACCGCCCACCGCGATCTTGAACTGTTGATCATAGCCGCCGAGCGACGTTCCGCGGCGACTCGAAATGAATCAGGAAAGGAGAAAGAGCGAATACTCTTAATCCATCAACGATATCGAAGCCACCGTCCGTTATAGTCAGCGCGTGTTATAGCGTCAACGATCTCGTAAACCGTTTTCACGGATTCCCTGGCGGCTGCTCGGACATTCCGTCCGCATAAACGCTAGAACCGGACGCGTTTGCCAGCGGCAGCGCCGCGAAAACCGGCAAGATCGATACGCTTTGCCTGTTTCCCCCAGCTTCCGCAGGCATAGGGAATCTCAGGAACCGACATAGGCCGAACCCGGCAGGTCACGATTGCTCGGCAAAGACCGTTTTCAAGCAGCTTGCCAATGGAATTGAATTTCCGGCTGGCCTATAGTTGTAGACAGGCAACCCGCCGTTCCAAGCCGGATACGGCAATGAACTGAGGACTTGCGTCAAGCCGGAGGGAGCCGCTGGGATGCGTTCAACGTCGAAGGCGGATCTTCATGAGCATGTATCGTCGGCCGTCATGTCCCAACGAAGCACGCCGCCGTCGGCATCGGTTCCGGCAGCTCCTTGTCGAATCGCTGGAAACGCGTTCTCTGTTGGCGGCGGACTTGCTGTCGGGCGATCTCTTGTACGCCGGGATTGCGGATTCGTCCGGCAGTTCCACGAATCCGGGCCTGCTAATGCTGGTCGATGCCGTGTCGGGCAGCGTTGCGCCCTGGCACGCTCCGTTTTCATTGCTGGACAATTCCTTCGAAGCCGTTGAAGGCGTCTCGGGGCTGGCATTCGGTCCCGCGGGCAGACTGTTTGGTGCGAGCAGCGGCGGATCGGCAAGTCGCGTCGCCGAGTTCGATTCCGCCACGGGCCTGCCGGTGCGTCCGCCGGTCACGATCCGAGCCGGCGCTCAACTCTTAAACATCTTTGATCTGGCGGCCGGACCAGGCGCCGTCTTTCAGTTGTACGGCATCGGCGAGCCGGCCGGGGCGGGCGCCGGCCAGATTAAGCTGTACCTGATCGACCCGGGCACGGGACAAGCCACCGCCGTGCCCGACGAACCGGTCTGGCTGTCACAACTGGCCCGGGCCGAAGGGCTGGCGTTTAGACCAGATGGAACGCTGTACGTCACGGGGCTGGATGCGGCCAACGGCAATCCCAAGCTGTACGTCGGCGATCCGCAGAACTGGCAAACGCAACCCGTCGTCCGCAGTTTGTCCGAACGCGTCGTCGGCTTGGACGTGCGGACCGTTCCGGACCCGGCAGGCGGCGAGATCATCACCCTGGTGGGTCCCATCAAGACGGCCTCGAACGCAACGACCGGCGGGCTGATGGAAATCAACCCGGACACAGGCGCCTTTATCCGCCGCGTGGATCAGGACCTGCCGACGCGGGGCGTCGCCGGGGACGTCGCCTTCTATCCCGATCCTGAGTCGCTGACGCTACGAATCGAGCACGAGCAGGACTTTGAGCAAGGCAACGGAGGCTACTGGGCCGATAACGTGGGCGGCACGATTCCGGGCATGTGGCATTACTCCACGGGCCGCCGCAGCGACAGGTTGATCAACCACACGCCAATCCGCAACTGGTATTACGGCCAGTTCGAGACGTCGTCCGGCGGCGGGACCTACTTGACGGCTTATGACCATCAAGGGATTTTGAACTCGCCGCCGATCCAAGTCCCGGAGTGTGCCACGACGGCCCTGAGCTTCAGCTATCTGCTGGGCACGCGCGAACCGTTGAACGTGGACTTTGTCGAGGTGCGGATTCAGTACGTGGACGACGCCGGGCGGCCGCAGACGGAGGTCGTCCTGAGCCGCGCCGCAGGCACGTTGCCGCAGACCGGCAACCGCTGGCTGACGGCGACGGCCGACCTGTCGCCGTTTGCCGGTCGCGAAGTGGTCGTCCAGTTCTCGTTCGACACGGGCGACGTGCCCTTGGTCGATCCCGAGGGATGGTATATCGATGACGTGGTGGTCGCGTCCCTGCCCCAAGCCGTCTGCGGCTTCAAGTGGCAGGACGAGAATCACAACGCCGTGTGGGACGAGGGCGAACCCGGACTGAACGGCTGGACCATCTACGCCGATACGGACGGCAGTGGGACTTTCAATCCCGGGCAGGAAGCACAGACATTCTACGGCGCGGTCGATGCCAGTGGGTTCGCCGCCGGCAAACAGGTCCGCGATGCCCAGCGGATCGCCGCATTGTCGTTGTCAGCGACCGGTGCGCCGATCTGGGCAATGCCGAATCCGGCCGCGCCCGCCGGCAAGGTGCTGGCGTGGGGCACGGCGGCCGGAGAAGAGATCTGGCAGTTGGGCCGGGTGCTGCGAGTCGAGTTCGAGCCGGGTGTGCATACGGTCTCGTTGGACTTCGCAGCCGTGGGCCCCGCTCCCAACGCTCGAACCGTTCTGGAAGCCTTCGACCGCAACCATAACCGCATCGGCGAACGTTCGCTGGTCCAGTCCAACGCGAGTTGGCAGACCCTGACCGTGACCTCCAGCGACAATGAGATCGCCTACGTCAAAGCCACGGTCGACTACGGTTCCGTGCGGCTGAACAACCTGCAGTACTGGGGCACGACAGCGCCGACGGAGGGCGATCCCTGGGTGGTGACTGGAACGCAGGGCCAACGCGAAGGCGCCTTTTCGTTCGACCGGCTGCCGCTGGGCACCTACGCAATTCGCGAAGTCCTCGCGGAAGGCTGGAAGCAGACCTCTCCCGGCGATCCGGACTTTGCGCACTCGGTGACCGTCGTCGCGGGCCAGCCCACCGTAGGCCATTGGGAACAGACCGAGTCGCCCAACTTCGGCAACTTCCGGCCGGACATTTCGGGCTACAAATGGAAAGATGATGACGGCGACGGCGTATGGGACAGCGAAGAAAATGAGGGTCTGGACAACTGGACCATCGAGCTATATCTCGATGTTGATGGAAATGAAGCACTCGGACCTGTCGATCAGTTGGTCGGCACCCAGCAGACGGCTTACGACGGTCAACATCATGGGGCATTCTGGTTTGCCGGCCTCGCTCCGGGCAAGTACCTCATCCGCGAAGTATCTGGAACGGACTGGATACAGAGCTATCCAACCGTTCCCACGACCGCACACGCGGTCGAAGTTGCGACGGACCAACCCGTCGTTGCCGGCTGGAAAGCCACACAACCACCCAACTTTGGGAATGCCATCCGCCCGGTGATCGCTGTCGAAAAGTACGTATCGTTGGACGGCGGAGTGACCTGGGACGATGCCGACAGCCCTCCAGGACCGGGCGTAACCCAAGGCACGGATCCGCAGTTCAAGTTCGTCGTGGTCAACGCTGGCATTGTCGACTTGGCGGGCGTCGTCCTATCAGACCCGAGTGTGACTGGGTTCACGCCGCCTCCTCCGTCGACTCTGGCGGCCGGCGACGGCTTCGTTACCTTCGCTACGGGCGTCTGGCAGCCTGGACAACAGCGGAACGTTGCGACAGCGCGAGGTTCTCGTGGTAACGCGACGGTGAGCGACAGCGACGACGCATTCTACTATGGCGCTGTGCCTGCAATGACGCTTGCCAAGGCGGGGACATTTACCGACGACGACGGCGACGAGGTGGCCGAGCCGACGGACGGGAACGGCCGGGCGGATGTCGGGGAGGTGATCCAGTACACGTTCACGGTGAGCAACGCCGGAAACGTGCCGCTGACGAACGCGCGCGTGGCCGACCCGGATGTGCAGATCGTGTGTCCGGGCGGAAATCCAATCCCGACGCTGGCGCCGGGCGATTCGCAGACCTGCACGGGTTCGTACGCGATCACGGCGGCGGACATCGCGGCCCGCAAGAAGGACAACACGGCGACGGCGGACAGCGACCAGACCGCCCCCGTGACGGCCACGGCCACGGTAACGCTGCCGGTGCCGGTGTTGGTCTTCGCAAAGTCAGGCACGTTCACGGACGGCAACGGAAACGGCCGGGCCGATGCCGGAGAACTGATCCAGTACACGTTGACGGTGAGCAACGCCGGAAACGTGCCGCTGACGAACGTCAGCGTGGCCGACCCGGATGTGCAGATCGTGTGTCCGGGCGGAAATCCAATCCCGACACTGGCGCCGGGCGATTCGCAGACCTGCACGGGTCCGTACGCGATCACGGCGGCGGACATCGCGGCCCGCAAGAAGGACAACACGGCGACGGCGGACAGCGACCAGACCGCCCCCGTGACGGCCACGGCCACGGTGACGCTGCCGGTGCCGGTGTTGGTCTTCGCAAAGTCGGGCACGTTCACGGACGGCAACGGAAACGGCCGGGCCGATGCCGGGGAGCTGATCCAGTACACGTTGACGGTGAGCAACGCCGGAAACGGGCCGCTGACGAACGTGAGCGTGGCCGATCCGGATGTGCAAGTCGTGTGTCCCGGCGGAAATCCAATCCCGACGCTGGCGCCGGGCGATTCGCAGACCTGCACGGGTTCGTACGCGATCACGGCGGCGGACATCGCGGCCCGCAAGAAGGACAACACGGCGACGGCGGACAGCGACCAGACCGCCCCCGTGACGGCCACGGCCACGGTGACGCTGCCGGTGCCGGTGTTGGTCTTCGCAAAGTCGGGCACGTTCACGGACGGCAACGGAAACGGCCGGGCCGATGCCGGGGAGCTGATCCAGTACACGTTGACGGTGAGCAACGCCGGAAACGGGCCGCTGACGAACGTGAGCGTGGCCGATCCGGATGTGCAAGTCGTGTGTCCCGGCGGAAATCCAATCCCGACGCTGGCGCCGGGCGATTCGCAGACCTGCACGGGTTCGTACGCGATCACGGCGGCGGACATCGCGGCCGGCAAGAAGGACAACACGGCCACGGCGGACAGCGACCAGATCACCCCCGTGACGGCTACGGCCACGGTGACGCTGCCGGTGCCGGTGTTGGTCTTCGCAAAGTCAGGCACGTTCACGGACGGCA
>CAZXYZ010000014.1:0-121395 GCA_964645045.1 uncultured Pirellulaceae bacterium | reverse complement strand
GACATCGCGGCCGGCAAGAAGGACAACACGGCCACGGCGGACAGCGACCAGACGGCCCCTGTGACGGCCACGGCCACCGTGACGCTGCCGATGCCGCCGGATCAGCCCCAGGTCATCCAGTTCATTACACCGATGAGCGTTTATCGCCTCAATGGCCTCTTTGAGCCAGTGCCTCCGGATTCTGAAGGAACGGTATCGATCCAAGGCTACCTCTGGCACGACGTGAATCAGAACGGGGCTTGGGACACGGGCGAACCGGGGCGGGCGGGATGGCGGATCTTCCTCGATTTAAACGGGAACAATCTCTACGACGCCTTTGACCCGGCGGATCCCAGCCAGCCGCCCGAGCCATTTGCCGTTACGGGCGCTGACGGCAGCTACGTCTTTGTGAATCTTCCGCCGGGCTCGTACACGATCCGCGTGGATCGGGGCGGTGTGTCGGACGGGACGTTTCTGGTGCAGCGTTTTCCGGGGCCGGATCCGAGGGGCCTGAGGGATGACGACGAATACTTCGTGGACGTGCAGGCGGGCGAGTCGGTGCGCGGCGATTCGGGGGTTGCCGAGGCGCCGAATTTCGGCTCCTTTGAGTACTCGCCATTGGTCCGCCCTGCCGATGACCAGTACGGTCACCTCTCCCTTGCCTCGTCGGCATCCCGGAACGTTCTGCTGGCTGCTTTGGACCCTTGGCAATCCTTCCGCGTCAGCAATACGACCGGATCGGCTTTCCGGATTACGGCCATCAGCAAAGACATCGACACGTCGCAGATTGCGGTGGCCGCGCAATTTGTCACGGTCTACCGGAAGCAGCTGGACGGAACCTTGGTGCCTTTCGTTTCGCCGCTCGAAGTCGCCAGCGGCGAGACGGTTTCATTCGTTGCGTTTTATGACCCCGCGATCCGGGACGGCAATCAAGTGTTGGAGCAGTACCCCGACTGGTTTGGGGCGCAGAGCCAAACCAACCCGGCCCACACTTTTGCTCAAGGTGACCACCTGACCGTGATCACCAACGCCGGAAAATCGTTCCGGTTCGACCTGGTTGGCGGTTCGACTTACGATAGCGACATCTTTTACGATGCGGCGGTGGATCGTGGGGATGCCGGTCGCTTGGATGACTTGCTCGGGCTTAAGACAATCACAGGCAAACAGTATATCCCCGACAGCGACCTCCTGTTTGATCCGACTTCGGATATCAACGCGCGCTGCCCCAATGGAGCGGCGGGAGACCAATCCACTTGCCGCTGGCCCCTGCAAGGCCCACCGCCGCGGGAGATTGGTCTGGGTGATTTCGGCCCGCTGAACGTCGAGTCCGATCGTGCCAGGGCGCCATTCCTTGACCTGGATACAGACAACAGTTCCGGCGTCCGGGGCACCGGCTACGCGGCGGCGTTTCAGGGTATCCCCGTCCGGATCGCCGACGCCGACGTACAGTTCGCCAACAGTTTGGAACGCGTACTGCGGAACCTATCGGTAACCATCACCCACGCGACCGAGGGTGATCGCCTCAGTGTGGATGAATCGAAGCTACCTGCGGGAATCACGACGACCGGTAACGGAACCGCGCAACTCACCCTCGCCGGGAATGCCACGGTGGATGAATATGCCGCCGCACTGCGCTGGATCAGGTTCTCCAACAGCAGTTCCAACTCGATGGATCGAACGGTCGAGATCGACATTCGGGCCCAGGGAAGCGTCTCCGCAGACAGTGCGCGGGCGTTCACAAGGCTCGTCGACGACCGGGAACTCAACGGCAACGTCACCACGGCTAGAATCATTATCTCGGCGGCGTCGTTCGAGAGCTGGCAGAACCTGGCTAATCGTTACGACGTGAATGGCGATCAGACCGTCAACTCCTTAGATGTGTTGCTGATCGTGAATTACCTGAACACGCCCCCCGATAGCGCGCGTCTGCCACCCCGCCCTGCTGGATCTTACCCATTCTACGATGTCAACGGAGATGGCATCTGCGCTCCGTTCGACGCCTTGTTGGTGATCAATTACTTGGCGGTAAGCCAACTTGCCGCCGGCGAAGGCGAGGCAGCGGAACTGCTTGCGGAAACGCTGCCCGTCGCGGGCCCGCTCAACGATGCGACGGTTCCGGCTGGAGCGCTCGGATTTCCAGCAGCAACCGCCAATCGGATCGCTGTCGATGTCGAGCGGGATGCAGGGAGCCCAAACGATCCGGTCCAAAACACCGTTTTGCCGGGAGCAAGTCCGATCGAGTCGCCAGCCGTTCGCAACTGGCCGACAAACCAGGCCGCCCGCTGGACGCCGGACGCGGAAGAAGATCTTGCCGGATTGGACCGTGCGATGTTCGACAACGACGGCCTGCTCTCCGATCTGGCGGAGGACACCGCAGCGGTTCGTTTCCAGCGTCAAACTGATTAGGCGAACGGCAGCCAAGGCGAACGGCAGGAACTAATTTTGCCCATTAACCCGAAGCGTCAGCGAGGAATGTATCCGGTGCCGGATCGCTTAGCTTACGCTTCGGGTTGATTTGTTTCTGCCGTTTAGCCTCAGGGGCGTATTTCACCCAAATCGGCGTTGCGTGCCCAATGGTTGTGGATTATCCTTCCGCCCCGCGCCCGGAGTCGCGCGTCATCGTTCATCGGGCTGAATTGATCCGCATGGAGGCGGGATATGAATCGGACATGGAAGTCCGCTAGTCGGCGTCGCGTCACCCGACCCCGCTTGCAAGTCGAGCGTCTGGAAGACCGCTCGCTGCTAGCTGTTGCCGCGTTCACCGTCAATTTGTACCAGGACGCGGGTGGAATCCCTGGCGAGTTGATCGCGGATGACACCCTAGATGTCGGCGAATCGTTCTTCGTCGAAATCATCGCCCGGGAGTACGATCCCTTGGCTGCTGGTTTGCGCGCGGTGGCTCTCGACATTTCGTGGGATCCGGCTGTCCTGACCGAGATCGACACACCTTTTGATCCGAGCAAGCTGGTGACCCCCGATCTGCCGGCCTTGCCCAGCGGCACCCTCGACAACGAGGCGGGGAGCATCCAGAACTTGGGAGGTTCTGCTTTTCTATCGTCGAACGTCGGACGTGCGATTGGAAACCTTGCTCCGGAGCGGTTCGCCCTCCTGAACTTTCGGGCGATCCAGCCCGCAGAGTCATCACCGTTGACGCTACGTCAGGGCGGTTCCCGGATCGTCACGGTGCCAACCCAGACCCTGCGCAGTTCAGCGATCTACTTCGAACCCCAAACCATCACGGTCTCCCCCGGCGCCGCACCAGCGGCTTCGCTGGGCGACGCGGGCGTTCTCTCAGGAAACTCACTCACGCAAAGTCCCGACGGACCAGTTGAGAGTGTCGTCCGTGAAGTTCCTCCGGATTCCCCTCCGGATTCAGGTTCCGCAACCGCTGACGGAGTTCCGACCGGTGCAATCGTGGGCGCGGCGGCACCAAGTGCCGGGGACGGATTGCCGCAGATCGGCGATGGGTCAAACGAAATGGACCGTAGGGACTCGACATCCTTCCCCACCCGGCGCAACCCGGCAAATCCTCTGGACGTGGATGCTTCGCAACAGGTCACTCCGATCGATGCGCTGATCGTCATCAATTACTTGGATGCGAATCCGGGCCGCTGGGCGCTGCCGGAAGACCAGGTGACGCAGCCCCCGTTCTACGACGTCAATGGCGATGCTCAATGTACGCCTCACGATGCGCTGCTGGTCATCAACTTCATCGGGACGCAACAGGGTCCTGAGGCCGAAGGCGAGCAGACGACGCCGGATTTGCTGCCGGCGGCCACGGAAGCAACGGTCCCGCAACTTCCGCCGTCCACCGCCCCCGTCTGCACGTCGGCGACGGTACAACCTGAGCTGCAGGTTCCGCTGACGAATTCCATCACGCCGATACGTCCGCCGTTTGCCGGCCCCGCGGAGAAGGAAAGCGCGGCGAAGTTCTCCACCGCCGCCACCGACGCGCTGTTCCGCACCCGGCGAGTCGCCGAGGAGGCGTGGACGGATCTCGAAGATATCCTGCCGGCCATCGCAGCCGCGTGGGTCCGCGCGGCGTGATCATCAAGCAGATCCGAAACCATTGAAGGCATCACGAAACGATGACGTAAGCAGAAGTCATGAGTAAGGGCAGACCGAAGTCAGGCAAGCCGCAGAAACGTTCCTGCCCGACGCACGTGGTCCGGTCTCTCCGGGACCGGTTTTCGCGTCTCGGACAGACACGGCCACGTGAAGGCAATCCTGCCCAAGACCGCGTCGTCAATGACCTTCGGTTTGCCCCGCCGCACCTCCCTTCGCGTGCGGTGCTCGGCCGGCCGGCCAGAGTGTTTGCGGCCCTGTTCCTCCTGCTGATGCTTTGGCTCGGCCCGCAAACCGGCACTGGGCAGGAAGTCACCGGCGGCCCTCCCAACCAGCCGGCGAAGTTTGTCCGGCTGGGCGACCGCTTGCAGCGGGCGGTCTCCGAGCCGGTTCCCTCGATTTCGGCCGTCGACGAAAGCAAAGACACCGTGGTCATCGATGAAGTCTGGCCGGAAGGCACAATCGCAGACGACGGCGACGAATTCGCGGTTGCGCCGCATGACACCGGGAATTGCCTAGGGTCTTGTTGCGAGGCCCTGCGCCGCCATCTGGAGGGAGTGTGGGTGCGGGGCGAGTTCTTGGTTTGGTGGGTGGATGGCTTCTACTCCCCGGCATTGGTCACGACCAGCCCGGCCGGCACCAGCTTGGACTTGGCCGGCGAATTGGGACAGCCGACGACGAACGTCTTGTTTGGCAACGGGGACTCCAGCACGGGGGTCTATCCCGGTGGCCGGATTCGCTTGGGCTACTGGTTCGACTCGTGCGACACGTATGGTATCGAGGCCGGTTTCTTCGGTCTGTCGCAGAAGTCCTCGACGTTCTCCGCCGACAGCTCGGCGGTGCCCATCCTGGCGCGGCCGATTTTCAACGTCGAGCCGGAACTGGTGGGGCAAGATGCGGAAATGGTGGCGTTTCCCGGACTGCTGGACGGTCGCATCCAAGTGAGCAGCCAAACGCAATTGCAGGGCGTCGAGGTTCTCTACCGGCAGGCCCTGTGCCAGAATTGCACGCGCCGCGTCGACTGGCTGGCCGGCTACCGCTACCTCGGACTGGATGAACAATTGGTGATCGGCGACTTCAAGCGGTTCGTCGGCACGGGCACGGGTCTGCAGTTGGGCACGACGATTGAGGAGTTCGACCGTTTCGCGACGCAAAACGACTTTCACGGCGGCGAACTGGGCGTGATCGCGGAACTGCGGCACAACTGCTGGACGCTCGAAGTGCTGGGCAAGCTGGCCATCGGCAATAATCGCTCGCAAGTCACCATCAACGGTTCCACCACGGTCACCGTGCCCGATCCCGACGTGGCGACGACGCCGTACGGTCTGCTCGCGCTGCCGAGCAACAGCGGTTCGCATGGCCACGATACCTTCACCGTGATTCCGGAATTCGGGATTACGCTGGGCTACGATCTGACGCCTTGTTTGCGGGCCACGGTGGGCTACACGTTGCTGTATTGGAGCCAGGTGGCGCGCCCCGGCGATCAAATCGACCTGGACGTGAACCTCTCACAGATCAAACCGGGCGGCCTGGTCGGTTCGGCGCGGCCCGAGTTCAACTGGGTGGGCTCGGACCTGTGGGTGCAAGGATTGAGCGTTGGGCTGAACTACCGGTTTTGACCTCGGATGATTCATTGTTCCCGGGCTCAGACGTACAGAATTCAGTTTTTGCGGAGGTGAGCCTGTCCAGGTGGCTGGACGATTGCCCGCGAAAATTGAATTCTGTACGTCTGAGCCCTTTCAAGTCCAATCGCCGAGCAGTTCCAGGTCGTAATCGACGGGTTCGATGACGTTGGCCACGTCGCTGCCGCCCCGTGTCGAGATCGCTCGCAGCCGCTCGAAGGCCAGGATCTCCAGTTCCCGATCGGTCAGGCCGAATGCCGCCTGATTGCCCACCGCGTTCAGCGTGTCGTTGCCCGTCGAGTCGCGGACGACCGCCAGGTCTTGGCCTGCGGCAGCGTCAGCCGTCACGTCTTCGAAGCCGACCGCCTCCAGACCCCAATTCCAGTCGCACCGCGTGCCCGTACTCGGCTCCGGATAACAGACATCGTTGCGGACGGTAAAATAGCCCGGCTGGAAGTGCCCGGACTCGTCGGCGGACGATCCGGTCAGGACGATCGAGTCGTTGCCCTCCAATCCGTCGATCGAAACCATCTGGCCGTCCGTCAAGGGAAACGTTTGCGGCGTGCCGCCGTTCACGGTGACGCGCATGGCAGCCGTATCCATCACGACGCTGACGGTATCGTTCTGGGCCGTTCCACGCACCACGGCAGTACGGACGCCGAGCGGATCCGAGATGGTCGCCTGGCGTAAGTTTGACGAGCCCAGGAGCATTCCTTTGTTGACGCACGACGCCCGCAGCCCCAGTTCGCCAAAGTTGTAGTCGATACCCGCTTCGCCGGCGCGGAGTTCAATTCCGGTGAACCGGTCGTTGCCCGCCGTGCCTCTCGATTCCCCGGATGGCAGGATCATACCCAGCGTCTCCGTGCCGTCGATAAAGCACGATGGCTGCGTGGGCTGGCGGATTTCGTACACGCCCGGCGCCAAGTCCTCGAAATGGTACCAGCCATCCGGACCGGTGTGATCGCTCTGCAAGAACGTCCCATCTTGATACAATTCGATTTCGACCTTGGGCAAGCCCAGTTCGATCGGCGTACCAGCCGCGTCCACGTCCCGCACGGCGTCTTTGTCGACGTCGGCGTAGACAAAGCCGGAGAGGGAACCCGACCCGCTGACTCGAAGGCAGCCTTGTGCCGGCTGACTGTCTTCGAGCACGGCCGCATCCGCAAATGACATGGAACCGGCAAGTTCGCTCGTAAAACACACTTCTCCCGAGCCAATGGCCCGAAACTTGAGGCGGCTGAACCACTCCAGGCCCGCACGCCCAATGGGCTGACCAAGTTCATCGGCTCCAGCGGCCGGCAGAGCGGCTCCTCGCAGGCCGTTGAAACGCCGATTGCTCAGATCGATGTCCACAAACCGCTGCAACGGGAAATTGCCGGTCACGAGCGGATTTTCCAGCTGCACGCTGTCAGAATCCGGATTCGGACCGGAGACAGGGAGGACGCCCGCAAATTCGACGTTGTCGTTGGTCCACGAGATGTTCAACGGAAGTGCAATGACGCCGGGCGCCGGCACCACCGCCGGGGACCGTTGATCTTGCACGCGCACTTCGACCCAAAACGGTTGGCCGATCCCCACCGGACCGTTTGTCGACGTGTCCGGAACGTCATCACCGTTGGTATCCAACAGGAACTCAATGTCCATCCCCAACGTGGCCAGCAAGCGACGGTTCTCCAGCGGTTCGAGCCGCAGCGTCCGATGATGCCGCTTGGGCCGGATGTTGCGATGGGTCCGCTTGGACGGTCGGCTTGGAGCGGAATTTAGCTTGTGGGAATGCATAGACTTCGGTCCTCGCGAGTCAGGAATTGGTCCGCTGACATGCCAGTCTAGTTCCCGAATGCGCCGCTTGCCAAACAATTGTCGCGGTGGGTGACGGCGCAATGGTGTCGTTTGTTGCGCGCGTGATAGATGGACGCGAACGGTCGGCTCCGCGTAACTTAACAGGAGACTTGCAGTGACTTCGGGACTCGTCACGGTGCCAGGCTGGTCGCATCGGCCGTGGGGAAGTTGTTCGGAATGGGCGTGGTGCATTCTCCCGTCGCCACCCACTCGCAAGACCGGTACAGCAGCACTTGGAAGCCCACGCATTCCATGCAACCCAGTTCGCCCACGTGCCCCATGACGTTCGTCACAACTTTGCCTTGTCCATAGGGAATCCACCACACGATCGGTTCGTTCTTTCCGGTGCCGCCCCGGCCAGGTGCGGGATCGGAAAAAGCCGTCAGCAGGAGGTGGACGTTTTCGGCCGGGCCGCGTTGGCCGTGATACAGTTCGTCGCGTTTGTGCATCCATTTGACCGGCATACCGCGCGTGATCGGATGCTCGGCGTCCCGCACGGTCATCTCCCAGTCGTATTGGCCGCCGTGCCCCATGCCTCGGCCCTGTCCCGGTTCTTCACGAACCAGCTTGCCTTCGTCATCCAGGTACAAACTGGCACCGTAATCGCGGCCCCGCCACAGCAGGCCGATCATCTGTTCGTACTCTTTCCAGCCGGAGAACGAATTGTTCGCGGCATGGATCACGACCACGCCGCCACCCTCGCGGACATAGGCGACGAAATCCTGCTGCACGCGGTCCGGCCACCTTTGGCCGTTATAGTCCAGCACGACGCAGGCAAAGTCGCGGAACTTGGGCTGCCAGGCATCCCAGTCGGCCGGCGTCGCATCCTTGGCAGGCGCATTGCAGACCGACGCTCGGATGTGCCCGGCGCGATTCAGCACCTGTTCCATGTAAGGCGTGGATTTCGCCCAGTTATGATTATTCTGCCCGCCGATAATCAGCACCTTCAGCGGCAAGTCGGCCGCCGGCGCCGACTGGAACAAGGCCCCGATCACGAGCAAGGCCAACAGCAGAGTCGATCGAAGTCGCAGCATGGAAAAGGTTCCTTTCTGAGCAAGCACCATTGAATCCTTCTGTCCTTTCGTCATCATAGTGGCAAGGTGGCCTCGCTTGCCACCCCGCCTGCCAACCCTATTTGAGCAAAGGATCCTCCAATGCAAGAGCACTCGAAACATTCTCGCCGCGAATTCCTGCGCCGCGGCGCTGCCGCCGGTGCCGCCAGTTTCGCCTTGCCGTACCTGATCCCCAGCGGTGTGCTGGCTGCCGATGGCCAGCCGGGGGCCAACGATCGCATTGGCATCGCCGGGATCGGGATCGGTCGCCAAGGTACGGGCGTGCTGCTGGGGGCGCTGGGTTCCAAAGAATGCCGCTTCATTGGAATCGCCGACGTGCTGCTGCCGCGCGCCGAGACGATGTGCAAGCGACTGGGCGGTGAGCCGTATCAAGACTATCGCAAATTGCTCGAACGTAAGGATGTCGATGCGATCGTGACCGCGACGCCCGACCACTGGCGGGCCTTGGTGACGATCCACGCCTGTCAGGCCGGCAAGGACGTGTACGCCGAGAAAGCCCTCAGTCTGACGATCCGCGAAGGCCAGCTGATGGTCCAGGCGGCACGCAAGTACCAGCGGGTCTTCCAGGTCGGCAGCCAGCAGCGTTCGCAGGCGGTGAACCGGATCTCCTGCGAATATGTCCGCACCGGCAAGCTGGGGAAGATCAAAGAAGTCATCGGCAGCAACTACCCCAGCCCGTGGGAATGCGCCCTGCCGGCCGAGTCGGTGCCCGAGGGTCTGGATTGGGACATGTGGTGCGGCCCGGCCCCGCTGGTACCCTACCACAAGGATCTGTTCGCCCCCCGCGCCAATCCCGGCTGGCTGTCCTTCCGGCCGTATTCCGGGGGCGAGATGACCGGCTGGGGCGCCCACGGCATCGATCAAATCCAATGGGCTCTGGGAATGGACGGCAGCGGGCCGGTGGAGGTGTGGACCGAGGGCGACAAGTTCAACCCGCCGACCTACACGGCACCCGAGTCCCGCACCCGCGGCGACAAGATCTGCCAGGTGCCGATGATCTATTACCGCTACGCTAACGGCGTCGTCGTCAAGCTGGACAACGGCAGCGGCGGCGGCGGGATCTTCTTCGGCGAAAATGGCAAAATGGATCTGTCCCGCGGCTTGGTGCGCACCAATCCGCCTGAGATCGCCGAGGAGATCAACAAGCAGGCCAAAGGCGCCGACCAGAGCCATGTCGGCAACTGGATCGCGTGCATCAAGAGCCGCGCCAAGCCCATCGCCGACGTCGAGATCGGCCATCGTTCGATCACGGTCTGTCACCTGGGCAACATCGCCCGCTGGACCGGCCGCAAGCTCCGTTGGGATCCCGTCAAGGAGGTCTTTCCCGACGATCCCGATGCCAACCAGTACCTGGATCGCCAGAGGCGCAAGCCGTACGAGTTGCCGGAGACGATCTGAGGTTGTTGCGAGGCCCCCGTTATGCCTGGGATGCGAGTCGGAGTCGCCGCTGTCGAGATCACGCCGCCGCCGGGGTTGCCGTTGATGGGCAACTTTCGCGACGACTACCTGGCTCGCGGCGTGTACGATCCGCTGCTGGCCAAGGCGATCGTCTTCGAGGATGGGCAAGGTGCCAGGGCAGCGGTGCTGGCGGTCGACGTCTGCATGTTGGACCGCGGCAACGTCGCACTGATGCGCGCGTCCATCGGCCGGACGGCAAAAGTGCCGCCGGGACACGTACTGGTTCACGCGACCCACACGCACAGCGCCCCTGCGCCGCACGACCGCTTTTTGTTCGGGTTGGACTTCCGGCCCTATCGCGCGGCGGCCGAAGCGATGTTGGTCAAGGCGGCCAGCGCCGTCGCGCTGGCGGAACAGCACTTGGCCGGGGCCCAACTGAGCATCGGGTACGCGCACGAAGACCGGCTGTCCTTCAACCGGCGGTTGCGGCGCAAGGACGGCACGACGCAGATGAACTGGGAGGCGCTCGCGCCCGGCTTCGATCCCGGCCAGATCGATGCCGCTTGGGGACCGACGGACCCGCACTTGGCCTGCCTGGTGGTGGAGCGAATGGCCGAGCCGCTGGCTGCCGCCGTGAATTTCGGCCTGCACCCGGCGATCCTGGCGGGCGACAACTGGCTGTATTCGGCCGATTTTCCCGGCCAGCTGGCGGCGGCGCTGACGCGGATTCACGGCGACGGCTTCCTGGCCATGTTCCTGAACGGCTGCTGCGCCAATGTGAATCATGTGGATTACCGCAACACTCAGCAGGGCCGGGGCTACGGAATGGCCGAACGCGTGGGGTACATGCTCGCCGCCGCAGCCGCTCAAGCCATCCGCAAACGCCAACCGTTCACCGACGGCCGGATCGCCGTCGCCCGCGACACGGTCGAATTGGAGCGGATGCCGATTTCGCCGGACGAGCACGACCGCTGCCGGCGCGTTCTGGACGACTTGCAGAATCAACCGCTGCGCGGCCAGGTGGACGGGCTGCCGGAAGCCTTCTTTGCCGATCTGCGTCTGAAGATGCACGCGGTCCAGAACGAACCGGACCGTGTCGAGGTGCTGACGATCCGCGTGGGCGAGGCGGCGATCGTCGGTTTGCCCGGCGAGGTTTTTTGCGAGTTCGGACTGGAACTGAAGCGGCGGTCACCCGCGCCGCACACGCTGGTGGTGGAACTGTCCAACGACGCCATCGGCTACCTGCCCACGCGGGGAGCATTCGCCCAGGGCGGTTACGAAGTGACGGTGGGCAGTACCCTGTACGCTCCCGGCGCAGGGGAGCGATTGGTGGACGCAGCCGCCGCGCAGTTGCAGCGGCTGTTTTCGACCTGAACATTCTGGAGCACGATCATGGTGAAGAACAGCGTCAATTTTGGCGTCATCGGCGCGGGCGGAATTGCGTTTCGCAGGACCATTCCGGGCATGCTCAAAGCCAAGAACTGCCGCCTGGCCGCGGTCATGGATCCGGTCGGAGTTGAGCGGGTCGCGTCCGAGTTTGGCGTGGCCAAGTCCTACACGAGCGAAGCGGATTTGCTGGCCGATCCGGACGTCGAGGCCGTGTACATCGCGTCGCCGGTCCACTGCCACTTGAAGCAGATCCAGATGGCGGCAGCGGCGGGCAAGCACATCCTGTGCGAAAAACCGCTGACGATGACCGTGGCCCAGACCAAGGAAGCCGTGGCCGCCTGCAAGCAGGCCAAGGTCTACCTGCAGGAAGGCTACATGATGAAGTTCCACGGGGCCCATGCCGCCGTCAAGCAGATGATCGACGAGGGGCGGCTGGGCAAGATCGTCTCCATGCGCGCCCAACTGTCCTGCTGGTATCCCAAGATGGAAGGCGCTTGGCGGCAAGATCCCAAGCTGGGCGGCGGCGGAGCGCTGATCGACATGGCCACGCACCTGTACGACTTGCTGGCCTGGTTCGCCGGCCCCGTGCGGCGCGTGGCGGCGATGGTCAACACGCTGGTCCAGGACTACAAGTCGGACGATGCGTCGACCACCCTGCTGGAGTTCAAGTCGGGCGCCCAGGCCACGGTGGATTGCTTCTACTGCATCCCGGACGAGGCCAGCCGCACGCGATTGGAGATCTATGGGACGCAGGGCGCCGTGCTGGCCGAAGGCACGATCGGCCAGAGCGTCGGTGGGGTGCTGGAGGTTCTGCAGTCGGCACAGGCGGCCGGGTATGATGCCCAGCAAAGCAAAGATGTCGCCCGCAAGTTCCAGAAGGCGCCGTTCCCCAAGATCAATCCCTACACGGGCGAATGCGCGTACTTTGCGGATTGCATCCTCCAACGCCGCCCGCCCGCGCTGAACGACGGCCGGAATGCCTTGATGATCGCCGAATTGACCGGCAAAGCCTATCGGTCGTACAAGCAACGGAAGATGCTGTGACGACGAACCAGACACGAACGTGTACTTGACCCGTAAACGCTTCCTTCCCTCCCAGGAGTCCCGCCATGAAAAACAACCCGATTTCCCGCCGTACCATGCTGCAAGCCACGGTCGTTGCCGCCGCGGCTCCGTATGTCATCACGTCCACCGCGTTGGGTAACGCCGATACGCCGCCGGCCAGCGACCGGATCACGCTGGGCCATATCGGTGTGGGCGGCCGGGGGCGCAGCCTGCTGACCGAGTTCCTTCGCTGCCGGGGTGCCCAGTGTGTGGCAGCGGCCGATCCTTACAAGAGCCATCGCGAGGCCGCCGCGCGCATGATGGACGGCCAGGCGTATGAGGACCTGCGCGAACTGGTGGCCCGCACCGACATCGACGCGGTCATCGTCGCCACTCCGGATCACTGGCATGTGCCGGCCGCCAACCTGGCGTTGAAATCCGGCAAGGACGTGTATGTCGAAAAGCCACTGGGGTTGACCGTCTCCCAGAATCTGGAAATCCGCAAACTGGTCAAGCAGCACAACCGCGTGTTCCAGTACGGCACCCAGCAGCGCAGCATGGCTCACTGCCGGGCCGCGTGCGAGATCGTCCGCGCCGGCAAGCTTGGGAAAATCCACACCCTGCACGTCGACGCGCCCAACGGCGGCGCCGGCGGATCGGTCCAGGAAGCGCCCGTCCCGGCAGACCTGAATTACGATCTGTGGTTGGGTCCGGCGCCGGTCAAGCCGTACACGGCCGACCGCTGCAAAACTCCCGGCACTTACTGGATCTACGACTATTCGATCGGCTATTTGGGCGGCTGGGGCGCGCATCCGCTGGATCTGCTGGTTTGGGCCTGCGACTGCGACCTCGCCGGCCCCATGACGTTCGAAGGCACAGGCGTAATCTCCAAGGAAGGATTGTACGACTCGGTTTACAACTGGGACATGAAAATCGAAATGGCGGACGGCGTGAAGATGACCTTCAAGCCGGGGCAAGACCTGACGAAGTTTTCCGGCGACAAGGGCTGGGTCGCCGTGTCCCGCTCGCAGGCGTTAACCACGGCCGATCCGGAAACCTTGCTGAAACTCCCGCTGGCCGACAACGAGCGATTGCCGGTCAGCCCCGGTCATGCCCAGAACTTTGTGGATTGCGTCAAGTCGCGTCAGACACCGGTCAGCAACATTGACGACGCCGTGCGCTCGGACAACATCAGTCAGCTGTGCGACATCGCCGTCCGCACCGGGCGGAAGATCACGTGGGACCCGAAACAGGAAACGATCGTGGGCGACGACGAAGCCGCGAAAATGCTGTCCCGGCCCCTGCGTGCGCCGTGGACGTTGTGAGCTGAGGAACGGGCTCAGACGTACAGAATTCATAATTGGCGGGCAATACGCTCGATGGTGGTCAAACAGCAAGACCGCCAATTTTGAATTCTGTACGTCTGAGCCCAGCCCCAATGCGAAGGAGCCGTACTTTGTCAAGCCACGCCTGCCGCCTCGTTCCGTGGGTCCTTGGTGCCATGCTCGCCCTCGGCTGTGCCCCGGAGGCATCACCGCCGCAGGCCGGATTGCCGCCCAAGGCTTCCTCGCCGGTCGCAGCAGAACCAGCCCCGGTGCTGGATGACGCATCGCTGGCAGCGATTCGGCACGTGCAGGAACTGCGCGGCGAAATTGAATTCGATACGTCCGGCGTGCCCGTCGCCGTTGATCTAGCCGGCAATCGGGCTTCGGCCGAGGGGCTTGACGTGAGCCAGCTCGCGTCACTTACCACGCTGACGAAGTTGCGTCTGGCCAGCGGCAAGATCAGCGATGCGGATGTTCCGCAGCTGTTAAAGCTCGGCAACCTGCGCGAGTTGGCGCTGCGGAACAGTCAACTTGGCGACAGCGGTTTCCGCCAGCTGGCCGGCTTGCCCAATTTGAAGACGTTGGACGTCCAGCGTTCGATCCGTTTGACCGACGACGCCTTGCAGAGCGTCGGCGACTTTCCGCAACTGACCGATCTCGTCCTGGTCGAAAACCTGTTCACCAACCAAGGGCTGGCCCACGTGGCCCTGTCCACACGGTTGCAGTCGCTGGACTTGCGAGGCTGTTCGCAAATCGACGCCGCCGGACTGGAGCAGTTCAAGCCGCTTGGAGAACTGAAGACCCTCAAGCTGCGTGGCACGTTCCTGGACGCAGCCTGCCTGCGTCTGCTGAGTTCCTTCTCCAAACTGACGTCCCTGACGATCGAAGACGCGCCGCTGGGTGACGAAGACTTGGCCGGATTATCCGCCTTGCCGTTGGAGGACCTGACCTTGGAACGCTGCTTCAACATCACCGACGACGGCCTGCGTCGTTTTCAGGCACTGCCCGCGCTGCGGACCCTCGCTCTGCGGGACATCGCCGTCCTCGGTCCCGGCTTGGCGCACTTGGCCCAACTGCCGGAACTGCGGACGCTGCGTTTGCGCCAGACGGGCATCCGCGACGAATCCTTGCCGTTGCTGGAGAAGCTGCGTCACCTGGAACGGCTGGATTTGGTGCAAGCCTTGATCACCGACGAAGGTTTGACAGCAATGGGCAAACTGCCGTCGTTGACGCAGCTGGACCTGGAGGCGAACCACCTGAGCGACGCCGGAATCGCGCATCTGGCGGGGCTCGAAAATCTCCGCACGCTCGGCCTCGCCGGCAACGAAGGCGTTACCGATCAGGCGTTCCGGGCCTTGGCGTCGCTGCCCATGTTGGCGTCCCTGGACTTGTCCGGCACCGCGGTGACTGAGCACGGGCTAACGGCCCTGAAAGCGGCCCTGCCGAATTGCCGAATTGCCCGGTGAGCGGCAAGGTCGGATCGGGATGCCTTGGTCGGATGGTTCCGTCGCTGGCAGGTCGCGTTTTGTTCCGTCGGGGAATAGGAGCAGCTTGGCATACAGCCGGTGAGCGGGCGGTCCTTCCGCCGCTCGTATCGCTTCGGCAATTGCAAAACGCTCACGTGCAGCCCGGACATTTCGTTTTCGTCCCGGCGGCGGTGCCCTGGTGTGGATCGAAGGACAGGCTGCACGACGGGCAATCCGTCCGGTCGTCGCCGTTGTTTGCGGCGAAGATATCGCCGCACTTGGGGCAGCCTACTTGCACCTCCGGGTTGCGATCCGGATCCGCCAAGCCCTTGACCTCGTACCCCTCGGTGAACCGCACCCTGCGGAAGTCAGGATACGTGTTTCGGCCAGGGGTACCGCGACAGTGGTTTCCGCGTGGCCAGGAGCCTGACGGACAGGTTAAATCGCATGTTCCAAAGCGCTCGAAGGGCGTCATTTGCCCAGCCGGTCGAGGACGTTCTTGGTGATGCGTTCGACGACCGGGTCTTTACCGCGCAGGCCGTGAGCCCAATCGGTGGCCCCGCTGGTCACGACCGTGCCGCCGCGGGTGTAGGTGCCGAGGACTGCCGCTCCGACGCGGTCCTTCGGAAAGCGGTCGTAGAACAACGCGTCGTCGGGATGCCACTGGGCCGGGCAACTGCCCAGGATCTGAAAATTGTCGGGCGTGCCGTCGCGATGCGTGGGCACGGGCACACCGTCCTGCAATTCAAACTCGCAGCCATCGCACTCGTAGCCGACGATCGTGTCCCGGCCGCCAAACTCGTCGCCCCGCTTCAGGCCCGTGCCCTCGAACAGCCAGTGCTCGGGACGGTGGACCGTGTACGACCCTTTGCCGTCCATGAACTGCCCGTGGCTGCGGTGATAGCCGCCGAACAGGAAGCCGACGCCGGTCAACTGGTTCTCCGGCCGGTTGACCAGGTGGTGGCTCCACAACGTCGTCAACAACCGGTGATCGCCGCTGGAATAGACCGGGTCCATGACGAACCGCTGCTTCCAACTGACCAAGGCCATGCCCTGGTCCTCGCTGCGCACCTGCCAGCAACACGTGTTGCCGCTAAAAAAGGCCACGTTGCCGCCGCTTTGGATGAAGGCTTCAAGGTGGTCGCGCATCGGTGCCGACCAGTACTCGTCGTGCCCCACGCTGAGCACCAGCTTGTACGCCTGGAGGTCCTCCGGATGAAATTCCAGATCGCTATTGGCCGCGTAGTCGAAGGCGTATCCATTCGCCTCGGCCCACGCGACGAAGGGCTGCTCCCAATTGTCGAACTGGCTCGCCGGGGGGCGCAGGAACGAGACGCGGTGTCCCTGCACGGTCGCTCGGCCGTTGTACGCGTACACACTGAAACCGCCCCAGTTGTTGTAGGCGTTGTACGTGTTCGTGCTGAGTTGGAGCAGGATCTTGGCGTTCTGGCCGGGCGTCGCGGCACGCAGGATGAAGAAGCAACTCGCCTCGACCGTCCGCCGTCCGCGCTGGACGAACCTCCCCCCGCCGTCTTCGGCCTTGAGCGCGACGTGGTAGTAGCCGCTCCGCCAATGGTCCGGGATCGGCAGCGTGAGCAAGGCCGGCCAGCCGCAGCCGTGCGAGGAAGCATTCTCGGGGATCGGAGACTCGACCCCCGCGACGTCGGCCTTCGTCAAAACCACCTCTTTCGTTGGCCCCAACCGGGCAATCTCGACGGCGAACTTCGATGCGCTGGTCGACACGTGCAGCGTCAGGGATTCCCCCGGCTTGTAGCTCACCTTGCCGGCATAGCCTTCCACGAACAGCGGCCTTGGATCGGCAGTATCGCCTCGCAACAGACCGCTGGCGAAGAAGACCAGCCCCAGTGCGCAGATCGTTCGGCGGTACATGGCATGCCCTCCCGCATTCGAGTTCGACGTCAAAGTCACTTTTCCGGCGGATCGCGCCGATCCGTTGATCCCCTAGAAGAGAAACGGCTTGACGGTCTGAACCAATCGCTGCCGCTCAGTATCGTTGTGCTGGAGTTGCTCGTGATCCCAGAATTCGGCCGTGCTGGCGGCACAATCATTGGCCAAAGACTTGCCGATCTCCTCAAAACCGATCTTGAGTGCCTTCTTGAGCGCCTCAGGGTTGTATTTCGAGCCGACCACAAACACGCGAGTCTTGAACTGCTCCGGTATCTCTTGTTCAAACTTGGCTTGGCGTTTCTGGACATCGTCATCGAAGTCAATGAGCATGACGATGTGAGCCGCCGGGTAATCGCGTAGCTTTGAGATGTATTCCTCGCGAAACGTCTCAAGCACTTTGGCCCACCCGCCTGCGGGCGGCACGACCTGGATTCGCGTGTCCTTCACTTGGTCATGCAGAACAAAGCCGTCTGCGATTTGCCTGTCACGGTCATCTTCCGGGATAACATAAACGTGACGCTTGTATCTGTTCATGGTCACCCGATAATCTCGTCGCGAATCAGGGCGTTGATCAAGTCGCCGCTATAGGTGAAGTCGGCGAGTGGCCTCACGACGGCGGGATCCAGATGGCCTTTACGTGTGAGCACGAAGGTGGTTTCGTCGGAGAATTTGCGAACGGTTTCCGGATGGTGGGTCGTTGCGATGAATTGACCGCTCCGATTCGTCATCTTCCGTAGGCCGGTGATGAATTGGCCGACTTCGGAAAGCGAAAGGTGGTTGTCCGGTTCGTCCCACATGCAGAAGACCGGCCAGCCGACCGTGTTCGTGGCAATGATATACGCGC
The DNA here is from genome assembly GCA_964645045.1 of uncultured Pirellulaceae bacterium. GTDB lineage: Bacteria > Planctomycetota > Planctomycetia > Pirellulales > Pirellulaceae > Anammoximicrobium. Next base: position 103,443 of record CAZXYZ010000014.1, on the reverse strand, counting down.
TGAGGAAGAAGCACTTCTCGCCGTCGGAGAGTGCCTTGAACTCGACCGTGAGGCTGCGCTGCGGATTCTGCCGCTCAAACTTGACAATCAACTGGGTGCCGTTCTCGCCGCGTTCCACATTCTCGATCGATGAAAAATCGGGGATCACCGTTTTGACGTACGAATCGAAGACGCTGTACGCCGCGGGCTTCTGCCCGAGCAATGCCCTCAGACACGACGCATAATTCGCGGCATCGTCCTGTAACTCAATCGTAGGTTCTTCGGAGAATCCTGTCATCTTCGCCGGAATCGGTGCGATCAAGATCATGGAGCCGAAGAACGACTTAATGTCTTGAATCGCCTGTTCGCCTGGCCGCGCGTTGATGATCGGCAGCGCGACGGTGTGCCAGTCGATGCCGAACGCCGCTCCGCCCGAGAGTTGGGTCTGCGCTTGGTGGCGGGTGAAGATGGACTGCCCGTCGACCGAAAGGCATTCGTCCAGAATACGCGCCTCCCGGAAGTTCGCTGGCCATTCGAAGGAGACGGCGTACTTGAACCGTTTGCCGGACAGTTTCAATTCAACCTCAAACCGCATGGGATGATCCGTGCGATGCTGGGTGAAATCACTCGCCGAGACAAGATTGCCAACACGGTTGGAGCCGCGGCAGATACTCTGAAACAGCGTCAGGCAGCGCAATACCGTCGACTTCCCTGTCCCGTTCTTGCCGATCACCAACAAGGATGGGCGGCCCGTAAAATCGAGCGTAAAGTTCTCGAAACAGCGGAAGTTGTGGACGTAAAGTCTTTCAATCATGCGAGTTGCGGAAGTGCGGGTTTGCTCCTGATGTGACGAGCCAAGGAAGTTCTGTGGGAGTCGCCAACAAGACCTTTACCAGTTCATCGCCGATTCCCTCAAACGTACCAAGCTCCGATTATAGGCGCGCCCTTTCCAGACGCCAGTCCTGAGCAGCGATAATCCTGCGCGGAATGAAGACGGTCGCGCATCGTCGTCCGCTGACGCGGATTGGGCGGTTTTCCATACATACGGCGAAGAAGGGATTTCGGTCTGGCAGACCGACTCACTCGGTCCCGCGAGACCGCCGACAAGCCATCGAACGTTCAACAAATCGGTACGCACCGGCACACCGGCGAAGCCGTCCACGCCGCAACTCACTTGCCCAGTCGGTCGAGGACGTTCTTGGTGCTGCGTTCAACGACCCGGTCTTTGCCGCGCAAAACGTGGGCACAATCGGTGACGCCGCTGGTCACGACCGTACCGCCGCGGATGCACGTGCCGAGGATCGAGGCGCCCGTGCGGTCCTCTGGAAAGTGGTCGTAGAATAAGACGTCGTCGGGATGCCACTGGGCCGGCCAACTGCCCAGGATCTAAAAACTGTCCGGCGTGCCGTCGCGATGCGTGGGAACCGGCAAACCGGGTCCGTGACGGATCAATGTGACCCCGCTTTGACAAGCACGGCGCGAACGAGCACAATAGGGCCGTGTTGCCTGCCACGACGTCCTCCGACTTCCGCCCCACGGCGCCTTGATGCCCCTGCCTGTTGAATTCCAGATTCCGATTGCCGCTGCCGGCGGCGTATTGCTGCTGGTGCTGGCCGCAGAAAAGCTGCACGAGCGGCGCTGCCGCGCTGTGGCCCGGCTGGCGGTGGGGCCGAGCGGGGTGCCGCGGCGTTGGGTCCGCTTCGTCCCGATCGCCAGGGCCATCGCGCTGGCGGCCATGGCGTGGTCCTTGACGACACTGCTGTTCGGAACCGGGGGAGTCTTTCAGACGGACAAAAGCACGGAAGACCGCCGGGAATCCAAGCGGCATGCGGTGTTTGTGGCGGATCTGTCTCCCAGCATGTTGCTGCGGGACGCCGGGCCCAAACGCGAAATCACGCGGGCTCAGCGGGCTCACGAGGTGGTCGATGGCATCCTCCGGCGGCTCGACGGCGATGTGGTCCACTCGGTAATCGTGTTCTACACCGATGCGATCCCGGTCGTCGTCGACGCCAAGGATCCCGAGTTGGTCCGCAACGTGTTCAACGGACTGCCCGTCTGGTACGTCATGAAACCGGGCCAGACGGACCTGGGAAGCGGCGTGCGGAAGACGCTTGAGCACCTGGTGGAGTATCCTGAAGCGAGCACCACCGTGTTCCTGTTGACCGACGGCGACGCCATGGAACTGGGCGTCATTCCCAAACCGCCGGCGGCCGTCCGCGATGTGTACGTGCTGGGAGTCGGCGACCCCAACCAAGGAACGTTCATCGACGGCCACATGTCACGCCAGGATGCGTCGGTATTGGGCACGCTGGCTGGACGCTTGCGGGGAAAGTACATCGACGTCAACAACAAACACCTCACGACCCTGGCCCTCGGCGGGTTGGTCCGCAGCGGCGGCACCAAGACCTCGTACAGCCTGGTGGATATCGCCATCTATGTGTTGGCCGCTGCAGCGGCCGGCCAGGCCTTGATTCCCGTAGCGTTGGAGTACTTTGGCAGCGATTGGAAAACGGTTCGAGTCAGCCGGCCCGCCAAGACGGAAGGGGCCGCACGATGAGCCGAAGAACGCTTGTTCTGTTGTGGATGCTGTTCCCCGTGGGCGTCGCGGCGTACCACTTCAACGAAGGTCCCCGGCAGATGGCTCGCGAACGGTGCCATGTCCGGCTGGTGGAAATCCAGCGGCTGACACGGGAGCCGGAGCCCAATTGGGAGGAGATCATCCGCCGCTACAACGAGTTGACCGCGGAACTGCCGCCCGACGAAGATCCGTTGGTGTTCCACCAGATCCGGCTGGCGATTTGCGAAGCCCGCCTGGAAATGCTGGATCTCGCCACGGCAATTGAAGACCTGACGGGGCTGCTGCAGGAGACGGCGGCCTGCTACGGCGAGAACGCGCGGATCACGCGCGGCGTGCGGGAACAGCTCGGCAAAGCCCACTACCAAGCCACCTGGGTCCTGAAAACGAGCGGCGCTTCGGAGGACGAATGGCGTCCTTTCGCCGAACGGTCCCGACAGCTGTTTCGATACCTGGCCGAACTGGAGAACCCGCAGGAATTTGAACAGTACGAAGAGCGCGTTCGCCGCCAGTTTGAGCGCGCGGTGGAGGACACCCCGGCCGACAGGAAGAAGTGAAGTAACCCGAAGCGTAAGTTTTGAAGTTGCGCATTCGTCTCCGCCGAGCTTGCTCGGTGGGACGGCGATTCGGCACTACGGGCGGACCATGCGGAGGATTCCGCCCCCGCCGAGCTTGCTCGGGGGAGCGAGTGATTCGGCCTGCACACGCTCGCCGACCAATCATGGCTTCCACCGAGCAAGCTCGGCGGGGAGCCGGAAAACTCGCCGTTTCCACGTAGTGCAAAATCATCACTCCACCGAGCAAGCTCGGCGGGGGCGTGTCCGCCCAAAATGCGCAACTTCAAAAAGCGTAAGCCAGGTGCTGCGGAAACGGCAAGCTCCTCGCTTACGCTTCGGGTTACGACGGGAAAGCCAGTTCGCCTTAGACAAGGATTAACTCGTGAGAAATCGTTTCCTTATTCTTTTGGCCCTGTCTGCGGCGGCCGCCGTTGCCGCCGAAGTCGGCGAACCTGTGTCGCAGGTGTTCACGACCAACGACGGTTCGCTGCAGTCGATCCGCGGGATCAAGGGAATCGACACGGTCATGCTGCAGAACCTGGAAGCGGTGCTGCGGATGCAGGCACCGCCGCCTCCGCCGCAAGGGGGCGGGGGCGGAGGTGCGCGAGCCGCCGCCGCGCTGTTGACGATGGAGAACGACGAGCCGCCGGAGCCCCAACCGGAGAGCGATGGCCGGGAAGAACTCACCGAACTCGAGTTGGAAGGATCGTAGCATGTCCAGGCGACGGGTCGTCACTGCTGTTCTGCTCTCCGTCCTGGCGACGGCGGCCGCCGGCCGTAACGTGGCCGCACAGAACGCCGAGGCGGCAGCTCAACAAGAGGCGGCGGAACTGCGCAAGCAGTACAGCCGCCTGGTGCGGGATCGGTATTACCGCAACGCGGCAGCGCTGTACAGCCAAGTGCAGCAGCTCGCGCAAACCGAGCCGGTCAAGCTGGAGCCGGCCGACCGCTTTTTTCGCGCCTTCTATGAGGGAGACTGGGACGAAGTCCGGCAGACGCTCGACCGCTTGCCGGATGATTTCGCCGCCGAGGTCTACAATCGAATGTTGGGCGATTTGGCGGGACGCAGCACACCGCTGCTGACCCTGGACGATTTCCTGGGTCTGGCCGACGCCTGTCCCGGCGAACTCGATACGGACCGGATTCGCAAGCTGGGCTTGCTGTTGCGCGTGGCGGTGCCCGCCGAACAAGAAATCTGGCTGAAACAGGCGTTCGAGAAAGGCACGCGCCTGCTCGGCCGCGACGGTCCGAAGCGTTTGCCGACCGGCCGGATCTTGATGCACGGCGGCTTTGACGAATTGGCCCGCACGTATCTGCCCAGCGCAGGCGAGGCAGCGCAAATCGAGGACGAAGCGGTCCGCGACGAGTTGCTCAAGTTCCTCGCTTCGCAGGAGGAACTGGACCGGTTCCAGCAATCGCGGATCGCCCGCCTGTGGGTGGAACACGCCAAGGTGCTGACCGCTCCGGATGCGGACAACGGCAAACGCCAGCAAGCGGCCGATCAGCTGGCGGACCTGCTGGGCAAGGCTCAGGCCGCGGCGTTCGATCCGTGGATCCGCGAACTCGTGCAGCGGGACCTCGCCAGCGTTCTGAGCCTCGCCGTCGCCCTGGGAAAACGCGCGGCCGGCAAAACCAACGACGCGGATGTCGCCCTGCGGACCAACTACCTGGCCGCTCAAAAGACGCTGCTGCAGTGCGTGGGCGAGAAAACCGGACTGTCGCAAGCTCCCTGGGAAAGCGTGGCGGTGGCCATGGCGGATGGGTGGATTGTCGAAGCGGAGCACACATTTAATGTCCATCCTGGTTACCGGGCCGCGGCCGGAAACAAACCGCACGTCGTGCCGGGTGAGCTGCTGGCTTCGGCACCCGAAGGCCGCTGGGCGGAAGCATTGCCGGCCCCGATGCGCGAGAAGGTGGACGTGTGCCTGTCGAAGGCCGTGCTGGTCAGCGACCGGTATCAGGACGCCGCCCAGCGGATTGTCGCGCTGGCCGCCCGCAATCCCCGGGCGGGCGTTTCCCTGGCCGAGGAGTACCTCAAGGCGTGGGCCTACCGCCACGACCCGCAAGTGCCCGAGGCGGTCCGCAGGAAATACAACCTGGCGGCCGAGGCGCGGATCGCCGTCACGCCGATCATGATGGAAAAGAACATTGCCGGACTGGCGGAGATGATGGACCTGTTCCGCGCCAACGGCGTTCCCCCGGGCAACGCCGAACTGCTGGTCGGCGCGTTCGACGTCTGTTACAGCAAGGCCGAGGTCTACCGGCGGACGCATATCGAAAAGGTCTTCGGCCCGATCGACGGGATGGATGAAGACGTTTTCTTCCAGATGATCCGCATGATGACGCAAGGGCTGTCTTCGCGGTGGCGGACGATGGAAGTGCAGATGGAGTCCGGCACGCGGCGGACCCAGCAGGAAACGCTGGACATGGTGCGCACGGGATACCAGACGGCGATCGAGATGATCGACCAGCGGTGCGCGAAACATCCCGAAGACTGGAAGACCCTCACGCTGGCCGGATCGCTGCTGAGCGATTGGGGCGACTTCGAATACTACCAGCAGTTGGCCGGCGACGCCAGCACGGACCGCATGGCCGTCTTCCGCGAAAAGAACAACCTCGCCGAAGCCCATTTCGTCCGCGCCGCGGAGGCGTATGCCGCGCAGGCCGACAAACTGACGCCGCGGCAATACTCGATCGACGTGTACCTGGCCTGGTTCCACAGTTTGCTGGGAGTCAATTCCGACGGACGTCTGAATTTGTCCAAGCCCTTGGACCGCCGGGCGCTGAATACGCTGCGCGAGACGATGCGCAAGCTTCCCGAGCCCATTGCCCAGGCCCATATCAACCTGTTTGCCAAGCACGTCCAGGCCCGGATGGACGACACCGAGAACCCGCTGCACGAGGAACTCAAGTACAAGTACCTGGCCGGCTCGCTGGTCATAACGAAGGAGAGCCCCTTTGCATTCCAGGCGGGCGACAAGGTGGCCTATTACGACGATCTGCTTGACGAGACCCGGCTCACGACCCGGGTGGACGGTCCCAACACGATCTGCCGCGATCACGAGTTCGGGATTGTGTTCAGCGTCCAGCACACCGAAGCCTTGGGGCGGATGGCGGATTTCGGCAAATACCTGGTGAACGAATTGCCGCCCGCCAACTCGCCGGGCCGCAGGACCGTCGAAAAGAGCCTCGTTCCCACGTACCGGATGGGCCAGTTGCAGGGCCGCCGCGATGAACTGGAGATGAACATCCGCGAGGCCCTGGGGCTGTTCTTCGACGTGCGGGCCATCGCCTTCAGTCCCAAAGACGTGCAGCCCCGCCCCACCGATCAGCCCGGGTGGGAGGAGACCGTCCTGGCCTATATCCAGGTCAAAGCCAAGGACGCCAGCGTGGACAAAATCCCGCGCATCCAGATGAGCCTCGAATTCCTCGACCTGACCGGCCCCGTGCGGATCACCACCGAGTCCGCCGAGACCATGATCAAAGTGACCGATCAGCCGACTCCGCCGCGGCCCTACGACCGGGTGGACATCACCCAGACACTGGATCCACGCAACTTGGAAACGACCGAAGAGGTTTTGCTCGAGATCAAAGCGACTGCCTGCGGCCTGGTTCCTGAACTGGATGCGCTGCTGGACATGGACGCGCTGGGCCAGCAGATGCCCGTCGCCCGCATCGATCCGCACGAGGGGACCATGCTGCGGCAAGTCAACAGTTGGGGGGATACGGTCCACGCCGTGTCCGAACGCCATTGGACCGTGGCCCTCGATGCCGCTTCCCTGCTCTCCCCGCCGCGGCGGATCGAACTGCAGCTTCCGAAACCGCAGCGCGAGGCGAAGGTTGCGTACCAGGCTTATGATGAGATGGACCTGATCGATCTGACCGAGCCGGTGGCGGCCGTGGGCAAGGGCGAGGTGGTGGTGGCGACGGCCGAAGGGCTCAATCCGCCTGATCGCCGCTTGCGGTACGCCGCGGTCGGTGGTGGCGTAGGGTTGCTGGTCCTGCTGGTGCTGGCCGCGGTCTACCTGGCCCGCCGTTCGCGGCACCGGCCGTTGCGTGCGGCGGATGTCTTCCACCTGCCGTCCGAGATCGACGGCTTCGTGGTCGTGCAACTGCTGCGGGCGCTCGGCGGCAGCGAACTGGTGCGTCTGTCGCCCGTCCAGCGGTCGGAAATGCAGCAGGACATCCATCGCATCCAAGCCTCGTGTTTCGGTGGCAATGTCCACAGCAAATTGTCGGAGGATGAACTGCGCCTCGTAGCCCGGAAATGGCTGCGGGCCGCGTGCTGATCGTTTAACCCGGAGGCGCAGGCGTCCAAGTTTAACGGCAAACCGAAGGCGAATGCGTACCGAACGGCTTCGCTCGCAACACCGGCGCCTTCGGCTGGCCGTTAAACGACCACTGCGGGACGCTATAAACAAAGCTCCACCCACGATGCCCGCGCCACACATGACTTCCTGACGTAACGAGAACCACTTCATGCAAACCGCCGAGCAACCCCAGACCATCCCCCACCCTGCGTCCACTCCGTTCGACGGCGCCAACCGCTTTTGCGAGGACGTCCGCCGGCGCGTGGCCGAAGTGGTCGTCGGCCAGGACGCCGTGGTCGAACGCATCCTGATCGCGCTGTTCACCGGCGGCCACCTGATGCTGCAGGGCGTGCCGGGCCTGGCCAAGACGCTGTTGGTGAACGCCGTGGCCAAGGCCGTCGATCTGCAGTTCTCGCGGATCCAGTTCACGATCGACTTGCTGCCGTCGGACATCGTCGGCTCCGAGGTCCTGGACCAGAAGACGGGCGAGTTCCGCGTCCAGAAGGGACCGATCTTCGCCAATCTGCTGCTGGCCGACGAGATCAACCGCGCCGCCCCGAAGGCGCAAAGCGCCATGCTCGAAGCCATGCAGGAGCGCAAGGTGACGATCGGCGGCCAGACCTTCAAATTGCCGGTGCCGTTTCTGGTGATTGCCACCCAGAATCCCGTCGAACAGTCCGGCACGTTCGAGTTGCCCGAGGCGCAGCTGGACCGCTTTATGCTCTACCATCGGCTCGATTATCCCTCGCACGACGAAGAGCAGGACATCCTGCGGCGGCAGCTGGCGATGGGCCTGAAGAAAGAGTCGGGCGGGGCTGTCCCCAAAACGGCTTTTGACATGATTGTCTCCGAGCCGTGCGCGACGATCGCGGACCTGGTGCGCGCGATGGAAGCGGTGCAGCAGGTTCAGGTCAGCGAGGTGTTCATCAAGCACTCGGTCGAGCTGGTCCGGCGGACGCGGCAATCGAAACTGTTGGATTTCGGTTGCAGTCCGCGTGCTTGCCTGGCCCTGGCCGCCGCCTCCCGCGCCCGGGCGTTCATCCGCGGCCGCGATTACGTGGTGCCGGAAGACTTGTTCGAGTTGGCCGAGGACGTGATGCTGCACCGCATGCGGCTGACCTACGAAGCGGCCGCCGAGGGCCACACCGGCCGCGAGCTCCTGGAGTCCATGCTGTCGGATCTGTCATAAAAACGGAAAGTGGGACAGGCATCTTGCCTGTCGTTCCCGATTGACAGGCTGGAAGCCTATCCCACGAGTTGAACCCATGCACCGCACCGTCGAACTACCGCACGACCCGGTTGATTCCCGCCAGTTCGAGCTGGCGGTGAAGCAATTGGCCGACAGCCTGGACTTTGGCGCGGACGACTCGATCTATCATGGATCCGGGTTGGAATACGCCCAGTCGCGCGTTTATCTGCCGGGCGACAGCGTCAAGCTGATCGACTGGCGCGTCTCGGCCCGGACCGGCAAGTATTTCATCAAGGAGTACCAGGAGCCGCGGCAGATTCCGCTGTACCTGTTGCTCGACACATCGGCATCGATGTGCGTCAGTTCGCTGCCGCTGAGCAAATACGCCTGGGCGGTGCGGATCGCGTCCGGGATCGCCTTGGCCGCCCAGGCCCGGCTCACGCCCGTGGGGCTGATTGCCTGCGGCGAACGCGAGATGCGGGTATCGCCCACGTTGCGGCGCAACGACGTCATGCAGTGGGCGCATCGCCTGCGGCGGCACGGCTACCTGGAAGGTACCCTGCTGGGCCGCCGGATCCGCGAATTGCTGCCCACCTTGAAACGCCGCAGTGCGCTGCTGGTCTTGAGCGACCTGCACGACCCGGACGCGGCCGGCGCTTTGCGTCTGGTGGCTCAGGAGCACGAGTGCATCGTGCTGCACTTCCGCGACCCGGCCGAGACCGGCGTGCGGGGCGCGGGGTTGTTCCGCGGCCGGGAAGCCGAGACCGGCCGGCCGTTTTTCGCGACCGGCTTGCGGCGCTGGCTGCACGACCGGGACGTCAAGACGCAACTGACGCGGCGCGGAATCGACTACCTGTTACTGGAAATTAACCGGCCCATCCTGGCTCCGCTCCGCGCCTTCCTGCAGGCCCGCGGCGGCGGCAGGAGCGGGCGATAGAATTGGACATTACGGGGATCGGATTTTGGATTTGTCTCGGATTTCGGATTTCGAAATTCGGATTTAGCTGCAATGAAGGGTCGTGTTGAGATGAATGGCGTGCAGGTCAAGACGCAGTCAATCCCCTTGCAGGCGAAGGCCCGCCGGCTGAAGCTCGCGCTGGCCGCCTGCGCGCTGCTGCTGGTCTTGGGTGGCTGGGCCGCCATGCTGTTGCGGACGCGGGAGCCGGACACGCGACACAGCGACACGGACGTGCCGCTGGGCGTGGAGCAAGCCGTGATCATCCGCTACAGCGGGCCGCGGCTTCAGGCCCAGCCGTACCGGCGCGGGGCCTCGGTCAATCTCCGCATCGCCGGCGAGGCCCAAGCGGGCCGCGTGCGGGTCTACGACATCCGCTACGTGATCAGCTTGCCGGGCGAGTTCGACTTGACCAAGTACCTGACCTCGACCGACGGCCAGCCGATCGGCGACCTGCCCTCGTTTCACGTGCGGGGGCTGACGAGCCTGACGAAGGACATCGAAGCGCGGATCCGGGAGATCGAAGCTGTCAGCATTCAGATTTGGCACTGGTACTACGAATCGCTGGCCGGCGCGGGTGTGCTTTGGGCGGCTTGGCTGGTGGGACTGATTTTCGTCGGCCGGCCCCAACGGTCGCCTCCTCCGCCGCCGGCACCAAGGCAACCGTCGCCCGCGGAACAAATTGACCGTTTGCTGGCCGCCCTGGCAGGGGGCGGATTGACGACCGCAGAAAAAGCGAGCCTCGAAGTCTTGCTGCTGAAACAATGGCGCGATCAATTGGGACTGAATTCACAACGCATGTCCGTTTCGTGCCGCGATATTGAAGCGAGTTCGGAATGGGGCCAAGCCTACAACCAACTGCAGGCCTGGCTTCACAATCCCCGCGCCGACGTCGGCCCCGAGGAATTTGTCAGATCGTACGCCCGCAAGACGGGCTCAGACGTACAGAATTCAATTTTGCCGGTTACACGTCTCCCAGATGGCTAAACGCATGACCGGCAAAATTGAATTCTGTACGTCTGAGCCCCTTCGTTAATGACATCATGACGTTCGCCTATCCCAAGTTGATTATCCTCCTGGTGATCCCGGTGGCCCTGCTGTTCTGGGAATGGGTCCGCCAGGGCCGCCCGCTGGTCATGCCGTTCGACGACGTCCGCCAGCGCCGCGGCTGGCTCGTGGGACTGCCCGTCTTGATGGCCAACAGCCTGCCGACGGTGCTCTTGGCGCTGGCCATCCTCGTGCTGGCGCGCCCGCTGACCTATGCCCCGCCGAAAACCCAGCGCGAACTGACGAACATTCAAATCGTGCTGGACTCGTCGACCAGCATGGTCTTCAACACCTACGGTCCGCAGCAGGGCGACAAGCCGTACGTCCGTTTTCACGGCGCGATGGACGCTTTGGAGACGTTCCTGACCACGCGACAAGGCGACGCGTTCGGTCTGACCATCTTCTCGCGCCAATTCCTGCACTGGGTTCCGTTGACGCAGGACACGGCGGCGATCCGCATGGCGCGGAAAATCATTTGGCCCGAGATGTTCCCCGACGAGATCTGGGGCCACACGTTCATCGCCCGGGCACTCGACGGCGCCATTGCCCCGCTGTCCAAACATGCGGCAGGCGATCGGATGATTATTTTGATCACCGACGGCGAAGGTGAGGACATCGGCGGTGGCCGCGAGCAGGAGGTGATCGCCAAGCTAAAGCGTCACAACATCGTGGTCTTCACCATCGCGTTGAACGACGAGGGGTTTACGCCCGGCCTGGAGAACATCGCCAACGAAACGGGCGGCCAGGCTTTCAAGGCGCTCACGCCCCAGTCGCTCAAGGTGGTCTTCGACCGGATCGACCAGATGAAGAAAGTCGAGATCCGCGAGACCCAAGCGGAGACGATCGATTACTTTGAACCGTTTCTTCCGCCCGCGTTGATCCTGCTGGCGGTCCAGGTGCTGGTGTTGTTTGGCTTGCGTTTCACCCCCTGGTAAGGCGTCAACCGGCCGCTGCTAGCGTGAGACGATTTTGCCCCGTCCGACGCCTTGTTTCGCCTTGACGCCAGCGGCCAATCTTGCGAGACTCCCGCGCCCGATGATCGGGGGCTTTGCCGGCTGTGGCCGGCGTGGACGCTGATTGCTTCACTTCCCGCGATGGAGTTCGCCATGAAATTCGCGTTCCGTGTACTGACTGTGTCCGTTCTCGCCTGCTTTGCCGGCTGCGGCGGGGCTCCGCAGGGGGCCGCGGATGCTGCCAACGGGGCTTCGTCGGGCTCCGACGCACCAGGTTCCGCGAGGATGTCCGTCACGGATTCCGGGGCCGAGGGGGCTCCGGGCAGCAATGCCTCTGCCCCCGCCGCCGTGGTCGCCCAGTTCTACGAAGCCCTGCGGAAGGGCAGCGATGTCACCATCGCCGGCCTGTTGACCGACAAAGCGCGGGAAGAAACCTCCAAGAGCGGACTGGGAATCCAATCGCAAGCGTCCGCGTCGTTGTCTTACGAAATCCGCGAGTCCGAATACGTCAGCGACCAGATGGACGGCGCGCATGTCCGCACGATGTGGTTGGAGCCGGACGCCGCCGGACAGATGACGGCTACCGAGGTGATTTGGGTTCTGCGGAAACAGAGCAACGGGTGGAAAATCTCCGGGATGGCGACACCGGTCGTCGAGGGCGAACTGCCGTTATTGTTCAACTTTGAAGAGCCCGAAGACATGCTGCAGAAAAAGGAATTCGTCGAGAAACAACTCGCCCCGCCGGCCGAACCGCAAGCGGCGACGGCGGAGGCCACCAGTCCGTCCGCCGAGCCGGGCATGCGCTGAAGCCTCGCCGGACTTTAGAGAGCGTCGGATAGCACGGATGGCAAAGCCGGGGCACGGATGGAAGGCAGGCTCCTTCCGTTATCCGTGCCCCGGCTTTGCCATCCGAGCTACGTTCGCGCGGGTGTTCATTTTCCGCGGTATGCCTCAGGGTAATTCCGCCACGCTGGCGGCCTCTTCCAAAACCTTGTCGGTGCTGTCCGGGTCGACTTTGCGGCACGCCTCGGCCAGCCGCTCGGCGATGTCTTTGAGATCTTCCCGCCATTCGTTGGGGTCGGCGTCCGGCGGGCAGAATTGGGTGAATTCGTGGCACAGCAGGATCAGCCGCAGGCAGTGGCGGAACACGATGCCTTCCTGCTTGTGCAGGGCTTTGCTGGTGATGTACTTGTTAAAGTCGCCGCCGTACTCCAGCAGTTCTCCGGCGGCCCAGACCGGCGTGGTATTCACGTCGCGGACGCCGGGAAAATCGTAGTCGAACAGCCGCCGCAGCTTGTCGCCCAGCGTCAAGATGCGGACCCGCTCGTCGGGGAACATGATCCGCCGATCGCGGTCTTGTTCTTCCTCGGCGGCTTCAGCCGCGCCAAGTTCTTCGGCCGACGCCAACCCCAGCTGGAGCAACTGCACGTCCAGCCGCGTGGTGGCCAGCGGCCCCGGCGGGAATTGGTCCGGCGGCGGGACGCGCAGCTGGTACAGCATCGAGCGGGGGATTTCCAGGACGCTTTCCATCGCCTGGATCCGCTCGCAACGGTCGGCGATGCCCAGCTGGTTGACCAGGAACACGCCGTACAGCGGATTGATGCCGCGCAACAACAACAGCTTTTCCAGCGTGTACATCGGACGGGCGTAGACGGGCTTGTAGGCGGGCTCTTCCGGAGCCTGGCTCTCGGGAGCCGGGCCTGCTTGGCCCGAGCGGCTCGGAATGGCCAAGCTGCCTTGCTGGCGTTTGCCGCTTGCCTCGCTGGTAGTTTGGGTCGGAATACGAGAACCACTCGTCCCAGGCCGGCCGGATTGGGAAAGCAGGCCGGTCGATCGCTCGGCGGAAATCGCGTCACGGACTGCTGCCTCTAATTTGCTTGCGTTTGCTTTTTCCGCGGCCCTGGCCGCATCCTGGTTCGCCCCCGGCGCCGGACTGTCCGCCGGTTTCGGCGGCGGCGGGTCCAGTTCCACGTAACCGGCTTTCCAGAGGATCAGCAGCATCTGTTCCAGCTGTTTCTGCCCGCCCTCCAGGTGCCGGACGTCGCTCAACCGCTTGGCGACCAGCGCCCGCACGCGGTCCACTTCGGGCGACGCCATCAACATATAGGCCAGCAGCCGCCACGGCAGCGGGCCGCGGCTCCGCAAGCGTCCGGGCGGAGCCTGGGTCAGCTTCTGGAACTGCCCCTCGGTCCAGTATTGCTCGTTGGGCGAGCGTTTGGGCATCTTGCGTTTCAGGTCCTTCTTGGCCTTCAACAGTCCCGGGTCCTTGGTGTTCTCCGGAATCTTGTCGAACTTCTCACGCCAGCGCGAAATGCGGACGTCGTCCTCGTGAGCCAGGGCGATCACGTACCCCCGCGTGTCGAACTGGGGCCGCCCCGCGCGGCCGAACATCTGGTGTGCGGAACTGGGATCGACCAACTTCTTGTCGTCCGGCGGGCCTTTGAGCAAGTTCGGCAGCACCACGCTGCGAGCCGGTAGATTGACGCCGGCGGCCAGCGTTTCGGTACACACGCAGATCGTCAGCAGCTTGCGCTGGAACAGGTCCTCGACGATCCGCCGGTACTTGGGCAGCACGCCGGCGTGGTGGACGCCGATGCCGCGGAACAGGATTTGTCTCAGTTTCGGCCCGGCGCCTTGCGACCAGTCGTAACGTTCCAGTTCCCGGCCCAGTTGTTCCTGCTGGCCGTCCGCCAGCAGCCGCTTGCCCTTGATCTGTTCGGCGACCGTCCAGCACTGTTCGCGGTTAAAGCAGAATACGAGGGCCGGAGTTAGCCGGGACTCGTCGTCGCCCTCGGCCATCGCTTCCAGCTGTTCGTTCAGCAGCATGTCGCCGACCCACTGGAACGTCAGCGGCACCTGGCGGTCGCCGCCTTGGACCAATTCGAGCCGCCGATGGTGCTCGTGGTCCAGCCAGTTGACGAACTCCAGCGCGTTGCCGACCGTGGCGGACAGCAGCAGCACGCGGACGTGTTTGGGCAGCAAGCCGAGGGCGAACTCCCACACGATCCCACGCTCGAAATCGTTAAAGTTGTGGAACTCGTCCATCACGACGGCGATCACGTCGTCGAAGGGGAAATCCGCGGTCAGCAGCCGGTTGAGCAGGATTTCCGCCACCACGACCAGGACCGGCGCATCGGGATTGACGCGGCGGTTGCCGGTGACCAGCCCGACGTCTTCCGGGTAGAAGCCCCACTGGGTCGCCAGCTCTTGGAATTCGTTGAATTTCTGGTCGGTCAAGGCGATCAGCGGCGTGGTGTAGTAGGCCCGCTTGCCGGTCTGCAGGGCCTCGAACAGCGCCGCCTCGGCGATCAGCGTCTTGCCGGTCCCCGTCGGCGCGCAGACCAGCACGCCCTGCTCGCTGGTGAACCAGGCCAGCAACGCTTCTTCCTGAACCGGGTAGGGTTGGAAAGGAAGCTGCTCGAAATACCAGGCCGCAATTTGATCTCGGGTCAGGTTTTTGGATGGCATGGCCGCCGCTCGCAAGGGTTCGGGGAAAGGGACGCCCGAAGTGTACGCCGGAACGAGGGCCGCGAAAATGGGACGGGGTGGGCGCGAAGCGGAGTTTAGTAAGGCATGTCGAAAGCGAAATGAATCGCTTCCCAGACTTCGTTCATCCTGTCGGTTGTCAGGGCCGTCAGCCTCTGAACCAGGAGCATCTGTTCGACCGTCGCGATGTTGTCCAGAGTGACGGCACATCGCTCGGGCACAGAGTCTGCATCAGGTTCCAGAACGACTTCGGATTCCAGGCCGCGAATCGTTCGCGTCAAGGGGGCCACGGTTACCCAGTGCAGTTGTTCGATGACCGAATCGCGTGTGAGCACTAACACCGGCCGCCATCCCGTCGGTTCCGGCAAGTTGGCCCACCAGAGGTCGCTTTGGCTAATCCGCATGCGGGGGCCCCCAATGTGCAAAGTCTTCGTCCGGCCAGACTTGCGGCAACTGCTTGCGAGTTGTCTCGACCCATTGCCTCGGATCGTCAGCGAATTCGTCCAGGAAATCGGTCAAGACTCGCTGGACAAGCTGATCGACGGACAGCGCCGCATGTTCCGCGGCTGCCCCAAGCCTCACTTCCAGGGTGGGATCCAATTCCACGAGCATGTCCAATCCCGCTGCGTCAAGACAATCTTCAATACACGATTCAATTCACGAATCTACCCTCTTCCCATAACGTACACGACGCATCTTTTTGTGGCAAGCCCCACGGGAAATGCAGGCGATGGGTTACTTGCTTCCGATCCCTGATTCCTTGTCGTGGCTTGCCGTCCTAGAATTCAGTTAATGTCGTCGGGCAGGATGCCTTCTTCAGGCGTTCATGCTGTGGCTTCCGTGGCTCGAAAGGGGCCTGTATGGCTGCTATGCTGATCTCCATCTGGTTCGCCGCCGCGCTGTGGTCCGCGTCGTCCGCGGACGATCCGCCGGCTGCTTCGCCGGCGATCGAGCGAGCGGTCGGCGAACTGGGCGACATGGATTTTCTGGTGCGCCAGCGGGCGGTCAAGTTCCTATGGGAACAGGGCGAGGCAGCGGAGCCCGCTTTGGAGCGGGCCGCGGACAGCCGCGATCTCGAAGTGCGGTTGCAGGCCCGGCGGATCTTGGACGACTTTCGCTATGGGATTCTGCCGGGCGTGCCGGCGGACATCCTGACCTTGATCCGCGCGTTCCGCGACGGCGACGCCCGCCAGCGGCAGACCGCTTTGCAGAAGCTGGCCACGCGCGAGCAGTTCGCAACGCTGCAGCGGTTGATCCAACTGGAGCCGGACCCCAACGTCCGCCGGCAACTCCTGGTCCAGCTGATGGAGAACCCGCGGGCGGTTGAAAAATTTATCGAGGGACGGGGGCTCGAATCGCTGATCGCTCTGATTGCGTCGGACCGGGACGAGGCTTGGCGGCGGACGGTGTTGGCCCAGGTGCTGTTCACGCCCGCCGTGTTGCAGTACCTGGCCGAGAAAGAGCGGCTGGAGGAATTGACGAAGCTGATCGAAGGGGAACAAAACGGCGACCTTCGGCGGCAGATGCTGGCCTTGTTGTTTCAAAACGGTGATGCGGTCGCCGTGTTGATCGAGAAGGAGCAGTTGGAATTCGTACTGAAGATGATCGCCCGGGAGCCGGACAAGAGCGTCCGCGCGTCCTGGCTGTCCCAAATGCTGAGCAAGCCGCAATCGCTGGCCCCGTTGGCGGCCGGCCGCCGGTTGGAAGAATTGCTCGAATACGCTAAGCAGAACTTGGAGCCGGCGGAACGCAGTTCCATGTACCAACAGCTGGCGCAGAACGCGGCCGCGTTGACCGTGCTGCTGGACAGCCGCGGGCTGGATGGCCTGCTCGCGCTGGTCACGGCCGAACCCGATGCCGTGGGACGCGGCCGACAGTTGGCCGCGCTGATGGGATCGTCGGCCGTGCGACAGCGGTTGACCGACCGGGGATTCCCCCAGGCCGCGCTGGAACTGGCCCGCAAGGAAAAAGACGCCGCGGCCCGCGGCGAGTACCTGCGCGTGCTTCTGCTGCAGGGCGGCGCCGCGTACCTGTTCCGCGACGCGGAAAGCCGGAAAGCGCTGTGGCAACTGATCCGCACCGAACAAGGGCAGACTTGGCGTCCCGAGGTGGTGCTGCAACTACTGAACATGGGCTCGCCCGACGCGCTGCTGGCGGCGAAAGACGATGCCGAATGGCTGCTCCGATTCGCCCGCGACGAGCTGTCGCCCGAACAACGGCACCAGCTGCTGCAGCGGCTGACGTTCGACGGCCGCAGCCTGCCGACCCTGGTCAGGCATGGGTTGTTGGACCCGCTGTTGGCACTGGCCCGGTCGGTCCCGGCGAACGTGCGCGGGCCGCTGTTGGCCCGGCTGGCCGCGGGGTCCGACGGCGTGGGGCAGCTGGTCTCGGCCAAGCAGGTCGAACGGCTGGTCGCGCTGACCCGGGACGAAACGGACGCCGACGCGCGGCGCGGCTATTTGTCGGGCCTGTTCCACAGCCCGCCGGCGATGTCGGCCCTGATCGCGGCCGGGCACTACGAGACGCTGGCCGGTCTGGTGCAGGCCGAAAAAGACATGGTGAAGCAGGCCGAGCTGTTCGGCGATTTCCTGCAAACCGACGCAGTCCTGCAACGGATGGCGGACCGCAAGCAGCTGAACACCTTGGTCGAGTACGCGCAGAACGCACCCGGCCCGGAAGCGAAACGCGAGTACCTGCGGCGGCTGCTGGGCAGCCCCGTGGCCGCAGCCCGGCTGATCGACCTGGGACAGTTTGACGCCTTGTTCGCGTTGGCGGACCAGGAAGCGGATCGCGCGTCTCGCGTCGTCCTGCTCGGTGCGTTCTACGCCAACGAGCGTCTCGTCCAGCGGCTGGTGGAACAGAAGCGGGTCGAGCCAATGCTGCAGTTCTTGCAGCAGGACGCGGACGCCGGGGTCCGGCGCCAAGTGCTGCAGCGGCTGGGGTACAACCAAGCGGCCCTGCAGGCGATTGCCGGAATCGGCCAGGTCGAAATGCTGCTGACGCTGTGCCGCCAGGAGCAGGAGAAGTACATGCGCGGGTCGTTGCTGGGCGCGCTGCTCGCGTCGCCTCACGTCATCCAGTATTTCGTCGACCGCAACCAGACGGACAAGTTCCTCGAATGGCTCCGCAGTGAACCGGACGCCGGCGTGCGGCGGCAGATTCTGCAAAACTTGGCCATGCGGTCGGAGGTCCTGGTTCCGCTGATCGCCGCAGGCCGGCTCGAAGACTTGTTGGCAATCCTGCAACAGAACGCCGAGCCGTCGATGCGCGGCTACCTGCTGGCCTCGGTGGTTACACGGCCGGAGGTGATCCAGCGGCTGGCGGCCGACAAGCGGCTGGACGCCGTCGTGCAACTGGCCCGCTCCCAGGAGCCTCCCGCCGCGCGCCGCCAGTTCCTGCAACGCCTGTGCTCCAGCCCGGCCTGCCTGGGGCCGCTGCTGGAACAGGGGTTCTTCGACGCTCTGCTGGAAGTGGCCGGCAGCGATCCTGAACCTGCTGCGCGGGCCGCCACGATCGGTCAGTTGTTGGCCAGCCCCAAGACCATCGAGCATCTGGTGGCAGGCGGCAAGGTCGGCCTGTTGTTGGAGTTGGCGTCCAAGCAGGACACCGTGGAGACACGCCGTGCGTTTCTCGCTCCGCTCTTGGCCAGCGAACCGGCCGTGGCGGCGGTCGTGACCGCCAACGGATTTGGCCGCTTGTTCGAGCTGTGCCGATCCAGTGCCGACGGCGGCTCGAGCCGCCTGGGGACAGCCCAACTGCTGCTGTCGCCGCTGGCCGTTCGCCAACTGGCCCAAGTCGGCGGGCTGGAACAGGTCGTCCGCGAGATGCTCGCGGAGCCGGACGCGAATCTGCGGGCTGCGTTTCTGGAGCGGCTGCTGGCTCGGCCGCCGGCCGTCGACGAGTTGGTCAGCCAGGGGCAGTTCGCAGCGATCTTCAAGGCGGCCGAAGCCGAGGCCGACGTAGAGCGTCGCCGCCGGACTTTGGGCAACGTGCTGCAGACACCCCGTGCCATCCGGGCCCTGGCGGCTGAGGGATGGCTGGACGGCGTGTTTGAATTCCTGGTGGACAGCCCCGCGGCGGACAACATCCGAATGTCTCTCAGCCAGCTGGTCTACAACGACGAAGCGATGCAGGCGCTCGCCGCGGCCGGCCGCAGCGGTCGCTTGCTGGAACTGATTCAGCGCGAGCCGGTGGTGAACTCGCGGGCGTCGCTGTTAGGGGCCTTCGCCTCGCATCCGGCGACGCTCCGCCAACTGGCCGCCGCCGGGCAACTCGACTATTTGATGAAGGTGATCGAGCAGGAAGTCAGTCCCGAGCCGCGCCGGAAACTGCTGCAGCGGCTGTTGTACGAACCGGCGGTGACGCGCATCGTGGGCGAGGCGCAACTGGGCGATGAACTGGTGGCGTGGCTAAAAGCCGAACCGGATCTGCCAAGCCGCTCGTCCTACGTCCGCCAAGCCCTGCAGAATTCCCGCTTGTGGCAGGCCCTCCTGGCGGGCGGACAAGCGGAGGTGCTGGGCGAGTTGGCAGCCTTGGAACCGGACGAAACAGTTCGGCAAGCGGGCCTGCAGCGAATGGCGTACTCGCCGTCCGGCCTGGTGGCGTTCCATGTCCAGCGGGGCGAACACAAGCGGGCCCTGCAGTTGCTGGAACAACACGCGGACAACGATTTGGGGCGGCTGCGGCTGGCGACCTATTTGCTGGTGACAGGGCAGATCGAGCCGCGTCTGGCGCAAGTCCGGCAGCGTCTGGAGCAAACGCCCCACGCGGCCGACGCGCGCCTGCTGGTGTACTTGGCCCGTGCCGGCGGCGAACTGTCCACGGCGCGCCAAGCCGCCGAGCAGGCCGGGGATGCGGGGCTGCTCAAGGCCGTGCTGGTGGAACAGCGGGCGTGGGCCGAAGTCGCGGCGAAACAAGCCGCCGATCCGTGTCCGCTGCCGATCCCGGTCGTCGAACAGCCGCCGCAGAATGCTGCCTGGCAGCGCGTCGAGCAGTTGAGCTTGCTGGCCGCCTACCAGCGGCTGGCCGGCGCTCAACAGGATTTCGACAAGACCATCGCCGACCTGGACCAATTGGCCGCCGCCGATCCCCACGATATCGACGTACGGTGGATGTGCGTCGAAGGGCTGCTGTTGAACGACCGCTGCGACCAGGGGTTGAAGCTGTTGGAGAGCGTCTTCCCGGAGCGGGCCTTCGACCTGCTGTGCTATCGGCATCAATACGGCCCGGCGCTGGAACTGGCCGGTTGGCGGGACGGGACCGCCGCGAACCGTCAGTGGCTGGATGCGCTGCCCATCTCCGGCCGCAAGTCGCCGGAGCCGGAGGTGCAACGATTCAATTTTGGGTTGCGGGTTGCCCGCATCCTGCATCGGCTGGGAGACCGGGACGCCGCCAAGACCGTGTTGGACGTGCTGGAAGCGTATGCCTGGGAGCTGCCGGATGCCAATAGCTCGAATTCGCCGCGGCGTCAGTGCTGGCAGGTCCTGTGCGCGGCGCTGATCGAATTGCACGACCCACAGCGGGGCTGGGAAGTCGGGGTCCGGGTAATGCTGACTCCCGAGGATGCGTCGCCCGTGCTGAACCAAGTCTATCAGCGGCGTGCGGGCGAGGCGCTCGCTTGGTGGGAGATCTTTCGTCGGCGACACCCGGGGGAACCTCCGCTGGCGACATTTCTGCGGATCCGGGACGTACTGGCCTCGCCTCCAGACCAAGATGCCCGGGAGCTGGCAAAGCTGGTTGGCGAAGTCGAACCGCTGATTCCCACGCTGCACGTTGCCTGGCATGGTCACGGCTGGCTGGCCGTCGCGGCCGCCTGCCAGCGCTGCGGTCTGCGGGATCCGGAACTGCGTTGCCTGACCGCCGCCAACCAGCTTCCGCAGCCGCCTGACCAGGCCGACTCGCTGCTGGCCGACTCGCTCCGCCGCCACGAGCGTTGGGCGGAAGCAGCGGAGCAGTACGAGAAAGCCTGGCAGAACAACCGCGAACGGCTGGGCGCCCTGTACCTGTCCGGCGACGCGCAGGAACGGGCCGGCCGAGCAGCAGAAGGCCGGCGGCGGAAAGAGCAAGCCTCGCAGATGGCCTTGGACAGCCGGGCCCGGCGCGAACTGGCCTTGGCCCTGAAGTCGCAGGGGTTGGACCAGGAGGCCGAGGACCAGTTCCGCCTGGTGCTGCGCACCGCCCCCTTCGAGCATTGGGAGTGGAACGACGCCGCGGAGCAGTGGGGCGATCGCCTGGCGCAGGACCAGCCTGCCGCAGCCGCCGACTGGCTGCAGGCCGCGCTCCTGGACGACTTGCGCTGGAACCACTACTTGCTTGACAATCACGACTACCTGAGTGCCCCGTCAACCATTCACCGGCTGCGCGCCGTAGCGGCGGTTCGGGCCGGGGATCCGGAGCAGGCCGGCCGCAAGATCGAACTGGCCCTGGCCGCCACGCCGGCCGATACGCAGTTGGTCGAGGACCTGATGCCGCTGCTGGAACAGGCCGGCCGGCAACCGCAGGCCGACGAGTTGTTCGGCAAGGTGGTCACGGCCATTTCGGACCAACTGCAGCGTTATCCGCGATCCGCCCTGTTGCACAACAACCTGGCCTGGATCTCCGCCCGCTGCGGCCGCTGTCTGGACGACGCGCTGCAGCACGCCCAGCGGGCCGTCGAACTCGATCCGGACAACGCCGCCTATCTGGACACCTTGGCCGAAGCCCATTTCCGTCTCGGCGACCGCGACGCGGCCGTCCGTCATTCCCGCCGCGCGGTGGAACGGCGTCCGCAAGACAAGACGTTGCAGGAGCAGCTCAGGCGATTCGAGCAGGCGCCGTTGCCGGAGCCGGGCAAGTAGCGGGCCGGCGGGAACTTAGCACCGTTCGAGAAATAACTGTCCGGTTTCTCCGTGGCGTAAGCTTCCAGCTTGCGTGAGATCATGGCATCGCAAGCTGGAAGCTTACGCCACTTATTTCTCGAACGATCCTTAGCATCGTTCGAGAAACCACGCCTTGTCCGATCGCGCGCGGCGGTGTACCCTTGAATCCAAAACTCCCCCAACGCAAGGCGAGTGTCGATGGCCAAAACACCTCCCAAGACCTTCGAGTATATCGAACCGATCGGCGCGCGAGTGCTGGTCCGCAAAGACGACCCCAAGCGGCAGACCAAGGGCGGGATTGCGCTGCCGGACCAGGCGGAAATCCCCACCATCACGGGCCGGATCGTGACCATTTCGACCCAGGTCGAAAACGACCCCGACATCCCGCTGCGGCAGTATGACAAGATCCTCTTCCATCCCAAGAACGCCATTCCGGTCGACTTCGAGCCCGACAATCAGCTGTTCGTCGTGCCCGCCGAGGATGTCGTGGCCGTGTTCCGCCGCGAAGCGAAGGAGGACGAGGATTGAGGGGCGAGTCTCAGCCGGGATACCGGGTGAAGATGACGAGGTTTTGCTTCATCGCTGGTCCGTGGTGGCGTCGACGGCCGCGTTTCACAGGTGGCGGCGAGTGCCAGGACGACGAGCCATAGGATCGTGAGGGTCAGGGGGCCTCGCAGCGAAGAGTCTCAGGAGTGGCATCTCGACCGAATCCTGTCGGGACGGACGCTGCCGTTGCCTCCGCGATCGCGCCGCGGCATCCCGAACCCGCTCCGGCGGTGCAGCCGTAACAGTGCTGACCGGTGGTGATCAGCCGGTGGGCGAAGGCTTCCGGAGCGAATTCGCGAATACACTGGGGCAACCCGCGACCGACGGTCACCCCCAGCATCTGATTGAAGTCGCAATCGTACAACCGGCCTTCCCAGTCCACGGACAGCGTCGTCCGGCACATCACGCCAGCGGCCGCGGCCGGATTGTACGCTCCGATCAAACGCTCCATGTACCCGTCGTACTTGCCCGTTTCTTGCAGGTGGTCCAGGAAGCGGCCGATCGGCATGTTGGTGATCGTGAACAAGCGGTTGAAGACGATGCCGTATCGCGAGGCCAGCTCGCGGCGATAGGCTTCCTCCAAATCCGCCTGCAGGGGCGGCAGCGCCGTACCGACCGGGTTATACACCAGGGTCAACGAAAGGCCCGTGCCTGGCTCGCCATAGCCGAGTTCGTTCAAGTGGCGCAGGACCTCGAGCGACCTCGTAAACGCGTGGTTGCCACGCTGGGCATCGACATTTTCCTCCAGATAGCACGGCAGCGAGGCCACGATCTCCACGCGCTGCTCGGCGAGGAATTCCGGAAGGTCCGTATAGCCGGGCGCGCGGAGAATCGTCAGGTTGCAGCGGTCGATGACATGCCGGTCCAGGCGGCGAGCTTCCTGGACCAGCCAGCGGAAATGGGGATTCATTTCCGGAGCGCCGCCGGTCAGATCCAAGACGGGAATCTCCGTACACGCCAACGCCGCAAGACAGGCTTCGGCCGTCTCGCGGGTCATGATCTCCCGGCGCGTCGGCCCCGCCTCGACGTGGCAGTGGGTACACGTCATGTTGCAGAGCTTGCCGAGATTGACTTGGAGCACCTCGATGCCCGTGGCCCGCAACGGGTGAAGCCCGCTTGCGGCGAGCGCATCCTCGAACGGGCGGTGTTGTTGCCGTGGCTGGAGGACGGGCAACAGGTGGACCGCATCAGCCGCAGGATGACGTTGCCCGTCTGGCGTTACGATGGACATGGGAGTTTCCTTCCGAGCCGAGTGCGGCTTCCAGGCCAAGATCTTGGGTCCGATTTTCCCGTGGCGTAAGCTTCCAGCTTGCGGCAGATGTAAGCACCGCAAGCTGGAAGCTTACGCCACTTTTTTCTCGAACGTTGCTTACGGGGCCATTCTACCCCAACGCCGTTGGACGCCACAACATGCAACCCAGATTGACAAGGACGGTGACGCGCTGGCATTCTAGTGAATCGCGCTGACGCCCCGTCTGGCGACGGGTGACCGCCCTCGATTTCCCCAAATCCGCGAACAGGAGTTTGCCATGCTGCAGAGTTTGCGAAAGGCCTTGCTCTCGGTGCTGCTGTTGGGCCTTCTCTTTCCCGCGTCATGTTCGGCTCAGCCGGGCAGCGGCCTGGGCGAGTACCGCGCATTGACGGACAGTCGGGGCCGGGTGGTCCAGGCCCGTGTGCTGCACCTCGATGGCGATCAGGTGACGATCGAACGCCGCGACGGAAAACAGTTCACCGTCCCCATCGCGACGTTTTCGCAGGCCGATCAGGATTTCCTCCACGGCTCGGCGGGCGGCAAGACGCCTTCCGCGACCGACGACTGGCCGCGCTTTCGCGGTCCCGGCGGCATGGGGGTCTCCGACGCCAGCGGCCTGCCACTGGAATGGGATCAGTCCAAGAGCCTTGTGTGGAAGACTGCTTTGCCCGGCCCCGGTGCCTCCAGTCCGATCACCTTTGGCGATCGCGTCTACCTCACCTATTACACCGGCTACTTCATTCCCGACCAACCGGGCGGCAGCTTGGAACAACTGAAACGGCATCTGATTGCGCTGCGGCTGGATGACGGCCAGATCGTTTGGGACAAGGCCGTGCCGGCCAAACTGCCGGAGGAGGAGCGAATCCGCGACCACGGTTTTGCCGCCAACTCGGTCGCGGTTGACGCCGAGCGGGTGTACGCGTTCTTCGGCAAGACGGGCCTGCTGGCCTTCGATCACGACGGGAACCAGCTCTGGCAGACCGACGTCGGCTCGAAGACCAACGGCTGGGGCACGGCGGCTTCGCCGGTGCTGTACAAGGACCTGGTCTTCATCAACGCCAGCGTGGAAAGCGAGTCGTTGGTGGCGTTGGACCGCAAGACGGGCCAGGAGCAATGGCGGGCCGGGGGAATCCGCGAGGCATGGAACACGCCGCTGGTGGTGACGGCCGCTTCCGGCCGGCAGGAACTGGTCGTCGCCTCGCAAGGCAGCGTGCTGGCCTTCGATCCCGATTCGGGCGAATCGTTGTGGTCGTGCAAGACCGACATCGGCTGGTACATGGTGCCCAGCGTGGTTGCGGCCGACGGCGTGATCTATTGCCTGGGCGGACGCTCGGGCACCGCCGCCTTGGCGGTCCGTGCCGGCGGCAGCGGCGATGTGACGGCAACGCATCGGTTGTGGACCAGCATGAAAGGCTCGAACGTCTCGTCCCCCGTCTACCTGGACGGGCATTTGTACTGGGCTCACGAGTCGCGCGAAATCGCCTACTGCGTCAAGGCCGACACGGGCGAAGTGGTCTACGAGCAGCGGCTCGACCGCGCCGGCCAGTTCTACGCCTCGGCGCTGCTGGCCGACGGTCGCTTGTACTACATGACCCGGAACGGCAAGACCTTTGTGCTGGCGGCCAAGCCGCAGTTCGAGCAGCTGGCCGTCAACGATCTGTCCGACCGCAGCCTGTTCAACGGCAGCCCCGCCGTCGCCGGCAACCGTCTGCTGTTGCGGTCGGACAAGTACCTGTACTGCCTGGGGAAATAGGTTGTTCAGGGCGCTAAGCATCGTTCGAGAAATATGTATCGCATCTCATGGCAGTCAGACATGACACCTCTCCCGCGCAGCGGGGGAGGTCGGACGCGGTAGCGGCCGGGAGGGGGCCGTTCAGTGGACGTTCTCCGCGTCTGGGCCGACGGCGCCGGCCCTCTCCCTAATTGCGTAATCGCCGGGGTGTCCTGTAAACGGCAAGAGCAGGACGTGGTGCAATCGCTCCACGCGATGCTCTTCGCGGAACTGGGAGAGACCGATAGACATACCGCTGTGCCCTTTCCCCGGCTGGTCGCGGTACGTGCCCAGCACGTAATCCCACCAGGGCAGGTTGAAGCCGAAGTTACTATTGGTCTCGCTGGCGACCGTGGAATGGTGGACTCGATGCATGTCGGGAGTCACGACCAGCCACCGCAGCAGTCGGTCCACGGGAATCGGCATTCGTACGTTGCCGTGGTTGAACATTGACGTAGCGTTCAAGAGCACCTCGAAGATGATGACAGCAGACACCGGAGGGCCAACCAGGAGGACAACGGTGGCCTTAATCGCGAGGGATAGCAGGATCTCGATCGTGTGGAAACGCAGGCCGGTTGTCACATCAAAGTCGAGGTCAGCGTGATGGACCATGTGGAACCTCCACAACAGCGGCACCGCGTGGAACATGACGTGTTGGAGGTAGACCGCGAAGTCGAAAGCCACGACGCAAACCAAGATGGCGAGCCAACAGGATACGGCGAGGTTGTTGAAGAGGCCCCAGCCATGCGACTGTGCGAACAGGGCCGCGCCGACGACGCCGAGCGGCGCAATGATTCGCACGACGGCGCTGTTGATGGCGACCAAACCGAGGTTGCTCAACCAACGCCACGATTTGCCGGCCGTCAGGGGCCGGCGCGGCGCAAACATCTCCCACGCAGCCATGACGGCCAGTACGCCAAGAAAGGAGACGAGACGTATGCCCAATTCTGACGTCAAGGAATTCCACATCATACAGCGGGACTCCATGCTCGATTTTCACCGACGGGCCGTTTCCCCGGCCTGCTGATTGACGTGATAAGGCGGGCGGCACATATCCAGCGGTTGCCCGACGGAGTCGTACGGGGCCTTGGGGGCCGGCGGCAAGGGCGGAGATCCGGCGATCGACGCCCACGCCAACGACAGGCCCAGGATGGCGGCACCACTTACGGGGACCGCACGCAACGGGGCGCCGCTTCCACCGGCAAGGACGCCGGCAACCACCGCGGTGATGGTCAGCGCGAAGACCGCCAGACTTTGCGTGGGGGAGGTGCCGAGCCCCAGGAAGCCCTTCGGGCACTCCAGCACGCCGGTGACGACGAGGTATTCATGGAACAACGCCACGCCCCCTCCGGCCAGAGCCAACGGTAGCGAAAGCAGGCAGTGCAGGCGTGGCTGCCGCCGATCCACAGCGAGCCCCAAGGCCAGGACTGCGAAGGTGCTCATCATGAAGCTCCGCTGATAGAAGCAGAGGGGACAGGCTTTTAGCCCAAGGCCAAGGCTGAGATAAAGGCTCCCAGCCGTGCCCACCAGGGAGAAGGCGAGGGCAACTATGGCCCAGGTCGCTTGGCTCCATCCTCGTCCCGAACGCGAGGAATCATCCATCTCAGTCATTGCTCGTTCCCCCCGTGCAGAATTCCGAAACAGGTATTTTCCAACTTACCCAGCAGATACGGCGTACCAGCGAGCGAGCCGTTGAGGTGAAATACCCAGAAAGTATGCCAGAAGCGTTTTCTGATTGATCCAAGTTGTCCTCCAGAAGCCGAGCGTCTGCCAACGCCGAGCGGACGTGGTGGCCCGAAACGGCACGACCGCGACACGTCCACAGCGACGAAGACGCTTAATCAGGTCGACGTCCTCCATGATCGGCATGTCGCGAAATCCGCCGAGGCGGTGGAACAGTTCAGCTCGCACGAACAGTCCCTGGTCCCCATAGGGCATCTGCAGGTATCGCGCACGAAGGTTCGCCGCCTTCTCAATGATCCGGTACGGCCACCGGCGGGATGCGATGCCAAGTTCAAAGGCACCAGCGGCCACTCCGGCTCGGTTTAGTGTGTCACGAATGCATTGCTCAAACCCCGGGGGCAGGATCGTGTCGGCGTGCAGGAAGAGTAAGATCGATGACGTCGCCAGGGCGGCCCCCGCGTTCATCTGCCGGGCGCGGCCCCCGGCTGCCGACAGGGTGCGAGCGCCCTGGGTCCGAGCCACCTCCAGGCTCCCGTCACTACTCCCGCCATCGACCACGATCGTCTCCAGCCGCGATCCGGCTTGAGCGGACCGCAATGTCTCTCCAAGCAGGCCGTCCTCGTTGAGCACGGGGATGATCACGGTGATCGACTCCAGTCCGACGGCTTCCCATCTGGCCTTCCGTAGGCCGAGATGATCGGGCGCACCGTCAGTGGTTCGACCTAGCCACCGCGACAACATTGGATGAATCCTCCTTCCCAGTTTGGTTCGGGAGACTCGCGTTTTCACGATAGGATTTTCTGCAAACGATCCACGACGTAGTCAAGTTCGGCCGCCGTCGTCGTGCGTCCGAGACTGAAGCGAATGGCTCCCATCCCGGTGGCCGTTTCAACACCCATCGCGCGCAGCACAGGGCTGATTTCGGTTTGGCCCGCATGACAGGCTGATCCGGTCGAGGCTGCCACGCCGTCCAGTTCGCTCAGCAACTGCTCGCCGATGTGACCTGGGAAGCTGACGTTTAGCGTGTTGGGGAGACGCTGCTCCGGGTGACCGTTCAGGACGACACGCCCGCCAAACCGGTCACGGAGCAACTGCCAGAAGTAGTCGCACAACCGGCGAACATGTTCGTCGTGGATCCATGTTTGACTGACTCGACACGCCGCGCCCAGGCCGGCGATCAACAG
The DNA here is from genome assembly GCA_964645045.1 of uncultured Pirellulaceae bacterium. Classification (GTDB taxonomy): domain Bacteria; phylum Planctomycetota; class Planctomycetia; order Pirellulales; family Pirellulaceae; genus Anammoximicrobium. The sequence continues at coordinate 75,099 of CAZXYZ010000014.1, read as the reverse complement.
CACGTTTTCCGTGCCGGCTCGGCGGCCCGCCTCGTGATTCGCACCATGCATGAGGGGTTCGATGTCTGCGCCCTCGCGAATATAAAGCACGCCAACGCCCTTGGGGGCATATAGCTTGTGCCCGGCCACGCTCAGCAGATCGACTCCCAACAGATCCACATCAACAGGAATCTTGCCCACGCTTTGCGTTGCATCCGTATGCATCCACGCGCCGTGAGCCCGAACGATTTCGGCGATCTCGGCAATCGGCTGCAGCGTGCCGACCTCGTTGTTCGCATGCATCACCGAGACCAGAATCGTTTCCGGGCGAAGTTGCCGGCGGACCGCGTCGGGGTCGACCTGCCCGTACCGATCAACCGGCAGATACGTGATCTCCGCCCCCAGCCGTTCCAGGAACCGACACGGTTCCAACACCGACGGATGTTCGATCTGGGTGGTGATCAGATGCGGCCGGCGAACAGTCTCGCCGCGCGCGTAGAACGCTCCTTGGATGGCGTGGTTGTTCGCTTCCGTACCGCCGGACGTGAACACGGCCTCCGTCGGGTCGCACCCCAGGAGCAAGGCCACCCGCCCTCGCGCCTCTTCGACCGTGTCGCGCGCCCGACTGCCCGCCCAGTGCGTGCTGGAAGGGTTCCCATAACCCTCGCTCAGCAGCGGAGTCATGGCGGCGACGACCTCCGGCGCCAGGGGAGTCGAGGCATTGAAGTCGAGGTACACACGCCGCGTTGGGCTGACTACTGGGGTGACTTCGCTCATGATCTTACCCTCCAACTCGACAGGCGGCGGGCCAGTGCGTTGCTCAGCCGGTGGCCTGCGCCGCAACTCGACGAAGTCGCTCCTTTTCCGCCTTGATTTGGGCCGCGGTGCGTTTCACGGCTGGCTCCTGACGCTCAACCAAACGCAGGACATCCTTGACGAGCTTCGGCTTCGCCAAGTAATAACAGCGGACGGTGCCGTCCTGAGCGAAGTCCACAAGCTTGGCATTTCGTAGAACCGCCAGGTGCTGGGAGATATTCGCCTGCCGCGCCGGCAGAATCTCCTCCATGTCGGTAACGCACTTGGTACCGCTCAGCAGTTCCTGGACAATCATGAGCCGAGTCGGATGAGCCAGGGCTTTCAGGAGTTCTGCGGCTGCCATGACATCAAGCGTATCCATCATCGCCTCCAGCTACGTTAGTTCTTCGCCTTACTGCAACTCAATCTGCCTTTGCCGAATTTCATGATTGGAAGCCTAAGTCCTGGCGAAAAGAGCGGCTAGCCTCGCACGAGGACCATTCCGTAATGGTACGGCGGCAGGTCGATGATTCCGGGCGGCAGTCGGCGGAAACCCAACTGTTCGGCCCACGCTTGACATTGCTCGGGGCGCGGGCGGATCGCCATCGACGGACCTCGTGGCGTCATCGGATCGTGGTTCCAGTGGATGATGCCCAGGAGTCCACCAGGGGCCAAGACCCGGTGGGCCTCAAGCAGCAAGGCATCGGGGCACTCGGCATGGAGGATGTTGAACAGCATCGCGTAGTCGACGCTGGCTGGCGGCAGTCCGGTGCCGTCCGAGGCGAAATCCCGCAGGTAGGCCCGCACGTTCGGCAAGCCTTCCGCCTCCGCCTTGGCCTGCGTGACGCTGATCATGTCGGGCTCGACGTCGACAGCATGGACCATGCCGCTCACGATCCGGGCGGCCGGAATAGCAAAGGTTCCATAGCCACAACCGAAATCCACCACATTCCGGCACGACGAATCCAGCCGGAGTGACCGCAGGATCGCCTCGGCATCGAAGAACTCCCGCCACATGCCTTCGTCCGGCATACCACTTTCCCGGGTTTTCATCGCTTCGTCCTTACTCCCCCTGGGACGCCGACGGTAACTGCAGCGTTTCTCGAAACGCCCCCCAGCAGCAGTTCAGGACTCGCTCGTGGATGTCGGCGGGTCCTTTCTGAAAGTCGTTTTCGCTGGTGGCCAAGGCGTTGGTGACGTGCAGCAGCGAAGCGACCTGCACCTCACGCACCCTCGCCAACGCCATCAATGCCGCCGCTTCCATTTCGACGGTCAAAATACCCGCGGAGCGATGTCGGTCAATCGCCGACTGCGTTTCGCGGTACGGCGCATCGGTCGTCCAAGTAGCACCGCGATGCACCGGCAGGTGGCATCCGCGGGCGTGTCTGGCGAGCACGCCTGATAGATCGCCGCATGCCTCGACCCACGGGGATGGGGGCAGGTAGTGATACGAGGTTCCCTCGTCCCGCAACGCCCGATCCGGTATCACCAGGCAGGGCAGCGTCAGACCGTCGGCGACCGCCCCCGACGAACTGTACCCGATCATGTGCCGGCAGCCACAGGCGATCAACTGCTCCGCCACCAGGACCGCAAATGGGGCGCCCACCGTTCCGGCAATCAGCCCCATGCTGAGACCGTCCTTTTCCAGGCACAACAGCCGTGTATGAAAGCACGGCCAGACGGAACTGGCACGAGCACCGAACCGCTGCTCGGCCACCGGCGCGAGTTCCCCATCAAAGTCCAGCACGCAGCAGGGAGGAAGGCGTCCTTGCTCGCGGCCGAGCATCGCCGAGGCCTTGGCCAACAAGTTCTCCGGCCGAAACACCGCCGGTTCCTCGGTAGCATGTTGCAGGATGGGACTTCGGCCGTCGATCACGCATCTCCCCTTTCGCAAGTATATTCGAATGATCTAATATATGCGGTGGGGGCCTGAACGGCAAGCCCACTCGACCGGAGCGAGGCAAGGGCCGTTCCCCGAAGATTGCTATTCCAAGGAGCGACGCTATGAAACTGGGAATCATCGATGCGAAGCGACCTGCTCGACACGGCCGAGCAGGAAATCCGGGACGTGCTGCGTCGGCGTCACCGTCTGGAAGACAAACGCGACGATTTTACGATGCAGAACCAAGCCACGTTGATCGAGGGGGGAAAGAGAAACGGCTTAATCCATGACGCGGCTGGTCGGCAGCGTCGCCGGCATCTCGCTTCTCGTGGGCGGGGTCGGGATTCTCGCCGTGATGAACCCATCGAGGCTCTGCGGGCAGAATGAGCGGCAGCAAAACAGCAAGCTTTGCGAGCCGGCGACCTCCGCCTTCGTGCTGGCCGGCGGTCTTGGGGACAACGCCCGCGACCGGCACCCGGGATTTGACTTGCGACGAGGTTCCCGCTTACACGGAGACGTAGCGGCCGTCGTCCAGCTGGCGGGCTTTGCCCAGCGACGAGAGGGTTTCGAGGAGTTCGGCGATGCGGTCCTTGTTGGCGGCGGTGAAGCGTTTGGCGATTTGGACCTCGTCGGCTGGCGCGGCGAGTTCGGCCAGCGCGGTCTGGACCGCGGCGGCTTGGGCGGACAGCGACTTGGGCCAGGGCCGCTTGGTGGTCTCGGCCTTCTTTGCGGTCGTGGGCGTCTCGGTTTCCTCGGCGGCGATCGTCTTTTGAGTCCGGCCTTCCGGGTTCTGGAACTCGGGACGCAACCAGCGGATCAGGCCACGGCGTTCTTCTTCGGCTCGCTGTTGATTCAAAGCCACCAGCCGTTCCAGGATCTGCTCGTCGGTCAAGTCCACCGGCCAGCCGTAGGCGTCCGCCACCGCCGCATCCAACTCGTCGTGGATCTGCCGCAGCACCGAGACCAGCCCTTGCTCGTGGATCGCCTGGTCCTTGGCGTCCAGGCGTTCGCCTGCCCGCAGCTTCTCCAACACGTTGTACATCCCGGTCATCGTCAGTTTCGGATGCAACTCCTGCTGCCGCTTGCGGTGGGCGTCCAATTGCTCGCCCAGGGCGCAGATGCGGGGTTTTTGGGATTCGGTGGTGTCGGGGAAGGGGAAGGGCTCGAAGCATACAGACTTGTTGTAGCGAGGCCGGTCTTCAAGAGTGCCTCCCGTCTTCAGCGCCCAGCTTACGTGTACTCGGCTCGACAACACACCGAGCACAAATGCGTCGTCATGAGCAATGTTGACCAGCATGTTGTCCGGAAGAATCGCTTCGTCGAGAAACTGAAAGAAACGATGCTTTGCGGTTTCAACCGAGGCGATGTAGCGTTTCAGCCCCGCAAGCTGTTGTCGTAATTTGGGATTCGTTTCACCAAACAGCCACCAGTTGTCGCGTCTCGATGCTCGGTTATTGTGGTCACGCTCCGGTTTCACGCGCTCGTACAGCCATTGATATACCTCGGGGAATCGATGGCGAACGTCGTCGGCCTTTAATCCGAACAAGTCAATGACCATCACGTGGCGAGGTGTCTGCGTCAGGTCGCGTCCGTTGCGATAGTGGCGGATGTGACGTTCCAGTCCCGGCGTTGTGCCAAGGCCCAGCCGCTTGGCTTCGTCCGGTGTCACGATGAAGCCGGCTCCGAAAAGGGATACGCCACGATTGCTGAGGTCGGAATTGGCCCGCAGACCCTCCGCGAGATCCAAGTTGACCCCCAACGTCAGATTGGCGTGAATCTTCCCACTCCTTGTCGACAAGGTCGTTTCCACTCCAATCTCACCCCGATCAACTTCCTCTGTCACGACGGACAACTTGCCGTCGCTTTCGCCGCAGCATCCCACGGTCATCGAGATACGCACCGCCGCGCCCAACGCCGAATCGACCCAGGGGTGGTCAGGAATCGCAAAGACGACTGACAACGGTGGGCTAGACTCAAGGTGAGGCTGAATGACGCGTCGATTGAAAGTTTGCCTCAGACTGTTTGTGGCGATGAACCCGAACTGCCGCACCGCACCAGTGCGAGTCAACTCCGCCGCCTTGTGCCACCAGTACATGACATAGTCGCATGACTCGGGAAGCTCTGAATACGTCTGCCGCAACGTCGTCACGTACCCATCGCCGAGGGCTTCCCGCATTCTCGCGACACCCACAAACGGCGGATTCCCCACGATAAACTCCGCCTCCGGCCATTCCGCCTTCTTCGGGTTCAAGTACTGAAACGACAGCACGCGGGCGTTTTCATCAGGCACTTCTTCGCCGGTCACGGGGTGGGGTTTGGTGGTGCGGCCGTCCCACCGGGTGACGGGTTTACCATGCTCGTCCAGTTCGGGCTGCTTGCTGGACCAGCTGAGGACGGCGTCGCGGCACTCGATGTTCTTGAAGTTCTTGATCACCGGCTCCGGCGGATTCACGCGGCCGTGGGTGCGGAAGTGCCATTGCAGATAGCCGATCCACAACACCAGTTCGGCGATCGCGGCGGCTCGCGGATTGATCTCGATGCCCAACAGTTGGTGCGGATCGACGGTATGGCCGCCTTCGAGCCGCGCCTGCCGCTCGGCGATGCTCTCCCAGGTCGCGAACAGTTCGCCCTCCAGCCGCTTGAGATGTTCCAGCGTGACGTACAGGAAATTGCCCGAGCCGCAGGCCGGATCTAACACCCGCACATCGCACAACCGGTCGTGAAACGCCTCCAACTCGGCCACCGCCGCCTTGCGGTCGCCCTCGCGGGCGTGCGTGACCGCCGCCGTGCGGACCGCGTCCCACTCGTCCCGCAGCGGCTGGATCACGGTCGGGATCACCAGCCGTTCCACGTACGCCCGCGGCGTGTAGTGCGCGCCCAGCTTGTGGCGTTCGACCGGGTCCAGAGCGCGTTCCAGCAAGGTACCGAAGATCGCCGGCTCGACGTCCTTCCAGTCGGCCCCGGCCGCTTCGATCAACAAATCCAACTGGTCCCGCGTCAAGGCCAAGGCCGACGGGTCGGCGAACAGGCCGCCGTTGAAGTGCAGCAGGCTGGTCCGCAGCAGGCTGGAGAAGCCGCCGCGGTTCATGGTCCGCCACAGTTCCTCGGCCAGCGACGCGAAATGCGCCAAGTCGTCGATGCTCCGCAGCAGCTTGCGGAACGACTCCCGCGGCAGCAACTCGACATCCTCGGCGAACATGGTGAACAGGCAGCGCATCAGGAACTGGGCCACGTCGTCGGCGTGGTGGCCGGCCGCTTCGAGCGACTTGGCCAGCTCAGCCAGCTTGGCGGCGATCTCGCGGGTGACGCGGGCCGAACGGCGGGCGGGGTCCAAGCTCAGCGGATCCGTCCAGACCTGGCGCAACTGCTCGCGGATTTCGGCGTCCGCCAATTGTTCCAGGCGGATGCGGTGCGACTTGGGGTCCGGAAACGGCACGTAGGTCCCGCCGGTTTGCGAGAACTCGGCGAACAACTCGAGCGAATGGCCGACGTCGACCACCAGGATGAACGGCGGGCGGCCTTCGGCGGGCGACAAGGCGCGGGCATACTGCTCGGCCTGGCCGCGGGCGCGGAACATGGCGTCGTCCCAAGCCGCCGTGCCGCGCGTGCCGTGCCCCCGTTTGCGTTTCGCCCGCAGCTCCTGCTGCCGAACCGACAGGACCGGGGCGGCGTCGTGTTGCAAGACGCCTTGTTTGGACTCCAGGACAAAGCACCCTCGTTTGTACAGATCAATCCGCCGCGTCGTGTGCGTGCCGTCCAGGTTGTCGAACAGCACGTTGCGCTCGAAGACGTACGCATTCCGCGCGTCGTCCTCGACCGTCGGCTCCGGCCTAGCGACCTCCAGCACGTCGCACAGTTCGGCGAGGAACAGCTGGTAGTTGGCCCGTTCCGCGCCGCCGGAGTTTGACCAACGTTGGATGAATTCCTGGATTTTCTGCTCGTCCATGCTCAGCTGCCGGGGATTGAAGGAAACATGCGGGAGAGACAGCGCTGGGCCAATGCCACTTACTTTGTAGCGGCACGGCGCGAGCCGTCCGGTATTTCGGTGGGAAAACCGGGCGGCTTGCGCCGCTCCGCTAACAAAATACCCCCCAATGTTCCCAAAGTAAGTGGCATTGAACGCTGGCCGGCAGTATAGCAAATCTGAAGAGTCATTCCACTGTCAGCCGCTCCACCTTCCACTGGCCCTGCTCCTTAGCCAACAGCACTTTGACGGCCGGGGACGTCGGCGGGGCACGAAACGTGTAGCAACGGAGACCGAAATGACTTCCCGGTTTCCGTGGGAACCGGCGGCAAGCCGGGGACCTCGCTCGCGGGCCATCTGGATCGCCGGCAAGAGCAAGGCCACCAAGATGCCGATGATTCCGATGACTACCAGCAATTCGACCAAAGTAAAGCCGCGGGGATGCCGCGGCGACGGGAAATGCGAACTGGACATACCACGATCTCCATTGGTGAAGCAACGCCTGACCGCACGAACGCACACTTGGACGAGGCTCAGGTTCGCCCGAACACGGCCGACTTGCCGAGTTCGGCCTCGATTTCCAGCAGCCGGTTGTACTTGGCGATCCGCTCGCTACGGCAGGCCGATCCGGTCTTGATCTGGCCGCCCCCCATCGCCACGGCAAAGTCCGCCAGGAACGCATCTTCCGTTTCGCCGGAGCGGTGGGACACGACGTAGCCCCAGCCCGCCTTCTGGCACATCTGAATGGCTTCGATGGTCTCGGTGACCGAGCCGATCTGATTCAGCTTGATCAGCACCGCGTTGGTGATCACTTCGCAGGCTTCGTCGTTGCTCTTCAGATTCGGGGCAAAGCCGCCTTCGTCGCCGACGCTGGTGGTGTACTGCCGGTCGTGCAGGATCTTCTTCAAGGCATGAAACGTCTCCGCGCCAAACCGCAGGGCCTCGGCAAAGTTCGGGGCCCCGATCGGCATGACCATAAACTCCTGGACGTGATCTTGTGTCCCATGCCGAACTCCTTTGCCAGTTGGACTGGTCGAAAATGGACTGGTCGAATAAGGCCGCGAAGCACTCAAGAAAAAAACTCCCTCGGGATATTCCCGGGAGCTTTGGTTCGCGGCTCGGCGTCAGGACAGACTCCTACCGGAGCTTCTGCGCCCAGGTAGGAGTCATCAGCCGTGTTACTGCGGTTAGGGGGGACTCCATCCCCACGCTGGCTGCCACGAGACCTTTCGGCCTACAGGCAGCGGCAGCTTCATAGAACTTGAGTGCACAACGGGAAGCGACCGTATGCAAGGATAGGCACGGACATGAAAACGGGGGGAACGGAAGTGGCCGGTTGCGAATCGGGCGGAGGCTGCGTGGCGGCGTGTGGAGGAGCTACCCGGATCACGATAGCCGTCCGGAAGAAAAGTTGCCGAAATTTGATTCGGTTGAATCCAAGCGGCATCGGCCGGCGAATTCCCTCACGTACAGCAAATCCCGGGCGTCAAAGTAAACGCCCTCCACCTATCTCTCGAAGGAGTTTCGCATGAAGGTCTCTCGTTACGGAATGGCTTTGGTCGTTTTGACTGCGTTTGGCGTGTCCTCGGTGCGAGCTGACGACAAGTGTCCGGCGTCATGCCCGGCCGCTAGCAAAGACATCGTCGACACGGCCGTGTCGGCCGGCAGCTTCAAGACCCTGGCGGCTGCCCTGGGGGCCGGTGGACTGGTCGAGACCCTCAAGTCCAAGGGCCCGTTCACGGTCTTCGCTCCGACGGACGAGGCGTTTGCCAAGCTTCCCAAGGGAACTGTGGAAAATTTGTTGAAGCCAGAGAACAAGGCCCAGCTCGTGAAGATCCTCACCTATCACGTCGTGGCCGGCAACGTAAAGGCGGCCGACGTGGTGAAACTGTCCGGCGCCAAGACCGTCGAGGGCTCGGAAGTCAAAATCACGGTTACGGACGGCAAGGTGAAAGTGGACAATGCCTGCGTCGTCAAGGCTGACATCGCGACCTCCAACGGCGTGATTCACGTCATCGACTCCGTGATCCTGCCCAATTAGTTGATTGAATCGGAAGAGGGAAGGTGAAGAGGGGGCGGCCTCCGCTCCCTCTTCTGTTGCGCGCAGGCGATTCATGCCGCGTCGGGCGTGGGCCGCGATGCATGCGAGCGGTTGCGGAGGTACCGCAACTCGACCAGGAGCCAGGCGCCGGTCCACAGGGACGAACCCAGATCGGCCGCGGGAAAGGCGGCCCAGAGGCCGTTCAGGCGGAAAAGGTGCGGCAGAACCAGAACGGCCGGAATCAACAGCAGCACCTGCCGGGATAGCGTCAGCAGCATCGCCTTCCAGGGCTTGCCAACCGCCTGGAAGTAATTGGCGCTGACGATCTGGAAGCCGACGATCGGCAGCATCAGCAAGCAGGTCCGCATGGCGTGCGTTCCCAGTTGTTGGAGGGCCGGATCGTTCCGGCTGAACAACGCGATCACGCGTTCGGGAAAAATCATCACGACCAGGAAGCCCGACGTGGAAACGACGGTGGCTGCCAGGATGGCCGTCACCGTCGAGCGCATCGGCACGCGGAGCACCCGTGTGCGCACGGACACGAATGTCGAGATCACCGTGCCCAACAGCAAGTTGTTGGGCGGCAATGTCAGCAATCTGACGCTGTCCGACAATCGCGTTTGGTCCTCGGTTACCGTCAGCGTGGACCGCGGACTCCCCGTCGCGGACATCAAGGACAGCCTGCTGGCCGCGGTCCAGTTGCATCCCCGGGTGGCCGTGAATCCCGCGCCCTTCGTCCTGTTCACCGACTTTGGCGACAAGTCGTTGAAGTTCGAGGTGAATTTCTCGATCGCGATGCAACACATGACCGATGCCCGCCGGATCGAAAGCGACCTGCGTGAGGCCATTGACGCCGCCTTGCGCCAAGCTGGTTTCATCCAAGGTGCCACGCCGCCAGCCGTGCGTCCTGGCAGCGCCCGTCCGCTGGACATGCCGCAAGTGCTGGATGCCGTGATTTCCCGACGGCGGGCCGCTTGAACAATGGCTGATGTGAAAAATGCTGGTGATCCTTGCTCGGTAGGAGTGCTTTTTGTGTGTCTTGGCTCTCGCTCTTCCCAACCCAGGTTCCCTCGATCATGACGCTGCCGCGGTTTCGCAAGTTCGTGATCTTGCTAGCTCTCCTGGGCATCTGGGGTTGCCAGCACATCGGCCCGAAAACGATCATGGACGATCGTCTTCCGTACAACGAGGCCATTGCCAATTCCTGGAAACAACAGACCCTCCTGAACATCGTGCGTCTGCGCTATGCGGACATGCCCGAATTCGTGGATGTCTCCCCGATCGTCAATGGTTTTGAACACGGCCGCACCACGACCGGGGGCCTCGGTACGCAGATCGTTCCGCAGACCTTCTTCTTCAATATTCTCAATGCCGGCCTGCGCGAAACTCGAACCATGATCGACCGGCCCACCATCAGCTACGCGCCGCAGACCGGTTCGGAGTTCACGCGCAACCTGACGAATCCGATACCGCCCATGTCGATCCTGAACCTGATCGAGAGCGGCTACCCGGCCAACGTCGTCATGGAACTGGCCGTCGACTCGATCAATGGTGTCCGCAATCGCGGCTACGCCGGCAGTATGCAGGAGGGAGACCCTGAGTTTCAGCCGGTGCTTCAACTCATGACAGAAGCCCAGATGTCCGGCCATGTCAGGTTGCGTGTCGTACCTGGCGCCGACAAGAACAGCCCCGATGTCGTCATGGGCATTCGGAATAAGGACATCCCTCCCTACGTCGCGGAGCAACTTTATCAAATGCGCGGGATGCTGCGTCTGGACCCGGAGGTGCAAGAGTTCAAGATCGCCTACGGCATGCTTCCCAAAGAGAGGGACGAAATCGCCTTTCGAACCCGGTCCGTCCTGAAGATCTTGACGTTCCTGGCACTCAACGTCCAGGTGCCGGAAAGCCACCTGGCGGACGGCCGAGCGCCTGACCTGGGCATTACGGGATCGCCGATGCAGCCGCAACTCACGGTTCTCAGCGGCTGCGAAGAGCCGTGCGACGCCTTCGCCGCGATTCAGTACCAGGGTCACTGGTTTTGGATCGATCAGCGGGATTTCTATTCCAAACGGACGATGATGTACCTGAAAGTCCTGTTGGCATTGGCCGACACGAAACAAAAGGATGCTGCGCCCGCGTTGACGATCCGGGCAAACTGAGCATCGTTCGAGAAACAACTGTCACATTGTCGCCTTTCGCTCCGCGAAAGGGCGTTCTTTCGCGGAGCGAAAGACGACACTTGTTACTCGACTTCATGAGCCCAGTCAACCTTGGTGTGATGCGGCCGAGCGGTCGCCTGCCGGAATCCGGACATTGGCTCGGCAAACATGAAGATTGGACCGCCCAGAAAAACCGGCATTGTCGGACACTTAGCAACTACAAGAGATGGATGCCAACTAGGTGAAGTCAGTCGCCTGGCCGGGATCCGGCCGGTGCTGCCCGCCCCACATGGCCCCGACGTTCCCAATTGTCGCGTCCAGCGGCGTTTGCCGGTCGGCTTTCGGGACGGCGGAGTCAGACGCCTTTGAAGTTGCCATGGGCCGCTGCCATTTTCAGGTTGCGTTTCATCAGCGGTGAAGCCATACTCGGAGTTGCGTCGAATTACCTTCTCCCGTCTCGAGGCTCGAGACTGCCAACGTCTGGGGTGATCGTTCTGTGTCGAGGGCTCTTCGCGACACAATCACAAGAAACAGATCCAATACGGTGCATCCAGTCCGCGCGGACTTGCCTGGCGAGTTTTGCCGATGCCCCTGGACACGAAAAGGACCCCGCGAAATGCCCCGCACTGACTTCTCGCCTCATCCCGATGCGTCACTGAATTGTCTGCTTATTTATCCTGGGTTTCCCGAGAGCGCCTACTGGAACTGGACGGAAGTCTGTCGCGCCGTGGGACGTAAGGCCATGGGAATCCCGCTGGGGCTGCTGACCTTCGCCGCGACCTTGCCCTCGCCATGGAATGTGCGGCTGCTCGACCTGAATGCCGCGGATTGGGACGAGCAGGCCTGGGAATGGGCGGACATCGTGGGGGTCGGCGGCATGATGGTCCAGCAACGCGGGATGTTCGAAGTCATTGAGCGTGCCCGCGAAGCTGGGAAGTTCGTGGTCGTGGGCGGTCCCGACGCCACCAGCCAACCCACGCTGTATCAGGCGGCGGACGCGCTGCTGCTGGGCGAAGCGGAAACCACGGTGCCGCAATGGCTGGCCGCGTGCCGCGAGGGTCACTCACGGGGCACATTCCAGGCCCTTGAGCAACCGGATGTGACACAGTCCCCGCTGCCCCGGTTCGACCTGCTCAAGATTGAGGATTACTTGTCGGTCAACGTCCAGTTCTCGCGAGGTTGTCCCTTCAACTGCGAGTTCTGCGACGTCATCGAGTTGTATGGCCGGACGCCCCGGACCAAGACGCCGGTGCAGTTTTGCCGCGAGTTGGAAGCCCTGTTCGACCTCGGGTACCGAGGCTGGGTCGACGTCGTTGACGACAACTTCGTGGGCAACAAGAGTCGCGTGAAGCAAATGCTCCCGGTCCTCAAAGAGTGGTGCGAACGGCACACGTTTCCCTTCTATTTCTCGACCCAGGCGTCGATCAATCTCGCGGACGACGAGCCGTTGATGGACGCCATGACGGACGTCGATTTTCGCACGGTCTTCCTCGGGATTGAAACGCCCGACGCGAAACTTCTGGCCAAGACTCAGAAACGCATGAACGCCCTGAAGCCCATTCGCGAGCGGCTCGGTCGGATCTACGATCGGGGGCTCAGCGTGACGGCGGGCTTCATTCTGGGCTTCGACGGTGAATCGCAGGGCGCGGGCGATGTGATCCGCGCGTGTATCGAGGAGAACGACATCCCTATCGCGATGGTCTCGCTGCTGGCCGCCTTGCCGAACACCCAGCTTTCGCGGCGGCTCGCGCATGAGGGACGGCTGCTCAATGCGGCGACCTGCGAACCCCTGTTGCCAGGCGAACGGCACGAAGTCGTCCTGCCGATGGTCCAAGGCCAACTAGCCGATCAAGCGGCGTTGGGCGGACTGAAGTTCACGACCACCCGCGACCGGTATCAGATCATGGAAGAGCACCGCGAGGTTTGGCGGACGGTCTACGAACCTCGGCGGTATTTCGCCCGCGTGTTTCGCGCTGCCCGGCGAATTCGGATCCGGCGCAAACACAAATTGCCGCGTCAGCAACAGCGAAAGTTGGACCGAGGTTTCCTGACCATGATGGCGCGCTTGTCGCAGTTCCCCGACGTCCGCTGGCCGCTGTGGCGGCTTCTCCTGCGGGCTCCGTTCTTGGGGCTTGCTCGCTTCGAATATGTGGCCCAGATGGCAATCGCCTATGCCCAGTTCCGGAAGATCCTCGGCCGGATCGAGAAAGGGTTGCCCGAACGTATCGCAGCCGAGCAGCAGCGGGGCGTGCTCCCCGTGTGCCCGCCACTGGCGGTCGAGCCCAGCGCAGAACGGTCCCATCGTCTGGAAGAAGCAGCGGTGTAACGGCGGCCCGATTCGCCGGTTCAAGATTTCAGTCTCCCAGAATTCGGGCCCTTCCACGGAGTGGTGTCGAGTCCGATCCCCAGACCCTTTTCCCGGTCATGGTTGAGGCCGCTGCGTGTTAACTTGCCCAGTCTGCTTGATTTGCCAGCGAGACCTAGTATCCTGAAAGCTGCTTTGGCTTGGTTTGTCCCATACTGTGTTAAACTTCTTGTAACTGCGGAGGACTTGCCCCATGTTTCGACTCACTGGGAGAAAACCGCTGATGGTGGCCGCCTTGGCGGCGGTCTGTTTGATGCTGTCGTCCAGTTCGGCTCTCGCGGGCTGCGGACACTGGCGCGCTGTTCATGGTGGCTGGCATGGCTACGGTTACGGCGCGGGCTACGGCTACGGCTACGGCTACGGTTACGGCTGGGGTTGCGGCAGCGGCTACTACTCGGGCTGCGCCGGCACAGCTTCGTACGGCAGTCCCTGGGCAACTGGTTGTGGCTGGGGCTGCAATTCCTGCTGGAACTCGAGCTGGTCTGCCGGCTACGCCCCCTATTACGACTCGTGGAACAGCCCCGGTTATTGGAACTACGGAAGCGCGTCCAGCTGTTGTGGCACAGCAGCAGTCGCCAGGCGGACCGTCGTGGCGCAACAGGCGCCAGCCGAGGCACTCAAGCCGACGGCCAGCTACCGCCCGACGCAGGACGGCGTTCTGCTGACGATCGACGTGCCTCAGGATGCCCGGGTCTACGTCAACGGCACTCTGACCAAGACGGCCGGCACGCATCGCCAGTATGCTTGCTCCGGTTTGTTGCCGGGCAACAGCTACACGTATCAAGTGCGAGCGATTGTGACCCGCAACGGCAAGGAACTGAGCGACACGCAGGTCGTGCGATTCCGCGCCGGGGAGACTCGCGATCTGGCATTTGACCTTGGTGGCCGTCCACCCGCGGTCATCGCAGCTCGCCTACGGTAAAGCGACTCCGCCCACGAACGATCGCAGCCAGTGAGCCAGAAGCCCGGCTTTGACCAAAAAAGCCGGGCTCTCTTTATTGAAAATCGCGTAAGGTGGGGAGCATTGTCCTTTCCATCAGAAGTTCAGAGAAGCAGCTCATGGACCACTCCGCCCACTTGCCTGCCGGGTTGCAGCGAAGCTTTGTCCAGCCATTCGAAAGGCCGCTGCTGGGCATCAGGTTCTTTCACCAATACGTCGTTACCGTGGACACCGCTGCCGGGAAACTCTGGATCAAACGCCGGGGCCAGGGTACCGGCCCCGCGCCGTCGATTCACCGAAACAAAACCGCGACGGCTCTCAGCGTACCTTGACGGCCTTGGCGACCTGCCCCCGCGCGTCCACGAAGATCAAGTCGCTTTCGGAGATCGAGCGGACCGCGTAGGGGGCCTGCTGGTTGATTCGGTCGCGATTTGCGGACGCTGTGCATCGAAAGGTCAGTTGTCCATTGCTCAAGCCCCAGGTCCCCGACGAGACCGGGGCGCGGACAAACACCTGCTGAAAGGCACTCGTCGTTGCCGTCTCACGATACGTCCAGAAACTCCTGTTGTCGGCCAGCGTCAGGAAGAAGTCGCCGTAAGCGTCGTTGTACTTCCAGGTTGCCACGAGCCAATCCGAACAACCCGCCGTTCATAGGCAATTTTTGGTCGCTGTCCGCCGGCGTGAATTGGACCCCGACCTCGAACTTGATCGTCCGTCCCGAGTTGCGTTGGGACTCGTTCGACGGGGCCGGCCTGCCTTATGCGGACGGTAACAAGGACAACCAGTTGCTGTTGGCGGCCGACGTGATCTGGCGGTTCTAAAGGATCGTCGAGTGTGCTCCGTGGTCATCCGTGGCGATGCCGCCCGGGCCGCAAGGTTCGGGCGGCATCGTTTCTTGCCGGCCGGTGCTTCTCGATGCCGCGTAGCGGCTACGTTCATGCGGTCGCTACGCGACGAATTCTTCGTCGCTGCCGGTTGCGCCTCGTACCGAAATCGGGAAGTTATTTCGGCCCGCGTTGCTATCTCCGCGCGTACCAACAATGAGGCCCCCCTCAGTGTGGCACACCGACTTCCGACTTGAATGGACAGCCTCACCCGACTAAGTTAGCACCGTTCGAGGAATAAGTGAGCGGATTGGCGCTAGCCACCGGTGGCAGATTGGCTGCAATACCGGCGGCTAGCGCCCAATGCCGCTTACTTTGTAGCGGCACGGCGCGAGCCGTCCGGTATTACAGCCGGAAAACCGGGCGGCTTGCGCCGCTCCGCTAACAAGAACGCCCCGAATGGTCCCAAAGTAAGTGAGTGGCATTGGGCTAGCGCCTTGCCGCTCATGGAACATCGGACAGTTATTTCTCGAACGGTGCTTAATCACGGACCGTGGATTGACCGAAATGCCTGTAGCCATGCAAAACATCGCGTATGTTCTCGCCGTCCTGCTGATGGGGACGGTGACACTGGGAATGGTCGCGTGGATGGCCGGGGCAATTTACTTCGACGTAGGCCGTGGGGCCCGCTGGAGCTGGCTGCCGATGGTGGCTTGGTGCCTCTTCATGGCGATTCTTTTTGCCACTTGGCGGCCGCTCGGTGCCCGTACGCCGTGCCGCTGGCCTCGACCCTGGTCTTCCTGGGCTGGTGGCTCTCGCTGAAGCCGAGTCACGATCGCCAATGGGACGCGAGCGTGGCCGTGTTGCCTCGGGCGGTCCGCCGGGGCGATGCCGTGACGATCGAAAACGTCCGCAACAACGATTACCGTTCCTACGATGATTTCACGACTCGGTACGAGACGCGGTCGTACCAGCTCGCCAATCTAAAGGCCGCCGATATCATTTTCTTCTACTGGGGTTCGCCCTGGATGAGTCACCCCGTTCTGGTCTTTGATTTCGGCCCGGACGGCCGCGTCTGCATGTCGATCGAGGTGCGGTTTCGGAAGGGGCAAAGCTACGCGGTTTTGCGCAGCCTGTACCGGCAGCAGGAGTTGATTTACCTGGCGGTCGACGAGCGTGACGCAGTCCTGCGCCGCACGAAGCACGGGCGCATCGAAGGGTATCTGTACCGGCGAACCTTTCTGCCGAACAGATCGAACCCCAGATCGATAGCAGTCTGAAGATGCTCGTGGAATTCCTGGGAAACCATCGGAGCACGCTGATCGAGTTCTGCGAAGACCAGCGGCATGTGCAGGTGACCCATTCCTACGCGGTCGCGGACTGCGAGCCTTTATCTCTTGGACCGTTTGCCATCGACCGTCTCCCTTGGTTTATTGGGCAGTTCCGCAGCGGGAAAGTCGTTTTCGTGAGATCCGTGCCCAATGACCTACCACCGGAGGCGGCGAAAGAGAAACAGTATTGCGTTACGCATGGCATCAAGTCCAACGTGGCCATTCCACTGAAAGTTGCCGGCTCCGTCTTAGGCGCCATCACATTCGCGTTCTTTCGGCAACGGTGCGAGTGGCCCGTGGAAATCATCTCCCGCCTGCAATTGATTGGCGAGGTGTTTGCCAATGCCATCTTGCGGCGGAGGGCCGATGAAGCATTGCGCGCCGCTCTCGCAGAGAACCAGAAGCTGCGCCGGCGGCTGGAGCAGGAGAACCTGTATCTTCGCGAGCAAGCCGTTCTGAAATACCAGCACGGGCGCATCATCGGCCGGAGCGATGGGATCACCCGAGTGCTTTCCGAGGCGGAACGGGTGGCCGCGACCGACGCGCCGGTCCTGCTGTTGGGCGAAACGGGGACCGGCAAGGAACTGTTGGCGCAAACGATCCATGAGCTGAGCGACCGCAAGGGTCAGCCGATGGTCATCGTCAACTGCGCTTCACTGCCCGCCACCTTGATCGAAAGTGAACTGTTCGGACGGGAGGCAGGGGCCTACACGGGAGCCGCCTCGTCCCAGGTGGGGCGTTTCGTAGTGGCCGATCGCTCGACTTTGTTCCTCGACGAAGTGGGAGAGTTCCCGGTCGAGTTGCAGGCGAAACTGCTCCGCGTCCTGCAGGACGGCCGGTTTGAACGGCTGGGCAGCCCGAAAACCGTGACGGTCGACGTGCGGATCATTGCTGCTACCAACCGGGACCTGGAGCATGCGGTCCGAGATGGCAAGTTCCGCCCCGACTTGTACCATCGGCTGAACGTCTTTCCGATCCGCGTGCCTCCCCTCCGCGAGCGCCGTGAAGACATCCCGCCGCTGGCTTGGGCCTTTGTCGAGTCCCTTGGCCGCCGCATGGGCAAGTCGATCAAGAGCATTCCGCGTAAGACCATGGATCAGTTGCAGCGGTACTCGTGGCCCGGCAATGTCCGCGAACTGAGCAACGTCATCGAACGCGCAATGATCCTGGCCAGCGGGGACACGTTGCACGTGGAATTGCCCTCGGGCACGCAGAACGCCGCGCCCCGTCCGCTGAATCTGAAGGAAAACGAGCGGGAACTGATCCTGCGCGTTCTCCAGGATACGGGTTGGCGAATTCGCGGCACAGGCGGTGCCGCACAACTTCTGGGCGTCAAACCGACGACCCTCGAATGGCGCATGGCCAAGTTGGGAATCAAGCGGCCGAAGAAGAACTCCAATATCCCGTAGGATCTCCAGTTTTTTGGGGGGCGACGTCACTTTTCAGCGGGTCGCTCTTGCGTTGCGTAAGCCTCTGATTGTCAAGATGTTAACAGCTTTCCTAACGATCAGATTATCCTCCGGCACGCCTCTTGCAGTTTGTGCTGTCTGCGGCCCGTCGCACGGTAGGTTTGGAAACACGAGGTGGAGTCATGAAACGGTTTTATTTGCTGCTGCTGGTTGTCTTGTCGGCAATTTGTCTCTTGTCGGCCGGTGACCTCCTGGCCCGAGGTGGAGGCGGGGGGCGTGGCGGTGGCGGCGGGGCGCGGGGTGGCGGCGGTGGTTACCGCGGTGGCGGTGGGGCGAGCTTCTCTCGTCCCCCGGTCAGCCGCTCGCCTGCGGTGAGTCGGCCTGCCCCGCGCCCGTCGACACCGAGCGTATCCCGCCCCAGCGCATCGCGACCGAGCGTATCCCGTCCCAGTGTTACGCCGCCCAGCGTGTCGCGCCCGAGCGTTGGAACCCGTCCTAGCACCGGAACACGCCCTAGCGCCGCGACGCGTCCGGGTGCCGGCGTCGCCACACGGCCGTCGGCAAGCCAGCTGCAGAACTTCCTGGACATCAAACCATCCGGCGGTGTCGGGCGGCCTAGCACGCTGCCTTCAACGCGGCCGGGCAACTTGGCGGGTGCGGTCGCAGGGGGCGTCGCCGGCGGTGCGGCCGCCGAATTCCTGCGCAGTTCGGGTGCGCGTCCTTCCACACTGCCTGCCACGGGCCAGCGTCCCGGTGCCGGAGTTGGCGACCGGCCCGGCGTGGGTGATCGGCCTTCCACACTGCCTGGTACCGGCCAACGCCCCGGTGCTGGCGTCGGCGACCGCCCCGGCGTCGGCGATCGGCCCGGTATCGGCGATCGGCCCGGTGTGGGCGATCGGCCCGGTGTGGGCGAGCGACCGGGTGTGGGCGATAGGCCGTGGGCGGAGAACCGACCTGACCGGATTGAGAACCGTCAGGAGCGGTTTGACAATCGCATGGACCGGCGCGACGAGATTTGGGACCAGATCGACGATCATCCCATCCGCGATTTCTGGTCCGACCATCCTCTCTGGGGCGCGTGGGCGATCACGCGTCCGTTCCGCTGGGCCACGTGGGCCGGGCTGACCGGCTGGGTCGGCTACGGTTGGAGTGAACCCGTCTACTACTCGTACGGGGAAAACGTGTACTACGAGGACAATTCCGTGTACTACGGGGACCAGGTGGTGGCCACGGCGGAGGAATATGCTCAGCAGGCCGAGGCGATCGCCGCCAGCGCTCCGGAGGTGGCTCCTGACCAAGCCGAATGGATGCCGCTGGGCGTGTTCGCTCTGACGCCGGACGGACAGGCGTCGGGCCCCGATCCGACCCTGTTCCTGCAACTGGCCATCAGCAAAGAGGGGATCATCAACGGCACGCTGAACAACTCGGCTACGAACACGACGCAAACCATCGAAGGCATGGCGGACAAGGCGTCCCAGCGTGCCGCCTGGACCGTGGCCGGACAGACGCGGCCGATCATGGAAACCGGCATCATCAACCTGACCGAGGACACGGCCCCGGCGTTGGTGCATTTCGCCGACGGCCAAACCCAACAGTGGTTGATGGTCCGGCTGAAAGAGCCGGGGGCGAAGCAGTGACGAGTGTCATTTGTCATTTGTCACTTGTCAGTCGTCAGTCGCCTGCTGTTTCAGGGTCTATAGGAAACTCACGATGTCCAAGACCGCATCTCCCCGCCGCAAATCTTCCGCCACGGATGAATGGGACAAGCAGTGGCAAGAGCACTGGAGCAAGGTCGGCATGCCCGGCTACGAATTGCCCGTGGGTGGACCCGGGGGCGACGAGCGCGAGTTTCTGGCCGCCGCCCGGACGCCGGCCAAGGAGGAGCAGCGTCTGAAACGCATCCATGCCGAGTTCGCCCGCGCGTTCAAGGCGCTTTATCCGGTGGGGCCCGCGGTGACCGTCTTCGGCTCCGCGCGTTTCCAGGAAGACCACCGCTACTATAAACTGGCGCGCGCGGTCGGTGCCGAACTGGCTCGAGCCGGCTTTGCTACTCTGACCGGCGGCGGACCGGGCATCATGGAAGCGGCCAATCGCGGCGCGCATGAAGCCGGCGGCGCGAGCTACGGATTGAACATTGTCCTGCCGCACGAGCAGTCGGCGAATCCCTACGTCGATGCCAGCATCGCGTTCCGCTATTTCTTCACCCGCAAGGTCTGCCTGGTGAAGTACTCCTGCGCGTTCATCGTGATGCCCGGCGGCCTGGGCACGCTGGATGAACTGTTCGAGGCGGCGACGCTGATCCAATGCCAAAAGATCGGCCCCTTCCCGTTGGTGCTGATGGGCGAGAAGTTCTGGGACGGGATGCGAAAGTGGGGCCAGTTCATGAGGCGGCAAGGTGTCTTCACGGAGGACGAAGTCGGCTTCGGACGCGTCACCGATTCGCCGGCCGAAGCGGTAGACCTGATCGTCCGCAGCCTCCCGCCAGCGGTCAAGGCGAGCTTGAAACCCGTGGGATAGGCTTCCAGCCGGTCGTCGCCTGCGAACAGGCTGGCAGCCCATGCCAAGACAAGCGACAACGAACCCCGGACCAGCGACTGAACCACGGCCGCCTTTCGCGGCAGGTCGGCCCTTCCGGGCCGACCGGATGGCATGGAAAGGCCGTCCTACGTCGGACAAACCGCGGAATTGATTTTGGACAGGTGCTGCGGTCCGCAACGCTGGCGCATACGGCTAGTGCCTTGTCCGATCTGAATCTCGGGGTAGCCGCGATCGCCAGACCGCTGGAATCCCGCACTCTGGCGAGTGCGACTACCCGAAAATTAAGCCTGGACGACGCACTAACCGCGATGATCACTCGTCCGGTCGTGGCCGAATTCATCGAGCGGCGGCGGGAATGCAGGAAGGTGATGCTATCACGCTGTCACGGCAGAGTCGGAGCGCAAGGCCGCAGAGTCGCCAGGGCGCCGATTGATGTCGGGCGCCGATTGAACTTGCCTGAAAGGGCCAAATTAGGTAGTCTTCCTCACCTGCGCCGGCAACGGAAGGAAGACCGGGAGCCCCGGATTCACCCCCAGGAACTGTCCAAGATCATCGGTATGGAAACCGTCTTGCTTCGAAATGGTCCGCTGGCAAACATCAGCCGCGAGGCGGCTCCGCGCGCGGCGGGGCTGGGGCGGTATGCGGCGGTCGGCGATGCGGCCAATGTGGCGGCCGCTTTCGTCCGGGCCGCGGCGAGTGCGGATCAGCCGGCGCTGATCGCTGGAGACCAGACCGTCAGCTATCCGGCCTTGCGAACCGCTGTTGGGCAAGTGCAGCGTTATCTGCAGTCGCGCGACGATTTCCGGCCCGGGGCGTTGGTGGCGATCCGACTGGAGAACTCGTTCGAGTACCTGGCGGCCTTGTACGGCGTCTTGTCGGCGGATGGCGTTGTCGTGCCGCTGTCTCCTGCCCTTCCAGCCCCGCGATGGCAACAGATCTGCCATTCTTGTCGCCCCCGTTGGCTGATCACTCGGGAAGGGGATGTGGGCCCGGAAACTGCCGGGCAGGCCGCGGCAACGCTGGACCTGAGCCGGCCGCCGGCCACGGCTGCCGAAGCGCCCGCGCCCCAGCGCGGCGGACGGGATCTGGCCATGGTGCTGTATACATCGGGTTCTACCGGTGTGCCCAAGGGCGTGATGCTCAGCCATCGCAATTTGCTGGCCAATACGCAGTCCATTCTGGAGTACTTGCCGATCCGCAGCGACGACAGGGCACTGGCGGTCCTGCCGTTCTATCATGCCTTCGGCAATTCGATCCTGCAGACCCACATGCTGATCGGGGCCACCTTGGTGCTGGGCGGCCAGACCACTTTCCCCACGTCGATCATCGAGTCGCTGCGACAATCTCAGGCCACCAGCTTCTCGGCGGTCCCGGAAGTCTTCGCGATGTTGGTCCGGTTCGCCCGCCTGGGCGACGTTCCTTTGCCGGGCCTGCGGTACATGTCCGTGGCGGGCGGACCGCTGGCAGCCGAGTTGGCCCAGCACATCGCCCGGCGGATCGCACCGGCGCAGTTCTTTGTGATGTACGGCCAGACCGAGGCGACGGCCCGGCTGTCGTATTTGCCGCCCGAACAGCTCCACCGCCGCTGGGGCTCGATCGGCCGGGGGATCCCCGGTGTCGAGCTGCGCGTCGTGGACGATCAAGGGGCGGCGGTCGGGCCGTGGCGCATCGGCCGGCTGTTGGCCCGCGGCGAGAACGTGATGCGGGGATATTGGGAAGATCCCGAGTCGACGGCCACGCTGCTGTCCGGCGGCTGGCTGGATACCGGGGACCTGGCGACCGTGGACGAGGACGGTTACATCTACCTGCGTGGCCGCTCCAGCCTGTTGGTCAAGATCCAGGGCCATCGCGTCCACCCGGCCGAGATCGAAGAGGTCGTGAGCCGGCGATTTCCCGGCGTCCAGGCCGTGGTCGTCCCGTACGAGCCCGGCAGCGGAACGCGTCTGGCCCTGTTCGTAGTCCCCGCCGGCGGCGCGGCCGTCAGCCTGCCGGAGGTCCGCCGGGCTTGCGCCGACGAATTGCCTCGGCACAAGCGGCCCAGCGAGATCGAAGTGCTGGAGCGTTGGCCTTTGAACGACGCCATGAAAGTCGACCGCCGGGCACTGGTGCAGAGACTGAGTTCTTGGGAGAGGAAGGCATGCTGACCGACCTGGAGACGGAATTGCTGACATACCTGCGGCGGCGCAGCGGGGCGGACGAAGCCTGCGGTTGCGACACAGACCTGATCGGAACGGGCCTGTTGGACTCGCTGCTGCTGCTCGACCTGGTGCTGCACGTCGAGCACGTTCACGGCGTCGCGCTGGACGCGGGCGATGTGACGCCGGCCAACTTCCGTACGCTTGCCACCCTGGCCAGGCTCGTCGGCCAGCGGCTGGAATCGTCCGCACGAAAGGCAGCCTGACGACGATGAAGTGGCCTCTGCAAACACCGGCGGTATCCCGCTCGGAGATACCGCTGCACAACCTTCAATACCTCCATGCTCCGGGGGCGGACGATGCCGACCCGACGATCCTGTGGGGAACCGACGTCGACGTCGCACGTCTGCAGGCATTCCTGGACGAAGCCCGGGGCGAAGGTCCCGTGTTGATCACGCGTAGTCACGTCCTGCTGCAGGCCACGGCCCAAGCGCTGGCCAGGCACCCTTGGCTGAACCGGCGCGTCGTTGGCCGACGGGTGTTTGCCTTCCGGGAACTGAATCTCCACATGGCGTCGCACAATCCCCGCAACGGCGAGGTCGACATTGTGTTCGTGCCCCGCGCCGCGCGGCTGACGTTGCAGCAGATTGGCGGACTGGTTTGGAAATCCCTGCTGGATTGCCGCCACGGGCGGGCCCCCGTGGACCATGACCGGCGGCGAATGAAAGCAATGCCAGCATGGCTGTTTCACGTGCTGCTGTCGTTCTACCGTTGGCTGGACCGCCGCTGGCCGTTGCCCACATTCGGACGGCTGGACGATTTGCGTTGCGCGGCCGTGCTGGTCAACGATCTGGCGTTCCGAGGCGCCCCGTCGATGCGGTGCTACAAGCCGACGAGATTCCCGGATGAAACGGTTACAATTAACGTCACCCTCGGGCCGATAGAAGAGAAAGTGGTTGTTCGTGATGGACAGCCGGTTGCTGGCAAGGTCGCGCCCTTGTTCGTGAGGGCCGATCACCGCATTGCCGACGCGTACCAAGTGGGGGCCTTCGTCGCTACCCTGCGCGATTTCTTGCAGCACCCGGCCCAGCTCGACGCCCTCGCCGCCGAGCATCTGTCCGCGTCCGACGCGGCTCCTTCCGGCGAGGGCCGGCATCCCGCTCCTTCACGAAAGGCCGCCTGATGCCCCGCACTCGATCCTGGCTCCCCAGCCGCCCACCACCGCCCCATGCTCACCCAAGGATGGCAATCCTCGCCGTGCCTCGTTCGTCCAGCCCGCCGCTGGCACGGGTCAGCAGCCACGTTGGCCGCGTTCTGCGTGGCCGCAAGCCTGTTGACGCTCGCGGGCGAGGTGCCGGCGCGAGCCGAGAGCGCCTCTCCCCGCGCCAAGGTTCTGCTCGTGCGGGGCGTGCTGACGGTTTTCTCGCTGGGGTTGGACGAACTGGCCCAGAAACTGGCTCAGAAGGACTTGGATGTCCAAGTGGTGCCGGCTGCAATGGCCGGTGTGACCGTCGAGCAGATCGGCCAGCAGTACGCCCGTGGCGGACGGAGAGGACCGTTGGTGCTGATCGGACACAGCCTGGGAGGCGACCTGTTGCCGGGGTTGGCCGAGCGACTGGCCGGCTACGGCCAGACGGTCGATCTGATGGTCATGATCGACTCGACGAACCCCTCCGACGCCCCCGAAAACGTGCGGCGGTGCGTGAACCTGTACCAGTCCAACTTCTCGCCCAGTTGGTTTCGCGTGCTGCGCGGGGCGCCGATTCACGCTGCCAATCCCGCCACCCAACTGGTCAACATCGACATTCGTCAGCTGCCCGGGCAGAGCGAGGCGGCGAAACTGAACCACTTCAATATCGAAGCCTCGGCGTGGATTCACGGGATGGTCATGCGGGAGGTCCTGCAAGCTGCACGAATCGCTCCGCGGCAGACGGTCGTGGCAGTCACCTCGCGAATCACCGACCAAGCCGAGCCGGAATAACTGCCGCCGATGACGACTTGTCTGGTTGGGCATCCAAGGAGGTCCGCTGATGGACAGAACCTGGCCCGTGACGATTGTGGCCGCCACCGTGTTCACTTACTGGCTGTGCGTGTTCCTGATGGTGGCGCGCAGCTGGGTCAAGTTCCGCGGGCCTGCGGGAGCGCTGCCCAAGACACGCTTGGAGCGCCGCATGTGGATCGCGTGGGTCCCGAACACCGCAGCCTGGATCGCCCTGCCGTGGGCGACGTGGGGCCGATCCGGGAACTGGCTGGTGGCCGACACTCCGCTGTGGAACGCGGCCGGCTGGCCCGCTGCCATTGTGGCGCTGGCGGCATTCTGGCTTACCACCCGCTGCTGGTTCGCCATGGGCTCGAACTGGACCATGGCCGTCAATCCGAAAAAGAAGACGGAACTCCTCACGGGCGGCGCGTTCGGAGTCGTCCGGCACCCGATCTACGCCCTCAGCCTGTTGCTGATGGCCTGTACGATGATCGCGGTCCCCGTTTGGCCGATGTGGCTGGTAGGAATGATTCACGCCGCCATGATTCTGACGAAGGCGGTCAGCGAGGAACGTTATCTGCGGCAGGTGCATGGCCCCTCGTACGAGCAGTACTGCCGCCGGACAAACCGCTTCGTGCCCTTTCGCTACCTGTGGGGCCAGGTACGGCCTTCGCCCACAGGTTGAGTCGGCACCGTGCCAGGAATCCGGCCGAGGGCCTTGTTGAGGCGGCTTGGCTTTGACATCCCTGAGGTCCTACACCGTGTCTTACTGGTGGCAACAGCTGCGGAAGAATCCGACCCGTCTGCTCGTGAGCGGGTTTGCGGCGGCGATCCTGGCGGGCGGAGTGCTCTTGGCCCTGCCCGTTTCGGCTTCCGGCGCGCGAATCGGCTTCCTGGATGCGTTGTTCACGGCGACCAGCGCCGTATGCGTAACCGGCTTGACAGTCCGCGACACGGGGAGCGAATACTCCACGTTCGGGCACGTCGTGATTCTGCTGCTGATCCAGTTGGGCGGACTGGGGATCACGACACTATCCACGGCCCTGTTCCTGTTCTTCGGCCAGCGGGCCTCCCTGTCGACGCATGATGTCGTTCAGAGCAGTTTCCGCGCCCGGCCGGAGGGCAAGCTCAAGCCCTTGCTGATCCAGGTGTTCGTGTGGACGATCGCGATCGAGGCGGCCGGGGCAGCGATCCTGTTGCCGACCGAGTTGAGCCGCTTGCCGCCGTTGCAGGCCGCCTGGAACGCGACGTTTCACGCCGTGAGCGCCTTCTGCAATGCCGGCTTCTCCCTGCGGTCCGATAGCCTCATGGGCGATCGCGCCGATCCGGCGGTGATCCTGCCGATCGCGGGCTTGATTATTTTCGGCGGTTTAGGGTTTGGGGTCCTGACGGAACTGGGCGAGCACTTGCGGACCCGAGCCAGCGGCCGGCGGCCGACGCGGCTCTCGCTGCACGCAAAAACCGCCCTGGCGGCGACCGGCATCCTGCTGCTGGTCGGCACGTTGGGGTTCTTGGTTTTGGAACGGCGCAATCTGCTTGAGGAGAGGAACCTGATGGACCGGTTCCTGACGAGTTTCTTTGCGTCGGTAACGGCGCGGACGGCCGGCTTTTACTCGATCAATTATGCCCAGGCGACCACGGCCACCATCTTCCTGACGATTGTCCTGATGGGGATAGGGGGCTGCCCGGGTTCAACGGCCGGGGGCATCAAGGCAACGACCCTGGGGGTGCTGTTTGCCGCGGCTCGCGGCCGGCTGCGCGGCAGCCGCTGGGCCAGTCTGTTCGGCCGCGGCGTCCCGGATATGGCCGTGGACAAAGCCCTTGCCGTCGTCGCCCTCATGACCGTCTTCATCGTCGGCGGGACGCTTCTGCTGTCCGCGGTGGAACTGCGCCACCTGGCTCACATCCAGACGCCCGGCCGATCCGTGGGGCTGCTGTTCGAGGTCGTCTCGGCCCTTGGTACCGTCGGCCTGACGACGGGGATCACGCCGACGTTGACAGCGGGGGGCAAGATCGTCGTGATTGTCCTGATGTTCATCGGACGCCTGGGGCCGCTGACGATCGCCGTGGCGATCGCCAAGCAGCGGCCGGCGCCCCCCGTGCGTTTGGCCGAGGAACCGATCATGATCGGGTAAGCATCGTTCGAGAAATAAGTGGCGTAAGCTTCCAACTTGCGGTGCTGCCATCGACCGCAAGCTGGAAGCTTACGCCACGGAGAAACCGGACAGTCATTTCTCGAACGATGCGAACAACCCCTGGGAACCCATTTCTTTGAACGTGGAGGAAAACGGAATGGCAGGTCCAGCCCGCGTTGCCGTGCTTGGCTTGGGAGATTTCGGCTATCACTTCGCCTGCGAACTTCATCAGCTGGGGCACGAGGTACTGGCCGTGGATGCCGATCAGGACACGGTGCAGCAGATTCTGCCCCATGTCACCAAGGCGGCCGTGGCCGACGTCAGTGACCGTCCGGCGCTGGAGGAGTTGGGAATCGCCGATTTTGACATCGTGGCCGTGTGCGTGGGCGAGCGGCTGGAAACGGCCGTGCTGCTGGTGCATCACTTGCACCAGATGCAGGTGCCGCGGATCATGGTCAAGGTGGCCAACGTGGAGCAGGCCGAGATTGTCAAGCTGGTGGGAGCCAGCGAGGTTATCCAGCCGGACCAGAGCGCCGCCCGCAAGGCGGCCCTCTTGATCCATCATCCCCGGACGACCGACTATCTGGAACTGGGCGGCGGGCACCTGGTCATCGCCGGACATCCGCCCGGCAGCGTCGTCGGCAAGACGGCAGAGGAGTTGGCTTGGCAGAAGCGTTACGGCGTCGCCCTGCTTGCGGTGTGGGACCCGCGTCAAGAAGGCCCGCCCGCGCCGCCGGCTCCCGACCGGACGATTGCCGAGACCGACGTCCTAATCCTGGCCGGGCACATCGACAGGCTGAGGGAATTGCGACGGGTGAAATGAGGCAGCCCGCACAAATACGGACACCAACTCGAAGCGTACAACACGCCTTGCTCGTCGTCGCCGGTCGGCCCGGAAGGAGCGGCCTACGTCATAATTTGCCATCCGCGGACCAACAGGCAATACTGGCCGGCGCCGCCCCAGGCGATCAGCAGCAGGATCAGGCTCTGACCGGCGAACACCCACGATCGGATCCTGCGCTGCAAGTGGCCGAGCCGCTGCCTCGTTTCGTCGAGACGGACCCGAAATACAGCGATCTGCTGTTGCACGGCATCCAGCTTGGACACGATGCCGAGCAGGAGCTTCGTGATCTGCGTGAGGTTGACGTCCACACCTTGGTTCCGGCGCATCTCCGCCAGTCGCCGCTGAACGTCCGCCAGGCGTTCCGAGGCATCGACCAGCGATTCACTGGTCGAGCGGATGGCCGCCATCAGGTCGGACGAAGCCTGCCGGTCCGCGTGTCCTTCCGGGGCACCCGCATCGACCGTGGCGAGCAACTGCTCGATCAATTCGGCACTCGCGACCGACACCTGGACCAGACCGTCGGCACGTTCCAGCGCCGCCGTCAACCGCCGTTCCAGGTTGTCGATCTCGGGCCTAGCCGTCACCCGCTCGGCGATGAAGTCCTTGGCCGAGTCCCGCAACGTTTGCTGGAAATGCTCGACCAGCTTCCGTGTCTCGACGGTCGCATCTCGGGTTTGCGCCGCGCGCCGATCAAGCTGAACGACCAGTTGATCGACTTTGCCGAACACTTGCGAATTGACTTGCTGCAAGCGGGAGCCGAGGAGCCATACGCCAACGGCCCCGGCAAGGCAGGCGACGACCCCCAAGAGCCCCAACACACCCAAGCCAATCCCGGCCAGACGTTTGACAGTGCGCATGGGGCGTTCAGCGTACCTTGACGCCTTTGACAACCTGTCCCCGGCCATCCAGGAAGATCAGGTCGCTCTCATTGTCGATTACTTCCAGTTGGCCACCGGAGGGTATCCAGGTGTGAATCGCGTCTTGGGGAATCACGCGGCCATCATCGACGAGTTCGATCGCCTGCCAGCGGCCGCGTAGCGGCGCGTACGCTGCGTGCTGCCCATGCACAAGGCCAGGGGATATGACCGGCACGAGCCACCATCCAGCGACCAGCAGGAGGTAGATCCGGAAAAAGCGCCGTGGTATCGCTGGCATTGATTCAACTCCCTCTGTTTGGGCACGGTTCGATCGGTCGCTACACCATTCCCGGGCCATCCTGCCAGGATAGTGCGTCTGGATTATGGCGAGATTCTCCATCGAGGGTCAAGGGCGAAAATGGGGGCGCTCGGGGTATCTTCTCAAACGCTAGCGGCACCGACGACCGTTTCGGCCACTGCCGGTTCGCGTGAATCCGGCGCCGCTCAGATTCGCCGGACACATGTCGCCACAGGTTCGTATTGTCGCCGATTAGAGAATTTCGGCCGCCCCGGCGATCGAACAATGGGCGTTTTTCTTTTTGTTTGCGGACGGGTACGAGCCGGAGCGGTTGCGAGCATTGTTACCGGGAGTGGAGTTTCAGCAGGCGATTTCCGTGGTCGCAGCGATCGCAGCCAAAACGGTGGATCGGATGATGTACGACCAGCGTTTGATGGCCCAACGCGACTATCAGTGGGGCTTGGACAGCGCGCGGCAAGAGGGCCGGCAAGAGGGCCTGGAAAAAGGCGAAGTGGTAGGCAAGATTCACATACTCCAACAGCTTCTGGGCGAAGAGCCGAGTTCCACCGCAACTCTGCGTGAACGGACGACCAGCGAGCTGTCCACCATGCTGTCGGATCTGCAACAGCGTCTGCGGTCGCGCGAATCGTGACCGAGCGGCGTTCGACGGGGGGCGTGGCTTTCTCGTGCCGCCAGCGGTCGAAAATCGCTCGCGGAACTCGCCGACCTGCTCCTGCAACCGGCCCCATTGGGGATACTTACGAAGTCCGGCTGCAGAAGGGGACGTTGCCTGACAGAACGCGTTGAACCGCAAAGACACGAGCCACGATGGAGCCGAGTCCGGGGGATGCTGGGCGTTCTCGTGGAGCGGCACCATGAAAGGGATCTCAGGCCCCCGCACCGCTGAGTCGCGTCACGAAGCCCGCGTGCCCGGCCGTGGCCAGGCCTTCGTCGAGGACCTGGAGGGTGCCAGCCAAATCGCCCCGCAGCAGCGCTGCGGTGTCGAGCCACAGCCCGGGAAAGACCTGGCTGCGCACGACGCCGCGGTCATCCGGTTCCAGCCGCTCGTAGCGGCCGCCGCGGAGCACGAACCAGTCGATCTGCTGATCGAGAACGCGCCAGACGATGTATTCTTGGACTCCGTTGCGGCGGTAGGCGTCCAGTTTGGTGTTTAGATCGTAGCTGGCGCTGCTGGACGCCACTTCCGCCACGAGTTCGGGGGCCGCCTCGATGTAGTCGTCCGGAGTGATCCGCACCTGACCGCCCAGTTCCGGGGCGATGTACAGCATGGCATCCGGTTGCGGCTCGTTCTCCAGGTCCAACCGGGCGGTGGCATTGTCGGCCACCTCGACACCGGGAGTCTTGGCTTCGTAGTTGCCCAGCCAGGTGATGACTTTGGCATGCGGACCGCCGTGACGGCGGACACGAACGGGCGACGGCATGTACACGACTCCTTCGATGAGTTCCGCTTTTTTCAGGGACGGCATCGCTGCGTACCGCCGCTCGAATTCGTCGCGAGTCAGCCGATCACCCGGTTCCAGCGTCGTGATTGCAGACACGGGAACCGGGCCGCGGGCCAGTCGTTCGCGTGTGGACGTCGTCATCGGTTCTACCCTGCGAAAAGCTTGCCGGACCACTATCACCACACATCACGATATCCCACGCAACGGCTTCTGGCAAGCCGATCCGGTGGCACGTCCGACAATCCGGTGGCACGCCGTGAGCCGGGTTCAAGACCCACCTCGACGTTCCAGCAACTCGCGAAGCCGTACAGCATGGACGGTTACGTGGCCGTTGTCGTTTCCGGGACGAGAACGGCCGTCCTTTCGTTTCATCGATTCCAGGAACCAGCGGAATGAGCCAAGCATCACCACGCGGGATCATTCGTTCGGGGTTGGACGCTGCGTTCGAGGCCGATGAGGCGCGGAAGTCGAACGTGATCTTGCGGGCGCGCACGCCACCCTCGTTAACCCGCTCGCGGAAGCCCGGGCAGACCCTTTGACATTGCAGTAGTCCTGTCGCCAAAATACGTTCGCAGCGCTGGAGAAACAACTGGCACCTCGTCGGTGTAGCCATTACACTCCGTGGGATGGCCAGCAAGAAGTACTGGACAGTCGTTTTCCAAACGTTGCTTGCGGTCACTTCGACCGATTCAGGATGCAACTTAGGCGGGGCAGATGCATGAGCCAGACAGCCGCAGCCTCTAACGACGACGAAGCTCGGCCAGCCGGCGACATCGCCGATCTCAGGCCGAACGCAATCGCTCAATGCGACTGCGAGTACGATTTCCAGGTTCTGTGTCAGAAGTCGTTGGCTGGCATCTACCTCGTTCGAGACGGCTGCATTATCTACGCCAATCCGGCGCTGGCCCTGATTCTGGCCTGCCAACCGGAGACGTTGATTGGCGTGTCGCCTCTGGATTTCGTGTACCCCGATGACCGCAGCCGTGTTCAAGAGCAGATGCACCGCCGCCTGAACGGCGAGGAGGAAACGAGTCGCTATGAAGCACGTTGTGTGCGCGCGGATGGCGAGATCGCTTACGTCGAGGTGTTAGGATCGCGGCTGGACGTCGCCGGCCGGCCGTCGCTCATCGGCACGATGGTGGACATCACGGCCCGCAAGCGGGCGGAGCTGGCGATGGAAGATCGCTTGTTGTTCGAACGGCTGCTAGCGGACTTGTCAGTGCGTTTCGTGAACCAGCCTACCGATCAGGTCGACCGCCTGATCGATGACGCCTTGCAACGGCTCGTCCAATTCCTGGGCAACGATCGGAGCACGCTGGTCGAGTTCGGCAAAGACCGGCAGTACGTCCAGGTGACTCACTCCTACGCGGTTCCGGGTTGTGAACCGTTTCCCGTGGGCCCGTTTGCCGTCAACCGGCTCCCCTGGTTCATCGGGCAGTTTCGCAGCGGAAAAAACGTCTTCCTCCGATCCCTGCCGGAGGAATTGCCGCCGGAGGCGAGCAAGGAGCGGCAGTATTGCCCGACGCACGGCATCCGGTCCAATGTGGCGATCCCACTCAAGGGAGGCGGGGCCGTCTTGGGCGCCCTCACGTTCGCCTTCCTCAGGCAGCGTTGCGAGTGGCCCGACGAAATCCTCGCCCGTCTGGAATTGATCGGCGAGGTGTTTGCCAATGCCATCCTGCGCCGGCGGGCCGAGGAATCCTTGCGGGCGGCCCTGGCCGAAAACGAACAGTTGCGCCAGCGATTGACGCAGGAGAACCAGTACCTTCGCGAGCAAGCAGTTCTGAGATTCCACCACGGCCGAATCATTGGCCGGAGCGACGCGATCACTCGAGTGCTGTCCGAGGCGGAGCGCGTGGCCGCGACCGGCGCGCCGGTCCTGCTGCTGGGTGAAACCGGCACCGGCAAAGAGCTGTTGGCGCAGACGATCCATGAACTGAGCGACCGCAAGGGCCAGCCCATGGTCATCGTCAATTGCGCCTCCCTGCCCGCCACGTTGATCGAAAGCGAACTGTTCGGACGCGAGGCCGGAGCCTACACGGGAGCCGCCTCAGCCCAGGTGGGCCGCTTCGTCGTGGCCGATGGCTCGACCCTGTTTCTGGATGAAGTCGGGGAGTTCCCGGTCGAACTGCAGGCGAAACTGCTCCGCGTCCTGCAGGATGGCCGCTTCGAGTGTCTGGGCAGCCCGAAGACCATGACGGTCGACGTGCGGATCATCGCGGCCACCAACCGGGACCTGGAACAGGCGGTCCGAGACGGCAAGTTCCGCCCCGATTTGTACCACCGCCTGAATGTCTTTCCGATCCGCATCCCTCCGCTCCGCGACCGCCGTGACGACATCCCGCCGCTGGCCTGGGCCTTTGTCGAGTCCTTTGGCCGCCGCATGGGCAAGTCGATCAAGAGCATTCCTCGCAAGACGATGCAGCGGTTGCAGCAGTATCCGTGGCCCGGCAACGTCCGTGAACTGAGCAATGTGATCGAGCGTGCGGTGATTCTCGCCAGCGGAGACACGTTGCACGTGGAATTGCCGGCTGACACGCAAGAGGCCACAACGCCTGGGATGACGCTGAAGGAGAGCGAGCGAGGACTGATTCTTCGCGTCTTGCAAGAGACGGGCTGGCGAATTCGCGGCGATGGTGGAGCAGCCGAAGTTCTGGGCATCAAGCCAACGACCCTCGAGGCGCGAATGGCCAAGTTCGGAATCAAGCGGCCAAAGCGGAACTCCAATATCCCGTAGAATCTCCATCTTTCTGGAGTCGTGGCCTCGTCGCAATGCGTCCTTCGCCTGAAGCGTAAGCCTATGCAATCTAAGACCTTAATGGCATGCGAGCCGGACGGCATCCTGTTCGGTACGCACGTTGCTCTGCTGGCGAGCGGGCAGCAGGGCGGCGATCTGTCACCGGTTCACCGGTAGGTCGGTCCTTCCGGGCCGACGCGCGACCTGCCTACCGGCAGGCAGGCGGCCCGGAAGGGCCGTCGTACGTTTGGTGTTGGTATCCTCCTCTCTGCAAGCTGCTTTCTATCCAGCTTGCCGTTGGGCAAACGGGCGGCGAAAGCCAAGGGAAACAGAATGATTCAGGCGGTCCTGCAAATCGTGGCGCCTGTGGAGAAACGCGAGGAGGTCCTGGACGTCCTGCGTTGCCTGAAGGGGCCGACGGAGGTGTCGAAAGGCTGTCGAGTCTGCCGGGTGCTGCAGGACGCGGTGGACGAAAGCACGCTCACATATCTTGTGCAGTGGGAGACTCGGGAAGATGCCGAAGAGCATTTCCGTTCCGAGCGATTCCGCAGGCTGCTTCCCTATATCGAGATGTCCGTTGAACCACCCGAGGTCGAAATCAGCGATCTCGACCCCGTCGGTGGAATGGAGTTCCTGGTGGCCGCGATCGGCGCGGCACGCCAATGAGTTTGTTTGGACAGAGCGGTCCTGTCGCCTGATCGCTCTAACACGAAGGAGAAACGCATGAAACGGGTGATTTTGACTGCTGCAATTACGGCCTTGGGGCTGGCGTCGGCAATGGGGGCCGAGGCAAATCCCCAGGCCGCCGACGAAGCAACGATTCGAAAGGCCGTTGAGTCCTACGTGGCCGCGTTCAACCAAGGAGACGCAAAGGCTTTGGCGGCGATGTGGTCGCCCGAAGCCGTGTACACCAATCCGCTCAGCGGCGAGCAGGTCGTCGGCCGCGAAGCGATCGAGAAGCAGTTTGCCGGCGTCTTTGCCGAAGCCAAAGGCGCGAAGTTGGAGGCAAAAACGGATTCCGTCCGGTTCGTCTCACCCAACGTTGCCGTCGAACAAGGGACGGCCAAGGTGATTCGCCCGGATCAGGCGCCGGAGGAATCCGACTACACCGCGGTCTACGTCAAGCGAGAGGGACAATGGTTGCTGGACCGCGTGACCGAGGAAGACGTGCCGGCCCCTGTCCCGTCGCATTACGAGCAGCTGAAGGAACTGGAGTGGATGATCGGCAAGTGGGTCGATCAGGATGACCAGGCCACGGTGGTGACCGAGTGCAACTGGGCCAAGAACAACAACTTCATCACGCGCTCGTTCACCATCCAGATCCGCGACCGGATCGACATGGCCGGGATGCAGGTCATCGGCTGGGACCCGTCGACCAAGCAGATCCGCTCGTGGGTCTTCGATTCGGACGGCGGCTTCGGCCAGGCAACGTGGACGAAGAAGGGCGACCGCTGGTACATCGAGCAGAGCGGCGTGCTGCCCGACGGGCGGAAGTCCACGGCCGTGAACATCATTACCCGCCTGGACGACAATACCTGCACCATCCAGTCCGTCAACCGCATGGTGGACGGCGAACTGCAGCCGAATGTCGACGAAGTCCAGATCGCGAAGGAGGCGGAGTAACCGAGAGTCTCGCTCCGGATCATGTGTGCGCCAGGCGCGCATCTTGTAGGTCGGCCCTTCCGGGCCGACCATGACGGCCCGGAAGGGCCGTCATACTTGGGCTGCGGGCGCGAACCCGCGTTTGAGAATTCAACGAGGTGGAGTTATGAAGAAGTTTTCATTGCTGTTGGTGGTGATGTCAATCGCGTGTCTTTTGGTGGCGGGGGACGTGTTGGCCCGCGGGGGTGGCGGTCGTGGCGGCGGCGGAGGAGGCTCGCGTGGCGGCGGGGGAGGCTCGCGGAGTAGCAGCGTGAGCCGGGCTCCGTCGGTCAGCCGACCATCGCCCTCCGTCAGCCGACCCTCGGCGCCTGCCGCGCGTCCTTCGACGCCGTCCGTCAGCCGTCCCGCGACGCCATCCGTGCGGCCTTCGACACCGTCAGCCGGTCGGCCGTCGACGCCGGCGGCGGGACGGCCCAGCGCGGGCACGCGGCCTTCGAGCGGTGATTTGGCGAACTTCCTGGACATGCCCAAGCCGTCCACAGGGGCTGTCGGCGGTGCCGGTTCACGTTCAGGAGCCGCGGGAGTGGCTGCGGCCGTCGGGGCCGGGGCCGCCGGTGGTGCGGCCGCCGAATTCCTGCAGAACCGCGGCGCGGAGGGCGGGGCGGCGGCTGGGCGAGTCGAGAATCGCGGTGAGGCCGCGGGTGCGCGCACCGATCGTGCTGAGGCCCGGACGGATCGTACCGAATCCCGCACCGAGCGACGCAGCGACATGGCCGCCAATCGGCCGGAGCGGATCGAGAACCGTCAGGAGGTGCGTCAGAGCCGCGTGGATCGGCGCAGCGAAATTCTGGATCAAGTCAACGACCATCCCATCCGCGACTTCTGGTCCGACCATCCCCTCTGGGGAGCCTGGGCCATCACCCGTCCGTTCCGTTGGGCCACCTGGGGTGGACTGACCGGCTGGGTCAACTACGGCTGGAGCGATCCCACCGCTTACTCCTACGGCGACAACGTGTACTACCAGGACGACTCGGTCTACTACGGGGATCAAGCCGTCGCCACGGCGGAAGAGTACGCGGAACAGGCCGAACAGATCGCCGCCAGCGCGCCCGAAGTAGCGCCGGACAAGGCGGAGTGGATGCCCTTGGGCGTGTTTGCCCTGACGCCCGACGGCCAGAAGTCCGGCCCGGAGCCGACGTTGTTCCTGCAACTGGCGATCAGCAAGGAGGGCATCATCGCCGGCACGCTGAACAACTCGGCCACGAGCCAGACCCAAACGATCGAAGGCATGGCCGACAAGGCGACACAGCGTTGCGCGTGGACCGTCGCCGGCAAGAGCCGGCCGATTATGGAAACCGGGATCGTCAACCTGACCGAGAACACGGCCCCGGCGCTGGTTCACTTCGAGGACGGACAAACCCAGCAATGGCTGATGGTACGGCTCGAAGAACCGAAGTGAGAGCGGAAATCGGTTCGACTGTCTCACCGCGGCCTGATCGCCCGGGATCCTGGCGAACGGTGGGCGTGAGCCCACCGGTTGCCCCGGGGTTCGGAACCGGTGGGCTAACGCCCGCCGGTTGCCGAAGAACCGGTGGGCTGACGCCCGCCGTTCGCCCAAGAACCGGTGGGCTGACGCCCGCCGGTTGCCCAAGAACCGGTGGGCTGACGCCCGCCGGTTGCCCAAGAACCGGTGGGCTGACGCCCGCCGTTCGCCCAAGAACCGGCGGGCTGACGCCCGCCGTTCGCCAAAGCGTCCGGCACCGAGTTGACCGCAGTCTAAGGAAAGGAAGGGGCATCGATGAGAGGTTCGCTGTACGTCGCGTGCGCTGGCGTGGTTGCGGCGCTGTTGGCCGCGGGGTGCGGAAAGCCCGCCGCAGGTGGTCCGGCCTGTGCGGGCAATCAAGGTGGGAGACCTGAAGGCCATTGCGGGCCGTGAGTTTCCCGGCCGTGCCAAGGCCAGGGACGAGGTGGATCTGTCGTTCCAGGTGTCGGGGCCGCTCGTCTCGCTGCCGGTCGACGTGGGGAGTCAGGTCAAGACGGGCGACGTGATTGCGGCGATCGATCCCCGGGATTTCCAGGCCGCACTGGATACGAACCAAGGCAACCTGGAGCGGGCGAAGGCCAACTTGCTGGCGATGGAACGTGGGTCGCGGCCGGAAGAGATCGAGCAGTTGAAAGCGGCTGTGGAGCAGGCCGAGGCGTCCTACAAACAGGCCTACGCGGAACACGAACGCAATGCGAACCTGATCAAGACCGACTCGATTTCCCGGTCGGAGTTCGATATGACCTACGCCCGAGCGACGCGATCCGGCGCCGAGGTCAAGGCGGCGCGGGAAGCGCTGAACATCGGCCTGAAAGGGTCCAGGCCGGAAGACTTGGAAGCCAAGCGGGCCGAAATCAAGGCCCTGGAGGCCGCGGTGGCAGATGCCAAGAACCAGCTGGATTACTCGGTTCTCAAAGCGCCGTTCGACGGCAAAGTAGCCGCCCGGTACGTGGACAATTTTCAGACGGTCCAGGCCAAGCAGACGATCGTGCGGCTGTTAGACGTCTCGAAGATCGAGGTCACGATCCAGGTTCCGGAAAGCCTGATTGGGCTGGTGCCGCGCGTGAAAAAAACCTTGTGTCGTTTCGACGCTTTGCCGGGCAAGGAATTCGTCGGCCAGGTCACCAAGATCGGCAGTGAAGCCTCGCAGACCACCCGCACCTATCCGGTCACGGTGGCCGTAGATCAGCCGGAAACCGCGGAGATCCTGCCGGGCATGGCGGCGACGGTCCGCAACCAGCCGGAGGAAGATGACAAGGCGGCGAGCCAGGACCTGATTGTGCCGCCTAGCGCCTTGTTCGAACCGGTGCGGGAAAAAGCCTCCGGACCTTGCGTGTGGGTCGTCGGGGCGGACAAGAAGGTCGCGCTGCAGGCAGTGGAGACCGGCAAGCTGACGCCCGTCGGGATGGTCGTCACCGAGGGACTCAAGCCGGGCGACCTGGTGGTCACGGCCGGGGTGCATTCGCTCCGCGCGGGCCAGGAAGTGAAGCTTCTCCAGGAAGGGAGCCGGTAGCCTCATGAACCTCGCTGCGCTGTCGCTCGAAAAGCGTGCCATCACCTACTTCGGCATCGCCCTGGTCCTGGCGGGCGGGATCTTCTCCTACTTTCAACTCGGCCAGTTGGAGGACCCGGAGTTCTCGATCAAGACGGCGGCGATCACGACGGCCTACCCGGGAGCCAGTGCCGAGCAGGTCGAGTTGGAGGTCACCGACCGGATTGAAACCAAGCTGCAGGAGATGGTGGAGTTGAAGTGCATCTACTCCAATTCCCGGCCGGGCCTGTCGATCATCAAGATCGACATTAAAAGCGAATACTGGTCCGACCGCCTGCCGCAGGTCTGGGATGCGCTGCGCAAGAAGATCGCGGACATCGAGCCGACGTTGCCTCCCGGTGCGGGAAAACCCAAGATCGGCGACGACTTCGGCTTCGTGTTCGGCTTTTTGCTGGCCGTTAGCAGCGACGGCTACAGCTACGCCGAATTGGAACGCTACGTCAAGGACATGCGGAAGGAATTGAGCGTCGTGCGCGGCGTGGCGCGGATCGATCTGTGGGGAGTGCAGGAGAAGCGGATCTACCTGGACGTTTCCACCGCGCAACTGTCCGAGTTGGGACTCACGCCCGAGCAGATCATGCAGACGCTGCAATCGCAGAACCTGGTGGTCGACGCCGGCCAGGTGAATTACCTGACACAGCGGATCCGCGTGGCGCCGACCGGCGAGTTCCAGTCGCCCGAAGACATCGGCGACCTGACGATTACGAGCACCGTTTCCGGGCGCGACGAGATCATCCGGATCCGGGACATTGCCACGGTCAACGTGGGCTACATCGACCCGCCCAGCCAACTTCTGCGGCATGACGGGCGGCAAGCCATCGCGATGGCGCTGGCGCCGGCCTCGGGTGAAAACGTGGTCCGAGTCGGCCAGGCGATCGACCGCCGGCTCGCCGAACTGGTCGCAGAGCTTCCCGTGGGCATCGGCGTCGAGCGGATCTCCTGGCAATCCGATCAGGTGAGCGACTCGATATCGGCCTTTATGATCAGCGTGCTCGAATCGGTCGTCATCGTGCTGGCGCTGTTGGCCCTGACGATGGGCATGCGGGCCGGGATCATCATCGGCATTAGCGGGCTCGTCTTCCCGATCCTCGGCTCGTTCATCGTGATGGCCGTCATGGGCATCGACCTGCACCGGATCTCGCTGGGCGCGTTGATCATCGCCATGGGCATGATGGTCGACAACGCGATCGTCGTGACCGACGGGATCATGGTCCGGATCGCAGCCGGCATGGACCGCAAGCAGGCGGCCATCGAAGCGGCCAGCGGGCCGGCCTGGCCGCTGCTGGGGGCGACGGTGGTGGCGTGCATGGCGTTCTACCCGATTTTCGCCTCGACCTACGACACGGGCGAAGTCGCCGGGAGCCTGTTCACGGTGGTGAGCATCTCGCTGGTGCTGAACTGGGTCTTCTGCCAGACCGCGGCCCCGCTGTTGTGCATCGCCATCTTGCCGGGCCCCAAGCCCGGCCAGGCCCAAACCGATCCGTATCAGAGCAAGTTCTACCATTCCTTCCGCAAGCTCCTGTCCCTGGCGATCCGCTTCCGGGTGTTGTTCCTGGGGAGCATGGTGGGGCTGCTCGTCCTGTCCGTCTTCGGTTTCCGTTTTGTGGAGCAAATGTACTTTCCGGACTCCAGCCGAGCGCAGTTTATGATCGACTATTGGGCGTCGGAGGGCACGCGAATTCAGCAGACCAGCGCCGACCTGCAGCGGATCGAGAAGTTCCTGCAGGAGCACGAGGCGACGCTGTCCGTCAGCGCCTTTGTCGGCAAGGGGCCGCCCCGCTTCTACCTGCCGGTCAGCGCGGAAGATCCCTACACCTCCTACGCTCAGATCATCGTCAATACGAAATCGTACGCAGGTGTGAATCAACTGGTGGCCGCCACGGACGACTGGTGCCGCGAGAATGTCCCCGAGGCGATGATCCGCGTCCGGAAGTACGCGGTCGGGGCATTTGACGACTGGAAGATCGAGGCGCGTTTCAGCGGGCCGGCCAATGCCGATCCCGCCACGCTGCGCCGCTTGGCGGAACAAGGCGTGCAAATCCTGCGCGAATCAAGTCGCGGTAGATGAAAAGCAAGGAACATCACGATGCTCAGTGGAATGCAGCAGTTGGTCCGCCACACCCGTGTGCAGAAAATCGTGGGCGACGTCATCCGCTTGAATGCTACCGGCGTCAGGCTGGGCGACATGGCCGAGGACGCCTTTGACGACGTCGACGCCTGCATGCTGCGGGAGCCTCAATTGGAGAGTTTGCGGCTGATCAAGAACTTCGTCGACCGCGATTGCGCATTCCCGGACCGAGACCAGGCCCGCGAGCTCTTTACGAAAGTCATCGGACTCTACAAGAATTGGAATTACAGCCCGCCGGGCTCGCCCGAGTTTCAGAAATACAAAACGGAGATCGAACAGGCCGCACGGCAACAGGCCTTCGGAGGACCGTAGCCGGTTGCGGGGCGTGCTCGCATCCGGGCTCAGACGTACAGAATTCAATTTTCGCGGAGATGCTGGTCTCCACGTAGCCAGACGATTGGCCGCGAAAATTGAATTCTGTACGTTTGAGCCCTTTGACCGCAGCCGACGTATTGGTAAACATCTACTTCACCTGAGGAGACTCACTATGGCCACCGTAACCGTTCTCAAGTTTCCCACTGCGGAAGGGGCGACCGATGTCCTGCAGCGCGTCCACGACTTGCAGAAGCAGCACCTGATCCTGGTGCATGATGCCGCGACCGTCTCCTGGCCCGTTGGGAAGAAGAGTCCCAAGACCAGGCAACTGGTGGACCTGGTCAGCGCCGGAGCCGTGGGCGGGATGTTCTGGGGCATGCTATTCGGATTGATCTTCCTGACGCCCCTGTTCGGCATGGCTGTCGGCGCGGCTTTCGGGGCCCTGGGAGGCGCGTTCCGGGACTACGGCATCGACGACGAGTTCATCCAGCGTATTCGCAGCCTGGTGACGGAAGGAACATCGGCCCTGTTCCTGATGACCAGCGACGCCGTCGTGGACCGAGTAGCGGACGCCATGAAAGACGTAGAATTCGAGATCATCGCCACCAACCTGTCCAAGGAGCAAGAACAGAAACTGCGCGAGGCCTTTGGCCAGGAATCTCTTGACCGAATTCAAAGCCCGGACTGAACTCCACAAGAACCAAACTGCCGAAAAGAAGTCACCCATGCCTCCCGCGAAAAAGAAATCCTCGCCGAAGTCGTGCGAACTCTCGCCCGCCAGCGGTGTTCGCACCGGCTTGAGTGTCGCCGACCTGAAGCAATCCTTCCTCTTCGGACTCACCGCCGAGCAGGTCCAGGAACTGAAATCCCGCGGCTATCGGCCGCAGGATTACTACGAGCAGCAGGCGCCGCTGCGCGAGGCGTTGGACTTCATCGCGTCGGGTGGACTGAGCGGAGGTGACACCGATCTGTTCCGGCCGCTGGTGGAAAACCAGACGTGCCACGATCCCTTCCTGGTGCTGGCGGACTACCAGGCGTATGTCGCGTGCCAGGACCGGGTCAGCGACCTGTGGCGCGACCCGCAGGCTTGGACCCGCAAGTCCATCCTCAACGCCGCCCGCATGGGCAAGTTCTCCTCCGACCGCTCGATCCGCGACTACTGCCAGCAAGTTTGGAATGTCACTCCAGTCCCAGTAAAAGGAGGCGAGAGCCATGAGCAAGATCGAAGCCGATGAAACCAGCTCCAAGATGAAACGCAAACAGTACGAGAAGGAACTGCGCAAGCTCCAGACCGAACTCTGCCGCCTGCAGGAGTGGGTCAAGCACAAGGGTTTGCGGGCGATCATCGTCTTCGAGGGCCGCGACGCTGCCGGGAAAGGCGGCACGATCAAGGCCATCACGGAGCGCGTCAGCCCGCGGGTTTTCCGGCTGGTCGCGCTGCCGGCGCCCTCGGACCGGGAGAAGACGCAGATGTACATGCAGCGGTACATCCAGCATTTCCCGGCAGCCGGGGAAATCGTGATCTTCGACCGCAGCTGGTACAACCGGGCTGGCGTCGAACGCGTGATGGGGTTCTGCACCGGCGAGCAGTACCAGCGTTTCCTCGAAGTCTGTCCGATGTTCGAGAAGGAGATTGTGACCGGTGGGATCATCCTGATCAAGTTCTGGCTCGAGGTCGGCAAGAAGGAACAGGAGCGGCGGTTTGAGGCCCGCGTCGACGACCCCCTGCGGCAATGGAAGCTCAGTCCGATGGACGTCCAGTCCTGGACCCGCTGGTACGACTACTCCCGATCCCGCGATGCGATGTTCGAGGCCACCGACACCGACTTCGCACCGTGGTACATTGTACGCTCGGACGACAAGAAGCGGGCTCGCCTGAACTGCATCACGCACCTCCTGAGCCTGATCCCGCACAAAGAGGTGCCGCGGGAGAAGGTCAAATTGCCCAAGCGGTCCAGCGAGGGCAAGTACGACGATCAGGCCGCGCTGGAGGGCCGCAGGTTCGTGCCGGAGAAGTACTGACGTGCCGCGCCGGGAGGAATCGCTGATGACGGGAGAATCTGGTGCATCCACGGCAGCCGAGACCCTCCGCCAACGCTGGCGATTCGGCGTGGTGCTGGCGGCTGCGCTCTTGCTGGCCGTGGCGCAGCCGCTGATGGCCGGCCTGTTCGACGAACAAGGCTCCTTCGACGTGTTCTTCTCCCTCCTGATCGTCGCGGTGCTGATGATGGTCTTCGAGGAACGGCAACTCCGGCGCACAGCGTTCTCACTGGGACTGGCCGCTTTTCTTGGCATTTGGTTGGGGCATGGGATCGGCGGACCAGTCGGCCGGGTGTGCCTCGTGG
The DNA here is from genome assembly GCA_964645045.1 of uncultured Pirellulaceae bacterium. Lineage (GTDB taxonomy): Bacteria > Planctomycetota > Planctomycetia > Pirellulales > Pirellulaceae > Anammoximicrobium. The sequence goes on along the minus strand of CAZXYZ010000014.1, from coordinate 32,937 downwards.
CAGCGTACCTGCTGGCGGCCTGCTTCTTTGCCTTCGCCTTGTACGGGATTCTGCGGGAGATTTTTGTCAAGCAAGTATCGGGGGACGCGATTTTCGGCGCGGTATGTGGTTACCTGCTGCTGGGAATCATCTGGAGCCTTCTGTACTACGCCGTGGAGACCGCATCCCCGGGGTCGTTCAACATCCCATCGCCAAGCCGTGCCGGCGTCGTGGCGGAGCGATTGGATCGGGGGGCCCTGAGTTACTACAGCTTCATTACCCTGGCCACGGTGGGATACGGCGACGTGACGCCGATTACGCCGCTGGCTCGGACTCTGGCCTGGATCGAGGCCGTTGCCGGCCAGTTCTACCTCGCCGTCCTGGTGGCTGGGCTGGTAGGGTTCAAAGTCACGCAAGCCATGAAAGACAATTAGCGTCTTTCACAGGGCGGCCCCTCCGGGCGGCCCGACGGCCTCGAACGGCCGTCGTACATGGGCTGCGGGCACCGGCCCGCATTGCGACCAGGGAAAACCACGGAAAGGGAACGCTCATGAATGGGGAAACGCGACGCCTGCCCCAAGAGTTGATCGACGGCGTCAGGGCGGGCCTGCAGAAGCTAGACATCCGCGGCCTGGTCAGCATCGGCGGCGACGGGTCATTGAGCATCGGACAACAGTTGTTCGAGGGCGGTATTCCCTTGGTGGGTGTGCCAAGACCATCGACAACGACCTGGAAGGCACCGTAATGACCTTCGGCTTCGACTCGGCGGTGGGGCCCAAGGTGGCCAACGAGTCCATGATGACGTTTCCGGCCTCGCGGATAGGACCTCGCAGCCGGATCGAGTGTTCCACGCTGGAATTGCTCGCCGTCCAGCGTTAGAATATCGGCTGCCGGGCCGCCAGCGGCGCGGCAGCCGTGGCGACAAGGACCGATTGTTTCGGGCTCAACAAGTCCTTGGATCACGCTGAGCCACTTGTCTCGCCAACGGCGGACACTGCGAGTTGTGGAGCATCAGCCATGATTCACTACGTGCCCTTGCACCGTTTGCCCGCGAGCTTCCGCGTTCCCGAGAACCTGCACAATCGGTTCTGGTACGACCAGGACAAGAAGGCGCTGGCTTTTGAAGGCCCGATGTTCAAGCTGACCTTCGATCGGCTGCGGGAAATCAGCCACGATTACGACTACCAACGCGCCTTGGAAAAGCTGTTTCAATTGGCCGTGCCCGACGAAGACACGCCGCGCGGCCGCGGCACGACCATGGTGATCGCGGCGGGGTGCGTCCTGGCGCTGGCGGCGGTCATCGTCGGCATCCTCGTGCTGCGAGGTTGACGATGGTCGCCGGTGGGGCTCAAATGGGCCACGATCAACGTCCGCGTCACAAGGCAGAGCCTCGCGGGCTCGTTGCGGGCTGTAGTGCTTCTTGCCACCGGTGAGGCACGGCGTCAAAGGCGCTGCGGTAAGACGACTCGAGGGGCACCAGCACGTAACGGTCAGGTTCCAAGAACAGCGGCATGTCGGGCAAGACGTCGCCCACGGCGATCGGTTCGATAAAGGCTTCCTTGATCAGTCCCGCCGAATACGAGACCAGCGTCAGCGGTTGGTCCGGCGGCAGCTGAAAGTCGTCCTCGGTGATCTCCGACCAGACCGCGCCGTGGATTCCTTGCCGGTCGCGGGGCGTCGGCGGGAATAGATCGACGATCAGCAGATGGATACCTGCGTCCAGCATTTCCAAGGATTTCTCCACGAACGAACGCAGCGCATGCCGGCTGGACTTGTTTCCCGGCGAGACGATTTCCAGAATCGCCACCACGCGATCGCCGCTGATGTGGCGAATCGCGATGCGATTCCGTTTTCGTGCGTAGATTTCCGACTCGGCGGTCGCCGTGAACCGGACCTTGGGCCGGATCGTAGCCATCGCCACGCCGCCCCCGGAAACAGCGTCATCCGGCGACCCGGCGCCGCGGGGAGTGCGGCTGGGCTCACTGCGGGTGCTTTCCAGGGTCAGCACATCCGGCCACACACCGCCCGTGACTTGTTCCGCCAAGGCGTAGTACTCCGACGAGAGCACACCGGCGTTCAGGGCTCGCTTGATCGTGGAAATCCACTCGTGGTGGAAATCGTGAAAAATGCCGGCCCCCACGCTGGTCCAATCGTGAATGGGCATGGGTCCAAACCTCCGCGTCCAGCGGCCAAGGGCTGTCACCTGCTAGTATACGCGATACCGGTTCCTGGCCTCTATTCCCCGTCCGGTTCTTCCAAGTACGTGTAGCCGTTTAATGCTTCCTCGTAGAAATGCACAAACGCGCCGGCCTGTTTGTGGTCGATGCGGCCCTCGCGGATCGCGGCGTCGACGGCGCCTTGCAGGCGGTCGATCAACTCGCGGCCGTTGAACTGGACGTAATGCAGCACTTCGTTGACCGAGTCGCCCTTGATGATGTTCTCGACGACGACCTGCCCGTCGCCGTCCAGGCTGATGTGGGCCGCATTCGTGTCGCCAAACAGGTTGTGGAGGTCGCCGAGGATTTCCTGATAAGCGCCCAACAGGAACGCGCCCAAGTAGTACGGGGAACCGTCAAACGGGTGCAGCGGCAGCGTGCGGCGGATGTCCCGGCGATCGATGAACTGCTCGATTTTGCCGTCCGAGTCGCAGGTGATGTCGCCCAACACGGCCGGCCGGGTCGGCCGCTCGGCCAAGCGGTGGATCGGCATGATGGGAAACAACTGTTTGATCGCCCAACTGTCCGGCATGGACTGGAACAACGAGAAATTGCAGAAGTAGGTGTCGGACAGCATCCGGTCCAACCCGTGCAATTCCTCCGGGACTTCATCCATCTGCTCGGTCAGCCGGCGGATCTTGCGGCAGATAGCGAAGAAGAAGCTCTCGGCCAGGCAGCGCTGATCCAGCGGCAAGTAGCCGGCACTGAACAGGTTCATCGCAACTTCCAGTGCCTGCAGCGCGTCGTGGTAGCCTTCCAGCACGTTCCGGATCCCCAACTCCTGCAGCGTCAGCCGCAGATCGTGCAGCGGCTGCTCGTACTCGTCGGGCAGTTCCGCCGGCAACTTGTCCTCCGTCGCTTGGACGCCGACCCCCAGAACGCCGAAGACCAGCACGCTGTGAAAGGCCGCGACCGCTCGGCCGCTTTCCGAGATGATTGTCGGTTGGGGGATGTTCGCTTCCTCGCAGACGGTCTGGACGTGATACACCACGTCATTGGCGTATTCCTGCAACGTGTAATTGACGCTGGATTCAAAGTTCGTTTGCGAGCCGTCGTAGTCGATTCCCAAGCCGCCGCCGACGTCCAGGTACTTCAAGCCGGCGCCCCGTTTGACCAGGTCGGCGTAAACCCGTGCGGCTTCGATCAGGGCCGTTTTCACGTGCCGGATGTTCGTGATCTGGCTGCCCAAATGGAAATGCAACAACTGGAAACAGTCCTGCATGCCGCGCTGTTTGAGTTCTTCCAACCCGTGGAGCAGTTCTCCCACCGACAGGCCGAACTTCGAACGGTACCCGCCGGATGACTGCCACCTCCCCGACCCCTTCGAGGCCAGCTTGACCCGCATCCCCAACAGCGGCCGCACCCCGACTTTCTCGGCGTACCGCAGAATCAGTTCCAATTCGCTGTACCGCTCGACGACCGGAATCACCTGCCGGCCGATCTTCTGTGCCAGCAACGCCATCTCGATGAATTCCGCGTCCTTGAAGCCGTTGCAGATGACGGGGATCTGGGGGCCCGTCATCGCCACGACCGCCAGCAATTCCGGCTTGCTGCCGGCTTCCAGCCCAAACCCGCTGGAAATGCCGTATTTCAGGATTTCCTCGACGACATGCCGCTGCTGGTTCACCTTGATCGGATAGACGCAACTGTACTTGCCCTGGTACTTGTGGTCGGCGATCGCCTGGTCGAAGACAGCGCGGATCTCCATCAGGCGGTTGCGGAGAATTCCGTTGAACCGCAACAGAATCGGCAGGTTCAGCCCCCGCATCTGCAGGCGATCGACCAGTTTCTTCAAGTCGATGGACCGCTGGGGGTCCTTGTCCGGATGGACATGGACGTGGCCGTCGGCCTGGACGGAGAAATATCCGTTTCCCCAGCGGGGGACGTGGTACAGTTCACTGGCGTCATTGAGCGTCCAGACGCTGTCGGGTTCGTCGACCATCGTTTGCCCTCATGCCCCGGGCCGCGCGACCCGAGAGAAAAGGAGAGGAAAAAGGGGAGTTCCCTGCAAACCCTTGATTTTAGATCGCCCGCCCCCGGCTGCAAAGGGGCAGTGCGGGCCGGCATGTAGGACGAAATGCCAAACCATCCAGGACGGTTTGGCATTCCGTCCTACGTGAAAACCGCTGACGGGGTCCTTACTTCGCTGGTTTTCGACCTTCGCCACCACCGCATCCCATTTCCTTAAGACACGCCGGACGGCAAACTTGAACCCGATGACATCCGCGATAATTTGTTGACGAGGATCGACGGCAATGAACCAGCGCCAGCGGGCCCAATACATCCTCCGCCGTTTGGAACAGCTTTATCCCACGACGGAAATCCCGCTGAACCACCGCGACCCCTTCACGCTGCTGGTCGCCGTCGTGCTCAGCGCCCAATGCACGGACAAGAAGGTGAACGAAGTGACGCCGCAGCTATTTGCCTTGGCTGATACGCCCGCCGCCATGGCCCGTTTGCCGGTGGGCCGAATTCAAGCGGTCATCCAGCCGCTGGGGTTGGCGCCGAAAAAGGCCAAAGCCATTTTGGAACTCTCCCAAATCCTGGCCGCCCGGCACGGAGGCTGCGTTCCGGACAGCTTCACAGAGCTGGAATCCCTGCCCGGCGTCGGCCACAAGACAGCTAGCGTTGTGATGAGCCAGGCATTTGGCCATCCAGCGTTTCCCGTGGATACGCACATCCACCGTTTGGCTCAACGCTGGGGGCTAAGCTCTGGACGGAGTGTTGTTCAGACCGAGCGCGACCTGAAACGGCTGTTTCCCCGGGAGCACTGGAACGGACTCCACCTGCGGATCATCTTTTACGGCCGCGAACACTGCACCGCCCGCGGCTGCGATGGGACTGTCTGTGAGATCTGCCGCACGTGCTTTCCCGGCCGCCGACGGCCGAAATGCGTGAGGAAAGCCTAAGCAGCACCAATCGTGCCTGTAAGGGCACTAACCTCGCTGGAGTCCACGCTTTAGCGTGTCTCTCTTGGCGGGCATGGCCCGCCTGCACGCTAAAGCGTGAACTCCAACAAGGACCGAACCGGCGGATTTCCCTGAAAACTGTACCGTTACAGGGGGGTAGTACCGACCTGATCTTGTACGCGCGATAACGCCAACAGGAGCCCTGTATCCACTTTTGGTGAATTTGGAAAGAAAGGGCAAAAAAATAAAATAGAGAACTTGAACACCTGTCTTCGCCAAGCATACTGGGGTTGTCGATCGGGCTTAGCCTGATTGACCCTCAGCCTCCCAGGTCCCTGCCCCACCTGCGGAGGCTTTTTTTGCGCCCCGATCTCGGGCCGCACATGCCCGTTCAGCCGCGATTTTCGTTAAGGCTTATCTTTCTTACTCAACTTTTGTAACGATCTGGTCCGATACTACCGTCACAGACGGAAAATCTCGGATTACCGGACTTCCAAGAGGGTGGAAACCACCATGTCGTCCAGAAGCATTTTGTCTTCCCTGGGTGCGATTGGCATCGTGCTGACGCTGGCATCCGTAGCTGCCGCTCAAGCTTACCAGCCGTTCATCGACGCAGGCTACTTCAATCACGACCTGCAGTTCTTTGCACCGGCGTCGGACATCGATACCTACGATGACGACCCGGTGTTGCGGACCGGCTGGTTTGGATCGTACAACCGGATGTACATCGGCGTCTCGCGGCCTGAGGATAAGGGCTATCCGGCCCAAACGGGCCTTCAGGACCCGTTGCGGACCTATCCGGACAGTTCCGACCTGCTGGATCTGACCTGGGGCAACCGTTGGGATCTGGGGTACATGGTCGACGACGTCGATCACGACCACGGCTGGCTCATCGCTTACATGCACATCGACGGCCCCAATGTGGGCAACGTGATGCGTCAAGAGAAGCTGAACCGCGTGAACGAGGACGACGAAGGCTTCGTGATCGACGACGGTGGCACAGGCGGCGGAGGAGGCGGAACCGCGGCGGAAGACATCGTCAACCCGCCGGCGGACCGTAACGACGAAGGTCCCCCGAACCGGCAGCGATTCTATGACATCACCGACAGCTTGAATTTTGCCAAGTTGAATTCGCTCGAATTGAACAAGATCTACCGCCTGCCTCCGTTACACGCCGGCGGCATCCTGGAACCGTTTTTCGGCTTCCGCTGGATCAAGTTCGAGGACTCGTTTCAACGGCAGAACTATTCGGTGTACGACGAGGATGGCTTCAGTCCCATCCTGCCGCCGCTGCCGCCCAGTTCCATTCCGATTGCATTCGAGGATACGGCGATCGAAGACTTGGTTACGGACAAGTACCTGTTCAGCAACCAGATGATCACCGGTCAATTGGGCGCACGTTGGATGCGGCGGGTCAACCGCTGGAACCTGTCCGCCGAGTTCCGCGGGTTCGGCGGCCAGAACTTCCAGCATCTGACCAGGACGCTGACGGATGTCCGCACGTATTACGACGGACAGGGAACGGGCTCGGAGGTGAATGCCATCGTCAAGTCGAAGTACACGGAAGACTGGAACACGACCGAGACGGTGGTCGGGACCGACATTCGGGCGATCGCCGCCTACGAGGTGACGCGGGACATCAAACTCGAAGCCGGACTCCAATTCCTGGGCATCTTCACGGGCGTCGGCCGCGGGCCGTTCATCGACATGAACTCGGAAGCCGTGACGATGGTCGGGACCACGTTCGGATTCACCATCAACCGATAGCCGGTCAAGAATCAGCGGGGGTGAAGCAACCTTACTCCCGGCAAGACAGACCCGAAGCGGCAGCGAGAGTGTTCAGGTCACGCTCTCCCGGTCTCTTCGGGTCGCGTCGTTGAATCCGGAAAACCGCTCACTGGCTATCGTCAGCAGTCGTCGGCGCCATGGATTTCGCGGAGTTCCTCCAACTCCTGCTCCAGCCGGACCCGTAACGGGCTCTCCGGCCGGAGTTCATCAAGCAGCGCCATGGCCTTGTCAAAGGCGTCCGGCTCGACCTTACGGTCCTTTCCGAACAGTTTTCGGAAACTACGCTGGACTTCCGCTTCCGTCAGCAAAGGACTGTCCTCGCTCAAGGTACACGGGGGATTGGGGGCTCTACACGAGTAGACTGGTGCTGCCGCGGGCCCGTGTCGACGCAGCAGACGGTGGACCGTCATTCTAGCGGAGGCACCGCGAGGTGCAAGAGCGCGGACCAACGAACTGCCGGCGCAAGACAACCGGCAAGTCACTCGGCGCCGACGGTGACCATCCAGCCGACGCCAAAACGGTCCGTGACCATGCCGAAACACGGTGACCAGAAGGTCTTTGACAGGGGCATCTGAACTTCGCCGCCGTCCGAAAGTCCGGCGAACACCCGGCTGGCGTCCGCTTCCGTTGGCACAGTGAGGGATAACCGGAATCCGTCGAAGTGGGATTTGTCGTCGCAGCCGTCCGAAGCCATGATGACCGCCCCGCCGATGCGGATCGTAGCATGCATGACTTTATTCTCGAAGCCCGGCTGCAGCAAACCCGGGGGATGCGGGTCGGGACTGTCACGGTGGTGCATCAGCATCTCCACCTGCGCACCAAGGACTTGACCGTAAAACTCGATCGCTTCCTGACATCGGCCGCCGAAAAACAAGTAAGGTTGGATTACCGTGTTGGGCATGTAAGTCACTTTCGTTTGGGATTGAACGCGTCGTAAAGGCTTTCGCAGAATCGGAGATTCTACAGCCGGATTCACCCAGCCGCCTGCCGGATTGTACCGGCTGGATTGGAGTCGCGACAATCCCGGGGCAGATTCTGGCCTGGAGGCTGCTGCGTCATCCGCTTGGTGTTTTTCGGTGTGGGATCGAGTACACTGGTCCGCAGGTTCGGGCGGGGATATGGCGGGGGGAACCGATTTGAGGAGGCGTTTGCATGAGACGTTCGGTGGTTTGTGCAATGATCGCGGGTGTTGCGGCTGTCTTGGGTGTCGCGGCCCTCGTTCCGCCGGCTTTTGCCGTCAAGCCGTTTTACGTGGAACTCGAGGCAAGATACGTGAAGCCCGACAGCAAGAAGGACAACGACATCGCCCTGAGCATTGCATTCGGTCAAGCAGGCTGTACGATCTGCCACCCCGGCGACGACAAGCACAAGCTCACGCGATACGGCGGTCAGTTAGCGTGGCGTATCAACAAGTTCGACAAGGGGAACAAGAAGAAGATCCGGGAGGCATTCGACGAGGTGGGTGCGCTGCGGAGCGATCCTTACGAGCCTACGTCGCCGACGTATGATGATCTGTTCCGGCAGGGCAAGCTTCCTCCCAACCCCATGCGTTAAGACAGTTCCATGTCGGGCTGGCGGTCGCTCTTGATCGCCGTGAAATCGCCCTTGAAGTGATTCAGACCAAGCGTCAAGCCGCTTTGGATGCAATCCTGAATGCTCCGCATCCGCGTAGTGCGGGCTCGACGCTGCAACCACCTCTGTAAACGCCGGATTGCGCAAGAAGAGCTGGCAGACGATTCAGTTGGAGTACAGCCTTTAGGCTGCCAGGCGGGCGAAGCCCGCCGCCGATACACGCTAAAGCGTGAACGCCAACAAGGCCCGACACTGCGGGTTTCTTAAAGAACCGTATCGCGACCGGGGTGCCACAACCAACGTAGTCCGGACAATCCTATCCGACCAGATGGGATGTAAAAGTCGCCGCGGCCGCGGTATCCACGCCGATCCCTTGCCCGTGCAGCCCCTCTTCGAGCACATGTTTGGCCGAAGGCCATATTCGCGCTGGCGGATGCGACACCTTGAGTATTATTATCGTGAGTTTTGCATCCACATGCATCCACCAGTGGTTTCGATATAATGCTCAACGTGGAAATGGATGTCTTCACGGAGGCTGACCGTGACTCCTTCTTCCTGCCTGGCATTGGCCCGGAGAGAATTGGCCGGCGCCCGACAGCGGCACCAGCTGCTGCAGGAAGTGCCTGCTCAGTCGGAGGCAGCCGACGAGGCACGCGGCAAGAACGGGATTGACCCGAAGAAGAATCCAGCTCAGGTGCCCAGCACAGCCCCGGACTCCAATGATTATGCCGAACAAGGAAAACGTCAACGCTCCGCTCGTCGTGGTGGTCGGCGGCGGCGTCATTGGCGCGGCCTGTGCCTACTATCTGCGCCAGGCCGGGCGGCCGGTGACCCTGATCGACCGCGGCGAGTTTGGCCGGGGCTGCTCGCATGGCAATTGCGGTTATGTCTGCCCGAGTCACGTCCTGCCGCTCGCGGGGCCCGGTGCCCTGCGGAAAACGCTCAAGACGCTGCTCTCGCGGAACTCGCCGCTCAAGGTGCGCTGGCGGCTCGATCCGGCGATGTGGCGTTGGTTCTGGCAGTTCGCCCGCCGATGCAATCAGCGCGACATGTTGGCGACGGGCCGCGCGATCCAGTCGCTGCTCGTGGCCTCGCGCTCGATGTACGACGACCTGGTGCGGACCACGCTGTTAGACGTCGAATGGGAATCCAACGGCCTGCTGTTCGTCTTTCGGACCCCACGGGAGATGGACCACTATGCCCAGACCGATCGCTTGCTGCGCCGCGAATTCAACCTCGGCGCGACGCGTTACGACGGTCCCGCACTGCTGGACTTGGAGCCGGCCCTAAAGCCCGGCAGCGCGGGCGCGTGGCATTACACGACGGACGCGCAGCTGCACCCGGAAAAACTGATGCGGGCCTGGCGGCGAGTCCTGGAGTCGATGGGAGTCGAGATCCGTGAACATTGCGAGTTGCGCGATCTGGTCGTCGAACGCGGACTTGCGCGGCGGCTGGTGACCAGCCAGGGGGAGCTTCGCGTCGACCAGGTGGTCATCGCCGCCGGCGCGGCCACCGCCCGTCTGCACCGGCTGTTGCGAACCCCGCTGCCCATCCAGCCGGGCAAAGGCTACTCGCTGACCATGCGGCGGCCGGCGTTGTGCCCGCGTCATTCGATGATCTTTGAAGAGCATCGCGTCGCGGTGACGCCGTTGCAGCGCGTCTATCGGATCGGCTCGACGATGGAGTTCGCCGGTTTTGACACCCGTCTGAATCCGGACCGGCTGCGTCTGCTGCGCGAGGGCGCCGCGATCTACCTGCGGGAACCGGCCACCGAGCCTGTTCTCGAATCCTGGTATGGCTGGCGGCCGATGACACCGGACAGCCTGCCCTTCATCGGGCCCGTGCCGGCGATCGAAAATGTCTATCTGGCCGCAGGGCACGGAATGCTCGGCGTATCGATGTCACCGGCGACCGGACGACTGGTGGCGGAACTGGCCGCGGGTCAGACGCCCCATATCGACCCCCAGCCTTACGCGGTAGGCCGTCGACCGTAGTTCCGATGGGTGCCGCCTTGCGACGCGTCCAAGTCAAATCCGCAGGCTCGAGCCTTGTTGGAGTTCACGCTTTAGCGTGCCAGGCGGGCCATGCCCGCCGCAAAAGACACGCTGAAGCGTGAACTCCAGCGAGTTCGCACCTTGACAATGATGGCAGCAGTTCCACACCCGGATAGCTGCAGTCGCCTCCCACAAAGCCGCACAGGAGCTTGATCCGTTAAGGCACGCTCAGGGGATCAACTCAAACAAGGCGGTATCGGGCGTCTTGAAGGTGTAAGTGAAACGCCGCGCGGCGACGGGGATCACCTGCCCGGTGTACAGTTCCCGCACCTGCCGACAGTCGGCGGGCAGCGTGATGGCCTTGTCTCCTCCTTGGGCCACGTGGACCGCCACGAGCCGCTCGTTGGCGTACACGGGAACCGCGTCTTGACAAACGATCGTCACTCCCGCGTCCACCGCCACCTGCCGAAGTACCTGCGGGGTGATCTCCTCGTACCCCGGCACGTAGACCGCTTTCCAGCCGTCCCGCTCGACGGTGCTGACGCCCGGTGTCTTGAACGCAGTTCCGGTCAACTCTTTCACTCGATCCGCGTCCAGACTCTGGCCGTCGCACAGGCCGGGCGCATCGGCAAACAGCACCGTCCGGTGGTTGTTGAACACGTGCTCCTTGAGGACCGCCATCTTCTCAGGCGTAACCACGAACAACCCGGGGATGACCAACAGCCGGACCTGCCCCAGATCGGCACGCGCTAGATCGTTGAAGGAAAAGACCTCGAACGGTGCGCCGAGACGGTTCAGCTTGTTCCGCGTGGCCTGATAGATGTGCGGGATCGACGGATGAAGATCGTTCAGGTATCGCGCGCTGTGCGGATCGACCACGAGGGCCACCTCCGCACGGGTCTTCAGCGGCAAGGCGCCATACTGGTCCCACAGGCTCTTGCTCCGTGCGACCACTTGCATGGTTTCAGGCGTCTGAAACACGCCGCCCCACATGTCGAAGCACCACAGCGAAGCCTGGTTAATGATCGCCAGCGAGAATTCTCGTTTCAGTCCGGCGTCCGTTTCCGCCTGGTCCTTCCAAGGCACCATCCAGCCGATGGAAACGAACTCGTCCAACTTGACGTTGTACGTCGGCGTGCGGTGGTCGATCTCGTGCAGGAAGCCTTTGCCGTTGAGCACGCGCGTGCCGTTGGGGACCATAAAGCCGCTGCCGCCGCCCATCGGCCGGTCGCCGTAAGTGCCGGGGCTGATGAAGAAGTCGATGTCCGGCGAAGCGTACAGCCGTTCGTATTCCAAGTGCCCCGACCAAACCATCCGCGAACCGGTCAATTCCAGAAGATACCCGAAGAACATCCCGATCCGCCGCTGAGGGGCAATGATCGCCCGCGTTTTCGCGGCGAACTCCAGCACCGCGTCCGCGATCAGGTCGCCGGTGAACTGGGCGTAATCCACCACGTCCTGTTCGGTGGCCGGATCGCGGATCAGGTTGTCGAACGAGGCGCGGTCCAGACGCTCCAGCGCGGGAATGGGAACCTCGGCCAAGCCGCGCGATTTTCGCCATGTCCGCCAAGCCTGCGTCTTGGTCCGGCCGGCGACGCCGCGGCTGTAATCCATCCACTCGTCGGTCTGGCCGCAGGCCAGCAAATACGCCTTCACGCGGTCGCCGTATCGCGTCTCCAGGTGCTTGACGACCGCCTCCAGGTACTCGCCCGTCGCCTTGCGCCACGCCGGGTTGGCACAGGCGCAGCTCAGCATCGTGAAGCTCTCGCACTCCGCGCTGTGTCCGCCGAGTGCCAATTGGCGCTGCAGCCAGATCGGCGTGTTCAAGTCGATCATGCAGATGAACTCGGCGTCCGGGTTCACCGCCAGCACGTCGTCATACTGCTTGTTCAGCGACTCGAAATCGTATTTGCCAAACCAACGCCAGACCGGCGGGTACTTGGAATAGGGCTGGCCCAGCGAGTTGTCGGTGTTGGCGGCAAAGATGCAGATCGTCTGGACGCCCGCGTCTTTGAACTGCCGCATGGCGGCAAACTCCGGCCAGAACGACCGGTAGGCAAACTCGCGGAACTTCGGTTGCTCGGCGGCCCGTACGCCCGGGGCCCACCCCGCTGCCAGCATCAGAGCAACAACGCTTACGCGCCACGCGGATTGTGTTCTAATTTGCATCTCACCACCCGGCCCATCGAGGGACTGCGAAGACATCTGACCAATTACCATATCAGATCGAAGCCGACTTGCCCACTGGATGCGCGCCGAGGATCGTCGGCGTGTCTGCTGGAGAGGAACCCCGCCGCCAGGATTATCCCAAACGTTGCAGACATCCCGGCGAACGGTGGGCGTCAGCCCATCGGTGCATTGCCTCTGCGTCCACCTGGCAAACCATCTGCCGATTTCGCCGAAGGTGAAACTGCGAACCTCTTGCGCAGATGTGCGGGCATAAGGAAAACCGGCGGGCTTACGCCGGCCGTTCGCCACAGATTCAGCGACGAGTTGCCCGCCGCGCCGGCATTAAGTCTCTTCGAGTGCCCGTTCCAGGTACTCGATCTGTCCCTGGATGGAATCCAGATTCGGGTTCAGAGTAAACGCGCGGCGGAAGCAATCCAACGCCGCCAATCCTTCGCTCAGGTCCAAATAGCAGTGCGCCATGCCCAGGGCGGCGGCGAAATGGTACGGATTCAACTCGAGCGTCTGCTGGCAGTCGTTGGCCGCGTCCTCGTACCGCCCCAGCCGGTAACAAGCGATCGCCCGCTGGTTCCATGCCTCCGCGAATTGCGGCGCTTCTTCGATCAGCTGCGAGGCCCGCACGAAAGCTTCCTCGAATTGATGGGCATCGTTCAGCCGCAGAATCCTCCGCACCTGCTGCTGCTGGCTCTCGTTGCCGTCGCGGCACCATAATTCAAACAAGCCGCTCTCCGCCAAGACGCGCACGACGCGATCGGAGTCGTGCAGGGCGAGAGCCAGAACGGGACTGGAGGGGAAGCTGCCAATGTAGCCCAACGCCAGTACCGCGCCGCGCCGCGCGAGAAACTGGCCGCAGCCCGCTAAACGTTCCAGGGTCGGAATCGAATAGTGCGCGGAAACGGCCGTAATGAATGCGGCAGAATTCTCGTCGTCCAAGTAACGCAGGTACAGTCGATCCAATAACGGATGTCGACGCTTATCACTCACAGTGCGGGGTTCCTTTGGGCTGGATGTGTCAGCGTCCGAAGCAACTGTGGTCGAGTTTAGTCCGATCCGCCTGCGGTTACAACGGTTTCCGCGAGCGACAGTCGATGTTTTGTCCACTTTCTTCCGCCGGTGGTTTTGGTCACAATGAACACGGAGCTGAGCGGATCTGTGAGTCTTGGGCAGGAGACGGAAATTATGCCGCGTAGGGAAGGCTTGACGGCGGTCTGGCGCGCAAACGTTTTGAAGCAGTGGCTAGCACTGCTGGCGCCGCTCCAGCTGTTACTTCCGGCACAGAGTCACCCGGGCGAAGCCGCGGAAGTGGTCTGGAAGAGCGGAACCGACCTCGACGGGCAACTCGAATCGCCGGTCGGCGTCCGCTGGGGTTCGAATCCTTTGCGCGCGGCGCTAACCAACTTAGCGCGCAGCCAGGAGGTGGCGATCTTCCTCGACCGGCGCGTGGACCCCGACCAGGCCGTCGATCTGGCCCTGACGGACACGCCGCTGCGAGAATTGCTCCAGCAGTTGGCCGATCAACTGAAGCTGGGCGTCGGGCAAGTCGGGCCCGTGATCTACCTGGGGCCACCCCCGACCGCTGCCGTGCTCGGCACCGTGGCGGCACTCCAAGAGGAACACGAGCAGCAATTACCGCCCGCGGTCCGCAGCCGATTGCGGCGGACGCAGCCGCTGCGCTGGCCCGAGCTGACAACGCCTCGCGATCGGATCCAGCATCTGGCCGGCGAGGCGGGTCTGCACGTGGAGGGCCTCGAACAGATCCCGCACGATCTGTGGCCCGAAGTGGATTTGCCGCCGCTCACCTTCGCCCAGTCCCTGAGCCTGATCCTGGCCGGGTTTGCCTTGACCTTCGACTACGCTCCGGATGGTTCCTCCGTCCATTTGAAACCCCTGCCTGCCAAGGCGTCCATCACACGGCGGATTCCGCTGCGCGGCAGTCCCGCGGCGGTCGGCGCCGAGATCCGGCGGCGATTTCCCGACGCGCGGTTCACGATCGAAGCTGGCAGCATCGTCGTCGCCTCGACGGTCGAAGTCTCGGCGGCCATCCGGCGGCTTGTGGACGGTGCGTCGTCCCGTCCCAAACCCTCGCCGGTCAAAACCAAGGCCGAGAAACGCTACACGCTTCGCGTGCAAGACCAATCCCTGGGCGCCGTGGCCGCCGCCATCGCAAAGGAAGCCGGCGTGGAACTCCGTTTCGCTGCGGGGGCCGAGGACCTGCGGGACAAGCTCGTCTGGCTGGACGTGAAAGACGTGACCTTGGATCAACTGCTGCGGACGCTGCTCGATCCGGGCGGATTGACGTATCGGCTGGACGAACAAACGCTGGAGATCCGCCCCGCAGGCTCGCCCTGAGTTGGAACTTCGCTCGCTTGTTGCCGTCGGCACGTCACGGTACACTTAGCGGGGCGGCAAACGCCAATGCTGTGTCATTAGTGGCTGCTGAGCACCTTGCCCTGCAAAGGTGCGAACCTTGCTGGAGTTCACGCTTTAGCGTGTCTTTGGTGGCGGGCATGGCCCGCCTGGCACGCCAAAGCGTGAACTCCAACCAGGCCCGACACTGCCGATTTCCCAGGAAATCGCACCTTGACCAGAGCGTGCTGAACATCCAACTCCCCAGTCCTTTTTGATCGCGGTCCGCACCCTCTGCCATGTCCGACACCCTCTTGTGGCTTCAGAGCTACAGTTCCCAGCTGCGGGTGCTGCCCGTCCTGCTGATGCTGACGCTGTTGGCCTGCCTGGTCGGTTTGGGCCGCTGGAAGCAGGTGTCGCCGTACGGGCCGCTGGCGATCGTCCTGCTGGGGCCGTGCCTGTTATCTCTGGCGCTGGTCCTGTACCCCCAGGCATTTCTGCTGGTCGCGACGGTCGACGTCGTGATCCTCTTGGTGGCATTGGCCGACTTGCTCTCGTTGCCCCCGCAACGGTCGTTCTCCGTCGAACGGGCCACCTTGCGGATTGCTTCGCTCAAGAAGCGGCATCCGGCTACGCTGACGATCACCAATCACAGCGGCCGCGCCTGGCAGGTCTGGATCCGCGACGACGTGCCTCAAGAGTTTGCAGCCCAGCCAGACGAGTTCGTGCGGCGTCTGTCGGCGCGCAGCCGGGTCACGGTACACTACGACTTGACGGCCAGCCGGCGGGGCTCGTTCGTTCTGAACTGTGTGTACCTCCGCGTCCGCAGCGGGCTGGGGCTGTGGCAACGTTTCCTGGTCGTTCCCTGCCACAGTGCCCTGTCCGTCTACCCGGACATGCAGCAGTTGAGCGAATATGCGATCCTGGCGCGCACGAACCGGCTGAGCTTGATGGGCGTGCGGCGGACGCGCCGCGTGGGGCTGGACAACGACTTCGAGCGGCTGCGCGACTATACGCCGGACGATAACTACAAGCATCTCGATTGGCGGGCGACGGCCCGCCGCAGCAAGCTGACGGTCAAGGATTTTCAGACCAGCCAGAGCCAGCGGATCATCTTCCTGCTGGACTGCGGCCGCATGATGACCAACGAGGCCGCGGGCATCAGTTTGTTAGATCATTCGTTGAACGCCATGCTGATGCTCAGCTATGTCGCCCTGCACCAAGGCGACGCGGTGGGCCTGATCTGTTTTTCCGACGAGGTTCACACCTTCGTGCCGCCGCGCGGCGGAATGAACCAGATGAACCGCCTGCTGCACGCTTCCTTCGACCGCTTTCCGCAGTTGGTTGAATCGCGGTACGACGACGCTTTTCTCTATCTGACTTCGCGGTGCAAGAAGCGCTCGCTGGTGGTCCTGGTGACGAACCTGATCGACGAGGTGAACTCGCACCAGATCGAACGCTGGCTCAGCACGCTGGCCGGCCGCCATCTGCCGTTGGGCGTCCTGCTCCGCGACCACCAGTTGTTCGACGCCGCCAACCTGCCACAGCCGTCCGGCCGCGACCTGTACCGGGCTGCCGCCGCGGCCGAGATCCTGACGTGGCGGCATCAAGTGCTGACCGACCTGCAGCACCAGGGCGTCTTGTCGCTGGACGTCTTTCCCGAAGACATGACCGCCCCGCTGGTGAACCGCTACCTGGAAATCAAGGCGCGGCACCTGCTGTAGGGCGGATTATTCACGAACAGGCGAAGGGGGATAGGCATCTTGCCTGTCTTTCCTGACCGACAGGCCGGAAGCCTATCCCATGCATTTCGTCGCATGCTTTGCGTTTTCGGGGGGGCTCCTTCCGGATTCGTCACGGGCCGACCGCCAGTGGTTCAGCGCCAGGTCGTAAGTCCACACCGAGGAGTCGTTCAGGTACAGTTCGCGTTCCCACTGCCAGCCGTGGCTGCCGCTGAAAAACGGAAAGCAGATGTAGCGCCGGACCGTCGGGTCGTAGACGTTTTGCGCGTTGCAGCACACGCCGGGCGGCGAGGTGTTCGGCTCTTTCAGCGTCCACGCGGCCGTGAGCGGATCGAAGGTCCAAACTTCCGCATGCTGTTCCCCGCCGCCGCCTTGATTGTGGCCCTTCCACCGCCTTCGCCTCCATGGCACGACAAATCCGTCGGCACTCGTTGTCGTTTTGGAAAGACCGTTCATGGATCGTGGCCCTCTCCCGCGACTTGCGACCGGATGAGGTCCAGTGCCGCGGTGGCCGCCTCGCGCACCGTGGGCTCTGGATCCTGGGCCGCCTCGCCCAATGCGGGAATGGCACCTTGAGCAAGTCCGCCGATCATACCCAAGTTAAGTGCAGCACGCTCGCGAAACAGCGCTTCTTCGTCCTTCAAGACTTCGACCAGCACCGGAACCACCTTCACTCGTGCGTTGATAGCCTGCGGAGCATTGCTCCATACAAGGCAGTCCGCAACTTCCCGCCTCACCAGGTAAGACGGGTCGGACAGCGCCTCGATCAAGGCGGGAACAGGAAGGTCGTCCGCTTGCGCGATGCGGCTCAACGTAATCGCGGCCTGCATGCGGAGAATTGGCTCGTCATGCTTGAGCACTTCAACTACCGCTGCCGTTGCCTCGGCTCCATCCGCCTTCAGGACAGCCAACGCTTGCAGCGCCGTGCTACCTCGCTCTCGATCCCGCAATAATTCCGTAATGCTGGGAATCGCTGCCTTGCCAATCGTCCGCAAGGAATTCCCCACAACTTCACGGACCCATTCATGCTCATCATCCAGCGACTCGACCAAAGCAGGCACCACGGTGTTAGGTTCCGCGTCACAGTTGCCCAAAGCCCCGGCCGCTTCGATCCGGACTCCGATGCTTGCGTCGTGCAGGGCCGCAATCAGTGCGGGGGCGGCGGGCGCTGACGCCCCGCCAAGCCGATTCAGCATGATGGCCGCCTGGTTTCGTACCTCGGCATCCGCGTCACCGAGGGCGTCGATGAGCACGGGAACCGCTTCACTGCCACTGGCGACCAACTCTTCGCAGGCATGCTCGCGGGCGGTCGTGTCGGGGCTCCTTAACGCGTTGAGCCATTCGGAACTCGATCTGCCGCGAACGGACACTTCGGTTGGGGAACCGGAATCGCGGAAAAACCAAATCAGCAACAGCAAGAACAGACCGGCGCAGATTCCGCCCGACACTAAGATGATCGCTTTCGCTGAAATGGGGCGTCCAGGCAGTCCCGCATAGGCTTCCCATGCCTTCGTCTGCTTGCGGACGCGCCCACACAGGAACCAACCCGGTACCACGAGGACAACAAAGCAGGTCGCTGCCGCCGCACCGGCAGCCAGACTCTCCGAGGCACGAATGTGGTTGCCGATCGTGCCCGGCCCCGAGCGTGTGGTCGCAATCGCCAAACCAATCAGGTTGACAACCACGCCCAAGCTTCCCGCGATTAATAATAGCCACCCCAATGCCCAGGCGAGATGAGAGATTAATCCAGGCTTGGACGGTACTCGATCGGTCGGTAACTGCGGCGAGTTCTCTGGCATCATCTATCTCCCATCGAAGGTGCTCTTTGCATTACCAATCGATGAATTCGCCCATCAAAGTCGGGCGCGATTCGAGATCGCGGCATGTCGATTTCGGCGGGATCTTCCTTACACAGGACGGTCATCCCCGCCAGTCGCCGATGCCATCCCAACAACGCTCCAGATCGCGGCCGTCGCCGCCAGCGCATTTCAGGCGGGCATGGGCAAACTGCAGCAGTTCCATCCCGCCCGCCGAATAAAACAACTCGCCGATCTCCCTGGCCTTCCGATGACGCCCGCGATCATCGTACCGCTCGGAACCATGCAGTGGATTCGTCGGAAGTATCGTGAATTCATCATTCCGGCTAATGAAGAACAGGTCTGACAACACGTCGTCAAAAGTCTTCCCGCAACTGCGTCCCTCGGCGGCGAGACGCTCCAACATCACTTCGCGTGCCGACCGCAGATCCAGCATGGAGAAATCCCCCAGGCCGGGCATCTGTTGGCGGGGCATGCGACTACCCATTTTGGACGATGCTCGGCTCAACTCGTTCTCTTGTTGGAACTTCTGGAATTCAACGCGAAGCGGTTCGAGTCGCTGTGCCTGACGCTCGGCCCACAGTCGCTTCTGTTCGGCGCAGCGCAACTCGTCAAAGCGAGCAACGGCGGCCGCACAATGCTGATCCGACGAACCGCGAATCATCGCCACCAGCCGTGTCCGCGTGTTGCGCGCGTCGTGGCTCCGCAAGTATTCGCACAGTTTTTCCACTGGATCGGCGGATTCAAGCAACTCGGCTAACGGTTGGTCCAGGGCTGCCTGCTCCTGCCGGTTGGTTTTTCGTGATTGTTTCGCTTCCGGCCAATCCTGGGCTTCGGCCGGTACTTGAAATCCGAACAGCCGCAAGATCCGGTGCCATGCGCGCTGCAAAGCGGACGGCCCGAACACTCGCGGCCCCATGACCTCCACCCAATCGTACACGCCCTCAAGATTCGAATATTTGAGGCTCTCGTGTCGTCCGATGACCGCGTGGTAGACCACGTTGTTGGGTGAGCGGATGCTGCGTTCCTCCAAAATTCTGCCGCGGTTCTTGCCATCGAGCAGGATGCGGGCCACGATGCGACGGGTGAACCGGCCGTCGTTCCCACCGTTTTCATCAACGGCCTCAAATCGAACGGCCGGACCGGCAAGATCGACGATGGAGCCACTACTCTGTGCTTCCGCCGGTTCGGCCATCATGCTCACCGTGTCGGCCTGATAGGAGGCTTCTTTTCAGCTCATCAGTACAAGATTAGCGGGGGAAACGGGGAAATCAAGGGGGGCAGCGGCGGCAGAATCTTCTCGATCACATCGGCCTGCGGATGATCGAGGAACGCGACCACTTTCGTTGGACCGGCACAACAAGGACAGGCCAAGGAGGCAATCTCGAACACCCGTTTGAGGAGCGTGGCTAAGGTCTGTCGACAGCGGCTGCCGGTCGGAACTCGTGCGGCCTCGTCGTTCGATGACGCGGCCGACGACTTGACCCCTGCAACTTGGACACGGGCTCGCCGCCCTTCCTGTCCAAGGTCGCCGGCCCCAGTCATCCGTTTCCAGTTCCGCGGCTTCCTGGTATCGTTATCTTCCAATTCCAGATAGTGAAAGGGAACTCACCGTGGACATGTACCCGACAGCAAGCCAATCCGATGATCGCCGCCGCGCCCGGCACACGACCGCATGGGCCTTCGTTCTTACCGCAATGCTGCCGCTCTCGGCCCCGGCCGCCGAACAATGGGGCGTCGCGGAGGTGACTCTCCGCGGCCCTTCCGGTGGAAACCCGTACGTGGACGTCCAATTGCAGGCGAGGTTTTCGCAAGGCGATCGGACGATCGACGTGCCCGGATTTTGGGACGGCGGCGACGTGTACAAGGTGCGTTTCAGTCCGCCCGCCACCGGCCAATGGCGATACGAAACGAAGAGCAACGCGCCGGAGTTGAACGGCCAGTCCGGCACGTGTACGGCGACCGAGCCGACGGGCGGCAATCACGGCCCCGTCGAGGTCTTCGACACGTTCTACTTGCGCTACGCCGACGGCACGCCCTATCATCAGTTCGGGACGACCTGTTATGCCTGGGCGCATCAGACCCCGGACCTGCAGCAGCAGACGCTCCAGACGCTGGCCGCTTCGCCTTTCAACAAGATCCGGTTCTGCGTCTTTCCCAAGAGCTACGCCTATAACAAGAACGAACCGGAGCGGTTCACGTTCCTGAAGGGCGCCGACGGCACGTTCGACTTTGCGCGGCCGGACCCGGCGTTCTGGCGGCATTTCGAGCAGCGCATCCTGGACCTGCAGCAACTGGGCATCCAGGCGGACCTGATCCTCTGGCATCCCTACGACCGCTGGGGATTTGCCGACATGAGCGACGCCGAGGACGACCGCTATTTGCGCTATTGCATCGCGCGGCTGTCGGCCTTTCGCAACGTCTGGTGGTCGCTGGCCAACGAGTACGATTTCATGACCGACCGGCCCGCCGGCCATCGCGGGAACAAGCAATGGGAAGACTGGGACCGGTTCTTCGCGATCCTCCAACAGGAAGACCCGCACCAGCGGCTGCGCGGAATTCACAACGGCAGCCAATGGTACGACCACACGCGGGACTGGGTGACGCACGCCAGCCTGCAGACCTCGGACATGAATGGCGGCGTCCGCTTCCGGGAGAAATACCGCAAGCCCGTGATCTACGACGAATGCAAGTACGAGGGCAACATCCCGCAAGGCTGGGGCAACCTGACCGCGCCAGAGATGACGCAGCGGTTCTGGCTCGGCACGCTGAGCGGTTGCTACGTCGGCCACGGAGAAACGTACAAGCATCCCGAAGATATCCTTTGGTGGTCCAAGGGCGGCGTGCTCCACGGGGAAAGCCCGCCGCGGATCCAGTGGCTGAAGGAACTCTTGGCGGAAGCCCCGCCGTTCCACGAACTGCGGCCGCTGGGCGACGACCAGGGCCGGTTCGTCCTCGCCAAGCCCGGCGCGTACTATCTGGTCTATTGCGTCAACGCACGCCCGCAAACCGTGGAGTTGGCCGGCGAACGTCCCTACAAGGTGGACACGATTGATCCCTGGGCCATGACCGCCGCGTCCGCCGGCACCGCGCGGCCCGGCGCGTTCACCGTCCATCCGGCCCGGGCCGACACGGTGTTCCGCCTGACGCCGTACCTCGCAGGCGAACCACTCCGGCCCGAAGTCCGTATCGAGGCCACGGCGACCGAAGGCGTGCCGCCGCTGAACGTCTCGTTCCGGGCCGTGACCACCGCCGAGCGGGCGGAATGGGATTTTGGCGACGGTGCCAAAGCCACCGGGCGCGAGGCCCAGCACAGGTTCGCCCGGCCGGGTGTCCACCACGTGACGCTGACCGTCACCGACCGCAACGGAGCGGCCGCGGTCGCCCATGTCGAGGTGGTGACCGACCGCGACGCGACTCAGCCCATCGTCCGCGCCGGTTTTGCCAGCGACGAGCGGCCGGCGTTAAACCTGCACGGCACCGCCAAACGCGGCGCGGAGGGGGCTTTGCTGTTGCCCGCCGGCGCCCCGTGGGGCTGGGTCCAGGCCGGAGACGGGCCGCTGGAGGATCTGCGCGGATTACGCTCGTTTACGATCACCGGCTGGTTGCGGCCGGCCAGTCTTGAAACCGGGGCGGGCGGCAACCGAATTGTGTTTTGTCTGAACAAGGACGGAGACGGCATCGACCTGGTCTGCCACTCGGACGGCCGCCTGCGGCTGGCCGTGAACCAGTGGCCCGACCGCATCCGGAACGACAGTTCGGCAGGAAAATTGGCCGTCGGAAAATGGACCTGCTTTGCCGTTACCTACGACGCCAGCCGTTCACAGGAAAACGTCGGCTGGTATTTCAGCCCGCCGCAGGAAGCGCCCGGCGCGGCCGACGTCAAGCTGGACCGTAAGACAACGTACAACAACGGCCCGGTCGGGGCCGACCTGCGCGGCCTGGCGATCGGCAACTTCAACGAGACCATGCATGGCTACGGCCTGGACCGCCAGTTCCGCGGCGAGATCCGCGGCCTGCAGATCTTCGGCAGTCGCGTGGGCGGGCGCGGAGCGTTGAGCCTCGAAGCCGTTCTGCAGCATCGGCCATGAACTCAGCTACTTAGCACCGTTCAAGAAACAAGTGGCGTAAGCTTCCAGCTTGCGATACGGTGATCTCCCGCAAGCTGGAAGCTTACGCCACGGGGAAACCGGACGGTTGTTTCTCGAACGGTGCTTACCGTTCCACGAGCCAGATGTTGCGGTACTCGACGGGATCCTTGTGGTAGTGCAGGATGATCCGGCCGGTGGGGATCGACGCTGGATTGGCTTGGCGGCGTTCTTCGGCCCTTGGCGAATCGGGCAGCTCCGCGTCCTGGTGGATTGGCACGCCGTTGTGCTGAACGCTGATCCGGCCCGGTTTGGTCCGCTTGCCATCCGCGTCGTAGCGCGGTGCGTGAAATTCGATCTCGTACGTTTGCCACAGCAAGGGCGGGCGGCACATGTTGACTGCTGGTGCGCCGACCTTGTAGATCCCGCCGCATTCGTTGTCCAATCCTTCCAGACCGTAGCTGTCCAACACCTGCACCTCGTACCAATTGGCGTCGCCGAATACCAAACCACCATTGGACCGCGCCTGGCCGGTCTTGTCGGGCATCAGCGCCAAGCGGAATTCGAAGTGCATCCGAAAGTCCCGGAAGGCCCGCTTCGTGATCAACGAGTGCCCGCTCCGTTTTTCCGGGTCGACGGGCGCAACGCGCATGAAATCCTCGCACCGCTCCCACGCGATCTCCGCGCGGGCATTCGTCGCCGACTGGACTTCCCATTCATCAAAACCGGAGCCGTCGAACAAGACGACCGCGCCCTGCGGCGGTTTGGCGCCGACGCTCGGCGCCAGGCGGACGACCTTGTTCAGCTCGAAAGCCTCCCCTTGCCCGTCTTTCGGGCGTGCTCCCGTCATTCGCTCCCCCTGAGCCTGTCCGCTCCAGCCGTCCTGCTCGAACCGCAACACGCCGTCGGTCGCCCGGCCCGCAATCACCGCCAGCGGTTTGCACTTGACGTCAAATTCAGGCAGGAAATTAAGTTGGTAATTGCCGTCGCCGCGCGGAATCACTTGCGCTACCAACCCCTCGCCTTGCCAGTCTCCCAAGAACGGATCGGACCCAACTTGGCCGGCATGGCTGACGGCGGTGACAGACAGCAAGATGGACAGGATGGTCATCAAGGTGCGTTGCATGGTGTTTTCCTTCTTCGGTCGTACTGCTCCACGGACGTTCCCGGGCATCGTACACCATCGCTCCTGGTGCATCAACGGAAGCAAGAATCGAATTCTCGAAGGAAGACGACTGGACGGGGATCGTCTAGCGCCTCGGCCAGTTTCGCGACAGCTCCCCGCAGCCCGCGGGCGAGATAGCGCCGTGAACGAGCACCCTACGGCTCGATGACCCCAATGCTTGCGATCCTGGCGGCGTCACGCATTCTGACGTCAGCGGTAACAACGGATTGGATTCTCGCCGCTCGCAACGCCCCTAAGCATCGTTCGAGAAATAACTGTCGCACACGATCGCTTCTCGGTCACCTCTCCCTCTGGGAGAGGTCGGGCTCTCAGGCCCGGGAGAGGGAGAGGGCCGGCGCCGTCGGCCCAGACGCGGAGAACGCCCGCTGAACGGCCCCCTCCCGGCCGCTACCGCGTCCGACCTCCCCCGCTGCGCGGGGGAGGTGTCATGTCTGACTGCCATGAGATGCGACACTTATTCTTCGAACGATGCTAAGTGCATTCCATCGAGAGACCTGAGCATGACGGGTGCGTTTTGTGATCCTAGACTGCCCTGCAAAGCGACGTTTACATGGTTCGGCGAGATACAAATCGCCAGGCACGAACTGATTTACCCATCCGAGCGCGGACCGATGGCGGGTTTCGGTCCGGATATCTTCGCCCACCAGGGGCTGCCCGGCCTTCGCGTGGAAGTCAGCGTGGCATTCTGGCGGGACGACGTGCGGACCTTGCTTGATCCCGGAGCTCCTTCGGTCGAGGCCCGCCTGAATGGGATCCGCCTGCTCCGACAGGCAGGCATTCCTGTGGTGCTCCGCATCGATCCGCTTCTGCCCCGAAGTCCGATCGACGGAAAGTCGTTGGACGACTTCGAGTTTCCGGAAGCCCAGCCGCTGGAAGACCTGGATCGCCTGTTGGCATTTGCCGCCGAGGTGCGTGTCATGCACGTCGTCTACTCGCCCGCCAAGATCGTTCTGCCTCGACCGCGGGCGTTGTCGCCGCTAATGCGGAACCTAAAGCGGGTCTACGAGCACCTCGCGGCCCCACCAAACAAGCTCGTCTTTCGAGGTGGCAGCTGGCGATTACCGCCGGAGGTCGCCAGCCGCCATGTGGTTCAACCCTTCCTGGACCTGTGCCGGCGGCACGGACTGGCGACGCAATTCTGCAAACAGAACCTGATCACGACGCCCTGATGGTCGCCGGTCAACCGCGGGTTCAGTTCCGAAGTGGTCATCACGAGGAAGCACACTCGCTTCGGCGAGTCGCGTTTCAACGAAGCGATTGCGTCCACCGTCTCGGGACTGGGACAGTACCAGCAGGCCGAGGCGAAGCGAATTAAATGGCTCAGGAATGCGGAGTTGTCGCCGGATCAGGCAAACTCGTTGATCTTGCAAGCCTACGAAGGCGGGATCATCGGGGCACGCATGCTGCCGGACGTCATACGGGAATGGCGGCAGCCCAAGCATCCCCACTTCAAGGAGAAGACGGCATGGAGCCTCTTGAACGCGTTCACGGAAGTGCTCAAGGATCGTCAGCAGCGGCAACCCTCGCGGGCTGCCCACGAGACGATCACCCTGCAGAAGCTGATCGGCGGCGGGTACGGCGTTCCCGTGCAAGCCGCCTACCCCTTCCAGGCACGAGCAATGTGGTGATCGAGGCCGAGGGACTGGAACTGCGTGAGGACAAGAATCTTGCGGATCCCGCTGTTAAGACAGTTGGAAAGGGTGAAATCGATAACCCTGTGAGTTCCACCGAATGGTAATGCGGGTTTGGCTCGGTCGCGCGTTAACGGCTCTAATCGCGCACCTCGGCCGCCTGCTAACACGATGGCAACGATGTCTTTCATACCGTGGACCTCAGAGTACGGGCACTGGCGTTACTTGCTGCTATGCCAGCATCTACTTTGTGCGAAAGATGTCAACCTTCGTCTCTAGGCACTTTCGGAGCGAGAGGTCGTTTGCGCCAAGCTCGAACCAGCTGGCGGGTTTCTGGTAGAAGTCGAGGCCGCGGCCGATTCTGATGGTCCAGCCGTTGTCGAGGCGGATCTCGCGGTCGTGCAGGGTGCGGTTCAGGTTCACGTCCAGGACGATGTCCACCTCCAGCAGGCTCTGGGCTAGTTCCTCCAACCGGGCCTTGGTCTCGTTCAGCTGGGTTTCGTCGTCGTACCCCGTTACCAGGCGGATTCGCTTGACCGCGGACAGCTTCACGACCGTTTCGCAGAATCGCACGTAGTTCTGGACCTGGTGCGTCAGGCGGATGTACGGGTCCTCGACGATGACTTCTCCCGCGCCCTTCAAGTACGGACCGATGATCGACTCGTAACTTCGGCCGGTGTCGCCGTACAGGATGGTGAAGTGCTGTTCCTTCGGTTCGTCATCGGGAGGAAGCTCCGCCAGTGGCCCCGGGACGGCCGGGCGGTCGGCTGAAACGGCCGGCGGCTCGGCGGAGGCCTTGGGGTGCTTTGCCGATGACCGGCCGGCGGGCGGCTGGTCGGCAGGCGGGGCCAGGGGCTGGCGAACTGGCTGCTGGGTGGCTTCGGCGTCCTTGGATTCCGGGCAGTAGACGACCACTTCCTGGCCGTTGGCGGTGAAGTACGACAAGCCGATATTCGCGAATTCGTCGTCCGGCTTGCGTTTGTTCATCTGTTCTTTGACTCGCCGCCGGCATTCGGCGGCGTAGGCCACGTATTCGTCGAATTCAGCCGTCGCCGGCGGGCCGTCAGGGTGGAGGATCTTCAGCAGGCCGCAGACTGTTTTCTTGATGCCCTTTTCGTCCCGGCCCTCGACGGACGAGCCGAGGCGGATCCGCTTCGTCACCTCTTCGTACCGGTTCGTGTGCGCCATCTGGTAGTGGAAGGCTTCGGCCAGGTAGTCGGTGATGAAGCCGTAATTCACCGTCAGGAACTCGCTGCCGGTCTTGGGCATTTCCCAACCGGGCAGGTAGCAGGCCAGCCGGTCCATGACGGCCAGGTCGAATTCTTTGGGCAGGGTCATGAACAGGTCGTGCTGGGCCGAGTGAACCAACTGCTCGATGGAGTGGTCGATGTTGCCGACGAAAACCATGCTGGCATCCGCGATCACCTCGACGCCGCGCGAGAAACGGCCGTTGGCCATGTAGTCCTTCATGATCTGGATCGCGTCCGGGTCGCGGATCTTGATTCCGGCGACCTCGTCAAACGCGACGGCGTCCCAGAATCCGACCACCCCGATGCGTTTGCGTGCGTTGTTGTAGAACAGGGTGGCTTTGGTGGCCTGACCGCCGCTGAGCAACGTGGCGTAGGGCGAGAACTCGCTGAAGAAATACGATTTCCCCGTGCCGCGAGGGCCCAGCTCGATGAAGTTGAAGTTGGCTTCGACCAGCGGAACCAACCGAGCGATGAAGTGGAACTTGCGACGCCTGGACAGCTTCGAGGGCTCGAGTCCGACGGACCGTAGCACCACATCCATCCATTCGTCACGGCTGAACGCACGGCGGCCTTCGGCGTACCGCTCGAAGTCAAATCTGCTGAGTTGGATGGGCCGCAGGTCTTCGATGTAAAATGCGTAATCGTCCTCCTCGACCTGGTTGTACCCGATGGTGGTTTCGGCCCAGATGCCGCCTTCCAGCAAACGGTTGTTGTCCCGGTAGAACTTCTCGGCGATGGCGATCCGCTGCGAGTTGAAGTTCTCCAGGGCTGCCCAGTGGCGTTTCTCCCGCTCCACGTAATTGACGTGGATCTTGTCGATGAACCGGTGCTTGCCCTTGGTGGCCACCTTGGATTGCGCGGCATTGGCCTCGTCGGGACGCACGTAGTTGTCCTGCAGGGTGGCCAGCACGGCTTCGATTCCCGCCTGAATCTCCGCCGCCTCTTCGGTGGCGCAATACCTGGCCAGCAGGAACTCCAGGACGAAAGTGGGTACGTTGGTCCCCGTCTTGATCCGATGCAGGAGATCCTTGCGGACGGCCTTGCCTTCGAAGTGTTCGAGTAGTTTTCGGTCTAAGGAATCCATGTGTTTTTCGCCCTCTGCGCAGCGGTCACATTCTCCGATGACGAGGCCCCCGGCTTCACGCCGAGGGATGCGTCACCTCCGGCCCAGGACGACCTCCGCGACAATTTGCCCCTTCCCCCGCCGCCGGAGGCGGCGGGGGAAGGCGGCTGCGCGTCCTGGCTAGGTCGAAGGTGATGCTCCACCGAGATGAACTCGGTGGCCTCTGGTCGTGTTCGTTCCGCCGAGATGAACCCGGTGGCCTCTGGTCGTGTTCGTTCCGCCGAGATGAACCCGGTGGCCTCGCCTGCATTGCTACACCGTATAGTCGGTCTCCAGGTCCAGCTTGTGGTAGGTCGACAGGGTCACCGGGTCCAAGGCTTTCACGGTAAATTTGCCCTCAAAGTCCATCCCCATCTTCAATGTGACCTGCGCCGTCTCACCGGATCGTAACGTGATGGTCCGTGTCGCCGGGTTGACCGGGCCACCGGCCTTGGCCTCACCGACCACTTGGCCTTTCTTGCCGTGCGCCTCCAGCAGCAACTCCAATTCGGCTCCGCCGGAGAAAAGGTCGGCGCTGCGCACGGCCACATCAATGACTGGCAAGAGCGTCG
Organism: uncultured Pirellulaceae bacterium; assembly: GCA_964645045.1. Lineage (GTDB taxonomy): Bacteria > Planctomycetota > Planctomycetia > Pirellulales > Pirellulaceae > Anammoximicrobium. The sequence continues at coordinate 4,558 of CAZXYZ010000014.1, read as the reverse complement.
TGATCCTTTTCGCGCCCCGCTTGTAGCTGAGTGTGACTTCGAGCTGTTTGGGCTCCTTTGCCGGACTGGCTCCCAACCGTACCGTGATCACGGGGACGACCGTCTCTTGCAGGGACGCGCCGCCGTGGAAGTAGGTGTGCCCAGCGGCGTAGGCCACCAAGGCTCGCGGACCGGCAACCTGGGCGAAATCGCCCCGTACCCCCAGTCGCTCGGCGGGCAGGACGAAATTGGATGCGTTTCCGGCGCCGGAGCCAACCAGGCAGCGTTCGTGAAAGTTGATCCACTGTCCGGGCGGCTTGGTCGCCACATCACCGGCTTCCACTCGGGTGTTCAGGAAGAAGCCGTGGTCGGAGGCGATCACCACCTCATGGAAGCCTAACGCGGCCAGCTTGTGAATCGCCATACGAATGCGTTTCAGCGTGTCGTACACGATCCCGAGCGCCGTCTCGGGCGACGTTTCCAGGTGATCGTCGATTGTGTTGCTGCGCAAAACGAACAACTCGACGGAATCGGCCGGATCGAATTTGCCTTTCACAAACTGCTGCAGTGGCGTTTCCGCGAATCGTTCGCCGTACCGCTTGCGGAGTAATTCCATGCGCTGCGTGACATTGGCCAGGAGCACCTCGTCCAACGTTGGCACCGCCTCTCCGTCACGGTTGACCAGCTTCAGGCCGTGCCCGGCCCCGGGCAGCAAGCTGGCCATGCCGACGGTGGTCACGCTGGGCAGCTGAGCAAATGCCGGGTGCGTTTCCACCTGGCCATCCTCGGCGAGTTGCTTACCAAGGGCGACCCCCAGTTCGTAGCGGAGCGCGTCGACCAACACGAACGCCACCCGCCGGCCGCTTTCCTGGAGTTTGGGGCTAACCAGGCGGTCGAATACGTCCGCATTGGAGAGCCTGCCGACCGGGGGCCAGCCTGCCGTCTCCAAGTGCTTGATGAACAACTCCTGCACCTGGCTGGTGAGCTTTCGGTAGGCCGTCTGCGCTTGTTGGATCACGTCTTTCATCCCGCCGCTGACGTCCAGATAGTCGTTGACGGCCTGTTCGAATTCTCGCTGCCAGCGATCGACCTCTCGGAGACTGACAACGTAGAAGTCGATCAGCGACTCTTGGGTTCGGGCATGGTCCGGCAATTGCCGCCCGCCGTCTTCGCAGGCTTCGATCAGGCTGACGGCCGATTGGAGCAACTGCCACTGCGCCTGGTTCTCGCCCTTGCCCATCCAGACCGACTCCGCATGCCGGGCGCGGATCTGACGCACCTTGTCGATGTTGTCGCGTTTCAGGGCGTCGACCGCCTGGGCCAGGAACGATCGTTCTTCGAAGGGAAAGGTATCGCGGACGCCGAGATCCTCGATGCTTGCGCAGACCGCTGGCAGGTTCAGCTCGTTTTCGATTGCTTCGGCGCGTTCGATGTACACCGCTTTGGTGCGCCGGTCATTGCGAAGGTGGTCGCAGAGGTCCTCGACCAGCGGTTGGGCCTCCGCCGGCGCTCTTGGCACATTCGCTAAGGCATCGGGGAGTACACACGGCAGGTCGTAGACGAATTCGCTGAACAGCACAAACCGCCACAATTCGTCACCGATACTTGCCCACGTCTTGCCGCGTGTCAGCAGGCTCAAATCGAGGCACGTCCGGAACAGTTCCTTCGCCTCCGACACCCAGGCGTCGTGGCCTTTCAGGGACTCCTTTTGAGCATCCGCCGGCGCCAGCAATCCCAGCAAGATATCCCGCGCCGACTCGACCTTCAGAAGTGCCTGGAGGTTTGGCCAATTGGTCCCTGCGCCGACCGCGTCGATGACGGCGAAGGCCGGATTGTCGTTCTCGGCGAAGACTCGGCGGATCTCCGTCGCGTGGTCCGGCTTCGCCTTGAGGCACAGGCTCTGAAACTCGTCGCCATCGCCCTCGGGGAACACTTCGCCGCAGACGCCGTAGATGGAAAACGGGTCGCGCTGCTGGTCCTCGCTGCTCAGCGGTCGCGGCGCCGGCACGTACACCAGCAGGGCTTCCAATGGCGAGTTCGGTTCGCCCAGTGCCTGCAGCGTGGCTATGGCCTGCTCGCGGCTCTCGATGCTGCTGTCCGTGGCGTCGACGACACGCTGATTCGCGGCCGCCAGTTGCAGGCACAGTTCCCGGTACCGCCGCTGCGGATCGTAGACGACCAACACGCCGCTTTTCTTCAGTCGCGGTAACAGAATCTCGTTCTGGATGAAGTCTCTGATGCTCATCGTGTCCCCGTCAGCCCAAGATACACACCCCAGCGGTCTTGCCAGCTTCCAACGCGCGACGAAATGTCCGGATCATGTCCAGATCATGTCCGGACTCCGATTTCACTACGCCATCGCCATCGTCGAAAGAACTCCCTAACGTCTTACCTAGTTGCAAGTTGCGCGATAAATTACATGGCATGGACAAAACTCCCGCGATGTCAGCATTGTGTCCGGATGTGTCCGGATGTCCGGATCAAGGCGAGCGATCAGTCCACTCGTACGTTGTCTTGGAGCCTGCCCCCCGACGTGTTAGGAATCCGTAGGCTTCGAGTTCGGAAAGGTCGCGGCGAGCCTGGCGACTGGTGACGTCCGTTGCGAATCGTTCGACGAATTCCCACATCGGAATCTGGTCCCCGACCACGAGGGCGTCGAGGAGGGTTCGTTGGCGATCGTTCAATTTGGGAGGGCGGGGGGCAACCGCCCCCGCCGCGAACAACGTTAATCGAACCCCGGAAGCCGAGTTCTTCCATTCCGGCATTGGCATACCCATATCCCGGCATTCCTGCACGATCTTGTACGTTCCGCGTCCCACGCGTTCCATCAACTCGTGCAGGTAAAAGACATGCGCGATATCCGGATTCACCAGGATCGAATTGTGCGAGGGAAGCAGCAGTTCACGCGGAGAAATGCCTCGCGGCAAGCGTCCGGTGTTCCAGATTTCGACACGATCGGGATACACGCTGACGGAAACGCTTCCGGAGAAGGCCGCATAGTCGCGATGCACCAAGGCATTGACCAATCCCTCGCGCAACGCGTTGAACGGGTACCGGGGTTTCGAGTCTCGAGGTAACTGCCCGGCAGGAAACTCGGCCGCGATGGGCACATGCCGCCGGAGAAAGGCCATCGTGTTTTCGAGCAGGGTAAACGCCGGCCCTTCAAAAAGACGCTCATCCAGGAAATCGTCGGCCCGGTCCGTGGCATAACACACAGCGCGCAAGCGGGTCTGCGGATGGCGCAAGGCGACCTTCTTGCCGAACAGGACCTCCGCGGCATTCGTCAATTGCCCAAATCGCATCAATGCCAGACCAGACAGGACCGCACTGGCGTCCCGCGGATCGTCGAAGCGATAGCCGCGGCGATCTTGCGCCCGACGCACGGTCTCGTTGAGCAGCTCGAGATCCAGGTCCGAAATCTCCAAGTCCAGGCACGGGCGTCGCTCCCAGCGGGCGGTCTCCTGGGAGCCGCGTTCGACCATCGATCGCAAAGCCTTCGCATCCGCCGGTTTCGTGGCGGACCGCGTGCGAATGTAGGCAGCGCCCGCAAACACGTACGGACGGTCCGGGCCGTTGGGGACCTCGACGGCGATGACGGGGCCCGCGGATGTCTGGTCCAGAGTCACGGTGAACAAAACCTGAGGAGAAATCGCGGCGTGCAGAAACTCACGTAGCGATTCGGCCTGCCGCTGGCTGGCCGTGTCATTCGGGCGACCGCCATCATCGACGCCGACGAGCACGACGCCGCCGTGGGTATTGAGAAACGCACAGACGGCCCGCCCAATCGCATCGCGGTCAGACACCGACGACTTGAACTCGACCTTCGCGGACTCGCCGTCGCGAAGCAACTGTTCCGTCACGGGATTGCCACTCATGATGCCGCCCCTCCCGCCTTGGCCTTCACCAACTTCTTGTTCGCGAAGTGCTCCCGCAAGAACTGTTCGACTTGACGGTACCTGGAGAACTGGGCCGTGCCAAAAAGCTTGGCATCATCCGCGCCCGAGAACTTCTTCGAAAGGAACAGGTCGCAGTCTTGGACTGCCGTCATGCACGACTCCAGTGCTGTCTGCGTCGGGTACACCGTAACCGTCCCCATGTGTGACGCCCAGACCTCGTAGCCAAACCCCGTGAGCAACGCGTAGACCTGCTCGAGCAGTTCCTCGATCCCGTACACGGTGGACGACACCATGAGGGTCACTCGTCCCTTGGCTGTACGCATTTCCTTCGCCATGGATCCAATTTTCCGTACTCAAGTGAGGCCCCCGCGTTTACCGCGGGGGAGGTCTCCCCTTCGGCCTACCCAAGGCCGCACATTATATCCTCATCCCCGCCGCCGGAGGCGGCGGGGGGATGGGGAAAGCACAACGCTGCCCCCGGCTGGGCCGAAGGTGACGCTCCCCCGGCGTAAAGCCGGCGGCCTCTGGTGAGGCCGCCGCGTTTACCGCGGGGGAGCTTTCACCTGCCTGCCCAGGTGCAAAGGTGACGCCTCCCCCGGCGTAAAGCCGGCGGCCTCTGGTGAGGCCGCCGCGTTTACCGCGGAGGAGCTTTCACCTGCCTGCCCAGGTGCAAAGGTGACACC
>CAZXYZ010000013.1:37074-135162 GCA_964645045.1 uncultured Pirellulaceae bacterium | reverse complement strand
CTCCCCCGAGACAAGCTCGGCGGTGGCCTAACTTGCATCTATCCAGAGACTTGCAACTCGCCGGAATCGCGCAAGTGGCGCTGTCCAATTAGCGGCCGCGGATCAACTCTGGAGTTTGACCCCGAACGATCCGCCGGGCAAGCCGGCGGGATTCGAGGGAAGGCCGACTTGATCTCAGGCCCCGGCAATATCGCAAACGCGTTCAAGCACGCTGGTGACCGATCATGTTCCAGGCGGCTCGGTCTTTCCGGCGACTTGCTGCCTTTGCCTCGCGACTTGTTCGTCGTAGAATCATCGGGCGTGCGTCACGATGTACTGATTGGAGGGATGTTTCATGAGCCGAATCTGCGCCGTCAGCGGAACATCGAGCAACGGTCCCGGCTGCTGGAGTTCCGGCGCAGGCATCGGGCTGGGCAGGGGCGTAACGGCTAACGAGTCTTTGTTCACGGTCACTCTGGGCATGGTGCGATCTCCTTATCGGGTTTGTTGAAAAAGGGGGACAGGCACCGATCGTCCTGAACGGAGCCAGTCCCCGTTTTTCAACGGGTTTGAATCCACGAACTGCCTGACGGCGTGTCTCGGTCTCGACTTGGGGGCTTTCGCGCCGGCTTGGCTGGCGGTCCCTGTTTCGGGCGGATGGTCCACAGGCCCCAGATCGTGCGGGCGGCGATGGCGTAGGCGGTGGCGTCGAGGTAGTGGTTGGCCTTCTGGCTGCGCAGGTGGCCGGGCCGGGAGCCTTCGGGGACCCAGCGGTACGAGCTATTGGGTTGCTTCTGCCACTCTTCGCTGAGGATGTGGCTGGCGTAGTTCTGATGCCGCTGCCATTTCTCGCGGCCGGCTTCGTCCCGCGGGGGCGTGAACAGGGCGAGGCTGCCGACGGTGCCAAACGGCTGGAGAAAGCCGTGGTGGACTTTCAGCTTCCAGGCGTCGGCGTCCAGGTCGGCCAGCCAGATGCCGTTGGCGTAGGACAGGTTGCACTCCGGCAGCGGCACGACCGTTTGGCTTGCGTTGCGTTGCTGCCACGGCGAGCGGCCTTTGCAGGGGAGGATGCCGCGGAAGCCGGCCTGGGCGGCGAGGATGTACACCGGTTCGGTCCCCCACTGCTTGTCCTTCCAGCCGCTGTCGATCAGCGTCAGGTCCGGGACCCAGCCGGTGCCTTCCCGGTCGTCGGGCTGGCCCCAGGAATGCGTGCGGATGCCGTCCCACGAGGTCTGCAGACCGTCCAGGACGATCTTTTCGCAGGCGGATTGACTGAACAGGAGGTAACGGAGATGTCGGAGAAGGGGTTGTTCTTTGTTTCCCAGGAAATCCAGCGAACCGGGCTGCTGCGGAGTGGCGCCGAGGATATAATGCGCCCCGGGTTGGATGACTTCGTTCCTGCTTCCAACAGGTAGATGAATGACGACAGGTACAAATGCCGTGACAGCCCTGGCACAGCCGGCGGGGCAGTGGCTGACGCAGCGGCCAGCATATGCTACGCGAGAGCTGGGCGACTGTGTCGAATGGAATGCGAACAAGCTCGGCGGTGCTCCGGTTCTCAAAGGCACGCGGATTTCCGTGGCGCAAGTCTTGGCGGAACTCGGCGAAGGTCAAAGTGTCGAAGAAGTCGCCGCAGACTTCGACCTGGATGTCGTGCTCGTCAAGAAACTCGTCCAAGGGCTCGCCGTCTGCTTGGATCGACCGGTGTCGTGATGACCGCGTTTCAACTGGACCAGTGCCTGGACAGAAGAGCGATTGCGGGGGCTGTCGTCGGAAGAGGTGCTTCGGCGTTTCACGCCCAGGGAAGTCCTTGGGCGATTCACGCCCGAGGAGCTTGCGGGCGGGCTAAGCGATGAGCAGGCCGAGCGGCTTCGAGAATTGCTCGAACAGAAGAGGGGTAAGTGACGGTCGGCCAACGATTCAAAACCGTTGTACTTCGTAGCGGCGGATGAAGCGGTCGGTCAACCTGTGGAGGTTGTTCGTGGTGAATACGACGACCGTCTTGGCGGGCAGTTTTTCCAGGCCGTCCAGCCACATGACTTCGGCCTGCGGGGTCATGCGGTCGGCTTCGTTGATGATGACGACTTTCCAGCCGCTGCCGGCCATCGGGCGGAGGTGCATGCGCCGCAACAGGTCTTCGACCGCGCGGCCGTCCTGCGTGCCGCTGGGGATCTCGACCACGCCGCCCCAGTCCGGATCGCAGTCCAGTTCGTTGGCTCTCACACGTCGAGCGGCATGCCGCAGGCCTGCAGATGGCATTTGTGTACAAGGTAATCATGCTCGTATGTGTACGGATTGACCAGATCCCCGTTCAGAACAGCGGCAAACTTCCGCCATTGGTCTTCGTAGCGGTCTTTCAGGGGCGGCATATCCACGGTCCGGATGCCTTTCTTGAAGCCGCCGCGATCTTCCTCGCGGCAAACTGCCTAGTCTACTCGAGCGTTGCAGTCACCGCAAACCTCGGAAATGCAACCAGCCTGTGGAGAGTATAAGCGTCGTAGCGACACCTGACAATAAGCGGGGAGTCCACTCTCAAGGCGTTCCCGCGCGTGACGGGCCTGGCGAGGCTGACGGGCGTGGCCCTGCGTGTGTGGCACGGCTCACTCGCACGCCGCCGGAAAACCGTGGTCCTGATCACGGATGACTGTCGGCGTGCGAGTTAGCCGTGCGGGAAGCGCCACGCGACGTCGCGTACGGCGGCGCGCAGGAGTGTGTCACACGGGCCGGTGACTCAGGCGACGTGCGCGCGCACGGCCCACTGCTGGGAATCGTGGAAAGCGAATTGCGCAGGGACGGTCGGCACGATTCCCAGCAGTGCCACCCGAACGGGCCGCCGGATCGCAGGGCCATGCCCGCCACCGGTCCCCACTCCCGCTGACCAGAACTGGGCGCTGGTGATCGAGTTGCGCAGCCAGCCAACACGACCATGCCCGGGCGGGAAGCGGGAAGGCTTTCGAATTGCCTCGCTTCGGCCACGCGACTCCCCCCGCGCGTTCCCGCCCTCCATCCGAACTCGTTTGGCGAACTCGGGTGGGGATTGTCGGCGGTCGGGACGGCGGCGGTCGGGTTCAGGCAGCGCGCCACCGAGGCGCGCTGGGATGGGGACGCGCGGATGCGCCTCGTCCGCATGCAGCCGCGAGTGGCCAAGGTCAACGGGAGTCCCTGCCCTTGGGGCGCTTGGGGCCACGCCGAGTGGGCTTTTCGTGCGCGTCCAACCACCCTTCCACGTCCTCCAGGGATCGGAAGTTAAACAAGGCTTTCCCCAACTCCTTCAGGCGTTCGATGGGCAATCGGCGGACACGTTGCTCCAACTCTTCGGGAAGCGAATCGCCAAGGTTGGCAATCGCCTCCAGAAGAACGTTCGCGCCGCCCCTTGTTTCTCCCCGCGCTTCGGCGATCCGTTCCATAGATGTGACGTACGGCATATTCAGGCTCTCCTCCAAAACGGTTAGCTCTTGCTCGAACTTCTGACCTAAGTCCTTCGGCAGTTGCATCATCCCGTCGATCAAGCGGATGATCTCGCGCACTTCCTCCGCATCATACCCCAAGTCGTACAGATTGCGTACCAGCCGCCACTTGGCGCGATACCGTCCTTCCGGGTCACTGGCCGTCCGTAGCGCCTCGATCTGCGCCCGCGCCACCTGCACCGGAAGCGAGTGGTCGTCCCGCCACTCGGTGTCCAACTTGTCGATCAATTTACAGGTCGGGAACCACAGGCGGCTCTCGAAATCGCCCAGGCGAAACGCGTATTCGGTGGGCCGCCAAGCCTCGTCCAGGTCCGCCAGCACGACCAGGGTGATCACGCGCTGCTCGTAGATCCACACCAAGCCGCTGTTGTACCGGAAGAGGCGGAACTTGAAGCCCGCCTCCCAGCCCGATTGCACTTCCAAGTGCAACAGAATCCACTGCTCGTCGCCCGTCAGCAAGCGCACTTTGACCAACATGTCGACCGACTTGGGGCGGCGCCCAAAACGCGCCAGGATGCGGCTGAGTTCCTTGTCGCACCACTGGGGCGGATCACGCCAGGCGATCAGCGCCGCAATCAGGGGAAAGTACTTCTCCGTAATCTCCCGGAGATGTTGACGCCCCGACTCCTTCCAAGCGCCGTCGTAATCACTTTTCTGCTCGGACTGTCGCCGGCGTTTCGGCCGTCTGCGTTCTGCCATCGCGTCCTCCTTTCCTCAAGTTGTCGCGGGGCGCATGCTGCCTCCGGTCTTTTCTTTTCGCGGACGACCACCGAGAAGAAGCGTACAGCCCAAGCTTTTCCGCGGGGCGACTTCTGCTGTCAAGGGCGGCTCTCGCAAAGACGCCCACTCGCATGAAATGGGGTCGGGTCCGGTTTTTGTCACCACCTGCCGACGTGACGCGGACGGAGCACTCGTGCAAGTCAGGCCTTGCCGATGATGCGGGTCTGGGGATCGTAGGTCGTGCGATAACCGTTCCGGTAGGACTCGACGGCCATCAGGCCGACGACCGAGTGCAGGTAGCCGGTCTCGATGGGGGCGCGGGTGGGTTTGCCGGAACGTAGGCACTGGAGCCAGTCGAGGAAATGGTCGGGCGTGTCGATCGGCTTCACGTCGTTGACGCCGCGGATCGTTCCGTCGCGTTTCGGACCGCCTTCGGCCGTGTAGTTCGGCGCGCTCAGGTTGTCCAGCACTAACTGCCCCTTTTCGCAGAAGAAGCGGGTGCGGCTGCCGCCGCTGTTGCCGAGGTTGCTGGAGTAGGCGGCCATGAAGCCTTCGGGGTAGACCCACAAAGCCTCGACGTGGTCGGGGCAGGTGAATTGGTACTCGTCCTTCCAGGTGAAGATGCCGCCGTTGCAGACGCAACTAACCGGGAACTGCGCGCCGGTGATGTAGCTGTACAGATCGATGAAATGGCAGCCGAGATTGGTCACCGGACCGTCGGTGTAATCGAGGTACCCGTACCAGCCGGTGAGGACGTCGGCGGAAAACGGCCGCTCGGGAGCGTTGCCGAGGAACTCCTTCCAGTCGTCCGTGTTCAGCACGGCGATGTAGTGTTCGCCGCTGGTCACCAGCGCCAATCGAATGTCTACTTGCAGAATTGGCCTGGCGCCTCTAGTCTGAGGTGAACATCGACCGTAGGTCTGCCAGTGGCGGCATCGGTTCGTGTTTTCGGCGGGATTCCGCCAGGGACGGGGAACATGCACCAGGGTACTCCTGTTTAGACGCGGTTTGCAGGGAAACCTGCAGTGTCGGGCCTTGTTGGAGTTCACGCTTTAGCGTGCCCGGCGGGCCGTGCCCGCCGAAAGTGACACGCTGAAGCGTGAACTCCAGCGGGGGCACCGCCGTTAGAGCGGTCCTTGCACCAAGCCAACCAGTCCGTTAGCGGAGGAAATTCCAAAATGCCAATAACTGGAAAAATCTCGCGGCGCCAGGTGCTGAAACAAGGCTTGGCTGCGGCCGCGGCGGGAATTGCCGTGCCGTACTTCGTGTCGTGCCGGCAGCCGACGAGATCGCCGGTCGGCTCGTCGCCTCGCACGTCGCCCAACGACCAGATCGGTGTGGGGATTATCGGCTGCGGACGGCGCAACGGGCAACTCGCCATCGGCAAGGGATTCCAGGGCAAGCCGCCCGCAAACGCCCGGTTCGTCGCGGTGGCCGATCTCAACATGCGGCGGGCAAGTGCGTGGGCGAAGTACTACAAATGCAAAGCCTACCAGGACTACCGTGAGCTGTTGGACCGCAAGGAAGTGGACGTCGTGGTCTACGCCACGCCGGAACATTGGCACTACCTGCCCTGCATCCATGCGTGTCAAGCGGGCAAGGACATCTACGGCGAACAGCCGCTCTCGCACAGCATCCGCGAGGGGCAGAAAATGGTCGAGGCCGTCCGCAAGTACAAGCGGGTGTTCCAGACGGGTGAACAGCAGCGATCGCACCCCAAAACGCGCCGGGCCGTGGAACTGATCCTCAACGGGCGCATCGGCAAGATTCAGAAGATCATCGGCTACAACTATCCCAGCGCGTGGGAGTGCAATTTCCCACCCCAGCCGGTCCCAGAGTATCTCGATTGGGATCGGTGGTGCGGACAGAACGAAGTCGTGCCCTATCACACGGATCTGTACCTGTCGCGTGTGCCCTATGAGCCGGAGCCGGACTTCCCGCCCTCGCCGGCGGAAAAATACGCGATCGGACCGGGCTGGATGTCGTTCCGCCCCTATTCGGGAGGCGAATTGCCCAATTGGGGTTGCCACGGACTGAGCGAGGTCCAGTGGGTGCTGGGCATGGACAACAGTGGTCCGGTCGAGATCTGGGTGGACCCCGCCGAGCCGATGCCCACGATGGTCTACGACGCCCCGGAAAAGAAGGACCGCGGGGAAGCCGCCTGCAGCCGGCCCGTCATCAGCTACAAGTATGCCGACGGCGTGGTATTGGAACTCAGCTCCCACGATCCCAAGGTGGGACAAGGGGCATTGTTCGTCGGTGACAAGGGCTCGATCAAGATGTTCCGCAACGGATACGAGTGCGATCCCAAGGGCCTCGACGAGGACCCGCTTCCGACGAATGCCAAACGTGTCTACGAGAGCGACAACCACATGCAGAACTTCTACGACTGCGTGGTCTCCCGCAAGGACCCGATCATGAACGTCGAGGCTGGGCATCGTGTGGCCACCTTGTGCCATCTGGGCAACATCGCCCGGCGGCTCGGGCGCCGATTGAAGTGGGACCCGGAGAAGGAAACCTTCCCCGGCGACGACGAGGCGAACACGTTCATTGACGTTCCGAAACGCAAAGGTTTTGAATTGCCGGAACAGGTTTAATGCCCAAAACACGGCCCCCCTTAATCTTTCACTTAATCTTTCACCTAATCTTCGGTCACATGGGTCCTTGACGACGCCGGCAAGAGATTAGGTGAAAGATCAGGTGAAAGATTAGGGCCGGACTGAGAATCCGAGCCATCAGCCGAATTGAACACTCACGAGGAGCCTCCCCATGACAAGGCGATTTGTCCGTGGCGTGATCTTGACCGTATGCGCGTTCGGGCCGGTCAACTGCCCGGCGGCCGAGGGCTCGGCCGGCACGGCCACGGCCGGCGCCGCGGTCCGTTACCTTCCTCTCGACGCCCCGGCGGGGACATCGCAGGCCGTGATCGTACAGGGCCAGCCGCTGGTGCATACGCGGCAGTTGCTGCCGCTGGATCGCGAAGGAAAGCCCGTGGGTGAGGAGTCGGTCGACAAGCAGATCGAGCAAGTCCTGGACAACCTGACTGCTGTGCTCGGCGCCTCCGGATCGGGCCTGGACAAGCTCGTGCGGCTGAACGTCTACGCCATTGCGCCCCAGACCGTCGACCGCGTGCGCGAGTTGTTGAGCAAGCGGCTGGATGCCAACGTCCGTCCCGTGATGACCGCGGTCCTGACGCCCATGCCGCACCGCAAGGCGCTGGTGGCCGTCGATGCGATCGCGGTCAGCACCGAGAGAAGCCCGACCGTGGTTTTGAAACGCTGCGAAGCCGTGGCGGGCGACAAGGACTTCGCCGACGCCGCGGTGTTGCCGCCGGGCGGCGTGGCGTACTTGTCCGGCGTGCCGGAAGAAAGCGACGTGGCCGTGCCGGCCGTCACGAAGTCCATGTCCACTCTGTGGAGAACGCTCGGACAGTTGAAGATCCCGGCGGCGCAGGTGGTGCAGTTAAAGGTCTTTCTCAGGCCGGCTCTGGCAGCCGATGAGGTCGCGCGCCGGCTGAAGGAGTTCTTTCCCGGTCAAATGACGCCGCCGGTGGTCTTTGTGGAATGGAGCGCCGCGCCCCAGGCCGAGATCGAACTGATTGCCCAGTTGCCCCCGACGGACAAACCGGCCCAGGATCTGGAATACTACAACCCACCCGACACGAGGCCCTTGCCGATCTTTAGTCGTGTGACACTGGTCCGCAGCCAGCGGCAAATCTACATTGCCGGTCTGTTCGCCCGTGAGGCGGGCAACGGCGAGGCGCAGGCCGGCGACGTGTTCGCTCAACTCCAGACGATCCTCGACCAGACCGGCAGCGACATGCGGCATCTGGTCAAGGCATTGTATTACGTCTGCGACCCGGACGCGGCTCGGGGTTACGACATCGCGCGGCCGAAGCTCTTGGACCCCAAGCGTCCCCCCGCGGCGTCGCTGCTGATGGTCCACGGTGTCGGGAAATCCGGCCGCACGCTGACGATGGACATGATCGCGGTGCCCAGCGGGAAGTAGGCCGGGTTTCCTCACCTGGCGGCGAATGCTCTCGGACCCGACGGATCGGTCCGATCCGTCCGATCAACTGCCCCACCTTCCGCACCGCCCTTACGCGGTGCGCATGGCCAGATACACCTTGCGGATGGCCCGGATGATGTCCGTCACGTCGTCGTCGTCGTAGCGCGGGCCCATCATCACGCCGCCGAAGCGGCCGATGATATCGATCGTGCGCGGGCAGGACTCGGCGCCGTATTGGATCGCCTTGCCCTGGGGACTGTTGAAGGTTGGCCAGTCGGGATGGATGGTCGCCTTGTTCGCGATTCGGCTATCGGCGGGGAGGATCACCGAGCCGCCGGGTCCCCCGCAACTGATGCCTTCGGCCCGCATCGCCCGCAGGAATTTGTCGCGGCGTTCCCTGGTGCCCCAGTCCAAGAAGATGACCGAGCCCAGGTCACCGTCGACGTCCGGCGATTTGCGCATTTTGAGTCCCGGCAGGTCGGCGATGCCCTCACGGACCTTCTTGGCGTTGGCCCGCAGGGCCGTGCAGATGGTATCGAGCTTCTGCACCTGCCCCTTCAGCACGGCGCCGGTGAACTCGTTTAGGCGGAAGTTGCACGCGGCGAAGCCCGCCAGCAGGCCGCCCTTGAGTTCCTCGTTGTAGGGCGCGCGGATTGCGCTGACGTCGTGGAAACGGACGGCGCGTTCGAACAGTTCCGGATCGTTCGTGGTCACGGCGCCGCCTTCGCCCGCGGTGATGGTCTTGCTGAGCTGGAAGCTGTTGATGCCCATGTCGCCGATCGAGCCCACGTACTTGCCCTTGTGGCGTCCTCCGCAGCACTGGGCGCAGTCTTCCACCACGCGGAGCTTGTGTTTGCGGGCGATCTCCAGGATCGCGTCCATGTCGGCCAGGCCGCCCTGGAGATGGGACGGCACGATCGCCTTGGTGCGCGGCGTGATCTTGGCCTCGATCTCCTTGGGATCCATGGCCAGCGACTCGTCGATCTCGACGAACACCGGGAGACCGCCGCACAGGACGACGGCATCGTAGTCGGCGTACCAGGTCCAGGCGGGGAGGATTACCTCGTCGCCGGGCCCGATTTCCAAGGCCGCCATGGCGGTGTAGAGCGCGGTCGTTCCGGACGTCACTCCGATGGCGTACTTGACGCCGATGTGCGCCGCGTAAGCCTTCTCGAACTGGAGGGCCTTGGAATCTGGGCCCCGCCAGCGGAAAGGCGATCGCGACTCCAGGGCTTCGAGGAGTTCCTTCTTCTCGACATCGTCATAGAACTGGGGCCCAAAGGGCCCGGAACCGAGCGGGTTCGTGCGGACCGGCGTCCCGCCGTCGATGGCGAGTTTCTCCTTGCCCTCGGCGGCCAGGCTTGCCCCAGTCCCCATAGATCCCACCAGCATCGTTGCGGCGCCGGCGGCGCCGACAGTGGCCAGAAACTCGCGACGGTTCTTAACAGTCTTGCTCATCGGACGGTCCTTTCAAGGCAAGGGAGAACAGAAGTTTTTCGGGGTGGGTGATTTGGCTGTGTGACAGCGGCTTTGCCAATGCTCGGACGGATCCGACGGATCCGTCCGATCCCGCAGCCGACTCACGCGGCATAGTGCCGGGCCACCTTTTGGATGGCAGCGGCCACGGCGAGGATGTACTGCTCCGACATGTGTTCCGTGATCGTCACGCGAATCGCGGTTTCCAAGATGGCCTCGGCTTCCGGGCATTTGTGTTGGGAGAAGTCCATCGTGGTCAGACCCAACTCCTTGACCGGCCAGCGGCCCGCGAAGAAGCCGTGTTTCTGGAATACGGGCTCGCCGTACAGCGGCACCTTGATGTAGCCGCCCGACACGGACGCACCCTCGGCCAGCAGCGCTTTGGTGAACTCCGAGCGTCCGCACCGGAACGCTTCCGGCCGCATGCGGAACATGTAGAACCAATAGACGGCCCGGTCTTCCGGGTGTACTTGGTGCGGGATGAGTCCGGGCAGGTCGGCGATCTTCTCCGTCAGCAAGTTACCCAGCTTTGCGCGTTTCGCGGCAATCGCTTCCAGGCGTGACAGTTGGGCGGCAGCCACGGCGGCCTGCGGCTCGCTCATGCGGTAGTTGGTGGCAAACGCGTCGAACCCGCCCCACTTGCGGCGGTCGCCGCCCTTGTCGCCGAACTTCTGCAGCAACGGTCCGAACCGCTCGTCGTTACTGCCGACCACGCCCCCGTCGCCGCAGGTCACGTGCTTGGAATTCTGCAGCGAAAAACAGGCCAAGTGACCGACCGTGCCGATCGGCCGGCCGCGGGACCGGGCCCCCCAGGACTGCGCGCAATCTTCGATCAGGATGAGCTGATGGCGGTCGGCCAACGCCTTCAACGCGTCCAGGTCGCAGGGGTTGCCGGCCAGGTGAACGGCGATAATCGCCTTGGTCTTGGGCGTAATCCGCCGTTCGACGTCGGCGACATCCAGATTGTAAGTGCCCGCGCCCAAGTCGGCGAAAACCGGCACCCCCTGCTGATAGATCACGCCGATCACCGTCCCGATGTCCGTGACCGGCGAGGTGATCACCTCGTCACCCAGTCCGATTCCGGCCGCCGCCACGGCGATATGCAGCGCGGCCGTGCCGGACGAACAGGTCTGCACGTGTTTCAGCGGACAGATTTCTTGGAACCGTTCGGTGAGCAGCTTGGTTTGCGGACCCTGCCAGTAGAACAGCGAATCCTGTTCGAGCATCGCTTCGAGTTGTTTACGTTCCGGTTCGCCCCAGCGGGGTCCCCCACCGGCAGACAACGTGACGGCCTTGTCGCCTCCGTGCAGGGCCAGCGGAGAACCCGGAATCGCCGCGGGCTTCTCACCCGCTCCCCGGGCCGCACCCGCCAACAACAGACTGGAAGCACCAGCTACAAACTGGCGCCGAGAAACGGAATTCGGATCACTCATCGTCAGGCCCTCCCGTAGAAACGTGATCGAGTCGCACGCGGCCTTCATATTAGCACCCGTGGCGGCCATCGGGAATCAGACTCACCGTTTGGCACCGTTTGGCTTGTCGTTTGGCCCACCGTTTGGCTACCGCCGCGGAAGGAAGAATTCCATCAAGACCACCGCGAGCAGGACTCCCACGAACCCGACCAGTACGCTGCCCACGATGTTGAGCAGAGCGAAAACATAGTCTCCGTCGCGGACCAGTTGGAACGTCTCCCACTCGAAGGTCGAAAACGTGGTGAACGCGCCACAAAAACCGGTGCCCAGCAAGAAATACCATGCCTGTTGCGACGGCGGGAGCCGTTCGAGCATGAAGACGGCGGCCAGGCCCAACAGGAACGAGCCGCTGATGTTGATCGCGAACGTGCCCAGCGGAAACCCGCGAGCCCAGCCGACTTCGTTGAACCAGCGGCCCAGCCAGTACCGGGCGTGCGTGCCGAGGGCACCGCCCAAGGTCAAAGCGACGACCTTGTTCGTCAGGACGGCAGTCACCCAAGAGCCGATCAGGACCAAGGCGTCTTTCAAACGAATCTCCTCCGCTGTTTCTGTCTGCGGGCGTCACCCCTCGGGCGTGTCGAGCAGCAGTTGCAGCCGGTCAGCCAGCGTGGGCGGAAGGCGCTCCGTCCAGTGGCTGTCGACTAAACCAATGTCGATCAGATCGCGGAGGTGAGTGCGGTCTTTGTCCCGAAAAGACGTGAGTTTCATCCGCACCAAGGCATTCAGGTTCAAGACGCGAAACGACTCCGTTGCCTCTGATTCCGTTACGTCGGGGGCGGCCTCGGCGTAATCGGGCCGCACCCGTTCTCCTGCCAAGACGACATGCACGGCATCGCGGGCTTTGGCGTTCACACCGTCAAGGAACATGTCGATTCCGGCGGCACGCCGGTGAACAAACCCGGCCTCGGAAAGGGCCACGGTAGCGGCAGGAAGATCGTCGCGACGCAGAAGAATATCGACGTCCTGAGTGTTGCGGACCGCCGCCTCGTCGACTCGCGACACCCAGGCCGCGACGGCATTGCCGCCTACCACCGCGTAGGGAATACCCGCCTGATTCAATGCTTCCACCGCTCGTTCGAGCCTCTGACGTACCTTCTCCACCGCTCCGATCATCCTTTCCCAGGAAACCTCGCCGAACTGAACTGGAGACATCGCCCAACTCCCGGTGCTCGCCGCGTCGCGGCCTCAACGGAACCTATTGTATTCCCGCACGCTCGACATGATAAGAACCACCGGAGCAACAAATGCGCGGCCTGCCTCGCGCACGCGGAGAACTCGCCCCACGAGTCGATCAAGCGTCCACATTTTGGTAGACCGGCAGATCCTCGACGGCCATTTCCTGCAGCCGCGGATACCGGCTGTCTTTGCCGGACAACACCGGAATCACACCGGCGGGGATCGGCCACGCGATTGCCAGGGTGGGATCATTCCAAATCACGCCCCGCTCTTCTTCCGGGGCGTAGTATTCGGAGCATTTGTAGACGAATTCGGCCTGCGCGCTGAGGACGTAGAAGCCATGCGCGAACCCTTCCGGGATGAACAGCATCCGCCGGTTCTGTTCGCTCAGGATCTCGCCAGCCCAACGTCCAAAGGTAGGACTGCCGCGGCGGAGATCCACCGCCACGTCGAAGACCTCGCCGCGGACCACTCGCACCAGCTTGGCTTGGGGGCGTCCCAGTTGGTAATGCAGTCCCCGCAGCACGCTTTGCTGCGAACCCGATTGATTGTCCTGGACAAAGAGGGAATCCACCCCCAACCGCGCGAACTCGCGGGCGTTGTAAGTCTCCATAAAGTAGCCGCGGGAGTCGCCAAAGACTTGAGGTTCGACCAGGGCTACGTCGGGCAGGGCCGTCGCAATCCGCCGCATCACACCGCCTCCCGGGCCGCAGCCCTGCTGGCAGGAAGGAAGCGAAAGACCGTTTCGGCCGCGCCTCGTGGCATGGGTTTGATCCTTGACCAAAGGGAATGGATGCTCGCCGTTGCCGGCTTCTGTGGCTCGTTGCGGCCGTCGGAGGCCCGGCAGACGCCCCACGTCAGGTGGCGAATTATTCAGAACCCCCGTGATGCGTCAAGCTCGCTTCCAGATCTCCGAATCTCCGGATCTCCGAAAACGTGGAAATTGCTCTCGACCTAAAAGCGGGGGCTGCCTATAATTCCGCATTGAGTTCCAGATTAGGTGTGGCGCACCCGGCCCTGAACCGCTGAAGAACTGCCGATCATGCCGCAAAAAAACGGCCGTCCCATCCTGCCCGATCAAGCCAGCGCGGTGCCTTTCCGGCGCTTCGGCGATCGTGTCGAATTCTGCCTGATCACGACCTCGGCCGGTCGCTGGGGGTTTCCCAAAGGCTATATCGACCCCGGCGAAACGCCGGAGCAAACGGCTCTGAAGGAAGCCCTGGAAGAAGCCGGGTTGCACGGCCGGATCCTGGGAACGCCCCTCCTGTGCTACCCGACCGACAAGAACGGCCAAACCAAGAAGGTCGTGGCCCTGCTGATGGAAGTGACCGGGTGCGACGACCAGTGGGACGAGGCGACCGTCCGCCAACGCCGCTGGGTCTCGCGACACGAAGCCCAGGACTTGTTGAACCGCGAGTCGCTCCAGACCTGCCTGGAACTCGCCCAGGACCGTATTCCCCACGCCCGGGCGTCTTAGCGCGTCGCTCGAGAATTATGTGAGCGGAACGGCGCTAGCCGCCGCTGTCCTCCGTGTTGTAGGCCGGTTCGATCACGACCTCGCACTCCGGCAACGATTCCAGCAGGATCTGGCCATATCGCTTGGTCCGCACGCGCGGATCGAGCAGCACGACGATCCCTCGGTCTTGCTGGCTGCGGATCAGGCGGCCGAAGCCCTGTTTCAGCCGGATGGCCGCCTCCGGGACCTGGTACTCCATGAACGGATTGCCCCCCCGTTTCCGGATCGCCTCCAGCCGCGCCTGCAACAGCGGCTGGTCGGGCACACTGAACGGCAGCTTGGTGATGATCACGTTCTGCAGCGCGTCGCCCGGCACATCGACGCCCTGCCAGAAGCTGTCGGCGCCGAACAGTACCGAGCGCGGGTTGTTCTTGAACCGTTGCAGCATCTCGTGCCGCGGCAGGCCGTCGGCCTGGCTGTACAGGGCCAGGTCCTGCTGCGTCAGCCACGGGGTCAGTTCGCTGGCGGCGCGGCGCATCATTTCGTAACTGGTGAACAGCACGAAGGCCCGGCCGTCGGTCCGGGCGACGTAGCGGCGGATCAAGGCCACGCAGCGGGCGTCAAATTGTTCGCGGTCCGCGGTCGGGTCCGGCATGCCGTCGACCAGGATCAGCTTGGCCTGGCGGCGATAGTCGAACGGACTGCCTAGGCGGATGCCCGACGCCTGCGTTAAACCGATGCGGGACTTGAAGAAGTCGAACGAGCCCTGGCGGCCCACCGACAGGGTCGCGCTGGTCAGAATCACGCTGTGCGTGGACTCGAACAGCTCTTTGCGGAGCGTCGGCCCGACGTCGATCGGGGCCGCCTCGAGCTTGATCTGCGGCCGGCTGCGGCGGGACAGCGAAGCGTCGATCCAGTACACCGCTTCCGGGATCCCGTGCCCGAGCCACACCTCGATCTCGCCAGCCAACGCCGTCAGCCGCTCGAAGGCCGAAACGAAATCCTGCCGCTGCGCCTCGTCCTTCAGATTGCTGCTCCGCTGCCGGAGCATCGCCGCCAGTTCTTCCAACGCCTTGCTGAGCGGGTTGCCCACAATCTCCGGTGTGTGGACGCGGCCGTTGGTCTGCGTCTGCTCGCCCAGCCAGTTGTGGATGTCGCGGAAAAAGTCGTCCGCCAATTGGGAACAGCGCAGCGTCTGCCGCTGCTCCTCGCCGCAGCGATGGTGGACCAACAGCCCTTTGTTCGAGCGGTCGTTGTACAGCTTGTTCAGAATGTATTGGATTTGACCCGACGACACACGGATCCCCAGATGGTCGGCGGCCACCCCTTCGAGCGTATGCGCTTCGTCAAAGATCACGGCGTCGTACTTCGGCAAAATACTCGCCCCGGACCGCCGCAACGCCAGATCGCTGAAAAACAAGGCATGGTTCACGACCAGGATTTGGGTGTTGAACACGCGCCGCCGGGCCTGATAGTAGAAGCACTCCTTGTACGTCGGGCATTTCTTTCCCAGGCAATTCCCGCTGTCGCTGGCCGCTTCATCCCAGACCGATCCCGGCGGCCGAGTTGGCAGATCGCTCAACGAGCCGTCCGTAGTGGTCTTGGACCAGGACCGCAGCGAACGCAGCTGCTCCAGTTCCTCTTCCGTGCTGAACAAACTGCCGGCCCGCGACAGGGCCGAGTCCAGCCGCCGCAAGCTGACGTAGTTGTGGCGGCCCTTGACCAAAACGGCCGTGAACTCCAACGGGATAACGGCGTTCAGCAGCGGCAAGTCCTTGTGCAGCAGTTGCTCCTGCAAGCTGATCGTATGGGTCGAAACGACGATCTTCTTCAGCCGTTTGGGGCCTTGGTCGTCCTTGCCACTCGGCCGTTCGAGTCCGCCCGGGTCATCTGCCACGGCCAGGATCGCCGGGACCAGATAGGCAAAACTCTTGCCCACTCCCGTGCCCGCTTCGGCGACCAGATGCCTGCCGTCGCGCAGCGCCGCCGCGACCGCGTCGGCCATTTTCAGCTGTTGGTCGCGGTGTTCGTAGTTCGGCAGCTTCTTAGCGATCAGCCCGCCGGGGCCAAGAATATCTGCAGAGGTCAGTGCCATGCCGTCAGAATAGCAGATGACTGCCGGCATTGGGTAGGGACGGTCGAGCGACCCCAGGCGAGCGGCTCATTCCGTTGGAGTCCACGCTTTAGCGTGCCTTTTTGGACGGGCCTCGCCCGCCAGACACGCTGAAGCGTACACTCCAACAGGCGGGCTGTTGATTAAATCGTGGGATAGGCTTCCAGCCTGTCGAATGGAAAAACGACGCAGAAATGGTCACCTGTAACTGGGCAATCTTGACAGACTGGAAGCCTATCCCACGTAGGTTGGCTCCCGTAAATCAACATCCCGCAGGGTTGGGTGCCACAAGCCGGAGCCCCCACCCCCTTGACGTCCGGCCGCCCGGCGCCAGAATCGACGGTACGGGACCAATCGCATCGGGCTCGCCCCGAAGGGATTCCCAAGCTCCCTGTCCGTTTTCTCCTAACCGACCGCAGGCCGCCGATGAACGCCAAAACGCCCCACCGCTTGTTGCGGCTGGATATCGATCCGGTGATCCAGCGCGCGGAGCATTTGGCAGAACAGGTCCGGCGGGAATTGCCCAGTCACGGGGGCATCATCCGCGCGGCTCAGGGCATCGCCGAGGCGGCCCACGAGGCCAAACGCGTGGCCCGCGCGCTGCGCCGCCCCTGGGGCCTGCACCGCCTGCCGGCCGCCTTTGCAGCGGTCGCCCTGCTGTTGTTCGCGGTTTGGATCTATTGGAATTTCTTTCACGTCGCGACGCTCCGCATTGCGTTGCCCAGGGAAGATGCGCTGCAATTGCACGAGCGGCTGGCGCACAGCGGCCGCGTCCGGTTCGAGAAAACGCTGACCGAAGGCTCGCAGGAAAGCCTGCAGGTGCTGCTGAACAATCAGGTCGACCTGGCGTTCATTCAGGGCGGGATTCCGGTTCCCGACGATCTGCCTCGCCGCCAGAATCCCAGTTCCGAATTGGTGCTGTATTTTGTCCGTCAGGGTGCGAACCATCCCCGGGACATCCGACGGGTGCTAACCTCGGCCCCGGGCCAGGGCAGCCATTCCGTCGCGCAAGTGTTCGCGCACATGTGGGACATCGACGGCCAAGTGCAGTTTGTTCACGACTGGCGGCCGTTCAATGCGGACCCTGCCTATCGGATCCCCGCCGGCATCGACGCGGTGTTCGTGATCAAAGACATCGCAGAGGACAAGACGTTGGAAGCGGCGGAGCGGCTGGCGGCAGCGGGCTTCCGCTTAACTTCGCCCGATATCGGCGCACACGCGGTTGCGCTGGACTACCTGCGGGCGGCGGAAATTCCCACCGGCTACCTGAACCAACAGCCGCCGGTCCCCGAGCGGGCGGTCGCCACCTACGCCGTCGCCACGTACCTGGTCGCGGGCCGCGGTTTGACCCCGCGGTTGCTGGCCGCTGCCGCGCATCTGCTGGACACGGACGTTAATACGTTGTCCGAACGGGGCTACGAACCGACCTTGGAAGACGCGGCCGCGGTTCTGCAAGGTTTAGAGGCGTTCCTCAGCGTGCTGGTCTACATCGGCTTGGCGTTCCTGGCCCTGCTGGGACTGGAGATCACGACCTACCGCCGCAGGTTCCACGAATTGAACACGCTGATCAGCTTGATCAGCATGCACCAGAGCGACAAGGACGTGCTGGGCCTTGCGTGCAACGACCGGCGTCGGGAGAATCTGCTGTACTTGTCGACCTGCAGCGACTTGCTGGGCCTGATCAGCGTGATCGGCGGTTACTACTCGCAAGAGAATTCGTCGCTGTTGTACAGCAACCTCCTGGACGTCATCTACGAACGGTCCGACCGCATGAAGCTGAACATTCAGACCAAAATCATGCATGCGTCGATCGCGCTGGCGCCGCCCGCCGCGCCACCGCCGCCCGAACCAACCGTTGCGGAGCAAGATTCATGACCGAACCAGAATCCACCTTGACCGTCCAGCGCCGCGCCGCTGAGCAGAAGCACGTCGGCGAGATTCGCCGCCACATCTTCCTGTGCTGCGACCAGACGACGCCCAAGTGCTGCGACAAAGAACGCTCGCTGGCCGCCTGGAATTATCTCAAGCGCCGGCTGGAGGAACTCGGCCTGACGGGCGCCGGCGGCGTGTACCGCACCAAGGCCAACTGCCTGCGGATTTGCGTCGGCGGCCCCGTGGCGGTCGTCTACCCGGAAGGTGCCTGGTACGGCCAATGCGATCCTCCCGTGCTCGAACGGATCATTCAAGAGCACCTGATCGGAGGCTGCCTGGTCCGCGACTACCTGATCGAGGAACACCCGCTGCCGGCGCCCGGCGGCGGGGGCTGACGCGGCTCCCCGCCAAAATCAATGCGCTCCGGTTCCTCGCCAACCGCTTGATGACCCGAGCGTCCAAGATGAAAATGGCGAAGGCAAAAGCTGTGGCGGGTAGCGCGAAGTTACGTTCCACCTGGTACAAGAAACCATTCGAGGGCGAGAACCATGCCTGTTCACGATTGGCAACGCGTGAGCGCGGGGATCTTTCACGATTTCCACAATACGTGGATCGTGGAACTGAAAAATGCGCTCAACGACGGCCTGCTCCCACCGGACTTCTACGCCATCTCGGAGCAATATGCCGGACCGGTCCAACCGGACGTACTGACGCTCAAGATGGATCGCCCGCGGTCTCGGCCGCAACAGGCGCGTGGCATGACCGCCGTGGCCGACGCGCCGCCCAGAGTCAGTGCAAGAATGACGATCGACGAGACCGCAAGCTACGCGCTGCGGCGGCGGACGCTGGTCATTCGTTACCGCGAGGACCATCAGATCGTGGCGCTGGTGGAGATCCTGTCGGCGGGCAACAAAGACCGCCGCTCGTCGTTGCAGGCTTTCGTCGACAAAGTCGTCGCGGCGCTTCAACAAGGCTACCATCTGCTGGTGATCGACCTGCACCCGCCGGCAGTCCGTGATCCGAATGGCATTCACGGAGCGGTTTGGGACGAGGTCGGTCATGGACCGTACGAACTACCGGTGGACAAGCCGCTGACGCTGGTCGCCTACGAAGCCGACACGCCGCCCTGCGCCTATGTCGAACCGGCCGCGGTCGGTTCGGTGTTGCCCGACATGCCGCTGTTTCTGCAACCCGGTTGGTACATTGACGTCCCGCTGGAACAAACCTACATGGCCGCCTACCGGAATGTTCCGGAGGTGTGGCGGGAGGCGATCGAAGGGAAGGGCAACTGACCTGATGTCGGGCAACTGACCTGACCACTTGAGTTCCGCGGACGGTGGCGAGAGAATGGAGAGAGGAGCCACGGCAGGAGAAAGCGCTGTCCGGCGTTTCGGTTCGCCGAAGGGGGGTATCTCATGACCACACTCAGCATCGAAGAAACAGCCCCACGCACCTCGGCGCGGCGGCTTCCGCCGTTGCGCAGCGGCGACCACCTGACGCGCGACGAATTCGAACGCCGCTACCGGGCCATGCCCGCCGTCCACAAGGCAGAATTGATCGAAGGAGTCGTCTACATGCCGTCCCCCGTTTCCGCCGAAGATCATGGCGAACCGCATTTTGACTTGAACGGCTGGCTGTTTGTCTACCGCGCGCATACGCCGCAGGTCCGGGGAGGTGACAATGCGACGCTGCGGTTGGACCTGGACAACGAACCGCAGCCGGACGGCTACTTGCGGCTGCTGCCCGAGTGCGGGGGGCAAGCCCGGCTGGTCGACGGTTACGTCACGGGCGCTCCGGAGTTGATCGTCGAAGTTGCGGCCAGCAGTGCGAGCTACGACCTGCACGAAAAGCTGAACGCCTACCGCAGAAATGGCGTGCGCGAGTACGTGGTCTGGCGGGTATGGGACTAAGCCGTCGACTGGTTGGTGCTCCGCAGCGGACGGTTCGAACCGCTGGCGCCAGCCGACGGAATCTATCGGAGCGAGGTTTTTCCGGGGCTCTGGCTGGAGCCTGCCGCCGTCGTCCGCGGCGACTTGGCACGGGTCCTCCAGGTGCTCCAGCAAGGCCTCGCCAGCCTCGAACATGCGGCCTTTGTCGCCAGCGTGGCGAACGGTGCGGCGTGAGCCCACCGGTGTGACGATCTCTGCGGGCCGTTCCCCGACTGTCCGTGGGGCTTCCCTGACGGTGATGAGGCGAGCCCCTTGCACAAACGAGCGGGCACGCGAAAAACCGGCGGGCTCACGCCCGCCGTTCGCCTTTCGCGATCCAACGACGGTCCTACGCCAGCTTGGTGATCCCCGGAATCGGCACGGGATAGATGCCGCTGGCGTCGGCCTTGGCCGGCGGTTCCATGTCCCAGCTGACCGCCTCCGGGCCGGCCCGCCACGGCGAGTTTAGCGCCTGGTCCCACGTCATCTGCTGGCCGGTGTAGCAGACCATCTGTCCCAACAGCGACAGCATCGTGCTGCGGACCATGCGCACGCCGTCATTGACCGGCTGGCCGGCCCTCACCGCGTCGAACAGCACCACGTGCTCGGCATCGTACATGTTTGACTTTGGGCCGTCGTACTGCCACGTCGTCTCGCCTTCGATGCGGTTTTTCAGCACGTCGCAGCGGCCCTTGGTCCCCAGAAATGTGTCCGAGACTTCGCTGTAACAGCCGTCTTGAGCCCGGACATTGGCGTACATCCGCACGCCGTTGGCGTACTCGAAGACCACCGCCTGATGGTCGAACACGTCGCCGTAGACCGGGCCGAAACCGGACGACCGGCCGCCGGAGCCGAACGCCTTGACGGGCGTTTCTTCGCGCAACGCCCAGGCGCCTTTGTCGATGCTGTGCAGCAGCGACTGCGGGCCGTCGTCGCCGGACAGCCAGCGGAAGTGGTACCAGTTGCGGAACTGGTACTCCAATTCGCTCCATCCCGGCTGACGCTCGATGTTGCGATACGTCGAACGCATGTACGTTTCCTGGATCGCGACCAGATCGCCGATCGCGCCATCCAGGACGCGCTTGATGGTCTCCTGGACGCCCTTGTCATAACGCCAGCACAAGCCGGAGACGAGGCACAGGTTTTTCTTCTGCGCTTCGTCGCACGCTTGCTGGACGACGTGGATTCCGGGCGGGTCGATGGCGTGCGGCTTCTCGACGAATACGTGTTTGCCCGCCTCCACGGCGGCTTTCAGGTAAGTGGGATGGAATTTCGACGCGCACGCGATCAGTACGACATCCACGCCGCTGGCGATCACCTTGTGGTAGGCGTCGAAGCCGACGAAGCAATGCTCGTCGTCCACCGCCACTTGTTCCGGCTTCATCTTCTTCAGGTTATCGCGACTGGATTTGACGCGATCCTCGAAGATATCGGACATCGCGACCAAACGGACATCCGGTCCGGCATTCATCGCATTTGCCGCCGCGCCGCTGCCCCGGCCGCCGCAGCCGATCAGGCCGACCTTGATCACGTCGCTGCCGGCGGCATGGACGCTGCGGGACAGGGGCAACGTGCCCAAGACCGCTCCAGCGGCGGCCGAGGCGGCCAGGAATTGCCGGCGGGAACAGGCGGTGCGAAGCGTGGAGTTGGTTGGTGCGTTCATGAAAGGCTCCTGGGGTTGGGGGAGGAAGGCACGTATCGAGGACCGTTGCTTGCGCGGGATCGCCGGGCGGCGAATCATGGTCAAGAGGTGTCCGCCGCCTGTCGCCTGGGAGGTAAGCGACGGAAGCCTCATTGTCGCGCCGCCCGCGCGAGTACATGCTATGCATCGTAACGCCGCGCGGTTCGAGTGTCAGCAAGGGGTCCGTACGCTTCCATCGATCTTTCGCCGGAAAAAGCCTCATGTCCGACTCCAACTTTCTCGACCACTTGCGCCAGGCGGTGGTCAACCGCTACGGTGCGCCGGCGGCCGACGTGCGCGTCGTGCGGTCGCCGTACCGCATTTGTCCGCTGGGGGCGCACGTCGATCATCAATTGGGCCTCGTCACGGCCATGGCCATCGACCGCGCCGTCCACGTGGCCTACGTTCCGGCCGCGGGCGAAGTGCGGCTGTGCAGCCTGGACTTTCCGGGCGACGTCGCGTTTGCTTTGGAGCACGTTCCCCACCGCCGCGACGGCGACTGGGGCAATTTTGCCCGGGGAGCGGTCCGCGCGCTGCAGCAACGGCATTCGGTTCATTGCGGGATTCACGGGGTGACGGCGGGCCGACTGGACAGCGGAGGCCTCAGTTCTTCCGCAGCGGTCGGCGTGGCCCTGCTGCTGGCGTTGGAGGATGTCAACTCGCTGGCGGTCACCCGGCAGGAGAACATCCTGCTGGACCAGGCGATCGAAAACGAGTACCTGGGCCTGCGAAACGGCATCCTGGACCAGTCCGCGATCCTGCTGTCCCGGCGCAACCAGTTGACGTACCTCGATTGCCGCACGCGAGAGCATGAATTGATTCCGGCGCCGAGCTGGTCCGAGCCGGTGACCGTGCTGATCGCGTCCTCCGGCCTGAAGCAGGCCCTGGTCGGAACCGACTACAACCGCCGCGTTGACGAGTGCCGCACGGCCGCCGCGACGTTGCTGCGCGCGCTGGGCCGGCCGGATGCGGAGCCCGTCTTGCGGAATATCGAACCGGACGAATACGCCAGTTGCGGCCATCTGCTGGATGGTCCGCCGGCCCGCCGCGCCGCGCACTTTTTTTCAGAAATGCAACGCGTCCGGACGGGCGTCGATTGTTGGCGCCGCGGCGAACTGGCCGAGTTCGGCCGGCTGATCTCCGCTTCCGGCGAGAGTTCGATCCGGAACTATGAATGCGGGTGCCCGCCCTTGGTGGATTTGTACGAGATCCTGACCTCCATTGATGGCGTGTACGGGGCCCGGTTCAGCGGTGCGGGCTTTCGCGGCTGCTGCCTGGCACTGGTCGCTGCCGGTGCCGCGGACGAGGCCGCGGAAACGGTCTTGCGCCGGTATCGCGAGCGTCAGCCGCAACTGGCCGAACAAGCCGCCACCTTCGTCTGCCGGACGGATGACGGGGCAAGGATACTGGCAACCGCGTAGGCATACGGATACCATGACTCGGTCGGTTCCGCGCTGGTTTCGCCGACAAGGCGAGCGGCAGATGAAGACACACGCGCAGGACGGATTGGCAATCCGTTCCACTTTTCACGCAGTTACGGGGTGAACCCATTTCCCATATCGAGAGGAGCAGCCATGCAGCCATCGATAGATACACTGAATCCCAACGACACGACCCGGCGCGAATTCCTTAAACGGTCCGCGATCTTGGCCGCCGCGCCGCCCCTGGCCGGGACGGCAGCCGCCTGGGCTGTCGAACAACCTGCGGCGTCGCCCCCACCACCCGCGCGCAAGATCAAGCTCGGACTGATCGGCTGCGGCGGGCGAGGCTCGTGGCTGGCCGATCTGTTCCAGAAGCATGGGGGCTATGAACTGCACGCCGTGGCCGACTATTTTGACGACCTGTCGCAACAGGCCGGCACGCGGTTCGGCGTGGATCCGACGCGGCGTTTTTCCGGCTTGAAAGGCTACCAACGCCTGCTGGACAGCGGCGTCGAGGCGGCGGTCGTGGTCAACGTGCCTCGCTTTCACCCCGAACACGGCCACGCGGCGATCGAGGCGGGCGTCCACGTGTATGCCGCCAAGCCCGTGGCGATCGACGTGCCCGGCGCGCTCCGCGTCCAGGCCGCCGGCCGGCTGGCGACGCAGAAGAAGCTGTGCTACCTGGTGGATTATCAACTGCCTACCGACCCCGTCAACATCGAGGTCGTAAAACGCGTTCACGAGGGCGGCCTGGGCCGGCTGGCGCACGTCGACAGCGTCGGGTTCTCGCCGCCGTGGGGCGAGCCGGCGGTGACGACCGTCGAGGACCGGCTGCGGCAAGGCCGTTGGCTGAGCACGATTGCGCTCTCCGGCGACGTGATCACCGAAAACACGGTCCACTCGATCAACGCCGTGCTGTGGCTGGTGGGCCGCCGTCCGACCAGCGCGATCGGCCGCGCGCTGTGTACTCGGCCCAACCCGCGGGACGACTACCGCGAAGTCTACCTGGTGACCTACGAGTTCGACGACGGTTTGCGGTGGACGCACCGCTGCCAGTCGTTGCGCAACCAGCTGGAGTGGGCCCTGAATTTGAACGCCTACGGCGACCAGGCCACGGCGCTGGTCAGCTATCGCGGCAAATCCTATCTTCGCGGCGGTCCCAAGCATTACGGCGGCGGCGAAGTGGTCAGTCTGTACGACCAGGGCGCCATCCGCAACATTGCCACGTTCTACCAGAATATCGTCGAGGGCCGGTGCGATAATCCCACGGTGGAGCCGGCGGGAGACGACGCCCTGACGGCCGCACTGGGCCGCGAAGCCGCCACCCGCGGCTGCTGCCTGACGATGGAAGGACTGATCAAGGAAAACAAGACGTTGGAACTGGATCTGAGCGGGCTGAAAGCCTGACCTGCTTGACATCCTCCCGGCCGGACTTCAGGATGACGTTCTTGCGACGCGATTGCGCACGGACTTCGCGTCCGCCCCCGTTTTCCCTCACTCTGCAAGGAGCTGAACCTATGGCCAAAGTTTTCGTCGGTCTGAACATGGAATATGTGCGGCATCACGACAAGCCGTTCGAGTGGGCGGTCGATAAGGCGGCGGAACTGGGCTACAAGTACATCGAGCCGATGGTCCACTTCGGCCGCGAATTGATGAGCGAGGCGGGCTATTTTCATACCGTTTCGATGTTTGACGATCCGTACCGCATCCGCCGAGTTGCCGAGAAGGCGGGCGTCAAGCTGTCGGGCCTGCAGGCCCACGGGCCGCTGGGCCGCCCGGAGGTACACGGCGAGTACCTGAAGCTGGCCATCCGCCACGCGGCCGAATGCGGCGCGCCGGTCGTGAACACGGACGAAGGAATCAAGGCCAAGTGGACGACCGTGGAAGAAGACCACATGCTGATCAAGTACACGCTGCAGGAAGCCGCCTTTGTGGCCGAGCCGCGGGGGATCAAGATCGGCCTGGAGTGCCATGCCCAGTATTCCAAGACGCCCGATGGGCTGGACCGGATCTACAACCTGGTCAAGTCGCCGTCGATCGGCATCAACTTGGACACCGGCAACGCCTATCTGGCTGGGCAGGATCCTTATACCTGGCTGGAACGCGTCTGCGATCGCTTGGTGCATCTGCACGCCAAGGATATCTCGGTCGAGCACTCGGATGCCGAACGCGGCAAGGTCACCGGCACGCCGGTCGGCTGTGCCTGCGGCGACGGCGTGATCGATTGGCAGCGCGTGGTGAGCATCGTCCGCCGCTGTCCGCGGGACATTGTGATGTCGGTCGAATGCGGCACCATCGAACAAGCGGCCCGCAGCATCGAACATCTGCGCCCGCTGGTTGACGAGGCGTAGTGCCAGAGCGGCTCTGCTGGAGTACAGCCTTTAGGCTGCGGAGCGGGTTGAAAACCCGTGAAAAACAGGCTAAAGCCTGGACTCCAACGGGGCGTCCGTCTCCCGCGAAAAGCGGCGACAAGTCGCCGCACTCCAAAGGGCAACCATGGATTTGTGCCGTGTCTCCATTGCCGGTCCGGCAGTCGTGCTGATAGCGTTCAGCCTTAGTGCAGCGTCGGCCCACGCGCAGATGGGGGCGGCGTCGCCCGTGTACGCCGATCAGCCGCTAGGGCACTGGCAGGACTTGCTCGCCCGGCACGTGGGCAAGGACTCCGACGCAGACAAGGAGCAGTGCCGCCGGGCGGCACAGGCGCTGGGCCGTTTCGGAGCGGATGCCAAGGCCGCGGTACCGTTGCTGGTCCAGGCTCTGCAGTCGCCGTCGACGGAGGTGCGTCAGTTCGCCGTCGACGCGTTGGGCCGAATCGGGCTGGAGCCGGAGACGGTGGTTCCCGCGATCGTAGCCGAGGCCGATCTGCCGCCGGAGCACATCAACTATAAGCCGCTGGCGCCGTTTCGCCGCTTGGCGGCTCGCGCGTTGGGGCGGTTTGGGCCCGCGGCCGCTGGGGCCGTGCCGATGCTCGAAAAGGCGCTGCAGAATGAAGACCCGCTGTATCGCGTGCAAGCCGCGCTGGCGCTGTGGAGGATCTCGCAACACCCGCAGGCCGTTCCCGCTCTCCGGGCTGCGCTGAAGCGGAACGAATCGGAAACGGCCTTCGCGGCTGTGCTGGCCGTGGCGGAAATCGGAGCCGGCGCGAAAGCGGCTGCACCGGACTTGATCGAGGCTCTGAACCACCCGGATCCGGACGTGCGTCGCGCCGCTGCGTCCGCTTTGGTTCCGCTGGGCGCGGACCAGTTGGAACCGGTTGCCCAGCGTTTGTCGGACGGCGGTTTCCAGTCGCCGGCGGCAGCCGCCTACGTCTTGGGACAATTCCTGGACGAATTGCGGCCGCGCGTTTTCTATCATCCGCTGATGGACGCTCAGCAACTGGCTGCGGCGACCCGCCCCGTGGTCAGGCTGGCCGCGCCGGCCCTGGTTCGGTTGCTCGCCCATCCCGACGCCGAAGTGCGGCAGACCGCCCGGCGGTCGTTGGCTCAAATGGGCCTGTTGGCTGCGCCGTTCGTACTGCCGGTTTTGACCGGCGGCGACGCGGCCGTTCGTCCTGTGGCGGTCGAAACCCTGACGCAACTGGAGAACTACCTGCCCAACGCTTCGCCCGTGAACCCAGGGATGGGAATGATCAAGGCCAAGCTGATCCCGCCGTTGATGGAGCTGATGAAACACGCGGACCCGCAGGTCCGCCGCGCGGCGTATCGAGCGTTCGCCAAGTTTGCGTTGGGCTCGGAGGGAAAAGCTGCCGCGCCGCAGCTGCGCAGTGCCCTGCGCGACCAGGATCTGGCCATTCGCCGATTCGCGTTCGAGGCCCTGCAGCAGCAGGGGGAGAGTTCAGAAAGTCAAAAAGTCGAAAAGTGAAATAGTCGAAGAGTAGGCGGCACGTTCCGAGGCTGTGATTTGTTTTGTTGGAGTTCAGCCTTTAGGTTGTCCGGACGGACGGGACGATCCGTCCCAGGACACGCTAAAGCGTGAACTCCAACGGGTGGAATGAAGAAACACAGCCTCGCCGTCTGCCGAACCCGCACACGGCGTGTGCGGTCTACCATTTTCTGCCGCTCGGCGTATAACTTAAAATCACTTACTACCAACTGCACAAGCGAGCCGTTCGATGAGTGACGAACCGGATCTGAAACGGGAACTAAGCCAGTTTGCCACCGACTTTGCCGCCCTGCGGCAAGCGCTGGCCGAGGTCCTGGTCGGCCACGCCGAGGCGATCGAGTTGACGCTGGCTGCAATGGTGGCCGGCGGGCACGTGTTGCTGGACGGACCGCCGGGAGTCGGCAAGACGCTGCTGGGACGCACGCTGGCCCAGTTGCTGGACGTCAAGTACCGCCGGATCCAGTTCACGTCCGACCTGATGCCGGCCGACGTGATCGGGACCTACGTGGTGATGGAGTCCCAAGGCCGGCGGCGGTTCGAGTTCCAGCAGGGCCCCATCTTCACCAATCTGCTGCTGGCCGACGAAATCAATCGAGCTACGCCCAAGACGCAGGCGGCGTTGTTCGAAGCGTTGGAAGAGCGGTCGTTGACCGTCGCCAACGAGACCTACGAATTGCCCGCTCCGTTCTTTACCTTGGCCACGCAGAGCCTGAGCGACATCGAGGGCACGTTCCCGGTGCCGGAAACCCAGTTGGACCGGTTCTTCTTCAAGTTGACGCTGCCGACGCCGACTGGCGACGAGTTGGAAACGGTGTTGCAGCGGGGGACGGAAGCGCAGGTGAAATCCGTCAAGCGCATCGTGGACGCCAAGCGGATTGTGGCCATGTCGCAATTGGCGCGCAGTGTGACCGTGCCGCCGGACGTGCTCGGGTACGTCGCACGTCTGGTGACCGCGACTCACCCCGGCCAGGACACGGCTCCGGAATCCACGCGGCGGTTTGTCCTGCGCGGGGCCAGTCCCCGCGCCGGCCAGGCGATGATCCTGAGCGCCAAAGTCCTGGCAGCCGTTGCTGGACGCACGCAGATTTCCCGCGACGACGTGCAGCGTGTCGCCCTGCCCGCGCTGCGGCATCGAATCACGTTAAGCTTTGAAGGCCACGCACAAGAGGCGGGCATCGATGGCATTGTCACCGAAATCCTGCGGGCCGTGACTT
The DNA here is from genome assembly GCA_964645045.1 of uncultured Pirellulaceae bacterium. GTDB lineage: Bacteria > Planctomycetota > Planctomycetia > Pirellulales > Pirellulaceae > Anammoximicrobium. The sequence goes on along the minus strand of CAZXYZ010000013.1, from coordinate 107,297 downwards.
AAAAGGGCTCAGACGTACAGAATTCAATTTTGCCGGGCAAAGCGTTTGCCATCTGGAAAAACTATTACCGGCAAAATTGAATTCTGTACGTCTGAGCCCGCTTGGCAGGCCCAAAATCGCCCAAAGACGCGAACCTCCCCATGACCCTCTTCGACTCCGAGTTCCGCCAACGCTGCGAGTACCTGGACCAGACGGCCCGGCGAAGCTGGGGCAGCCGGTTCCTGGGCCGGCGTCTGGACCGGCGCTGGGCGGGCGGCAGCGAGTTCGTGGGACATTCGGACTATACCTGCGGCGACGAGTTCCGCTACATCGACTGGCAGATCTGCGCACGGCACGACGAACTGCTCACCCGTCAGTACCGCGGCAGCGAAGACCGCGTGGTCTATCTGCTGGTCGATTGCTCGGCCGGCATGAAACTGGGGTCGCCGCCCAAGTTCGACGTCGCCCGCCGTTTGGCCGGCACGCTGGGGTACTTGGCCCTGGCCAACCTGGATCGGGTCGGTGTCGTCGCGGTGGCCGATCGCATCGTGGCGGAGTTGCCGCCCGTTCGCGGCCGCCAGTACGCTTTCCGGCTGTACCGATTCCTGGACGGACTGCAGACGGTCGCCGCGCCGGCCAAGCTCCAACCAGCCGCCGAGGCGTTCGTCCAGCACCGCCCGCAACGCGGCACGACGGTCGTGATCAGCGACTTGTTCGACCCGGCCGGCTTTGAACCGGCGATCGACTTGCTCGCCAAACGCGGATTTCCGCCGTACTTGCTGCAGGTGGTCGACGAGCGCGAGATCGATCCGCCGCTGTCCGGCGGCGTGATGCTGGTCGACGTCGCCACCGGACGATCGCGCCGCACCTACTTGGAAGACATCGACCTGGTACACTATCGGCGCGTCTTCGAGGAATTTATCGCGTCGTGCCGCGGTTATTGCGCTCGGCGGTCCATCGGAATCCTGCAGACAACGACGGGCACGCCGGTTCACGAATCGGTGTTGCGCGTGATCCGGACGGCGACCAGTCGCATGTACGCGACGTGACAGAATCACAGCCCAAGAGCAACTAACAACAGGCAACTGACAACTGACAAGCTAACATGGGGTTCTTTCATCCAGCAGCGTGGTCCTGGGCCGGCTTGGCCGCCGTGGTCGCGGTGCTGTATCTCTGGAACTTTACCAGGGGCCGGCACGAGGTCGCCACGTACTGGTTGTGGGAACGCGCTCTGGCCCGGCGGCCGGTTTGGTTCCGGCTGCGATTCTGGCTGTCTTTGACCGCCCAAATCGCGATCCTCCTGCTGCTGGTCGCCGCGTTATCGGAGCCGTATTGGAAAGCGGCGGTTGCCGGACGCCGCACGCTGGTGCTGGTCCTCGATGTATCCGCCAGTATGTCGGCCACGGACGTCAAACCTTCGCGGTTTGCCGCCGCCCGGGCCGAAGCCAAACGCATCGTACAGGGCCTGCAACCGGGCGAACGGATGGCGGTCCTCAGCGCCGGCAGTCTGGTGCGGATCGAGTGCCGCATGACGGGCGAGCCGCAGGCCCTGGAAGCCGCCATCGACGGGATTTCGCCAACCGACGGCAGCACACGGATGCCGGAGGCCGTCGTACGGGCGCGGCGGGTCTTGGACGGCCAGCCTAATCCGCAGATCGTCCTGCTGACCGACGGTTGCTTTCCGCAAGCCGAAATCCTGGCCAAGGACGAGCAGGTTTATGTAAGACGTTTCGGCAGCGGCGGCCGCAATCTGGGCGTCACCCACTTGGCCGTGCGTCCCAGCCTGCAGGATCCGAAACAGCAATGGGTCATGGTCGAAACGGCGAACCATTCGGACGCGCCGGCAAAGGTCCCGCTGAACATCGCGATCGCAGGCGGCAAGCCGCAGACCATCGCCGTCGAATTGGCCGCCGGCGCCGTCGCGCAGACCACGTTGTCCGTGCCCGTCGAGGCCAACGGTGTCCTGTCGGCGCAACTAACCGCCGCCGATGACTTGGCCGCGGACAATCAGGCCCGCGTGCAGGTCGCCAGCAGCCGCCGGCCCGGTGTGTGCTTGGTTTCGGCCCAGCCGTCGGCGGGCGCAGATGCGGTTCGAACGGCCTTGAAAAGCCTCACGGGTATCGACTTGCAGGTCGCCGAGCAAGTGCCGGCAGCGTTGCCGCCGAATACGGTGGTCGTTTTTCACGGCCAAGTTCCCCCTACGTTGCCGGACTGCCCTCTGCTGGTGATTGCGCCGCAAGGTCCGTGCGACCTTTGGGACACGGCAGGAACGGTGCCAGAGGGCCAGTGTGCCGTCCAGTCCGTGCGGCGGGATTTGCCGTTGCTGGCGGGCGTGCGGTTCGAAGATGTCGTCGTGGAAGAGGCGGTGAAATTGCAGTTCAAGCAACCGGCGGAGACGCTTGTCGAAGCGAGTTCCGGCGACCCGCTGTGCAGCCTTATCCAGCGGCCGGCCGGACCGGTGCTCGTGCTGCACGTGGACCTGCGGAAAGACAAGAGCGACTTGGCCCTGCGCAGCGATTTTCCGCGGCTGATCGAGCAAGCCGTGCGCTGGCTGACCGGTACGGCGGACAGCATAACGCTGGCTGCCGGCTCCGACGAACCGGTCTCGACGCTCGGGCGCGACGAGCCGGTGAATATCGTCAACCAGGTGGAAAGTGATATCCGCGCCGGCGCCGACGTGGCCTCGCGAGACGTCCCATCGCCGGCGCCGACTCGCGAGCAGCCGCTGTGGATGCTGCTGGCCGGCCTGGCCGTCGTGCTGTTGTTTGTCGAATGGTGTTTGTTTCATCGGAGACTGGTCGTGTAACGTCTTGGAGTGCGGCGACTTGTCGCCGCTTTGGTTCCGCCGCGACGCAAGAGCGCCTCGTTTGATAGATCGCTTATGTATCCTTTGCTGGCTGCCCTCGAATTCGAGCATCCGCTGCGTCTGATCTGGCTGGCGATCGCGCCGGTGATCGTGTACTTTGCGGTCCGCAGCCGGACCTCGGCCCCGATGTGGCGGCGTGCCGCGAGCCTGACCTGCCGGCTGCTGATCCTCACGCTGGCGGTCCTGGCCTTTGCCTGCCTCGCGCGCCGCGGCCCCAGCGAGCAGCGGTTCGTGGTGTTCGCGACCGATGTCAGCCGCAGCGTCGCCGGCGGCGGTCGGCAGGCGGCGGAGCAGTTCATCCAATCTGCCCTGCAGCAGCAAGGCGGCCACCATGCGGCGTTCATCGCCTTTGCCGACAAGCCCGGAGCCGCGACGGCGGAGCCGCAGTTCACCGCCGAAACACTTGACGTCAATTCCAGCGATCCGGCGGCGGCGCTGCAGTTGGCCGCAGCGACGATCCCGGCGGATTTCGTGCCTCACGTCGTCCTGCTGACCGACGGCAACGAGACCGGCGGCGATTTGGCTCGTGCCGCACTCGGCGTCGGCGTCCCCGTCGCGGTCGTGCCGCTGCCGGCGTTTGCCGGTCCGGAAGTCTGCCTGACGGACTTGCTCGCGCCGGCCGAGGTCGCTCCGGGCGGCGACGTGCCGTGGGAAGTCGTCATTCAGGCGAACGTGGAAACGACCGGTACGGTGGAACTGCTCCGCGACGGAGACCTCGCCGCACGCTCGGACGTGGCGCTCCAGCCCGGCGAGAACCGGATCCGCCTGCAAACGCCGCTGGGCGCGGGGGTGGCCGCCGCCGTCGTGCCGGCCGCCACGTTTACGGCGCGGGTCGCCGCCAAACAAGATACGATCGCCGAGAACAACCAGCGCCGCGCGCGAGTGGTTGCCAGCCGGCGGCTGCGGGTTCTGCTGGCCGACGCGGAGCCTGCCACCACCGGAGCGTTCCGCGATGTGTTGGCGTCGCAGGGATTCGATGTGACGGCCCAGCCGCCCGCGGAACTGGCGGCCAATGCAGCGGCGCTGGACGCCTTTGACCTGCTCGTCCTGTCCGACGTGCCCTCCAAGGACTTGAACGCCGGCCAGCTTCAGGCCATCGACGATTACGTTCGAGTCCAGGGCGGCGGCCTGATCGTGTTGGGCGGCGAGCGGACGTTCGGCGAGACGGCTCTTCGCGACACGCCGCTGGAACGTCTCTTGCCAGTCACAGCCGCTGCGGCGACGGAAGAAGCGGAGAAGACCGTCTTGGCGATGGTCCTGGTCATCGACCGTTCGCAATCGATGGAGGAAGACAATCGCCTGGGTTTGGCCAAAGAGGCGGCCAAGCAGTCGGTTCGCGTATTGGAAGCGTATGACAAGGCGGGCGTCGTTGCTTTTTCGGATGACGCCGAATGGATCGCGAACCTCGCCCCCGTGGCGGACAAAGGTGAATTGCTCAAGCGGATCGACACACTGACACCCTACGGCCAGACCAACATGTACGGAGGCGTTGTGCGGGCCGTGCTGGCGCTGGAGCAGACCGCCGCCGACCGGCGGCATATCATCCTGCTGACCGACGGCGTTCCCGCGCCGGGCGACTACCGCGAGATCGCCCAGCGCATGGCCGCCGGCGGCATCACGCTGTCGACCGTCTCGATCAGCAAGGGCGCCGAGCAAGACCTGCTGAAAGAGATGGCGACCATCGCCGGCGGCCGTCACAATCATTGCGACGACCCGTCCGACGTGCCGCGGATCCTGGTGCAGGAAACGAAAGTGGCCGCCGCGGACGAAGGTTATCGCGAATTCCGCCCGTTCGCCCTGCGGACGCTGCCGGGCTTGGACGTCGCGTCGGCTCCGCCGTTGCTGGGCTACGCCAGGACCAATCCCAAGCCGGACGCCGAGCCGCTGTTGTTCGCCGTGGCCGGCCATCCGCTGTTGTGTTGGGGACGGTATGGAGCGGGTGTGACGCTCGCCTTTACCTCTGACGTCAAGGGTCCGTGGACCGCCCGCTGGAAGTCCTGGCCGGGCTACGGAGCCTTCTGGAAACGTCTGGTCCGCCACGTCGCGCGGCAGCCGCAGCCCAGCCCGCTGAACATGTCGGCACGCTGCTCCGGCGAGTCCATCGTGGTGACCGCCAACCTGACCGCGGCCGACGGCCGTTATGCCACCGACGCGAAGCTGACCGCGACCGTCGCCGGACCGCGCGGCGAGCCCCAAACGTTGTCCCTCGAGCCCGTCGCACCGGGACGCTACGCCGCCACGTGTACGGCCCAAGCACCGATCCCAGCCGAGTACGAAATCCGTGTGACCGGCCCCGGCAGCAGCGACCCATCGCTGGCCGCAACGCAGACCGTATTCATCGACTATCCGGAAGAACTCCGCCTGCAGGCCACGAACGAAGATCTGCTGCGCCGCGTCGCCGAGGCCACGGGCGGCTTCTTCCGCCCCGAGCCGGCCTCGGTCTTCGCCCCCGACGGCCGAACCGTCCCCCGCGTCGCTCGGTTCTGGACGTGGCTGCTGCTGGCCGCCCTCCTGTTGTTTGTCGCCGACGTCGCTCTGCGGAGGCTGCGGTTCTGACCTGCGCATGCCGGGGCCAACGGACTTCACCAGGTAGCCCTGTGCCGCCCGAACCGTTTCGCGAGCGGCGCGTGCGTGGAGCGGGTAGCCCTGCGCCCCGACAGCGGCCGGGCGCCCCGAGCCGTGTTCTTAGTTGGACAGCGCCACGTTGTGTGGCGGGAGCGATGTAACATGCGAAAGCATAAGCACTTCCGCCACCACCGACCTTGCGTCGGCGGAGCGATGATTCTGCACTACGACCGGCCGGAGAAAGCCTTTTCCTTCCCTGCCGCCGCCACCGCCGCTTCGCGGCGGTGGCGGCGGCAGGGAAGGAAGAGGAGGGGTATTGGATTGGCGTACCTGGTGCAGAATCACGGGCTCCCCCGAGACAAGCTCGGCGGTGGCCTAACTTGCACCTATCCAGAGACTTGCAGCTCGCCGGAATCGCGAAACTGGTGCTGTCCAATTAGTGCCGATTAGCGAGGATTAGTGTTCCTCCACAGCAGTTGTTCTCGCATTTTCGCGGGTCGCTATTTTTTGGATGTTAGCCTTCGCGGATTGCCAGATTCGAAAATGGACGAGAGGAGGCACCGTATCTTTCGGCAATCGCCGGTGTGATCTCCTCCAAGATGCCTTCCAGGTCGACCAGGCAGTCGTCATCGAGCAAGGCCCTTGAATGTAGATCCGTCGCTGATGGCACCGGGACGTGCGGGAAACGGACCGTCATTGGCGGCGATGTGGCTTGCGTCCACGCCGGAAGAAGCCGGGAGTCCATTGCCGAGTCCGCCGACGCCACTGGAGACCGGAGTTCGTCTGTGGCCGAAAGCATCGGGACTGCGGCACCAAATGGCGTTCCGACTAGGCTTGGCAGCGCGGCGACTTCCGCCGTCGGCGCAGCCGTCTCCCCCTGGCTGGAACCGGAGGGATGGCTGTTGATGTAGTTGATGACCTCCAGCACGTCCAACGGCGTGCAGATGTTGTCATCGTTGACATCATAGAAAGGGTGCGTTCCAGCAGGATGCGTTGGCAACGAAGCATCGCCGGTGCCGCTGTTGAGGTGGTTGATGATGCACAAGACGTCCGACGACGCCACGCTCCCGTCCCCGTCGACGTCATACGCAGCAGCCGTGTTGTGCCAGGGGGTGAAAACGACTTCGTTGTTGGTGCTGATCGAGGCGACATTGGCGTTCCCCGCCGCATCGACAGCCGCCCCTGCAGCGATTACGGCCGAGACGGTGCCCCGACGTGCCATGCCGCTGACCGCCACGTTGTACGTCGTGCCGCTGCCGGTCACAATCGCCGTGGTGGCCCCTGCCGTGCCACTGAGCGTCACGTCGTCGGTGGCGAAGTCCGTCACCGCCTTGCTGAAGACCATCGTAGAATTGATCGGCGAATCGTTTGTTGGATCCGCTTGTGCGACTGCTTGGTCGATGATGACTGTGGGCTGGGGCATAATATCAAATAGCCTGAGCACGCCCGCAGCGACGAACCTCCCGTTACTGTCGCTCACTTGGTCGGCCTGCATCGTGGCCGTGTAGGTTCCCGTGTCGTTCAGCGTCCAAGCCCCGCCGGGAGCGCTGATCTGATAAGTGGCCGTTAGCGACGAACCATCCGTGCTCGGATCCGTGCTGACCCGGGCGGCATACTGACTGAACCCGTTGGGGCCGGTCACGAGGATGTCGTTGCCATCGATCGTTGAACTCCGCACCGTGTCATCTGGGTCCGTGTACGTGACGGAAAACGTGGCGGTGGAATCGCCAACGGCAACGGTGCCTGAATCGATGGTTGCCACCGGTGGCAAGTTCACATCGACGAACTGGACATCGGAGATCAGGAACTCGGCCGTACTCGACTCCTCCGATGGCATATAGAAAGTCACCGTCGTCGTTTGTCCGGCATACTGTTTCATCCACAGTTGGGCTTTCAGGCCCGCCCGCCAACTGCACGTCCGCCAGATCGATTTCCTGGAGAACGTCATTGCCGATGGCAACCAGCAAATGATCGCTATTGCCGGGATTCAGGACCGAAAGCTTGAATTCCAGCAGGTCGGCGTCGACGGGAATGTTCACATCGACGGAAGCCAACGCGGGACTTTCCGCTTTGAAACGGAGCGCCAGATTATCGGCCCATGTCACTAGCCTGGAACTCAACCCCTTCACCGCTTGCGTTACCTCGTTGGCGACTCGAACTTCAGCATCCCAGATCGACCGCGAGACGCTTTTGTACGCGTCCCAGGCGGTCTGCGTCGCTTCCACCACGTTATCGACAGTGGCTGTCAAAACATCCGGTAGAAAGTAGCCGGGAATATCCGTTTCCGCCCAGAACTGGCAGTAATCGAAACGCGACTCCCCATCGGGAAAGGCCGATTCCCGAAAGCCCCAAGGAAGCAGATTGGTCTCCTTGTCAGCCGTTTTCGCATAACGCAGTGGGACCGTCGAGTGTCCAACAGCCAACACGAGATCCAGGATACTGGCGGTGCTGTTCAGGCGGAAATTGAAGAGCTTCTCCTGTCCGGGAATAAACATTCGTTGACCGGAGCCACCTTGATTCAGCAGCATGTAGTAGTTTGAAGTTGGAATTCCTGCCGCTGCTGCCGAATAGACTTCCGGCCACGCCAACGTTTGCGCGGGGGCATCCAGGGCGGTCAGTTCCTTCACCGTCTTGCCAGCCTTCTTCCACGCCAGGGCCATCGACGCCATGAAGCCGGCGCCGTTGCTGTGCCCAATGAGCATCATGTTTTCCGGGTGCAAATCATTGCCAACGATTGCCAGCAGACGATTGGCAAGTGCTTCTCCCGCTCGGATTCCATTCGCAGATGACTTCCACGCATCGACGGGATCGAGGACGCTGGGACTGCGATCAGGATCGGATCCCTTGGAAGAGCCACCGACGTGTAGTCGCCCGTTGGCAACAAGGGCAGCGTCGTGGCCAGGCTCGGGTACGAAGAATAACCATCCCAGTCACTAATGTTCGGATACAGCCCTACGGCGGAAAGAATGGTGACCAATTGGCTGCTTGTGACGGCCACGTATTGCGCCAAGGGTACATTCGCATTACGGATATCGACGGAGAGTTCCCAGACTAAGGCATCGGTCGTTTTGGTAAATATCGCGACGGAACGGAGATCATTCCCCGTCTGCCCAACCCACACTGTGACCTGTCGACCTAAACCGACGTACCCCAAGGTGAGCGTCAGATCGTCGTCAATTCCGTCGAACGTCAGGGGCGAAATCTGCTGCATCTGACGCTCAAGGGCATCCTGGATTTCCCCGAGGCCGCTGATCTTTGCCACGAAGGCATCCTCGCCACCGTTGAAGCTCGAGTCAAACCCGCCCGACGTCCGGCCGGCAGAGTCGGTGCGCCCGGTCACCAGAACGTTACCGGCGGAATCCACCGCAATGCCGGCCCCGTAGTCGATAGAGTTTCCGCCCAGTTAGGTCGACCAACTCAACTCCGGATCGATAATCAGTTCTCGTGCAGGATCGTAATCGCCCGTGATTCGAAATGCATACGTGTCACGGTTCAACAGCGAGAACTCTCCGGCTACTTCCATCTGCTGCCCGTCAATCGTTTGGTAAATATACGGCGCATCGTCCACCAATTCGCCCCAACCCGATCCGGGGTTCACACGCAGCGAACCGTCTTCGCCGATGGCCAATCTCTCAATCCCGTCGTATTGGATCTGAACCCGGCGGTAATCGGCTCCGGGCGCGACGTGGAACTCGTACTTCAGATGGCTCCGTTGGCCCCGGGTGCGAAGTTCGATCCCGTCGTACAGTCCCTCGTACGCGACCAGTTCGTACCCCGGAACCTCCGAGTGCCAGTTCGCTTGTTCCCCGATAAAATAATTGAACACGGCGTCCGACCGGTCCAACCCGACCGGCTCCACCTGGTTAGCACCCACGAAGTTGGCCGAGAACTGCAAGGTCTGAGTCACGTATTCCTCGGTGTCGGGCCCGCGCCCCAGCGGCTCCGCCTGTACCCGTGCCGTCGCATCAGTCGCCTCGCGCCGAAACAACTGGAACACCGGGCCGGTGTCGGTCATGGCCACATTGGCGCCATCGCCTTGGTGCATGAACCGCACCGACGCATCGCTCCACTGGCCTTGATTCTCGACAAACAGGGCTGGCGACGTGTTGAACAGCTCGATCTCCGGCGCCGATCCCGACAACAACCGCCGATCTTCGAGCACCTCGCACAGCAGGCGGCGAAAACGCTTGATCCGGTGGCGACTGTCGCGGCTTGCTCCGCGGGTCCGCGAGAAACGCTGCTTCATCCGATTGCGACGCGAGGCCAGTTCCGGCATGATCCCGCTCCTTTTGTGGCCACGGGCCGCGACAACAATTCGTTCATCTTGCTCGACAGTGAACGTCCCTGCGCCTTGGCGGGTAACCGATTGGGGATATTCAGTGTACCCAAATGCGTAACAATCACCCGACCAACGAGATTTGCCGGGGGAGAGGAAGGTCACCAGAAGAATGGCGGCAGGCGATTTCCTTGGGAAATTGTGGGGGCCAAGAACCTCGCCTGATTTATCCGGCTCAGGGATGTGGAGGATACGACCGTCGCGAGCCTTGGAAGTCGCGTGTTTCTGTCCTGTCGGCCACCCCACCGACCCCGCGTCGGTGGAATCCGGTTTGACAACTACGCGAAAGCCCGAGAAACTCCGCCCGTTCCACCGCCGCCACGGCGGCGGTGGAGCGGCGGGGGCGGAACGGGCGTACCAGGGCGCGGACGCCGCCTAGTTGCGAAACCAGTATCCACCGGCACGGGGCCGGATGGGGATCATGAAAATGTGCAACATCGAAGTCGCGAGCCTGGGCCGGAAACACCGAATTTTGGCCTGGGTGTCAGTGTCCCCACCACGTTGAGTCCGAGTTCTTTCGCCACCCGTCGTCCAGCACGCTCGTCAATCAGCACCAAATCGGCTCGCAATTCGAGCGCCAGGGAAATCGCCCCGCGTTCGCCGAAATGTAATTTCGCGGACTGGTATCGGAGATGACAATCGTCACGGGGGTCAAAGAACTCGATTTAGAGTCTGGCGATCCTCGTCCAGGTCTTCAAACGTGTAGTGGTAGGGAACTCCATGTTCGGCGAGAAAATCTTCCGTCTCGTGCCAACTAAGTCCCAAAAGCTTAGCTACCTCTCCACGGGTGTACCGTTCGGTCCGATGACCTTCCAGGACGACCGCCTCCAGCACGCGTTTGGAGATCTCTCCGGACGTTGGCGCCAGTTCTTGAATTACCGTGGCCGGGAATTCGATCGTGATTGTGGCCATGTTTACCTCGCTCGCAAGTGTGCGGATGGGACTCTTGCTCGTCGCCCCTCGTCCACGCATCTGGGTTAATTATACCATTTCGGTCGCCGGAACGGGTATGGCCACCAAGAATCGAAGGGGTGCCGGTTAGCACCGTTCGAGAAACAAGTGGCGTAAGCTTCCAGCTTGCGATGCCATTATTTCACGCAAGCTGGAAGCTTACGCCACGGAGAAACCAGACAGTTATTTCTCGAACTGAGCTTAGACGGAAAGTGTACGGATCCTTCACGCATACCGCTCTTGGCGACCGCCGCTTCGACCTCGGGTGTGATGTTGACAAAGTCCATGCGTGCCGGGACGTTGAAGGTCAAGCATTCACATTACGATTTCATACTATCATCCTTCGAAAGAAAAAGAGCCACGCGGCGAACGGACAACGTCGACTGGGCGGTTGGCGAGTCAACGGGCACCCGATTGCAGCGTTTGCAGACTGCACTGTCATGCCGCCTGCATGTCATGCCGTCTGCATATCGGGCGTCTGCACCCTGGCAGGTGCCCCGCCTGACCGATACGATATCGACGGCGGAGACGCCAGCGACATATTGCGCGGGCAGAGCCGAGGAGGCCGTCGACCAGTCTTCGGGATGAGCGGCACGGCACCTCTGGCGCGTTTCCTCGAAGGCTGGTCGAAATCCACCCGCGTTTGCTGGTAGAGCGCACGCAGGCAGGGCGGCTGACGCGAAAGGCTCGGCCTGCGCGGCGACACCAGCCCCCCTTTCAGCCATGCCAACGGAAACCAAGGAGCGAGACGATGATTCGAATCGGAAGAATGACACGACGTAAATTCTTACGCGCCGGGTCGGCGGCGGGGTTGTTCGCTGCCGCCCCCCTGTTCGTTCCGCGGCATGTGCTGGGCTTGGCCGGCACGGCCGGAGCGAACGAGCGGATCGTGCTGGGCATTGTCGGGATGGGTGTGCGGGGCGACCAGTTGGCGCTCAACGTCCCGGCCTCTGGACGCGTGGCCGCCATTTGTGACGCCGACGCCCGCAAGACGGCGGCGGCCACCGCAAAGCACAAGGCCGATTGGCAAATCTACCAGGACTACCGCAAGCTGATCGAGCGGCAAGACTTGGATGCGGTGATGGTCGCCGCCTGCGACCATCACCACGTGCTGGCCAGCATCCTTGCCTGCCAGGCCGGCAAGGACGTGTACTGCGAAAAGCCGCTGTCGCTGTACATCCGCGAAGGCCGCGCCCTGGTGGCAGCGGCCCGCCAACACGGCCGCGTCGTGCAGACCGGCACACAGCAGCGGACGATGGAGATGAACCGGTTTGCTTGCGAGTTCGTGCGCGACGGCGGCATCGGCGCCATCCGCGTGGTGGAGTGCGTCAATTTTGGGGGACCGATTCTGTACCCGGCCGGTGGCCTCCCGGAAGAACCGGTCCCGGACGGCGTCGATTGGGATCTGTGGCAAGGCCAGGCGCCCGCGCATCCGTTCAATCGCCGGCTGTTTGCCCACTGGACCGACAACGCAGGCGGTTGGTGGGGCAATTGGCGCGACTATTCCAACGGGCAACTGACGGGCCTGGGCTCGCACGGATTCGACATGGTCCAGTATGCGATGGGCGCGGACGAGTCGGGGCCGGTCGAATTCTGGCCGACCGACGCCGGGCCGAACGCGCGGCTCCATTTCCGCTATGCCAACGGCGTCGAGGTGCGGCTGAGCTTTCCGGACGAAGAACCGCGCCGAGGGCCTCAGTTGGGAGCGGTCTTTGTCGGCTCCGCAGCCAAGATGGAGATCAACCGCAACAAGTTCACCACGAACCCGCCCGACTTCGTCAAGAACCCGCCGGACCCCAAGCTGGCCGACAAATGGGAAGGCGACGGCTGGGTCGCCAAGGGGCACGTCGAGAACTGGTTCGACTGCATCCGCACCCGCGCAAAACCGAACGCCGATGTCGAGATCGGCCACCGCACGGCCTCGCTGTGCCAATTGCTGGTGATCACTCGGCAACTGGGCCGCCGACTGAAGTGGGATCCGGTGCGGGAAACCTTTCCGGACGACGACGAGGCAAACCGACTGCTCGACCGCCAGCGGCGCCGGGGTTGGGAGTTGCCATCTTCGTAGCATGGCTCTCCAGAGCCGTGCCGGACGCCTTGGAAGCGCGCCCTGCTACGAACAAATTTCGCACCCAGACGATCGAGGAAAGATCTACGATGAGCAAGCCACAAGTGACCCGGCGAGGTTTTATTTCAGCGGCCGGTGGCATGGTCGGCGGCACGGTCTTGGCGCCGGTCGCCGCCACAGCTGACGACCGGCCGCTGCACCAGCCGAAGCTCGCCTTCCGGCGGAACGTGGATGTGCTGGTCTGCGGCGGCGGTCCGGCAGGCATGGCCGCCGCGGTCCTGGCAGCGCGGCAGGGCGCCAAAGTGCTGCTCCTGGAACGCTACGGGCGCATGGGAGGCATGGCGGTCTTGGCGATGGTGGGCCCGTTGATGGGCGGCGTCAAGAGTCCATTCGTATCCGAAGTGCTCCAACGGGTGGGGGGGCACACGGTGAGTCCGGAACGTCTCGACATCCAATATGCCGACCTGGTCCTGGAGGCCGGGGCCAATCTCCTGCTGCACACCTGGGTCACGGAGGCCTTTATGGAAGACAACCGCGTTGTGGGTGTGCGGGCTGTTACCAAGCAGGGCGTGATTCAGATCGAAGCCGGCGTCACCGTCGATGCCACGGGCGACGGCGACGTGGCGTTCCTGGCGGGCGCGGCCTTCGAGCAGGGCCGGCCGGGCGACGGACGGGTGCAACCGGTCTCGATCATGTACCGCATCGGCGGCGTCGATACGGCAGTGGGACTGTTGTGCGGCAGCGAGGAGCAGGCACACAAGGTGCATGTCCCCGAGGGCACTTGGCATGACGTGGTGAACAAGGCGCACGCGGCCGGCGAACTGCCTGCCTCGATCGGCGTGATCCGCATCTACCGGGCGGCCTATCCCGGCGAGCGGATCATCAACGCCACGCAGGTCAACGGCATCGACGGCACGTGCGTCGAAGACCTCACGCGGGCCGAGTTGGAAGGCCGGAAACAGGCGTACCAGGTGCTGGAGTTTCTCCGCCGGCACGCGCCCGGTCACGAACAGGCTTACATTTCCGCCATGCCCGCAGCCATCGGCGTGCGCGAGACACGCCGCTTTGTGGGCCTGCACAGCCTGACGCGGCAAGACCTTGTCAGCGGCCGGAGCTGGCCCGACGGGATCGTCCGCTCCGCCAACTTTGTCATCGACATCCACAACCCAACCGGCGGCGGACAGGCCGAAGGCTTTGCAGCCAAGGTCAAGCCTTACGACATTCCCTACGGCTGTCTGGTTCCCAAGGAGATCGACGGGTTGCTGCTGGCCGGCCGGTGCATCAGCGGCAGCCACGACGCGCACGCCTCGTACCGCGTGCAGTGCATTGCAATGGCGACAGGCGCCGCCGCCGGTGCGGCGGCCGCCCAAGCCGCCCGCCGCAAGGTGCAACCGCGGGCCGTGGATGTCGCGGAGGTGCAGACTGCCCTGGGCTTCTGACGCGTTCGCAAGGACACGCGTTGGGTCGGCCGAAGATCGCGCTCGATGTGGTGGCCGAGACCGGCGACGCGGCAACGGCGCTGCAAACGGTCAAATGACTGCTCGAACCGGTCGACGAACCGGTCGGGCTTCGCTCTGCTGTAGTCGAACCGATAATCGATCCGCAAGACTACGGGGTCCTCGCAAAATGCCGTCTCTTTGGGTAGAATCTGCGCATTCCCCCCGGAGACATGAGCATGTGTTCCAGAACCCTGCCTGTTTTGCTGCTCTGCCTGATTTCCCCCGCGTTCGGCCAGATGCCGAAGCAGAAGCCGGCCGCCGACAGGGACCAGCCGTCGATGCTGGGTTCATTCCTGGACGCTGGCATGCCCGACGAAGTCCTGTTCGCCGTGCGCAAGCCCAGCATCGATGGTCATTGGTACGCCAACATCGCGTATTACTCGACCGACCAGTGCCGGACGACGTTCCCCATGAACTCCGGCGGCCAGCTGTGCGTCTACAACGTCAAGACAAAACAGATGCGCACGATTTTCGAGGACCCCGAGGGCAATATCCGCGACCCGGCAGATTCATTACGACGCCCAAAAGCTCGTCTTTGCGTACCTGCCTCAAGGAAAACGGCATTACAGTCTGTACGAGATCAATCTCGACGGCACCGGCTTGAAACAACTGACCGGTCAGGGCGAAGACGTTTCGCCAGGCATGGAAGATTACCAGACGTACTCCCCGCCCGGATGGGACGACTTCGAACCCACGTACCTGCCGGACGGCCAGATCATTTTCTGTTCCACGCGGGCCAACCGCTACGTGCAATGCTGGATGACCCAGGTCGGAACGCTGTACAAGTGCGACGCCGACGGGCGCCACCTCCGCGCGCTGTCGGCCAATATCGAACACGACAACACGCCCTGGGTGCTGTCCAACGGTCAAGTCGCCTACATGCGGTGGGAGTACGTGGACCGTTTCCACATGGGCTATCATCATCTCTGGTCGATGAACCCCGACGGCACCCGCCAAATGGTGCTGTACGGCAACCAAATCAACCACGGCACGATTCTGGCCCCCAAGTCCATTCCGCACAGTCCGAAACTCGTCGTGACTTGGTCGCCCGGCCACGGCATGCGCGAGCATTACGGCAAGATCGCGCTGATTGACCCACGCCTGGGCCCGGACGATGCCAAGGGCGTTCAGTACATCAGCAAAGACAACCTGCATTGCGACCCGTGGGCGTTCAGCGAAGACCATTTTCTAGTCGCCAACAAAACCGCCATCGAGTTGTTGAATGGTCAAGGCCAAACCGAAGTCCTGTACCGGTTGCCGGAAGAACGGGCCAAACAGGGGTATTGGATTGGCGAACCGCGGCCGGTGATGAAACGCGAGCGCGAACCCGTGATCGCCGACCAGACCGCCCCGCAAGCCGACCATGGCACCCTGGCGCTGGTCAATATCTACAACGGCCGCAAAATGCGGAATGTCAAGCCGAACACGGTCAAGAGTCTACTGATCTACGAAGTCTTGCCGAAGCCGATTAACTATGCCGGCGCGATGTCCGAAATGTCCGCGGGCGGGACGTTTTCCGTCGAGCGGCTGATCGGTTCCGTACCGGTTTCCGAAGACGGCAGCGCCTATTTCAAACTGCCTCCGGTCCGCAGCTTTCTGTTCCTCGCGATGGACGCGAAAGGGCATTGCGTGAAACGCATGCACTCGTTCACCTCCGTCATGCCCGGCGAAAATTCGACTTGCATCGGCTGCCACGAAAAACGGACCGAAACGCCCAGCGCGGACGACCGCGACCGACTGCTCCGCCTGCTGCGTACTCAGCCTGTCGATCCCGAACCGGTCGCCGGCGTGCCGGAGATCTTCGATTTTCTGCGGGACATCCAGCCGATCCTGGACAAGCATTGCCTGGAATGCCACAACCACGACCGCGAAGAAGGCGGGTTCAACATTTCCGGCCACTGGGGCCCGCTGTACCCAATCGGTTACATCCAGATGTCCTGGCGGCAGCTGTTCGGCGACAACCGGATTATCTTGCCGTATTCCGAGCACAGCAAGAGCAACTTTGAACCGTACGCCATTGGCACCGGCTCCAGCCGTCTGCTGCGGCTGATCGAGGACGGACACGAAGGCGTCAACATGCCGGAACAGGAGCAGAAAATCGTCCGCCACTGGCTCGACGCCGGCGCCAATCACGCGGGGACTTACGCGGTCAACAGTCACGGCACGATCGGCTATTACCTGCACAGCGTCAACGTGCGCAATGACAAAGACTGGCCGGAAACGCAAGCCCTGGTCGACGTCATGAACCGCCGCTGCGACCGGTGCCATGCGCCGACCGAGGCCGAAAAACAGATTGGCACGTACAAGCTGCCGGCGCACTTCTATGCCCGCTACTACCCGCCGGACGAATTCCAGAAGAACAAGTACCTCGCGCACACCATGTCCGAAGACGGCGGCCGGTTCAACCGGCATCTGATTTACAATCTGTCGTACCCGGAACTGTCGAAAGCAGCCCGCGCGCCGCTGGCCAGGCAAGCCGGCGGACTGGGCGTCTGTCAGGCCAAGTCCGGCGAACCGGTGTTTCAGGACAAAACCGACCCGGACTATCTGGCGATCGTCGCCGCCGTCGCCCGCGGGCGGAGGCATATCCTGGAAGAAAACAACCGCTTCTGCATGATCAATCCCAGTCCGAACAACGGCGCGGACTGCCCGGTCCAATTCGTTCCACGCCGGGATTACGTCCGCGAGATGATCCGCTACGGAGTGCTGCCGGTCGACCATGATTTCGCGGCGTCGGTCGATCCGTTCGAACTGGACAAGGCGTACTGGAAAACGTTCTGGTACGTACCGAAGTGAGCGGCAAGGCGCTAGCCGCCGGGATTGCGGCCAGTCGGGCCGATCCGGAACCGGTGGTTAGCGTTATTCCGCTTACTTATTGCTCGAACGATCCTAACGTTGCCCGCTCACCGACCGAACCGGGCAGCCTTGCCAAGTTCCGCCTCGATTTCCAGCAGCCGGTTGTATTTGGCGATCCGTTCGCTGCGGCAGGCGGAGCCGGTCTTGATTTGGCCGCCCATGGCCACGGGGAAATCGGCCAGGAAGGCGTCTTCGGTCTCGCCGGAGCGGTGTGATACCACATAGCCCCCGCCCGCCTGCTGGCACATTTAGATCGATTAGATGGTCTCGGTGACCTGCAAGCAACGGCCCAGCAAGTCGTCCGAATGACGGGAGCATCCTCGGTTGCGGAAGACGATCGAGCCCAGGTAGAATGGAATAGAAATTCATGAAACGACTTCGCAGCAGGTCTGGTTTGGGGTCGCGCAACGGCGAACCGTTGAAATTCACAGGAGACGCTAAGATGGCCGCAATTTCGATTGAGGTGCCCCAGGATCTTCGCGAGTTCATTGACGCGAACGTACGGCACGGAAAATTCGCCAGCGCCAATGACTACATCGTGGCATTGGTCGAGTCAACTCGAGACGGTCGTTCGGCGATCGAAGCCGCGTTACTGGATGGCCTCGAAAGCGGGCCGGCCGAAGAATGGACCAAGGACGAATGGGCGGGAATCAAGCAACGCGTTGCCGAACGCCACCAAGGACGTTAAGTCCGTATCTTGCACGGTGCGAGGGACATCGATGCCGAACTCCGGGGCACGTAGCCTTGGCTCAACCCGCGCCGGGTGCGCGTTCGGCGGCTTGGAATCCACATGTCTTGTGCGATCCATCGCAGAACGGCTTTTTGGCCGACGCCCCGCAGCGACACAAGGCGATCGCCGGCTTGGTCTTGTCGATCGGGAACTCTTTGCCTTCGGCATCCAACACCGTCACGGGACCTTCGATCAGGTATGGACCGCTGTCGCGGACACGAATCACTACATCTGCCATGTTGGTAACTCCTTTTGGAATGGGATCGGAATTGTCACTTGTCACTTGTCACTTGTCATTGGTTACTGGTCACTGGTCACTGGTTTCATCATCGGCTAGGGCCAGCGCACTGCCGGGCGGTTGACGTAGGACGTAGATCCACAGGGAGACGACGGCGGCCAGGAGCAGGACGCTGATCCATTGCGAAATGGAAAACGAGGTGCGGAACTGGCCCGGTTCGTCGACGCGGATCGTTTCCTCCAGGAATCGCATGACCGGGTACAGCGTCAGCAACATCGCGAACACCACGCCGTCACGGCGGCGGAAGGGGTAGTAGGACCACAACAGCCAGCACAGGATGGCCGCTCCCACGGCGGCATAGATCTGCGTCGGATGCGCGGGCCGGCTGCGGGCCGGGAGGGCCGGCAGGCGAATCGTCACGGGGCGCTGATCCGTGGTCAATTCCAGGCGGACCGTCGAGTTTCGTAGCGTCTCCCGAGCGGCGCCGAACGAGGCAACGCGCCGTCCATCAATCGCTGTCAATACGGTCCCGGTTGTCAAGCCGGCTGCGGCGGCCGGACCACCTGGCTCGACGGCGACCACGCTCACTGCCCGGCGGGCCGGATCCTCGGCAATTTGAAACCCGTGCAGTTGGCCTAGCGACTGCTGATGCCGGTAAGGTTCGCTGTCGGCGGGAAAGGTCAGAGCCCACGGCGCGTCGCACAACCCACCGTAGCAGCATCCGTTCAGCAGGCAGCCGATGCGTCCCAACGCCAGGCCGAGCACGAGGCTGGGGGCCATCAAATCCGCGACCGCCAGCGTCGGCAGCCCGTGCCGGCGCAGGAACCACAGTCCGCCCAGCAGGGCGCCGATCAGCGAACCGTAGACGACCAAGCCGCCTTGCGTGACGTTTACGATCGCGCCCAACGTGGCCAGCGGATCATTGGGCCGGCGAAACTGCGGCCAGTACTCGACGACGTAAAACAGCCGCGCGCCGAGGATGCCGAACACAAACAGATGGAAACACAGCGAAACCACCATGTCCGGATCCAAGCCCACCCGCCGCGCTTCGCGGACTGCCAAGCCGACGCCGGCCAGCACACCCAGCAACAGCATCACGCCATAGCCGCGAATCGGCAGGCCCTGGGACGGCCCCGCACCGGCAACGCCTTCCAGCCGGGGCAACACCAGCCAAATCAACAGGCCCATCAACAGCAGAATGGGCAAATAGCTGCGGGTGTCCGCATTCCAGCCTTGCCGCCGCCAGAGATACACGAGCAGCACCGCACTGACGATCGCCCAAAGAATCAGCATCCAGCCGGCGCCGAACACGGGCACGCCCAGCCATTGGTGCGGGATGTGATAGAGGTCTTGTAGCATGTGCGGCAATCCTAGGCCGGCTGGAGTAGCATGGCTCTCCAGAGCCGTGTGATTTCATCGGCATTTCAAAGGCACCTGCACGGCTCGGGAGAGCCATGCTACGTCAATTGCACGGCTCGGGAGAGCCATGCTACGTCAGCGGTCCGTCGGTCCTTCGATGTTCCAATTGTCGATCAGCCTGGTGCCGCCCACCCAGGCGGCGATCAGTGCCACGACGGGACGGGTCAACTCGGGAACCGGTTCCAGCGTATCCGGATCCACCACGGCCACGTAGTCGATGCGGCGGATCTGCGCCTCGGCAAGAACCCGGTGGATGGCATCCACAATCTTTTCCGCGCGCCGCTCGCCGCCGGTGGCCATCTGTTCCGCCAGCCGCAGGGCGCGCGAAAGGGCCACCGCCTGTTGGCGTTCGCCGGCGCTTAGATACCGATTCCGCGAACTCAACGCCAGCCCATCCGGCTCGCGCACCGTCGGACAGACGCGCACTTCCGTTGGCACGTTCAAGTCCCGCACCATCCGCCGGATCACGGCCGCCTGCTGGTAGTCTTTGTGCCCGAAAAACGCCACATCCGCTTGCGCCAGGTTAAACAGTTTCAACACGACCGTCGCCACGCCGCGGAAATGGCCGGGCCGGCACTCGCCTTCCCACCGCTGGGCCACCAGCGGCGGTTCAACCAGCGTGGAACAGCCGGGGGGATACATGTCTTCGCGACGGGGTGCAAACACAAGGTCGGCGCGGCAGGAGGCCAACGAGTCCAGGTCCGTCTCCAGCGTGCGCGGGTACTTTTCAAAATCCTCGTGCGGGGCAAATTGCGTCGGATTGACGAAGATGGTGGCTACCGTGAATCCGCACTCGGACCGCGACGCCTGAACCAGGCTCAGGTGTCCTTCGTGCAAAGCTCCCATGGTGGGCACCAACCCGATCGCACGGCCGGCCACCCGGGCCGCTCGGACGGCGGCGCGGAGTTCGGGAGCCGTGGTCACCAGTTTGGGCGCTGGCGGGGCGGAAGACGACGTGGGTCCGGCCATGAAATTCCAGCCTGTAGCAATTTGTAATACTGATGATTCTGGGATGAAGCTCACTTAATCTCTCACTTAATCTTCCTCCGGTTCGAAGGCAGTGGGAAAGAGATTAAGTGAAAGATTAAGTGAAAGATTAAGGTTTCAGGTTCTCTCGTCGGCCCAACGCGTCTCAAGACCCGTCGGACGGCGTCAGCCAGACAGCCTGGCCGCCCTGGGCGGACATCGGGAACTTCAATACGGCGGTGGCGTCGACCGGCAAACGCTCTACCTTGACTCGCGTCCGCGTCGCCACCGTAGGATCGTCCGAGTAGACGTTCGCAAGATACCGGCGGCCCGGTTCGAGGAAATTCAGGGGCACGTCCAGCGTCCGCGGCTGGCCGCTGTTCATGCCGCCCAGGAACCACTCCGCTCTGTGACGCCGCGCGATCACGGTGTATTGGCCGATCTGCCCGTGCAACACGCGAGTGTCGTCCCAGACGGTGGGTACCCGGTCAAAGAACTCCAACTCGGGTTCGTCGCCCAATTGGCTCCGCGTATTGCCCGCGCCGCCTTTGTCGGTCGGCGCCGCAGGCGGACGGTCGTACCAGTACAAGAACTGCCACGGGCTGTACAAACACACGGCCTTGGCCAACTGGTACGCGTGGCTGGCGTTGCGGTCGACCCGCTGGTCGTAGTAGCAGATCGTGTTGTCCGCCGCCCCGGCCAGCATCCGAGTGAACAGGATGGTCAGCGTCAACGGATTGGCGGGACTGGTCTCGTCGCCGGCGATGCCTTCCTGGGTCATCAAGTTGGGATATGTCCGCGAATAGCCCGTGGGCCGGTACTCGTCGTGGATATCGACCATCAGCTGGTGTTCCGCCGCCTTGCGCACGGCTTCGTGCAGCCACCGCGTCCAGGTCTGCGAGCCGACTTGGACAAACCCGTATTTCACGCCGCGCACACCCCACTGGTGATACAGCGGCAGGATTTCGTCCAGCTGCCGTTCCAAGGCCCGACGGTTCACGTACAGAATGATCCCGATGCCGCGTTCACCGGCATAACGGATCACGTCGGGCAAATCGAGCGGGCCCGGCGAACGCTGCGGATCGACATTCACTTGCCTGGCGTCGGATGCGTCCGAGTATTCGTGGCCGTACCAGCCGGCGTCGAATTCGACGTACTGCAAGTTGCGGCGCACGGCGAAATCCACGCACGCTTTCCCGCCGGCCGTCGTCAAGGTCACTTCCCGGATGACCTTGCCTGGCTTGATCCAGGACGTGTCGGCAATCGCGCACGGGGCGTTCAGGTTCAGGATCAGATCGTTACGTTCCAACAGCTGTCCGGGGCTGTCCGCAACCATCAGGACGCGCCACGGCGTGGTGTACGGTGCGGTGACCGCCGCGCTGCCGGCCAACATGCTGGCCACCGTGTGCGGCCGCCCGGGGACAGGCCGCAGCCTCATGCGGGCAAAGTCCACCAGCCGGGCTTCGGCCACCGCGACGCAAGGCCC
The DNA here is from genome assembly GCA_964645045.1 of uncultured Pirellulaceae bacterium. Taxonomy (GTDB): domain Bacteria; phylum Planctomycetota; class Planctomycetia; order Pirellulales; family Pirellulaceae; genus Anammoximicrobium. The sequence goes on along the minus strand of CAZXYZ010000013.1, from coordinate 85,338 downwards.
GCCGGCAATCTCGACGGTCAGCGGCCGTTCGCAATTCGGCTTGACCTCGTCCAGACCGACGGCCTGATACACGCCTTGAGCCGAATACACGGCGTGGCAGCGGTGATTGTCCGTAAAGCGAAATTCGCTGTGCTCCGCCGTGATCACTACGTCGCTCAGCGTCGGCTGCTCCGGGATGGAATAGCAGAACGCGATTCCTTCATCGTACGCGCGGAAGGTCAACCGCAGCCGCCGCGGCGGCTGCTGGCCGTCCTCCAAGTCCACGTCCAACTGTTCGTACCGGTCGCGGACGACGCTCCGTTCGCCGTACACCGGACGCCAAGTCGTGTCGTAACTCGCGCGGGCGGTGGTGACCAGCCGCAAGTTTCGATCCAGCGGCGGCGCATCCTGCAATTCCAAGCCCAAGCGGCAATCGGTCAGCAATGGCTCGCCGCGATACAAGACACTGTAGGTCGGCCGGCTTGCGGCGGTCTCGTCCGTTTGCAGGGCGAACCGCACGACCAGTTGGCCGTTAGGCGAGGCCAACTCCGTGGCGGCGCCCGTCCACATCAACAACGCTGCCAGGCAAAATGAAGTATTCATGACCGCGAGTCTAGCCGGAGCTGCGCCGCCAAACAAGGTGCGATCCGGTCGACTGGACCGATCGACCGGCGATCAGATCGACTCGATGTGCAACCCGCGGCGACGCCGCTCCTTGCGGCGCAGGTCGTCGATTGTCGCGGCCACCACCTTGACATCCTCGATGCCCCGCAGCATCAACACCGGGTGCGAGCGGTCGCTGGAGATCAGCTTGATGGTCCCCACGCCGACCATGCGCTCGATCAACCGCTGCTCGACGGACACGTCGTCGATGTCGATCACTTCGATGCGATCCGTGACTCGCTTCAGCAGGCCCTTTTCGTGGACGAATCGTTGCGTCGTCAGTTGGTATTTGTACGTCAGCTTGCGGTAAGCTAGCTGGCCGGCGAAACCGCCCCAGAGCACAACCGAGATCACTGCCCAGACGCCCCAGAGGACCGGATTGCCGGTTCCGACAATCAGGACTACGATCAGCAGCACGACGGTGACCACACCGGCCAACAGCCAGTTGCCGAACATGGCCTTGGAGGAAAAACCGCCTTGCCAAACCGCGGTCTCCGCTTCCTGGTCGTTTCCCTGGCGGGATTGCACCGCATCGCGGAAACGGTCTCCGGCGGACTCTTGGCCGGCGTCCTTCGCCGCGGGGCGATTTTGTTGGTCGGGGGAGCCGGAGTCGAGCGGCTTTGGATTCGGGTCAGAGGTCGGGCGGCCGGTGGACATGGCGTGAACTCGCTTTCGCAAAGGATCGTGAAAAACCAACTTCAGGCGGATTCCCGGCGTTGGGAACGTTCCCAAACACACGGCGGCATTATACGCTGTAGCGAAGTTGCCTGTCACTATGGAACCGGCGGGGACGCTCGCGGAGCGTCCTGCAGGCGGTTCCGGACGGTCAGAGGCCGCAGGGCGGCCGATGGGAGTTACGGTCATGAAATGCCCCAATTGTCAAGTCGACAACGACCGGGTGATCGACACGCGCACCAGCGAAGACAGGGCGAGCATTCGCCGCCGCCGCGAGTGCTTGAAATGCGGCCAGCGATATACGACGTACGAACGCTACGAGCCGACGACGATGAAAGTCATCAAGAAGGACGGCGTCCGGGAGCCCTTTGAACGGGACAAAATCCGCCGCGGGCTGGAAAAGGCGTGCTGGAAGCGGCCGATCAGCCATGCTCAGATCGAGAGCCTGGTGAGCACGGTCGAGCACGAAATCGGCGAACAATTTGACGTCGAGGTCGACAGCCACTCCCTGGGCAAGATCGTGATGACGCACCTGAGAAAACTGGATCAGGTCGCCTATGTCCGCTTTGCCAGCGTGTACCGCCAATTCAAGGACGTCCGCGACTTTGTCGACGAACTGCAACCCATCCTGCAGGAGCAAAACGCCGACTATGCGGCTCGGGCGGCCCGAGGCGCGGCGCCGGGCGGCGACGACTGACCGCCTCGATCCAACGCGAATGTAGCACGGATGGCAAAGCCGGGGCACGGATGAAAGGCAGGCTCCTTTCGTTATCCGTGCCCCGGCTTTGCCATCCGTGCTAGCCGACGCTCTCCAAAGTCCGCTGGGTAGATTATTTCCTGCTGGCTGCTCAAGGCCAAACCGGGCTCAACTGACATTGCCCGGACTGCTCGCCCTCCGTAAACTTCCGCCCCCTGGCAGGAATTGTCTCGGCCCCGCGGAGTCTGCGGTCATGCTCAGCGTTTCAGTGGTAGTCCCCATCTACAACGAATTCGAAAATATCCCGTTGCTGTACGAGCAGTTGTCCCAGACGCTGCTCAAACTGGGGCGGGAATACGAGATCCTGTTCGTCGACGACGGCTCGCGGGACGGCAGTGCGGAAGCATTGCAAGCACTGGCAGCAGCGGATCTGCGTGTCAAAGTGGTCCGCTTCCGGCGCAATTACGGCCAAACGGCGGCCATGCAGGCCGGTTTTCAGTATGCATCCGGCGACGTGATCGTGACGATGGACGGCGACCTCCAGAACGATCCGTCCGATATCGGGATGATGCTGGCCAAGATCGACGAGGGCTACGACCTGGTTCACGGTTGGCGGAAGCAGCGTCAGGACGCGTTTCTCAATCGCCGGCTGCCGTCGCTGATCGCCAACTGGATCATCGCCAAGACGACACGGTTTCCGATTCACGACTTGGGATGCACGCTCAAAGCGATCCGCCGCGAGATCGCCCAGGACCTCGAATTGTACGGCGAAATGCACCGTTTCATTCCGATCCTGGCGCACTGGCGCGGAGCGTGGTGCGCCGAGGTGGTGACGAAGCACCATCCGCGGCGATTTGGCACGACGAAGTACGGCATTTCCCGGACGCTGCGCGTGGTCCTGGATCTGATTACGGTCAAGTACATGCTGGATTATTCTGCCAGCCCGATGAAGTTGTTCGGGATGCTGGGCTTCGGATGCGGCCTGCTGTCCGCGGTCGCGGGCCTGGCCGTGATTCTGATGAAGCTGGGACAGGGCGTCGACATGACGGGCAATCCCCTGTTGCTGCTCGCCGTCTTGGCGATGATGGTCGGCGTCCAGTTGTTCAGCTTGGGGCTGTTGGGCGAAGTCAGCGCGCGGATCTATTTCGGCAGCCAAGGCAAGCAGCATTTCACGGTGCGTGAGTTGATCAATTTCGATTCGCCCGGCGAACCGATCCGGCGACGCGCGAAAGCGGCGTAGGGGCACGACGATGGACCGCTCTGCTCGCAACACTCCGAGCGTCTGGCCGCAGTGGAACGCGGTTGCCGCCGCCGTCCTGCTCTGCCTGGGCAGCGCGATGGCAGGGCCCGCAAGTCTGCCGGCCGACGATGGCCGCAACGCCGCCGAAGCAGCCAGTTCACCGCCGGCGCCATCCGCATCGGGCTCAACCGATTGGGCAGCGAAACGGAAAGCGACCGCCGAGCGCCGTCAACGCATCCAGCAGGCCCTGGACGAATTCGCGGCCCGCAATCCATCGGCCACGCCGCCACAGGGGCTGACGACGCACTTGGAGTTGCTCAAATATCTCGAACTGGTGTACGCCCAGCAGCAGGGCGCCGCCGCGCTGAGCCAGGAACTGGATGCGCAGCGGACTCGGGCGAACGAAGACTTGAGCATCCTGCGGTCCAGCGGTCCAACCGAAAAGCCGCCTTATTCCTACCTGTTATTGGATAGCTTGCACGAAGAACTGGCCCGGGAACAGGCCCGCCAAGGTGGCGAGGAAGCGGAGTTGGACGCGGCCAAACGATTTCTGGAATCGGTGCGTCGCACCTGGGACGAGGCCGAGCGGCAACGCCGCGCGGCGCGGGAAGCGTGCGCCGCGAACCGGGAACCGCAAGCCGCCGACGCCTTGAAGACTCGCCTCGAAGCGGCGGAGGCGTACAGTCAAGTGGTCGAGGAGGTGCAGCGGCTGAAGACCACCGAGATCGAGAACCAAAAGCGGAAACTGGCCATCAGCCAGCTCCGCCTCAGTGCCCTGCAAGAAAAGATCACCGCGATCGCCAAGCAGGTCATGTTCTCCGCGGACGATTTGGCCGCCAGCCTGGCGGACGTAAAAGAACAAGAGGACGAGATCAAGCAGGATCTGGACCAGGCTCAGGCGAATCTGCAGCAAGCGGAACAGCAGTGGTGGACTGTCAAGCAGCAGGCGGACCGCGGCAACGGCGATCGCACGGCCCTGCAGGAGCAACTGGACGCCTGGCAAGCGGCGCAGGATTGCCACAAGCAGGAATTGACGCTGCTGAACGAACGCCTCCGAGATTGCGTCCAGATCCGCAGCGTCTGGAACGACCGGTACAAAATCGTGAATCGGGCGGCGGCCGCCGCCGACTTGCCGGCTTGGCGGCAGCATTGGCAGGAGTCTCTCGAGCGGTTTGACCGCACCCGGGAGGCGCTCAATCTCCGCTTGAACGAGGCCCGCTTGGACATGGCGGCGCTGGACAAGCGGCTCCGTTCGGCGCGGGAGCAGAAATCGCCCGCAGCCGTGTGGATCGAACGTCAGGTGCATGACAGCCAGCGGCTGAGCCAGGTCCTGGGCGAGCACTTGACGTGGACGGATGCCACGCAACGCTTGGTGAGAAGAACGCTGGCCGAACTGGACGAACAGCTGGCTCCAGCCTCCTCCCGCGAATGGCTCGCCTCCACCTGGCGAATTGTCAGAACCTGCTGGCAATACGAACTGACGTCGATCGACGACCAGCCGATCACCGTCGGCAAAGTCGTGATCGGCTTCATCTTGCTGCTGATCGGTTATATTCTCTCGCGGCGGATCAGCCGTTTGTTAGGCACGCGAGTGCTGCCCCGGTTAGGAATGAACGAGGGCGTCTCCGCGGCCTTACAGACCATTGCCTTCTACCTGATGCTGGCGACCGTCGGGCTTTTTACGCTTGAGATGCTGCATATTCCCGTCACCGTCTTCACCTTCTTGGGCGGTGCCATCGCGATCGGCGTTGGGTTCGGCAGCCAGAACGTTTTGAACAACTTCATCAGCGGGCTGATCCTGCTGGCGGAACGTCCGGTCCGCGTGGGCGACCTGGTGGAAATCGACGGCTTGCAGGGGAACATCGAACAGATCGGCGCCCGCAGCACGCGGCTGAAGACCGGATCCAACCTGGAGATCATCGTCCCCAACAGCAAATTCCTGGAAAACAACGTCACCAACTGGACGCTGTCAGACACACGCGTTCGCGCCAGCGTTTGCGTTGGCGTGGACTACGGGTCTCCCACGCGAGAGGTGGCGCGGTTGCTGCAGCAAGTGGCCGAGGCGAACCCGAATGTGCTACGCCAGCCGGAGCCGCTGGTCCTGTTCCAGGGCTTCGGCGATAACACGTTGAACTTCGAGGTCTTGTTCTGGATCTCGACGCGGACGACGACGCACCGCTTGCGAGTCGAAAGCGATCTGCGCTTTGCCATCGACGACGTGCTGCGGGCGGCCAAGATCACGATGGCGTTCCCGCAGCGGGACGTCCACCTGGACACGTCCCGTCCGTTGGAAATCCGCTTGCATGCCGCCGACGAAAGCCTGTCCGGCATCCCGCCGCGGGTCCAACGCGCGGCGTAAGTCAGTTCAGTGGAGTGACGGCGGGCCGAGCGTCTCAGCGGTGCTGTTTTCCATGAAGTTACGATACTCCGGCCGCGTCATCCATGCTTCGTAACGTGCATCTGCGGACCATTTCCGATAGTCGTCCTCGACAGCCGTTGCCAACGGGCGATCGAGCGTGGTCTTGCCGGCCTGCTTGATGCGGATGTGCCCACCGGTTGGCCCAGCGGTGGCGAAAATGACCTCGTAATCCGTCGTTCCAACCGTGAGCTTGGCACCCAGCTGCCCCGGCCGTTCGATACCCTCGACAGGAATCATGTTTCCCGTAGCCTGATCGGCCGCGTGCAAGACCACGAGGAAGTTCGTGGCGACGGGGGTGCCCCGGGGCAACAGTTCGATCCGCCAACCTCCCAGGCCGATGCTGTTCTCGCGGTCGTGCTCCTGGCGATGCCGCTGCGACTTGCCGTCGGCGTAGGTGTCCTCCGTGGGACCGTAGTTGACGCCCTCCACCTCGAAGTCGTGCCACGGTCCGCCGACGGTGCGCACGATGCGATTCCCCGCCTCGGGAAACAGGATCTTGCCGAAGAGCCGTCCCGTCATGTCCGGCCCCTTGTCGTCAACGATAAAGGCCGACGCACCCGCGTGCAGGAAACGACCTCCCGGCTGGGGGTTAGGTGCGGTTCCTTTCCCGTCCGGCGTGACGACAAGCTGCTCAGCCGGTGACAGCGACGTATCCGGCTTTCTTTCGCCGTCGAGCTGCGGCTCGTACAACGTGTGCAGCAGCCATCTCGTCTCCAGGCCGGCCGCGGCGGTGACCACGCGGTCGAAGACCACGAACGTATCCGGCCGGAGATAGACGAACTGCCGCGTGATCGACTGGACGCGAGTCGGCGGGTAGGAGTACGCCGCATCGCCGGCCGCGTAGTCGAACAGCGGCGACGTTTCGTAGGCGACGATACGACCTTCTTGGAAAGGCCGTTCACCGGCCGTGGGTTGGGACAGATCCCAGTGCTTCCACCACGTCCCGTCCTGGATCGGCGACTGTCCGCCGCTGCGTACCGTCGCCAGCAAGGCGTTGTTCCAGCCGCGCAGTTCCAGCGGCTCGCGGCCCACGGTGATCGAGTTGTGAGCGATGGTCTGGCGGGCATATTCCTGGATGTGGGGCAAGGAGTCGCTGTGGACTTGGGACCCGGCAAACGCCAAGGCGGCGTTGTTTAGCGAGTGTACCGCCCCGGTGTCCGCGGCAAGGATGCCCCGCTTGTTGATAAGGAAGTGCAGATTGTCGGCGTTGTTGCGGCCCCAGGCGCCGTCGATCTCGCCGTATCGTCCACAACGAAACAGGGCATACGTGGCATCCGAGGTCCAGTCCGAACGCATCACGGCGTGGCCGTTCTCGGGAAACAAGCGGCTCGGTGGCAGCATTTTCGGCTCGACCGGCGGCAGGTCAGGATCATACCAAAGCAGCTTACCCCAGACGCCACCTTGGCCCAAGGCACTCGTGCCCCAACCCATCGAGATTTTGGAGATCACTTCATCCGTCCACCACTGCCCCAGCCCATCGTGGAACTTGGCGGCGGCCAAGACGGCCAAGTTGTCGCCCTCAAACTTGGCTGGGGTAATCGCCTCCCAATGCCCGCACATCGCGTTGACGCCGAGATGCACGACCTGGGGCGGCCAGGTCCAAGGGCGGTAGTGGAAGATGTAGTAGTCCGGCGTGTGAGCCGCGAAATCACACTTGCGGACCCAGTCCTGGCCAGTCGCGGTGGACCAGGCCACGGCCATCGTGAACCATTCGCTGTAGAAATGCTCGCCGTAGTAGCCGTGCGACATCGAACTGCCACCCCGACCTTGCGACCAGACGTTGTTGGATTCGATTCCCTCGATCATGTCGGCGCGCAAGCGGGTCTTCAGATCGGCATCGAGAAATTCATCGTGCCCGTGGCCCCAGGCCGCCAGATTCAGCACCACGTGGGGCCGCCAACGCTCTTTCCGGATGATCTCGACGATGCGATCGGCTTCCGCCTGCTGCTCCGCGGCCGTCATCCCGCCCATCACCAAATCGGCGGCCAGCGGATACGTTTGCACCCACGAGCGATCGAGCTTTGCTCTGGCTGCTTCGAGGTACTTCCGCTCGTCGGTCAGATAGTAGAGCACGCCCAGGAGGATCGCCCCGGCCTTGTTCTCCGCGGCAAGTTGCCTGGCGTGCCGCAGTTCGGCGGCGATTCGAGGATGCTTCAGACGCTCACGAAGCCGAGGCACATCGGCTTTGGTGAACAGCAGCCTGGGATGCTCCTTGCGGGCCAGGGCGCATTCGGCCGAGACGGCGACACCCCCGATCGTGACGACCTCGTCGGCAAGGCCTCTCGTCCAACCGGTCAACACCGTCAGCATGACCACCGCGGTTGATGTGTACCTGCCTGTCATGATCTGCCCGTCCTCTGGTAAGGCCATGCCCTATATCTTCTCGGCGCCCGGCAGGCGACCGCCAGCGGCTGAGTCCGCCGTCATTAACGAAGAAGATGCCTGCTGCCCGGCCGCCCCGAGCAATCCACCGCGATCATACTCGATGCCGGCCACGGTTCCTACTTGCATCTCGACTTCCAGGTTGGGGACTACTTTGTGTCCGGCTTCGCCTCGGCCGACCGCCACGTCCTGCATCGCCTTTGGTCGGGTCTGAAAGGGACTGGCGTCGAACTCGCGAATGGCCGAAAGGTATTCAACCGCAACGACGCCGTCGTCTGGCTGCTCGAGCAGCTACAGGAAAGGCCATAGCCGACGCTGACCAGCGTCACCGGATCGCCGCCCAGGACAGGGATGACCAGGCGGCGGCCAATCAACCCACCTTCAAACTGGACCGTATCCGCCGTTCTGGTCCATCCGTCTGTTCTGCCTTTGTCCCGGGATCGATGATCCGCGAGGCGACACTGTCGCGACGCTCGTTGATAGCGGCGATCAGTTTTCGGATATCGTGCGCGACCGCGTCCGACATCTGCTGTCGAACTCGCCGAACCTCACTGTAGCTGTCCATCAATTGTCTCCTCGCCGAGCAGCTCAAGGGGCGTTACCAATGCCGGATTGCCCAACCCCAGTATACCATTCACACGGCGGATGTGCCGGAACTTGTTCGCGTTGGCGATGTGACGGCAATTCCAAGTCACGAGAAAGTCACATCGGTGGAACGACGCGGCAGCAAGGTGCAAGGCGTCACCGGCAGGATCGTTCGGCATGACTTGCCGGGCGATATAGGCATCGACGGCCTCCGCAACAGCTTCATTAAGGTCGAGTAGCGGGAATCTCCCAAGCAATTCCAGCATCTCCCTTTGCTTCGGAAACTCTCCGGCTTCGAGTTCAGCCTGAACGGCAAGACTTGAGACGAGTTCATCCGACCCCACCAATTCTGCGTCAAGCCAACGGCGAGTCCAGTTCTGCCGGGCCACCATTTCCGGTTCGGTACGGACATTGTGGTAGAAACTGATGATCGTTGTTTCGAGGTAAATCCGGGCCATGAGCAAGGCTTTCAAATCGCATGGCAGACACGATTCAATCGACGGCGGCCAAAACGGCTTGACTTCCGGATCGACCCGATCCCCAGCTCGGCTGCAATCGATTTGCCTTTTACAGTTTGAATGTCCATGACTGACCGCGTTTAGCAACATTCACAAGCGTCGCAAGGCCCGGATACGTTGTCTTAAACCTGTTGGCAAGTTGCGCATCGGACATTGCACCGCCCGGATCCTCGCCACCGCCGTAGTGGACCAAGTAAACGCCATGGCAATCCTGTGCAGGATCAGGTAAAGCCGCATCGAGTGATTGGATGAATTTGAAGCTACCATTATCAACCAGATCTTCAACGCTGGTGTGGCCGGTACGCTGCGACAGAGCCGACCACGTATTGGCCTCAAGCAACGCGAGCGACGGATTCTTGAGTATGGGGTAGTCCTTAGGGTTCAGAAGTGTCTTCATGTCCCAACCAACGATGATCTTGTGGCCTGCGGCCTCGACCACATAGATAACGGAACCGGGAAAATGATCAACGCATAAGGCGAAGACGCGAAAGATGCCAACCTCGACGGGCGGGCTTGGTTTCTCGGCGGTTCCCGGGACAATCCGTGCAAATGACAAAGTGTTGCCGCCAGCGAAGCCGTAGGAATGTACCGGTTGAATGCAGTCGAATGTTCTCTCTGTGGTTCGGACGAGCAATGGCTGGCGGGGCGAAGCTTCGCGTTTGCACCAAAGTTCGGAGAGGACCATCAGTTCCGCATGATGATCGATGTGGCCGTGCGTGATGAACACTTGCAGCGGCCATTGCCAGGAGAAATCTGAAAGATCGTTTAAGCCATCGATAGTGCCGAGGCCGGCGTCAAACAAAACGTTTGTTACACCGTTGTCGTCCCGCTTATGAGTGAGCAACCCAGCAGTGTGGCCACCGCGCGTTTGGCCGACGTTCCGCTTTTCGGACCAATACGCGTGGTCTTTGTTGACTTGTTGGAAGACGATCGATTCCGGCATGCTGTCATTCCGTTAGACGTACAATTTGGCAAATAACTATCTGTAATCATTACCGGCAAAGCTCCTGGCAACCCGATACCCGGCTACCCGACAGGTCGGGGCGTCTTTCCCGGCGATGTTCCAGCAGTCCTTTCTTTCCCCGGCGGCGGCGTCCGGCCGGTTTCCGGTAACCCTCGCGACGACTTGGCATCTGCCAATTCACCGTTTGCTTCCTCGTTTCCCCGTCCGAAACACCGCCGCCCGGCAATGCTCGACACCTCGGTCCCAAAAGACCGTCCCGCCATCGGAATCCCCAGCAGGCCGTCGGCGAACCGTGTTCTGCCGCGCCGGTTGATTGGTTTTCCGCCGTGCGGATCAGCATAGCCGATTTCTTGGCGGATGCAAGCTTCAGCCCCCTCTGCAGCAGGTCCGGGGCGTCCGAGACGGCGGGATCGAGTCGCAAGCGAGGCACCGGTTGAACACGCGTTATCCAACGCGTCCTTCGGCCGCAAACGCAGGAATCCAAAACACTGAACAGGAGGAAACAGAGAAAACGGAGTGGCGATTTCCGCTCTCTGTTGTCTCCGTTACCTCCTGTTCAAAATTCGAGCCCTGACGGTCGGTGACCCGCGTGAACGACACCACGCAGGTCAGCGCTCGCGACGAAACCGGCCACCGCCACGTGTCCGCCTGCCGGTGGTGATCATGGCCATCGTCGGCAAGGGCTGGGACTTTTCGTGTTGGCCTTCGGGCCTTGCGGCATGATTGCAGTCACCTTGTCACTGCTCGTCAGGCCGGTCGTCGGGACGCGGCGGGACGGTAATGCCATTCCGCAGAGTGTCATTCGTTTTCCAGTTGCTCGCAGCATTGGTTCTCTCCCTTAAGGTTGGGGGACTACTTCTCCTCTGCACTCGGCACGCGACCGCCAGCCCAACGGATGCCTTGGGCCATCAGACGCCGGAAGCTGTCGTTGGTCCACACCTTGGCGTCGTGACCACTTTGGCAGCCGAACACCCGGGCCTTGCCGTATTGATGGACCCAGGCAATGGTCTTGTCGCTTTGCGGATGGTCCGCCGAGACGAGCACGTGAATCCCGTCGCAGAACGTCTGCTGGTTGTAGGGCTCGTCGGCCCTCGCGTTGGATGGCGCGGATTTCTCCGCATCCGCAGCGATGGCCACACTGGTCAATGCCAGGGCACAGACGACCCCGGCCAGGGACTTCGCAAACCGGATGTTGTGGCTCATGCTTCGTTCCTTCCCAGTTGAGATGATTGTTGCAGGTGAACCGAAACTGGCCGGGTTAGCTGAGATCATGTTTGTGCCCTCACCAGCCATTGTGATGTACGCGGTCTGTCCGGTATCGCTCTTCCTGCGGCGGTTGCTCGGCAGGATAACCGAGCGGGACCAGGCTGTGAGGCGTCACGGTCTTCGGCAGGCCGAGCAAGCGGCGGAATCCTTCCACCCGCTCCTGCTGCGGATAGACGCCGGTCCACACGGCACCCAGGCCCAAGGCATGAGCGGCCAGCAGCAGGTTCTGGACCGCGGCCGAACAGTCGATCACCCAGTAGCCGGGAACCGTTTCCAGACTGCTGTCGCCGCAAACCAAGATCGCCACAGGAGCCTCCGCGGCCATCGCGGCGTACGAGTTGATCTTGGGAACCTCGCGGAGCAACTTGCGATCCTCGATGACCACAAACTGCCAGGGCTGCTGATTGCAGGCACCTCGCGCGTACATGGCTGAAACCAGAACTTGCCGGAGCACGTCCCGGGGCACGGGCTTGTCGAGGTACTTGCGGATGCTCCGCCGGGTGCGGATTGCCTCCAAGATGTCCATCTTGCTTGTCTCCTTGCTCGGAATCGACGTTTTCGCTGCGTCCCTTTGTAGCTCCCGCTGCGCGCCGGGGAAAGTGCCGGGCCGACTGGACAGCAGGGCAAGGGAATCTACGATGGGGGTGCAAAGGCACCCTCCCGGGGAATCGTCGCGTCGGGCTCCGTGTAATCGACCGTTTTCTGCCCGTTAAGCCACAGCGGCACGTGCCGTCCTACGGCGCGGATCGGCCTCTGCCGCCATCGTCGCCAGCGGAAAGACAGCGATCACGATAATCTGCAGCAGGAATCGCACCGTTCATCTCCTCTGGATGAGTTCGTCCTACCCGCCGGGATTCGCCTTCTCGTTTTTCGGCGGTCTTGTCAGGATGACCCGGTCCATCCATAGGCCGTTGCTGTCCGTCGAACCCTTGACATAGTCCGGGCCTTTGACCTTCAAGGAAATCGATGCGCCCCAGTCATTGGCGCTCGGGTCTTGCCCCTCCGGCACGACCAGGCGGTCGACGTTTACGCCCATGCGTCGGCTCGCATGGGCCCAGACCGTCGTCCCTTTCTTCACCTGGGTGCGGCTGATTTTGGTCGAACCAGTCGCGCACGCTGACGTACTGGAAGAGCAACTGACAGGCAGGTTAGGTATTGACTTGCAGGACGTCGATCACGGAACCATGCAACGTGGGGCTTACCCTTGCTTAACGTCTGCGGTACTGTACACGAATTGTCAGGCCGGAGACCGGCCCTTTTGCCACGAAGGAATTGGTAAGGGACAACATCCCGGAATTGCCTGCCTTCACCCTGCCCTCTCCCCGAGGGGAGTGCGTTCAAATGCGGGAATTGTCACGTCCTAATTCCGAAGCCGCGTAGACGCCATGCCACGGAACAGCCACCAAAACGCATCCTTGCTCGCCTGTGCCGTCTGCGTGACGGTCCTCGCTGGTTGCCGAAGCCAGGCGGCATCGCCAGAAGCGGTCCATGCCTTCTCCGGATCGACGATGGGGACGGTGTACAACGTTCGCGTAGTTGGCTCCGCGGCAGGGTCGAACGTGGCGGCGTTGCAGCAACAAGTCGACCTCCGGCTGGCGATGATCAACCGGCAGATGTCGACGTACCTGCCCGATTCCGAGATCTCCCGCTTCAACCGCCACGCCGGCGACGACTGGTTTGCGGTCTCGGCGGAGACGGCTCGGGTTGTGGCGGCCGGGCTGGAGGTTTCCCGGGACACCCGGGGCGCCTTCGATGTCACGGTGGGGCCGCTGGTGAATCTCTGGGGCTTTGGTCCTGCGGGCCGTACCCGTGAAGTCCCGACGGACGAGGCAATCGCCGAATGCCAGGCCCGCGTGGGGTACATGCGGCTGGAAGTCCGTCACACGCCGCCCGCCTTGCGAAAACGCCAAGCGGACGTGTACGTCGATCTGTCCGCGATTGCCAAGGGGTTTGCCGTAGACGAGGTCGCCAAGCTCTTGGATCGACACGCCGTGCGCAGCTACCTGGTCGAGATCGGCGGTGAAGTCCGCACGCGGGGGCGGAAACCGGACGGCGGCCTCTGGCGGATTGGGATTGAACGGCCCGTCGCCGGAGTCCGGCAACTCGATACCGCCGTCGAATTGGATGACCGTGCGTTAGCCACTTCCGGCGATTACCGCAACTTCTTTGAACGCCAGGGACGCCGCTATTCACACGAAATCGATCCCCGGACCGGCTGGCCGATCGACCACGATTTGGTCTCTGTTTCCGTGTTGGCCGACGACTGTTTGACGGCCGACGCATGGGCGACGGCCCTGCTGGTGTTGGGACCGGACGCCGCGATACCGGCGGCGCGGCGGCGCGGCTTGGAGGTCCTGTGCATGGTTCGGTCGGGGGAGGGATGGACGGAACAGGCAACGCCCGGTTTCGTCGCCCGAATACGCTCGATCAAGCCAAAAACACCGCGAGCTCCTTGATCGTCCTTGGAGCGTGCGACTGGTCACCGCATTCTTGATTTTGTCCTTGCTCCAAGGCCGGGTCATCCCGGCGTTCGTGTTTCCAAGCCCAATTCCGCAAGCCGCTGTTGCACGTCGGCGTCATGCAACAGCCGTCGAAACGCCTCGACGGCCGGACGCTGCATCCGGGATTGGGGAACAACAAAATCATACTGTTCTTGCGCCAGCGGCAGGAACCCCAGGTTGGCTTGGTCGGCGACGCGGCGGATGGCGACGCCCCAATCGGCACGGCCTTGTGCCACGGCGGCGGCGACGGCGTTGTGGCTGCGTGGCTGAATCGCATAGCCCATGGGCCGAGCCCCGGCCAACAAGCGGTCGATCAGGATCCGCGTGCCGCTGCCTTGATTGCGGTTCACCATCGTACAGGCCGAGTCATTCTTCGCGGCGGTTACGGCCGGCTCGGCTGCGCGGCCTTCGAACCGCGGATCCCCGCGGCGGAAGACCACGCCTTGCAAGCGGCCGTAACCGGCGATCAGCTCCAAGCCGCCGGTCAGGAAAGGCCGATTGTATTGGCCTGTTTGCGGGTCCAGCAAATGGATGCCCGCCAAATCGCATTCCCCGCGGCGCGCGGCATCCAATCCGCCCGTCGATCCAACCGCCAGGAACTTGGTGCGGAAGCCCAAGTCCTGCAGTCGGCCGAGCAAATAATCCAGCCCGACGCAGTGGCTGCCGATCACGACCAGGTCCGCCAAACGCAGGTCGCAGCCCAGCAACTGGACGTCCACGGCGCTGCCCGCCGGCACGATCTCGACGTGGCGTCCAATGGTCACGAAACCATCGGCATGACTGAACGTCGTGACCGACCCGGACCCCTTGCCCATCGGATACGCCGCCAGCCCCGCTTCGCCCGGCGGCGTGACGGGCCGTCCGACCAAACCGACCAGCATGTATTCGGTGCGGCCGATTTCGGAGTTAAGCTTCATGGCCAGCCGAGCCGGCACCACGGTCCGCGAATCGGGCGGCCGACCGGCCAGGGCTCGAATCACCGGGGCCACAAACTCGTGAAACGTGAAAATGGCCGACGTCGGAAACCCAGGCAGGACCACGACCGGCTTGGTGCCGCTGGCGGCCAGGCAGATCGGTTTTCCCGGTTTCAGGGCCACACCATGAGCGACGATTCCCGGATCCGTCAGTTCGCGGACCACGCGGTACGATAAATCGCCTTCGCCTTTGCTGGTTCCGCCGGACAACAGCACCACATCGCACGCGCTCAAGGCGTCCTGCAAGCACCGCCGCAAACGTTCCAGGTCGTCCGGCACGATGCCCATCTCGACGGGCTGCCCTCCCAATTCGCGGACGGCGTCGGCGATGATCCGGGCGTTGGAATCGTAGACCTTGCCGGGCTGCATCGGCGTGCCCGGCGCGACGATTTCATCCCCGGTCGAAATGACCGCCACGCGGGGCTGACGCCAGACGGCAACGCAACCGGCGCCGATTGCAGCCAGCACGCCCGTTTCGCGGCTGGTCAACCGATCGCCGCGCCGCAGCACGGTCTCGCCCGCGCCGATATCGGTGCCGGCGAACGCGACTCCCGCACCCGGCGTCACCGCGCGCCGCACGAGCAGCAGGCCGTCGTCCTCGTCGGTGTGTTCGATCATCACCACCGCGTCAGCGCCCCGCGGCAACATGCCTCCGGTGGCGATGGCCGACGCGGCGCCCGCGCCGACCTCGCGCTGGGGCACAACTCCCGTGGCAATGGTCTCGGGCAGCAGCCGCAGCTGGCGCGGAACCTCTTCCGTAGCTCCAAACGTGTCCGCTGCGCGGACGGCGAAGCCGTCGAAATTCGAACGGTCAAAGGAAGGAACATCGACCGCCGCCGCAACGTCGCTGGACAGAACGCGGCCCAGTGATTCGGCCAGCGGCACGAGCTCTTCGCCCAGCGGCGTCAGGCGGACCACACGGCGAAACCGCCGCTCGGCTTCGTCGCGATCGATGACTTCGAGGAATTGATCTTGGGCGGGCATGGGCGGCGGCGTTCGGTGTTCAGGATCTGGGTGCGTATGATGCTCAGGGGGTTGGCGTGGTGGTCAGCGCCGCATCCGGAGCGTCAACACCCATGCGGCTCGCCGTATTTTCCCGTGTGGCGGTCGGAGAGGCAAGGGCTTAACGCCGCAAAACTCGGCAGTCCATCGCATGCCAGGATCTCGTTCTCGATGAAATGGTCGTTTCCCGTTGGTAGACGACTGGGTCTCTGATGCCGTCTGCTCGGACTTAGACGGCAGCTGCAGGCCACCCGTTCTTGCCAAGGAGGGGCCTATGCTCACGATAGAAGAACCCGGTGACGAACGAGACCAAGGAGCCGAGACAGTGCGCTGGGCTGTCCGCAAACGGCAATTCGTGGCAGCGGTGGTTCTTGTGGTGGTTGGGATCATCGCGGAGACAGCGACGACCGCGGACCAGCTGCCGGCTCCCACGGGCAGCGCCAACCTGGCCTTTGCCGGCCTGACGTGGCAGTGCAAGGCCGGACCCTGGTTCGGTCCAGGACCGAACGGCTGGGCGCCCGAGCTGACTTGGCCGAAGTTGCCGATCAGCCCGCTTGTGTCACAGGTCCATTGCATCCAATTGATCGATCAACGCATCCAGTTCATCTTTCTGCTCCGCGGACGGCGTTGGCTGCGGGGCGGGCGGCGGACTGGCCGCCCCCACGGGCCGGTGGCCGGCGATCAGCAGATGTTCGTCGCGTTCGCGAGCGGCAACGTCGCGCGCCCCCAACAGATCGTCCGCGGCTCCGAACAGGCTCGATAGATCCATCTTCAGGCTGCCGGCATCCAGCATGCCCCCAGCGATGGCGGGCAGCTTGTGCTGGGGAAACAGGATCGCATGTTCGGGGCAGACGCGGCTGCACGCCGGGCACCCCTTGCGGCAATGGTCCGGCAACTCGACCAGCACACTCTCCGCTTCGTCGACGCCATAGACGCCGAACAGACAGAAATCGATGCACTCCAGGCAATTCGTACAGCGGCTGAAATCGATCACCGGGTACCAACGCCGTCTGACCGGTTCGTCGATGGAGCGAACCTGGACGCGGGAGCCGGCTTCCGCAACTGCCGCGTACCCGTCAGCCCGGACGATCTGCCGAATGGCCTGGACGTAGGGCTCAACCGTTTCGTATCGCCGCAGGTCGAGGCAGTAGATTCGCCGCGGCGGGGCGCCGATTGCAGTTGGACGGTCCCCCAGGGAGGCACCTGTCGACGATTCAGTATCCGCCGATGGTTCTTCGTCGTCCCAGCCTGTTCGCCCGACCTGCCCGCCGATGCCGTGACGAGCCAGGATCCAGCGCGTCGCCCGGGGGTACAGCCACGCCAGGACAATCAGGTCGCCGACTATCTCGCGGAGCGCGGCCAGACTCGGGCCCTGGGCGTCCAGATCGTAAAGATGCGGCACGACCCAGACATCGCCGTGGCCGTCTTGGGCCAGTTGCGCCACCAGCTGTTGTTCGAGCGCCTGCCGATCCGGATGAAGTGTTTGGCCCTGCGACAGGACCACCGCAAAACGGTGCGTCATGATTCGTTCATCTGTCCCTTAATCGTTCGCTGCGCCACCGGCCACACGTTGGCCAGGTGCTCCAGATACTGCTGTGCGGTCAACAATCCGTCGCCCGGGCCGCTGATCTCGAACAGCCAGCCGGCGCCGTATTTGTCGAGGTTGATCGCCGAAGGATCTTCCAGCACTTGTTCGTTCAACGCGGTCAGCACTCCGCCGATGGGCGCAAACAAGGCGCTTTCCGCTTTCTTGCTTTCGATCGAGCCCATCTCCTGACGCAACTGCAGTTCCGCCGGCGGCTCGATCGTCCAATCCAGGAAGTAGACGTCTTGCAGCAGCCGGACCGCGTAGGCCGTGAAGCCGAAGCGGAACACATCGCCCCGCCGCTGGGCCCACATGTGGTTCCTGGCGTACTGGCGGTCGCCCGGAAACTCGGCCTCGAACTGGCCCATCCGAAACGTCCATACGGGGCTCATGTGTACCGCACCCCGCGATGCTCCGGCTCGAAGAAGGCCGGCAGCAGTGCATCCGCGCGCAGCAGTCCCTGACGCGTCAACTGGACGCGGTCGCCCTCGACCGCCAGCCAGCCCTCGGCCATATATTGCCGCCACGCGTCGGCCCACTCGTCCAGGATCTCGACGGCAAACTTGCGGCGGAAGTATCCGGCGTCCAGATAGCCGCGCTTCATCTGTAGGATTAGCTCGCGGATCAGCCGCTGGTGTTCCGTGGGCCGCATCGCTCGTCCCAGCGGCAGCCGCCCGTCGTCCAACAGCGGCTGAATGTACGCATTCCACTCCGGCAGGTTCTGGTAATGGACGCCGGACACGTGGCCGAAACTGGCGATCCCGGTGGCCAGCAGGTCCGAGCCCTGCCACAAGTTGTCGCGATAGCTGAAGTTGACCTTGTGGGGATCGCGGACCACGGTATACGCACTGGAGACGTGATAGCCGGCCGCGAGCATTTCATCGAAGGCGTAGTCCACCCAAGCCCGCTTGGTGTCCCAGTCGGCGACCGGCGTCTCGATCTTGTTGCCGAG
This sequence comes from uncultured Pirellulaceae bacterium, assembly GCA_964645045.1. GTDB lineage: Bacteria > Planctomycetota > Planctomycetia > Pirellulales > Pirellulaceae > Anammoximicrobium. Next base: position 66,936 of record CAZXYZ010000013.1, on the reverse strand, counting down.
AATGTCTTGCGAGTAGACCGTGTTGAACGGCAGTTCCATCTGGTAGATCGTCACACTGTCCGGCGCCAGGTCCAGCGTCCGGCGCACGTTCTCTTTCCAGTTGTCCCACGACTCGCCCACCATCCCGGAAATCAGGTCGATATTGACGTTGGGAAAACCCGTGTTCTGGATCCAGTCCCACGCGCGGTAGATCTCGGGCGACAAGTGCGCCCGGCCGTTCTCGCCCAAGATCTGGTCGCTGAAATTCTCGACCCCCAAGCTCAATCGCGTGACACCCAGTTCCCGCAGCGTCTTGATCTTCGATTCCGACAACGTGCCCGGCTCGCACTCGAACGTCACTTCTTCCGCGTGGTCCCAGCGGATGCTCGCACGCAGGCGATCGACCAGCGACGTGAGTTGGCGGCTGCTGAGAAACGAAGGCGTGCCGCCGCCAAAATACACGAAGCGGATCGCGCGTCCCCCAATGACCGGCAGCTCGCTGACCAGTTCGATTTCCCGCGACAAGGCGGAGACGTAGGTTTCGATGTCGCTGGCCTTGTTGTCGGTAAAGACCTTGAAATAGCAGAACTTGCACCGCTTGCGGCAGAAGGGAATGTGCAGGTACAAGCCCAGCGGCACCTGCCCAGGCGGCTCGCGCATCGCGGCCTGCACCTCGCCCAACTGCTCGCGCGACCACTGGGAGAACGGCGGGTAGTTGGAGATGAAGTAGCTGCCGACTTCCGTCTTGGCGGGTGTTGCTGTCATGATTCCTTCTCGCCTTGCCTCAACGGAAGAACTCGGCGACTTGCACGCGAAAATCGCCGAGCACGTCGGGAAGAGCGAGCTCTTGGGCGGCAGTTAGAATTCGCACGGGGCGATCGCCCTGGTACACGTAAGCGGTTTCGTCGGTGGGATCGAGAATACAGACGGTCGTCACCCCTGCGTCCAGATACTCGGCCACCTTGGCCAGGGTCGCGGCCCAGCGATCGCTATCCGAGAGAACCTCGAATACAAGATCGGGCACCTTGTCCAGATATCCATCCGGCAAACGCCCCGGGCCGAACCGAGCCTTGCTGTAGAAGGCCACATCGGCCCCACGCATCGTATCCGGATCGCGCTCCGTGATCACCCCCGCATCATTGATGACGATCTCACCCAGTTGATTTGGACGAACGTAGCTATTGAGCAACCAAGCAACTTCGTTACAGATCTGCCCGTGACGAGGCGTTGGTCGATTCATCTCCACAGTCCTTCCACGCACAAGCTCCGTCGGTTGCCCAGGATCAGGCAACCGCGTGAATTCCTCGACGGTCAATAGTTGTTGCGCAACAAGGGTCATGACGAAATCCCGCTAGAATATTTACCCCTTACCGAAACAATACACGACTCCCTCGTCGCTGGCAATCACCAATCTGCCGGCCGCGACGGCGGGCGAGCCGGCAAAGCCGCCTCCGGCTTGATGCTCCCACAACAACTTGCCGGTCGGCAAGTCCAACGTGTACAGCCGGCCGTCGGCGGCTGCCGCGAATACCCGCTGGCCGACGATCACGGGCGACGCATCGACTCGAGTTTTCGCCGCGAAGCCCCATACCTCTTTGCCGCTGTTCGGATCAAAGGCGTGAATCCGCTTGTTGCGTCCGCCCACGACGATCCACCGGTCTGTGGCGGCCGGAGAACTGCGAAACGCCTGGCCACCCTTTTCTTCGGTAAAGGTCCAGAGCACTTTGGCCTGTTTCCAGTCAACGCACAGGAATGCCCCGCCCTCGGTGCCGAAATAGACCCGATCGCCGACGGCTGCCGGCGTTACACACGTGGGCGATCCGATCTCGACGCTGGCCGCCTCTTGACCCTGATTCAAGTCGATGACGTGCAGCCGTCCGTCACAGCCGGCGACGAAGCAGCGATCCTCGACCACCGTCGGCGTACAGCGGATCTGATCGGCGATGGCGTGCTTCCACACCAGCTTGCCGGTCTTGGCGTCCAGGCAGTACAGGGTGGCGTCTTGCGAGCCGAACAACACGTTGTCGCGAAAGAAGTTGGCCCCGGAATCGATCTCCGCTTCGGCGGCGAAATCCCATGCCAGCTTGCCGGTGGCCGCCTCCAAGCACCGGAATCTCCCGTCGATGTCGCCGATGTACACCAGGCCGTTCCGCACGGCGGGCGAAGCCATAAAACCACTGTCGGTCTTATAGGTCCATTTGAGTTGCCCCGTCGTCAATTCCAGGGCATAGAAGGTCCCGTCCAGATCGCCGATGTACACGGTGCCCTCGGCGATCACCGGGGTGCCCTCGAAGCTGCCTTTGGGCACGTCGTATTTCCACAGCAAGGCGGGCTGATCGGGAAGCGAAGTACGCGCCACGCCGGTCGAACGCGAATCGCCGCGGAACAGGGGCCAGTCCGGCGCGGACTCGGGGGCCGGCGTTGCCGGGACCGCGGCGGGTTGCGCGGCGGGTTCCGTGGCGATACCGTCAGCGGCCTTCGCCGAATCGAGAGCCATTGCAGCGACGAGGACGAGGAAGAAGCTGCGACAAAGATGGGTCCTGTTCATGACAAGTCAACCTCTCAGAACGCTTGTTCGTACAATTGTAGCCAATCGGCCTGCGTCAATTCGCGCGGGTTGAACGTGCCCGTCCATTGCTTGGCGGCCTCGGCGGCCAGCTGTGGCAGGCGATCGCGTTCGACGCCGCACTCGGACAGCCGGTCCTTCAAGCCCGCTTGCGTTCTTCGCTCCTCGATGAACCGCGCCAATCCCTCGACGCCGTCCGCTGCCGCGGGGCCGCCGGCCATGCCGGCCGTTGTTTGTAACAGCTCCGCATAGCTTGCGGCGACGGTTTCGCCGTTGAACCGAATCACGTGGGGCAGCATCAAGGCCACGGCTTCGCCATGCACGATGCCGTAAGCCGCGCTCAGCGGGTTGGCCAGCGCGTGCGCGGCGCCCAGCATCGAGTTCTCGATGGCCATTCCGGCCAGGCAGGCGCCCAGCTGCATCCCGCTACGCGCTTCGAGATCTTCCGGGGCCTCCAGCACGCGGGCATAGTTGGCGGCCAACAGCCGCCACGCCTCGCGGCTGAAGGTCTGCGAAATCAAGTTCCGCGGTTTGGTCACCAGCGTCTCCAACGCGTGGGCCAGCGCGTCGATGCCGGTCAGCGCCGTGACGCGGCGCGGTTGCGTGACGGTCAGCCGCGGATCCAGCACGGCGATCCGGCAGGCGGCCTTCTTGTCGCCGCAGGCCATCTTGACGTGCGTCTGCGCGTCGGAAATCAAGGCGAACGATTGGGCTTCGCTGCCCGTGCCGGCGGTGGTTGGCACGGCGATCATCGGCAGCATCGGCAAGGCCGCCTTTCCCACGCCCCAATAGTCTTCCATCCGCCCGCCGTTGGTGTACAGAAAGTTGACGCCCTTGGCGCAATCCAGCGAACTGCCGCCGCCCAAACCGACCAGGAGGTCCGGCGCCCACTGCCGGGCCATGTCCGCACCTCGTTCCACGTCCTCGGTGGTCGGATTCTCGCGGAAATCCTGGAATAACGCGGTATCCAGACCGGCGTCTTGCAGCGCGTCCAAGCCGTGCTGCGTGTGGCCGGCCTCGTTGACGCCTGCGTCGCTGACCACCAAGACGCGCCGCGCGTCCAATTCGCGCGCCAAGCGGCCCAGTTCATCGATCGTGTCGACGCCGAACACGACCCGCGTGCGCGGATGGAAGTCAAAAGGTGTCACGCCGGGTGCTCCTCTGCGGTGTTTGCGGTCGCTCAGTCTGCGTCGACGGTGTCCTGAGTGTCGATATCCAACGGACCCTTCAGGTGTTCGGTCACCTCCACGGGCGGCAGCGTCAGCACGCGATACAGGCAAAACGCGGCCAGCATCAACACCAGGCTCACGGACACAGTCATCACAATCCAGCCGCCGATGGTCATGTCAATCACTCCTCGCTGTTTCGTTGGAGTCCAGCCTTTAGGCTGTCCGGACAGCCTAAAGGCTGGACTCCAACAATTACTCACCCTACCGGCAGATTGTCAAATCGCCCCTGCGCTTCCCAACGCCGACCCGCAATGTGAACCATCAGCAGCAGGAACACGAGAATGGAAATCACGAACCACAATGACGCAAATGCCACGGGACTACTGCCGATCTTTTCGACGTAGCCCATTTCGTGCGCGCACACCTCCCAGCTGGACGCGGCTGGACGAACCACAAACAGCACGTTGTGATCGCTGTCCAGCACCTGCCAGACACCCTCGTCACCGCCTGGCCGCATCGTCGCCGTCGCGGGAATTGTCAGGTCGTGGCCGGCGAACTGAGTGCGCAGGGCGTCCGGAACAGGGCCTGCGGCAAAGTCGCCCACCTCAAGTCTGTCGGCGGTAAACTTCAGCGTATCGTGGCTGGGCAGATTGATGAAGCAAAAGCCGGTAAAGATGGCCAATAAGTACACCGGGATCACCCACTTGAGCATCACCTGCACCAGCCACGGCACGCGGATGTGGGCCCCCTCGTGGATTTCCTGATGCCCCCGTTTCATGCCAAATGCCCAACCGTACAGCAACGCCTGGACGAGGGCCAGCACCAGAATCAGCACGCTGCCGACCCAGAAGTCGAACGTGTCCAGCGCGACCAGCCCTTTGGAAAAGTACAACACAAAGCCGCAGCCCAGCGCCGACAGGATCCCCAGGATCGTCACCGAGGCGTGCCGTTTCAGCCCGAACCCTTCCTCCAGAAACGCGATCACCGGCTGCAGCATCGAAATGCTGCTGGTGATCGCCGCCAGGAACAACATGAAGAACCATAGAGCGCCAAACATCTGCCCGGCGGGCATCCGGGCGAACACGCTCGGCAGGGCCTGAAAGCCCAAAGAAAACGACGAACCCGTGAACGCGGTGGCCCCCAGGCCAAGGAAGATGAACGCGGCCGGCAGCGTAATCAGGCCGCCCATGCAGACCTCGAAGAACTCGTTCATACTGCACGACGTCAACCCGCTCAGCGCAACGTCGTCTTTCTTCGTCAGGTAGCTGGCATAGTTGATGATGATGCCGAAGCCGACCGAGAGGCTGAAGAATATCTGGCCCGATGCGGCCAGCCAGGTTGCGGGATTCAGCAGCGCCTCCGGCTTCGGGTTCCACATGAATCCCAGGCCGCCCAGCACGGATTGGTCCGGCTTGGCGGGGTCCGGTGTGCCCAACGTCAACACGCGCACCAGCGTGATGATTCCCAACACCAGCATCAGCGGCATCGCGACTTTGCAGAACTGCTCGATACCCTTGCTGACGCCTCGATAGATCAACACGAAATTGAGGACAAAGACGATCAACAGCAGCCACGTGCCATGACCGCTGCCTTCCTCGTAAATGATGCCGTTTTCTCCGATGCCCACAAACGTGCCGAAGAATGCGGACGGGTCCTCCGCTAGACGTGTACTGTCAGTCAGATAGGTTAAGGCGTACCCCAAACACCAGGATTCGATCAGCACGTAGTACATGTAGATCACCAGCGGAATCACCAGGGCCAAGCCGCCGAAATACTTGGCCAACGGATGCCGCCAGATGACCGTGAAGATGGCCGGCGCCGAATTGCAGCCTCGCGCCCCGGCGTAACGGCCCATCGTCCATTCCGCCCAGCACATGGGAATGCCTAGCACCAGCAGCGAAACAAAATAGGGCAGCATGAACGCGCCGCCGCCGTTCTGCGCTGCGGTGCCTGGAAACCGCAGAAAGTTGCCCAGACCCACCGCCGAACCGGCGACGGCCAGAATCACGCCGATGCGCGAACCCCACTGCTCGCGGTTTCGCTGCTGCGTCACGGTTGAGCCTCCTTTCGGCTGTTGTTGTGCCGCAAGTATAACGGCCCAGTGCGGGACCGCTCCCTTCGGCACCGGGGGAGCTTACGCCGCCCCGATCGCCAATATCATCCCCGTGCGGGGCGTTCCCTTCGGCGAACGGCTGGCGTAAGCCCGCCGGTTGTTGTGCCGCAAGTATAACATCCCAGCGCGGGACCGCGAGACCCGCGCATCACCGATGCTGGCCGTGCCGTGAAACTATTCCGGCCAATCGCCGGAGAAAACCTCGGCCGCAGGTCCCGTCATGTAGACGTGATTGTCCGCTTCGTCCCAGTGCAATTCCAAGTCTCCGCCGCGCAAATGGTTGACGATTCGCCGCCCCGTGCGGCCGGTCAAGACCCCGGCGACGCACACGGCGCTCGCGCCCGTGCCGCAGGCCCAAGTCTCGCCGGAACCGCGTTCCCATGTCCGCTGCCGGACTTCGCTGCCGCTGATGACCTCGATGAACTCGACGTTCACGCGCGCGGGAAAATGCGGATCCACCTCGATCTTCGGCCCCCCGCCCAACACCAACTCGTCGGTGGCCCGTTCGACGAAGATCACGCAGTGCGGATTGCCCATCGACACGCAGGTCACCGCAAAACTGCGCCCGGCGACCTGCAGTTCCGCATTGACGACAGGATCGCCGGGCAGGGTCGTCGGAATCCGCTCGGCGGCCAGGATCGGCGGTCCCATGTCGACGCGTACTTTGTCGACCAATCCACCAGCCGTGGACACCGACAACGACAAAACGCCGGCCTTGGTTTCGATCTGCAATTCGGCCTTGCACGCGATCCCGTAGTCGTACACGTACTTGGCCACACAGCGAATGCCGTTGCCGCACATCTCGGCTTCCGATCCGTCTGCATTGAACATCTGCATCCGGGCGTCCGCCTTGACGGAAGGCAGAATCAAAATCAACCCGTCGCCGCCGACGCCGAACCGCCGGTCGGAGATGCGACGGGCCAAATCCGGCAGATCGGACGGCAGGGACTCCTCAAAGCCGTTGACATAAACGTAATCGTTCCCGGCGCCGTGCATCTTGGTGAATCGCATCGAAACCTCCGACGTGGCAAAAATCCAAAGCGGTGACAAGGCACCGCACTCCAAAACTTCAACGTCCCATACTTCCTGCCGTCTCTCGGATGACCTCGCCAGCCCGGCGGACTTCGGCCTCCGTCACATCCAAGTGCGTGACGGCCCGGATCTTGGTTGGGCCAAAGGCAAGGACCAGCACGCCGGACTGCTGGAGCGCGGAGACGAACTCGGCGGCGGTCGCCAACGCCGGATCGACATGGAAGATGACCATGTTGGTGTCGATCTTCGGCGGCTGCAGTTCCAGACCCTCGGCCGCACGGATCACCTCGGCCAGCAGTTGAGCGTTGGCGTGGTCCTCCGCCAACCGCTCGACGTGATTGTCCAATGCGTACAGCGCGCCGGCCGCAATGATTCCCGCTTGCCGCATCCCGCCGCCCAAGACCTTGCGGTGGCGGCGGGCCAGCCGGATCAGGTCGCGCGGACCGGCCAGCGCCGAGCCGACCGGGGCCCCCAGTCCTTTGCTGAAACACACACTGACCGTGTCGAAATGCCGGGCCCAGTCGGCGACGGGAATCCCGCTGGCCACCGCCGCGTTGAACAGGCGGGCGCCGTCCAAATGCCGCCGCAAGCCGTTCTGTTCGGCCCAGCCGCAAATGTCGGTCAGATTCCGGTACGGCTGGACCCGGCCGGCGCCTCGATTGTGCGTGTTCTCGATCCACAGTAACCGCGTCCGCACCATGTGCTCGTTGTCGGGGCGAATCAGTTCCCGCAACTGCTCGACGGCCAACACGCCGTATCGGCCTTCGACGGTGCGCGTCGCCACGCCGGTCAACTGGGCAAAGGCTCCCTGCTCGTAGTTGTAGATGTGACTCTCGACATCGCAAATCAACTCGTCCCCCGGCTGGCAATGCAGCCGCACGGCGATCTGGTTGGCCATCGTCCCCGACGGCACGAAGATCGCCGCTTCCTTGCCTAACAGCTCGGCGCACTGCGATTGCAGACGCTCGACCGTCGGGTCGACGTCAATCACGTCGTCGCCCACCTCGGCGGCCGCCATCGCGGCCCGCATCCCCGGCGTGGGCTTGGTCACGGTATCGCTGCGCAGGTCGATGGGGGTTGACATAAAGGGCTCTTCCGATAAATCCAGACAAGAGACGGCCTTCAGGACACGTGGGCGAGTCTCTCCGAGGGACTGACCCACGTGGTCGTCTCAGCAGTGCGCGTAAGCTAACACGTCTTGACGACGTTTTCCAGAGCCATTCGTTCACCGAAGACGATCGCGTCAAAGTCCTTGCCTTTTATCAACGTCAGCGGGCTGCCTCCACGCTGCGCCGTGGCGGCCAAATCGACCCAAGGGACCTGGGGTTTGCGGCAAACGTTTGAAAAGACTGCGGTTCATCGGAGACGGAATTCGGCTGCGTTGGCCAGGCCGTGTTCACCACCAAGAAGAATGTCATGGAAGCACGCATGCGCAGACGGGAGTCTCGTGCATGAGTTCTATCGGGACCTGTGGAGTTTGGTCGGACGGGGTGTGAGAGTGACTTTGGCGTCGGGGTACGCGCCGGCCCAAGGGTGTCACGACCGAACCGAGGCTCGGACGTGAATTAGGGGTATGGAGTCGATTGGTGAGGTTCGCTATCTTTGAGGCTGATCCCATCCCAGGCTCCATTGATTGCATGATTCTTCCGAGTCGAACAGGACTTCGCCATGGAGCGACCTTATGATCCGCTAACCTACGCGAACCTTGCCCGAAACGTGGTCACGGCGTTGCTTGAAAAGCCGCCCACCCCATTGCACGAGACAACTCCGTTTGAGGGCAGTGGCGTGTATGCGATCTACTACACCGGCAATCTTGCGTTTTACCGATCAGTGGCCGGCGAAGAATGCCGAACTCCAATTTATGTCGGCAAAGCGGTGCCGACGGGTGGGCGAAAGGGAGAAGTAGACGACGAACCGGACGCGTCAGGACGTCAGCTTTACCGACGACTGATGGACCATGCCAGATCAATCGATCAGGCCGAGAACCTGCAGCTTACCGACTTTCGTTGTCGATACCTCGTCGTCGTGACCGTGTGGATTACGCTCGCAGAACGGTTCCTCATCACGCATTTTCGGCCGGTCTGGAACACGGTGATCGATGGCTTTGGCAACCATGCTCCCGGAGCTGGACGAGCTGGCACCAAGAAACCTCTTTGGGACATCCTCCATCCAGGACGTCCCTGGGCCGATGCTTTGGAGGCTGCGGAGACGGCGGAACAAGTGCTGCGCCGTCTGACCGGTGCGGACGCTAGCTCATTTGCGTCTTAGCTCGACCGCTGTTTCGTAGAGGCAAACCTTTTGTTCGACCGTGCCGATGCGAACGGCGGAATTGACGATACTGGTACCTGTGCGTTTTTTTCGGACTTCGTGCAATTCGATCGTTTCAAAGCCGTGTTGATTGGCAATCTCAGCGAACCAAACGTCAGTGGGGAATTCGATTCCCTGGAGAATGTTGTTACCAATTACGACGACAGCGGTCCCGCCGGGCTTCATCACCTGCTGAGCCACGCCGCAGAATCGGTCGCAGTCGTTGAAATACGTCGCCGCGTAATTAGCCCAGCCCGGTCCGCCGTACGGTCCTTTTTCCGAATTCCTCGTGCGCAATGCCTCGATCGCGTCCTCCATGGCTTTGATGCGGGGCTGGAGCCGAACAACTGGTCCGGTGCGGACAGTCTGCCAAAACTGGCCAAAGCTCTCCTGCTCCATCGACTTCAGGTCCTTCGGGGCGTGAACTAATTCGAGCCAGAACATCTGCGGACGCGTGTTGCGAATGTAGTGGTAGTTGTTCAGGTAGGGGGGGGATGTGATCAAGACGTCCACGGAAGCCGGTTGAAGAAGCTCCTTGGCGTGGAAGAAGGATTCGGAATGAACGGTTCCCGTCGGAGTTGAAGGCAGTTCAGCCAGCATTGACTGAAATTTCGCGATGTCCTCACGCATTTCCTGCAATTTGCGTGCGATGGTGCCGAAGACATCGGCCGTTTCGACATTGCTTTTTCCGGCGGCCTCGCGAGTGCCTAGGCTCGGCTCGTATGAGTAGTTGGAGAAGCTGACCATGACCGATCCGAAGGCGACTCGCAATAAGTCCCGGATCCATTCAGTCTTTTCCGATCGAATGAAATCTAGAGCGACGAGCACTTGGCGTTCAACGTCCGGACTGAAAAATGGGACGCGGCTAACAAACAGGCTGGGGCGAGAGGATTTTGGTGCGGATCGAGCGGTTGACTGTCGCCGACAGTGGGCGATGAAGCTCTTGATCCGTTCGTGCAAGACATTCTCGTCGTAATCTCGGACACTAGTCTTAGCGCGGCACGCCAAAGCGGCGTACGGATTGATCTCGAACCCGACCGCGTCGTGACCATGTTTCATGGCTTCAATCAGCGTAGTCCCAACTCCGGAGAACGGGTCCAAGACAGTCGCTTTGCAGCCTCGGCAACTCCGCCTCAGTACATCAGAAACGAACGTAGCAGAATACCCCGCAATCCAAGGCACCCAACGATGCATAGTCTGGTCGCGGTTTTCGGTGAAAGCCGTGTCGCGGAAACCTGAAGCCGCTGGAAACAACTCGTACTGCACCAAAGACTCCGCCGCGTCGGTCGGCACGCCGTTGGCGTTTCCCGCTCGTGCTGGGATTGCATTCCCCTCTAATTCGTCCGTCAGCCACCGTTCCAGGACGCCTCGGCTAAAACGCCATTCGCGTCCGACCTTCTTGGCTGGTAGCTTGCGCCGCCGAGCCATGTCCCCTAGGGTCTTCTGACTGACCCTGAGATACTTAGCTGCTTCCGGCAAAGTCAGTACTTGGCAAGTTCCTGTAGCTTCCCGCATCTTCACGAATCCTCCCGAAAGTTTCGATCATTCCAGCCAAGAAACCCGATGCCGTCAAGGGGGCGTGAAGAAAATGCTGTCGGGCGTGAAGAAAATGCCCGCAGGCCCCCGTGCTTAGTGTGGCGCCGGTGTGGAAATGGCCATCGATCGTTTGCACCTGGGAAGCTGGCCGACAGCCAAGTGGTAACCTGCTGCCATGAGCAAACCGCAGCATCCTGACAGTTCCGAACGCGCAGACCGGCCGGGAAAGACCCGCACGTGGTGGCACCCGCCGTTGGCACGGCTGTTGGACTACGAGTTGGCTACGGCCTATGCGGCGCGCGACGAGGTGCTGGTTGGCAAGCTGCCGCTGCGGGTGGATATTCTTCTGATTCGCCGGGAGGCGGGGCAACTGCCTGCGACCAGCCGACGCGACTTGTCCGTGCTGCTGCCGCTGTTGAATCGCTTCACGCTGATCGAGTTCAAGGGGCCGACCGATACGTTGGAGCCGGGGGACCTGGCACAACTGGCGGGCTGCGCTTTCCTGTGGCACAGCCAGCAAGCCGAGCGTGTTCCGCAGGCGGACATTTCGCTGATTGTCCTGTCGCCAAGTGTGAACGAGGCGGTCCGCGATGAACTGCGTTGTTTGGGGTGGCAGATCAGCGAGCATGAGGCAGGCATGCATCGCATTTCCGGCGGCCCGTTCACGATGTGGCTGGTCGAGACCGACGTGATGGCGAACCTCGGGCAACCGATCTTCTCGCTGGTGAGCCGAGTTTTCCTGAACGAGCACGAGCGTATAATAGAACAACTGACGCGAAGCGGGCACGGGTTGTTGTTGTGCTACACACTGCAGCAGATTGAGCAGTTTCGCAGTTTGGGTGAGGAGTTTGTGATGCAACACGCAGAGACGCAGTATATGACCGAGTTGGAGGAGGAACTCCAGACGGCGGTCTTGGAGACCATTCCTGCGGAGAAACGATTGCGCGGGCTGTCGCCGGAAGAGGTGCTTCGGCGCTTTACGCCCGAGGGATTTGCCGATGGGCTAAGTGACGAGCAGGCGGATGGCCTACGGAAATTGCTGGAACGTAGGCAGGGCAAGTAAAGATCCGCTGGCGAGCGGCGGAGTGGCGCTAGGCACGGTCGGCGAAGCGAACAGGAAGATAGCAGCCTCGGCACGAATCGGAAAGCCGTCGCGCGCGTCGGAGTTACGCGTCTCGGAGACGCGGCCACGTGTGGCGTCAAGCCGACTTACGTTCCCCTTCTTGGGCCTGGTTCAGCTTGTTGTACAGCGTCTTCAAGCTGACGCCCAATTCTTCGGCGGCGACGGATTTGTTGCCGTCGTGGCGGTCCAGGGACTGCAGGATGGCATGCATCTCCAGGTCGCGGAGCGACACGGGACCCAGGTCGGGCATCCGCACGCCGCGGGCGTTGAAGCTGCGCGGCATGTGTTCCGGCGAGATCGGGGGGGCGTCGCACAGGATCGTCGCGTGTTCGATGACATTGGCCAGCTCGCGGACATTGCCCGGCCAGGAGTGGGATTTGAGCAGCCGAATTGCCTCGGGGGTGAACACTTCTTGATGAGCGGGCACGGAGGGGCGGAAGCGGCGGTACAGATGTTCGGCCAATTCGGGAACATCGTCGATCCGCAGCCGCAACGGCGGCAGGTGGATCTCGAAGGTGTTGATGCGGTACATCAGATCTTCGCGGAAGTCGCCGTCTTCGACCATCTCGGACAGGTTGCGGTGCGTGGCACAGATCACCCGCACGTCGGTCTGGCGGGATTCGTTGTCGCCGATCCGCCGGATCTCGCCGCTTTCCAACACGCGCAGCAGCTTGGCCTGCATCGACTTGGGCAACTCGCCGATCTCGTCCAGGAAAATGCTCCCGCCCTGGGCGACTTCGAACAAACCTACGCGGTGTTCGTCGGCGCCGGTAAACGAGCCCTTGCGATGGCCGAACAATTCGCTCTCGATCAGCGCTTCCGGCAGCGCGCCGCAGTTGACCGGCACAAACGGCTTGTCGGCCCGCAGACTCTGCTCGTGCAGCGCCCGCGCGACCAGCTCCTTGCCCGTGCCCGTCTCGCCGAGGATGAGGACGGTCGAGTGGGTCGGCGCGACCTTGGAGATCAATTGACGCACCCGTTCCATCGAGTCGTTCGACCCCACCAGGTTCATGTTGCCTTCGATCCGGGCCAGCCGCTGTTTCAGCGCGCGGTACTGGTTCGTCAACTCCCGCTTCTGGGCGATCCGCGACAGCAGCGACTCCAGTTCCACCAGCTTGCACGGCTTGGTCAGGTAGTCGAACGCGCCCTGCCGCAGTGCGGCGACGGCGGTGTCCAGCGACGATTTGCCGGTCAGGACCACGGCCTCGGTCTCCGGCGCCAAGTCCTTGGCGCGCTGGATGACCTGAATGCCGTTCATGCCGGGCATGTCCAAGTCGACCAGCACGCAATCGTAGCTGTTATGTTCCAACGCCGCGACCGCCGCCAGCCCGTCGGGGCAGATCGTCGCTTCGTGTCCCATCCGTTTCAGTTCCAAATGCATCACTTCACGGATCGAGGACTCGTCGTCGGCGAACAGGATCTTCAGGCCGTCAAGCGGCTTGCTGTCTCTCTTGACGATTTTCTTCATGGTTGGCTACCAGAGGTAAGGTGACTCGGAATTCCGAACCGCGTCCCGGTCCGTCACTGTGCGGCAGGATCTCGCCGCCGTGGTCCTGGACGATGCGATACGTGATCGAGAGGCCCAAGCCGATTCCCTGCCCGCCGCGGCGGCGCGTGAAGAATGGCTCGAACAAATGCTTCAACACTTCTTCGTTCATCCCGCAGCCGTTGTCCTGCACCACCAGTTCGGCACAGCCGCCGTTGTTGCGCAGCTGGACGACGACAGTGCCGCCGGGATCGAGGCTGTCTAGGGCGTTCGTGATCAGGTTCAATACGACTTGCTTGATTTCCTGAGCGTTGACGGACGCGATCACGGGTGCCGCGGGCAGGAATTCGATCTGCTTTTCGCGGTATTTTCCCAGGTGCCGCACCATGTCGATCACGCCCTGGACCAACTCCGTTAGGTCCACGTCGTGCTTCTGCACGTCGCCCATCCGCGAGTAGTCCAGCAGCTTTTCGGTGATGCCCTTGCAGCGGAAGGCTTCCTCTTGGATCTTGCGGAGATACGTCCGCAGGATTTCGATTTCCGTGTCCTGCTCGTCGTCCGGCTTCTCGCCGTCCTCTTGGATGATGTCGTGCAGCCGCATTTCCAGGGATTCCGCGGCCCAGGCGATGGACGCCAGGGGATTGTTGATCTCGTGCGCCACACCGGCCGCCAGAAAGCCAACGGCCGCCAACTGCTCGCTACGGACCACCTGCTTGGTCCGCTGCCGGACCTGCTCGTCGCGGTCTTGAATCTGTAGATCCAGGTCGTCGCGGATCTTTACGAACCGCTCCGTCATGTCGTTCATCGCGCCGGCCAGTTCGGCGATTTCATCCTGAGTCGCCAGTTGGATGCGGTGTTTGAATTCGCCGTCGCGGGCGATGCGGCGGCAGCCTTGGATCAGTGTCCCCAAGGGCTGGAACACCGAGTGGCGGAAGAAATGGGCCAGCGTCACCAGGACGGCGACGGCCAGGAGACTGGAGATCCACGTCAGTACGATCCAGGTGCGGTACTCGCCCCGGACGTCGCCAGCCAACTCGCGCAGCCGCTGGTGCAAGTGCAGCGGCAAGGACAGCGTCTGCGCGTGCAAATCGGCAAGGGCTTCGTCCAAGTCCTCGACCTGAACCTGGTTGAACACCCAATCATCGTCGCAGTTCAGCTTGGACACGTCGTCGAGCCCTTGCCGGATCTGGGCAATCGTCTGACGTTCGGGCGACAGGCTGTCCGCCGCCTGTTCGTCCGGCGGCTGGACCGCGTCCGTCCGCAGCGTTTCGTCGTAGCCTTTCAATGCTTCGTCGACCTTCATCAACTCGGCCCGGAATTCTTCCCGCAAATCCTGCCGGTCGGGGGCCAGCGGCGCAAAGTCGCTGCGGCGGCGGACTTGGCTGACGATCGCCCGCAGCTCGCCGACGTTGTACGACAGGTCCATGGCCAGCCGCAGTTCGGTGGCCCGCTGGTAACTAATATTCCGCGCCAGCCAGCGATAGGCGTAGACCCCGCGAAAACTGCTAATCGTGAGGATGGCGACTCCCACGCACAGCATCGCACCGCCCAGCCACAGCTTTTTGCGAATCGACCAGCGGGAAAGCAAGACAACCTCCCTGTCCCTGAAAAGACGCAGCCAGACATTCCATTGCTAGCAAGCACTCCCGGCGGCCGGGACGGCCTGAACCGGGGCGGCGGAGTGTACCAAGGCAACGGCGGTTGGGGCAATACAGAACGGCCCGCTTCCGGCCCCAATGCCCTGATCGGCATGTTGCGTATCGTAACCCGAAGCGTCAGCGAGGAAATCTCGCTCTCCCTCGCTGACGCTTCGGGTTACTATGATCCGCTGCTAGCGTTGTTCGAGACGTGGCGATCCTGGTCCGCGCATCCCTCTGCCGGCGTGCCAAGCGGTAACTTATGAATGCAGCCCGTGTCGCATACCGAGAGGCGAACGGCCGGCGTAAGCCCGCCGGTTTTCCACATGCCCGCACATTTGCGCAAAGGGTTCGCAATATCGCCTCCGGTGAAATCAGCAGATGGTCGGAAAAGTCGTCGCAGAGATATACACCGATGGGCTGACGCCCACCGTTCGCCGGGATTTCTGCAACGTTTGGGTGCAGCCACGGGGGGCTGATTACACGCACCAACGAGACGTCTACCCACCGAGTCGCTCTAATCTTTCGCCTGCTTGGGATGCGGCTGGAAATAGACGAATCCGTCCTCCGCGCCGATCAGCAGATCCAGCTTGCCGTCGCGGTCCCAGTCGACCACCGTGGGACTGGTGTCGTGGCCAGCCAGTCGCCTGGAGGCCAGCATGCCCATGTCGCGGAACGTGTACAGCGATTCGGCGGTCGAGACGTTGCGGTAGAACGTGGCGTTGCCGCTGTTGGCCAGCAGGTCCAACTGGCCGTCGCCGTCCCAGTCGGTCAGGCACAGTTTGCGCCGCCCGCTGCGTCCGGCCAGGCCGTCGTTCAAACGCATGATATCGCCCGCCTGACTCGCATTTGCGGCGGCTTTCGCGGCCATGCGGAAGATGCGCTGGGGCGGCGCCAGCTGCAGCGCATCGCCGGCCTTCCGCCGCTCGAAGAACGCCAGGTAGCCTTCCTGATCGAGCATGACCAGGTCGTTCAAATCGTCGCGGTTCAGATCGACGACCAGGGGTGTGGTGCGCCACTGCGTGGCCAGCGCGTTGCCCTCCGGAGTCCACCAGTTCCATGCGGGCTTGGGCGGCGGGCCCTGCCATTGGACCTCGACCGGCGCCGCGGCGGCCAGTTGCGGACGTTGGCGAGTCCCCACATTCCGGTACCACACCACCTTGCCCCAAATCGAATTGACCACCAGATCCGGCAGACCGTCGTGGTCCCAATCGGCCACGCTCAAGGTCGTATAGCCCCATTTGGCTTCGCAGGGACCTTGGATCGAACCGTTGGGACCGGCCAGGATCCGCAGGGTTTCACCGCCGGCCTGCAGCAACACCGGGGCCGCCCACTTGGGCGTGTCGCAACCCGGCGCCGGTCCCAAGTTTTCGATGAACCCGACGTAGCCGGCCGTGTTGCCCGAGACGATGTCCTGGTCGCCGTCGTCGTCCCAATCGAAACCGACCGGCGTGGCCAGCGCGCCGAATTTGACCCACTCGGCCTGCTGTCGAAAGAACTGCGGCGCCGCGAACACGGGCAAGCCGTCGGCGATCCGGCCCGTATGCTCCAACAACGCCACGCGCCCGTCTTCCTGCCCCACGACCAGATCCATGTCGCCGTCGCGGTCCCAATCGATGGCGACCGGGACGATCATGCACAAATCCATCTTCAGCGGCCGGCCGTCTAACAGCAAGGGCCGCCCCGCCGCGTACTTCGGCTCCGTGCGCGTCCCGACGTTCTGAAAGTACGTGAAGCCGTCGATGAACTCGCCGCACAGCAGGTCCAAGTCGCCATCGCCGTCGAAGTCGGCCAGGTTGGGACTGGGCATCCCGAACACGTCGACGGGCTTGCCGTCGGCCGCGATTTGAACGGGCTCGTCGTATTTCGGCTCGGCCGTCGTGCCCTGATTCCGGACCAGGTACACATAGCCGTGCAGCGGGCCGCGGGTCCATTGGCCTTCGGCGTTGAACGCGTTATCCCAGCCGTACTCGGTCCAATCGCCGATGCCGACGATCAAGTCCAACGGGCCATCGCCGTCGTAGTCCACGGCCTTCCATTGGTTCGCGCGGATCTTGCCCGGATGAATCTGGGCCTTGGGGTAGATTTCCTTTTTCTCGGCGAAACCCGTCTGGCGGAACTCCGTCAATTCGTTGCCGGGCACCAGCACGCGCACCTGGCCGTCGGCGTACGACGGACTGATGTTCGCCAAGCCCGGCCCCACGCGCACGGCCGGCTTGAACACGGGCAGCTTGTCCCCGCCGCCGGGATTCTCGAACAGCCAAATGCCGTTGTAGGGATAATCGCTGCAGGAAACGACCAGGTCCAGGTCGCCATCCCCGTCCCAGTCCATGGGCAGGGGCCAAGCCCACAGGCCAACGCCCAAGTCCACCGTCAACCCGGGATGGTTGTACGGCAGCCGCTCGAGCCCGCTCGGCGACGGATTCGCGCCGTCAGCCGGGATCAGCACCAGCGTGCCGGTCCAGTTCGTTTGCGGGACGTCGATGCATTGGCCGGCGGACACCCGCCGCGTGAAGACAGCCAGCTTGGTCTGCCCTGCGTCCGTGTACAGGAACTCGAGTCCAGGCAGCGGCTCCCACCCGGACAGCCGCGGGCCCTGGCTGGGCGCCGTCGCCACAACCAGCGTCGTGTCGCGTTTGGCCGTGACCTGAATCGCGGCTGGCACGCCGCCATGCGTCTGTGTGTACCGCCAGCCGCGAAGCGTTGGCGGCACTTGTTTCCACACGTAATTGCGGTTGCCGTACGCCGGCGTCCCGTCCTGCAGCGTCGCGACTTGGAATCCGTGCCCCGTGACCGTGAAATCCGCGCACTCGGCCGTCACCTGGGCAGGCGCCGGAAGCGGCGGCAACTGTAGATTCTCCGCGTGGCGAAAGCCGGCGATGCGATGGAATGTGAGGTAGTTCGCGTCGTGATAATTGTGTGCTCCGCCCAAGCCGTCGTCGTACGCCGTGCGCGACACGGCCACCAGATCGTCGCCGTCGAACTGCCAGTCCGGGTACTGGAAGCCGTGGGACACCGCGTCGGGATGGTAAGCCACCAGCGACCGCACCTGCCAGTTTCGCAGGTCGGCCGAACGGATCAGGGCCAGCGTGTTGCGGGTGGCCGCAGGCTTGCGGCCTTGGTCCAGATGCCGCTCGGGGATCCAATTGGCCAGACCCCAGTAGTGCTTTGACGCGGGATCGAAACGGATCGTGAACTTGGTGCTGCCGCCCGGCAGATCGACGAAACCCGTTTTCGGATCAAAGGTTGCCGTCCGGCCGTCGTCGCTGATCGCCACGATGGCCGCCGTGCCGCCACCGGTCGGGACGTCGGCGCGGAGCACGTTGACCACACGGCCCTCGGGCGTCGCCACCGCATTGCCCTCGAGCCAGCCGCCGAATTTTCCGTCCAGCCATTGCGGGTCCCGCGGCACCCGGTTGCTGGACGTCCAGCTGTCGGCACGCAACAGGTCGGCATCGACCGGGGCCGACATCATGAACGCGCGAAAGCGGAGCCCCCAGATCAAACCGTTTCCCCCGTCCTCCATCGCCCGCCAGATGCGGCCGTTGTGGACCAGCACCGGTTGCGGAGCGCAGTGATAGAGGCCGTCGTCCAGCAGCAATCCCGAATTCCCGTCCTGCGGCACAGTCCACGTCCGGCCGCCGTCGTCGGAACGGCGGATGACCGTGTTGCCATACTGCTTGCTGGCGCCCATCAGGTACAAGGCGTTTTGGTGAACAAACAACGTGGACCAGAACGCACCGTCGATCACCGCCTGGCCCATCCAAGTTTGCCCGCGGTCGGAGGAACCGAACACGACCGTCTGGCTGAACGCGCTGCCGGGGCCGAAGACGTCATGCGAAGCGACATAGGCGCCGTCGGGCAGGATGACGATACTGGGCGAGCCGATGTACTGCTTCGAGGCGGCCGGCAGGTGGTCGATCACGACGCCTGGGACGCCGGCATGATTCGGTTCGGCCGCACGGGCCGCTGGGGTTGCCAGCCCCGCTGCCGCAGCCAACAGGGCCATTATCGGTCGGATGGTTCTGACACGCATCGATGGAATCCTGGATCATGAAGGCCGAGGGAAACAACAACTGGGCACACAGACGGCGTTTGCCACACCATCGTAGCAGTTTTCTTGCCGAGTGGGATATCGCCTACGATTGACATCCAGACCAGGCCGACGCGCAAGTTCTGTAGCGCACCATAATCTTTCACCTAATCTCTCACCTAATCTCTCCGCGGCTCCAAGGTGGTAGGATGGGATTAGGTGAAAGATTAAGTGAAAGACGAGAGTGTAGGCATGTCACATCAAGGACCACCGGCATGAGTGTGATTCGGATCGAATCGGCCGAAGATTCACGTCTGGCCGTGTATCGCGACTTGAAATCGCCGTTGTCAAAACGCCGCGGCCAGCGGTTTGTGGTCGAAGGTCAGTTGCTGGCGGAACGTCTGGCAACCAGCAGCCTGGGTCTGGAATCCGTGCTGGTTGAAGAGCGGCTAGCCGACGAGTGGGCGGCGTTGGTGCCGCCAGACACGCCGCTGCTGGTGATCCCGCACGCGCTGGTCCGGGAACTGATTGGATTCCGGTTTCATCGCGGCGTGCTGGCCTGCGGGATTCGGCCGCCGAACGCGGATTTGCGGCGGTTGCTGGAATCGGCTCACCCCACGGCCACGTGGGTCGTCTGCGCCGGCGTGCAAGACCCGGAGAACCTGGGCGGAATCCTGCGCAGCGGGGCGGCTTTTGGGGTCCAGGCGGTGCTGCTGGGCCAGGATTGCGCCGATCCGTTCTCGCGGCGCGTCGCCCGGACGTCGATGGGCGCCAACTTTCGTCTGCCGCTGATCGAAAGCGAGGATTTGGCGAGCGACCTGAAGACGCTGCGCGGCGAGTTGGGCGTCCAGCTGGTGGCCACGGTGCTGGCGGACGATGCCGAAGCGTTGGAAGCGGTCAGTCCGTCCGGCCGCACGGCTTTGTTGTTTGGCAGCGAAGGGTTTGGCTTGGCTCCGGAATATCTGGCGCTCTGCGATCGCCGCGTGACGATTCCCATGCGGCCGGGCGTGGATTCGCTGAACGTCAATGTGGCGGCCGGGATCTTCCTGTATCATTGGTTCAGGGATCGACAAACGTCCGGCGCCGAGCCACCTCGTCCAGGGCTTTCTTAGCCGCTCCGCGGACGGTTTCATTTTCTTTCATGTCGTTGAACATGCTGATCAGCTTCTTCTCCACGGCCTTTTGAGCCGGTGGGCCGACGTTGGCCAGGGCAAACAGGGCCTCGCTGCGAAAGCGGGGCTCCTTATGATCCAGGTAGCCCTGTAATGTCTTGATGATCTCCGGATCGGTCGGCTCGATGAGGCCCAGGCCCTTGATTGCGTTCAACTGAATTTGCTCCGACGCGTCGCCCAGCGCCTGTTGGAAGGGCCCTTTGGCCTTGGGGCCCAATCGCCGCAAGGTGCGGCAGACGGCGATTCGATGCTCCAGATCGGCCTGCTGGTCGTTCAGGATCTGGCCCAACGGTCCCACGCCCGCATCCCCCTGCATTACAATCCATTGCTCGGCGCGCACAAAGGCTTCCGTATCGCTCGCCTTGGCTGCGGATTTCAGGGATTCGACCGCGGCGTCAAGGTTCGGAAAGGCATCGGCAGCGACCTGCGGGGCTGGCTTTGGTTTGACGCTGGACGCGGCGGCCGCCTTCTTCTTCCCGGCCGCTTTGCCGTTCTCGGCCTGGGACGAAGGCCGGGGCGAATCACAGCCCTGCAACAGGCATGCGATGACCAAGCCGATCAAGCAAACGCCGACGACGAACGTGCGCCGGGCCGCTGTGGTGGACTTGAAGATTGGATGGCGGTGCAGATGGTTCTGATTCATAGCGGACCCTTGTCGTTAATCCCAGCCGCATAGTTTGCGTCGCCGGAGGCAAACACGCAAGCGGTCAACTCGGGCGTTTGGGCGGGGCACCCCTGCAAAAGTGGAATCTGCTGGAAAGCGTGGTTGTTAGCGTGTTGGAGTCCACGCTTTAGCGTGCCTCGTCGGGCTCCGCCCGATGAGAAAGTCACGCTAAAGCGTGGACTCCAGCGAGCTTGGCACCCCGGACGCCCGTCCGGTTGCGTTTGGACACGGGTGTTGACACCGGCACCGACGCAAGTACAACGGGCGTAAGACGAGCGGCGCGAGTCAGCTTTCCCGGATTATTGACGAGCAGGCAAAGTGGGATAGGCATCTTGCCTGTCTTTCCTGACTGACAGGCTGGAAGCCTATCCCACGCGTTGACGAATAATTCGGATTTTCCTGGAGGTCGGCCGTTCCAGGCCGACAGAGACGGTCTGGAAAGTCCGTCCGACGCATGGTCGTGGGGCTACTTTTGCCGCTCGCCGAAGTAACAGCGGAGTGCCTGATGGCGGATCCAGTCAACATTTCGAAACCAGGCGCGGACGGAGATCAAACTCGGTCCGACCCCCACCAATGTCCTCGCCGCGGGTTCTTCCGGCGGTGCTTCGGCGTGCTGGCGGGTTCGGCCTTGGCCTGCGGGTTCTCCCTGTTGGCCGCGACGCATCTGCTGTGGCTGTTGGGGCTGGCGCGGTTCATGTTTCCGAATATCGTGATCGAACCGCCGATGAAATTTAAGGCCGGGCGGCCGGACGATTACGAAGCGGGGCACGTGGAGACGAAGTTCACCAGCCGTTTTGGCGTGTGGATCGTGCGGCACGAATACGAGGGCCGGCCGCAGATCTACGCCTTGCGGACGTACTGTACCCATCTGGGCTGCACGCCCCTGTGGCTGGACGCCGAACAAAAGTTCAAATGCCCCTGCCACGGCAGCGGGTTTTCCAAGGAGGGCATCAACTTGGAAGGCCCGGCCCCGCGGCCGCTGGAACGTTACGCGATCCGCGTCGCCGAGGACGGCCAGATTGAGGTGGACAAGAGCCGCCTGTTCCAGCAAGAATTGGGCCAATGGAAAAACCCGGACAGCTATGTGTCCGTGTAGGCAGTCCGCCAAGGTACAAGGACGAAACGAGGATTTCTACGCATGCCGTCGCTGGGCGAGAGAATCCGCCGATCGCAGATCTGGAAGAGCATCTTCCGGCACCCGCCTCCGTTGAACCGCCGCAACCGGATTGCGGTCGTGCTCACGAATTTCGTCCTGCACCTGCACCCCGTCTCGATCCGCAAGCACGGGATCGCCCTCAGCTATACCTGGTGCATGGGCGGCGTCACGTTTTTTCTGTTCGTGGTCGAGGTGATCACGGGTCTGCTGTTGATGTTCTACTACCGGCCGACGATCGAATGGGCGTACCACGACATGCTCGACCTGCGCGACGTCACGTCGTTGGGCGTGCTGCGGGAACTGCACCGTTGGGCGGGCCACGCGATGGTGATCGCCGTCTGGCTGCACATGTACCGCGTGTTCCTGACCGGCAGCTACAAGCCTCCGCGCGAATTCAATTGGGTCGTGGGGGTGATCCTGCTGGTGCTGACGTTGCTGTTGTCGTTTACGGGATACCTGCTGCCGTGGGACCAGTTGGCGATTTGGGCCGTCACGGTGGGCACGAACATGGCCCGGGCCACGCCGCTGCTGGGCGCCGAAGGTCCGGGCGCTCAACTGCTGACCGTCGACGGGATCGACCTGATCACCGATTCGTCCGACGCCCGGTTCGGCTTGCTGGGGGCACGATCCGTGGGCGAAGTGGCCTTGAACCGCTTCTACGTGCTGCACTGCATTGCTCTGCCCCTGGCCGCCGCCCTGCTGTCCGCGATCCATTTCTGGCGCGTCCGCAAAGACGGAGGGATCAGTGGGCCGCTATAACATCGCTGAGTTCTACCAAGAGGTCTCCGGCTTCCTGGCCGGGTACTATCTGGCGTTGGCCGTGATGAACGCGCTGGCGGCGGGATATGTTTGGCGTTGCGGTCGAGCGACGGTGCTGGGCCGCTGCGGCCCCGTGCGCGTCACGACGGTGCCGTTGTGGCTGCTGGGGGCGGCCCTGTTCGGCGTCATGTCGGCGACGGCCCTCGGCAACAACGCGGCGGCGCTGAATCGGATTTCGCTGCCCGCGCCGGCCAAGGAGTTTCTGAACTTTGCTCTGCAGCCCACCTGGTACACGCTGGGCACGTTTGCCGCGCTGGGGCTGCTGTTCCTGGCCCGCCGCTTTTTCGTCCGCCCCGCGGTGGCCTGGATCATGCTCAATCTGGGTTTCCTGTTCCTGGGCCTTTCGCTGACCGATCCCGACTTCGCCCGCATCGTGGGCAAGCCGGACAACGTGCCGATCGTGGGAATGATCTTCCTGCTGGGCTTCTTTACGTGGCTGGGCGCGTCCCGGGCGATCGAGAACGACGACCGGCTCGAGCGCGGAGAACCGACCGTCGAGCAGCGGGACAGCGAAAAGGTGCTCGTCTGGCCGGACCTGGTCTACATCGAACTGATCTGCATGGTGGGCGTGACGGCCTTCTTGATCTTCTGGTCGCTGGTGCTGCAAGCGCCGCTGGAGCAGCCCGCCAATCCGATCAGCACGCCCAATCCCTCCAAGGCGCCGTGGTACTTCCTGGGCCTGCAAGAGATGCTGGTCTATTTCGATCCCTGGCTGGCGGGCGTCGTGCTGCCGGCCTTGATCATCGTTGGATTGTCGGCCATCCCGTATCTGGATTTGAACAAACTGGGCAACGGGTATTACACGATCCGCCAGCGGCCGTTCGCCTACGTGGCGTACCAGTTCGGGTTTCTGGCACTGTGGACGTTGCTGATCGTGATCGGTACGTTTCTGCGCGGACCGAACTGGAGCTACTTCGGGCTGTACGAGACGTGGGCCCCGCACAAAGCCGCGAATCTGATCAACGTCAGCCTGTCCGAGTACTTCTGGATCTGGCTGCTGCACGCGCCCCGGCCGCTGTCGCCGGAAGATGCCGGCGTCCTGACTCGATTCGGTTACATTTTGCTGCGAGAAGCCCCCGGACTGGTGCTCCTGGGCCTGTACTTCGTGGGCCTCCCGTGGATGCTGGTCAAGTTCAACCGGTTCTTCCGCGGGCTGTACGCGCAAATGGGCCAAATGCGATTCGCGGTCTTGATTTTTCTGTTGCTGTTGATGGTCCTGCTGCCGGTCAAGATGCTGGGCCGCTGGACCTGCAATCTGAGTTACATCGTGTCGATTCCGGAGTACCGCCTGAATCTGTAACGGCGGTGAAACCTGTAGCGGCGGCGAACGAAGTCCATGCCTGCAACCGACCAGACCTGGTATCCGATGACGGTGCTGCACCGGCTGTTTGCCGTGGCATCGCTGGCGTTGTTGGCCACCACCGTGTGGATGTTGGCCAAGGACCATCAGCGGCCGTGGAAGCAGTACCAGCGGACGGCCAACCGCATCGAGGGCCGGACGGCGGCTTGGCGGCAGTACCAATTGCAGGCGGACCAGAAACAGGGCTCGGCCGCCGGTCGTGCGGACCTGACGCAGTTGGAAGCCGCCGCGGAACGGGATTCCAAGTATTTTTACTTCGAGCACGGCCTTCCCCGGCCCGGCAAAAGGCTTCTCGAACTGCCGATTCTGGATGCGTTTAACTCGCCGCTGCGGATCGAGAACCTGTGGGCGGATCGGCTGACGCAAGATTTCAACTTCCGCCAGGTTCCCCGCTTTGACCGCTGTACGACGTGCCACACGGCGATGCAGAAGACCGAACCCGGTTCAGCCACCTCGCCGGCGTTCCCTCGCGAACATCTGCTGGAGTATACGCTGTCCGTGGCCGCGGTGTCCGACCTTCGTTTAACCGCGACCCAACGGGGAGCGCGCGGCGAGACGCCAACCTCAGAGGAGCCAGCCGCCTCCCCCTCACCCAGCACACTCGCGTCCGACGGGTCGCTCGACCAACTGCTGGGCCTGCGATTGGCGAACGCAGGCTTGTTGAGCTCCCGCGACGTAACCGTCTGCTACGTGCGGCCCGGAACCCCGGCCGCAACGGCCGCCTTGGTCACCCCGCCACAGGCCGCGCGAGCTGCGGAGCAGATCTTGCTGGACTTGTTCCAGACAGGAGACGCCGCCCCCCCGACGCGACTCGCTCCGGGCTTGCGTACCGGCGACGTGCTGGTTGCGATCAACGGCGTCCCGGTCGAGGATCGCGAGCAAGCGATCGCCCAATTGCTGGCTGCGGCAACTCCGTCCGCCGTGCTGACCGTCCGCCGCGGGCTCCCACATCCGTTCGCCAGCCATCCCCGGCTGGATTTGTTCGTGGGCGAACTCAGCCCGCACAAGATGTCCGATTTCGCTTGCACCGTGTGCCACGAGGGGCAAGGCAGTGCCACGGAGTTCAAATGGGCGTCGCACGCGCCCAACGACTTGACCGATCGAAAACGCTGGCGCGACCGGCACGGCTGGTTCGACAATCCGTTCTGGGACTTTCCGATGTTCCCGCAACGGTTCATCGAAAGCACTTGTCCGAAATGCCATCATCGCGTCGTGGACTTGCAGCCCAGCCAGCGGTTTCCGCAGCCGCCCGCACCCAAGCTGCTGCGCGGATATACGCTCGTCCGCACCTACGGCTGCTACGGTTGCCATGAGATCAACGGATTTCAGGACGGCAAGAGCATCGGCCCCGACCTGCGCACCGAGCCCCTTGCCGCGGCCAGCGGGCAAACGGACCAGCTGCAACCGCACGGCGCAGCGAAGGACACGGGCCAGCCCGGCGGGCAGCGGCCGCCGGGACCGAGTCTGCGGTACCTCGACCACAGTTGGACCGATGCGTTCCTGCACGACTGGCTGCAGGACCCGCGCCGCTTCCGCCCGGCGACGCGAATGCCGCGCGTGTTCGGACTCTGGAATCACCTCGAAGGCCCCGGCCGCCAACTGGCCCAGCAATACGAGCCGCTGGAAATCCGCGGGATTGTGGCGTACCTCCGAGGCCGCGCTCAGGTTCCCGGACCGGCAGCCACGCCCGCCGGAATCACGGCCGGATCCGTTGCGGAGTCCGCCGAACGGGGGCGTGTGCTGTTCCAGACGCGTGGCTGCCTGGCCTGTCACACTCACGCCGCGTTTGCGGACGCCGACAAGTTCCGCGATCCGGACGAATTGCTGGCCGGGCCTGATCTGTCCAACATCGCCCGCAAACTGGAGGCGAAGTCGGGCCGAATCTGGCTCACTGAGTTCATTCGCCAGCCGTCCCGTCATCTGCCCCGGACCATCATGCCGGACCTGCTGCTGGAGCCCATCCAGAACCGCGACGAGGCTGGCCAAGTCCTGTCCGTCACCGATCCGGCGGAGGACATCGCCCAGTTCCTGCTGCAACAGTCCGCCGCTGGTTACCAACCGCAGCCGCTGCCGGCTGTCGACAAGCCGACGCTGGACCAGCTGACCTTGGAATACCTGCGAGGTACGTTCCACGAGAGCCAAGCCAAGCAGTACGCCGACCGCGGCATACCCGCGGTCATGGCGGACACCTTGCAGACAGCGGAGCAGGAATTGCTGTTGCCCGGCGGCGAGGGGTCCGCAGAGCTGACCGTCCAGCAGAAACTGCGGTACGTCGGCAGCAAGAGCATCGGCAAGTACGGCTGTTTCGGCTGCCACGACATCCCCGGTTTCGAGACGGCCAAGCAGACCGGCCCGCCGCTGTCCGATTGGGGACGCAAGCAACCGAGCGTGCTGGCCTTCGAAAAAATCTCGGCCTATCTCGACGCCCACAGCGTTGGACAACCCGCGGCGGCCGGTGCTGCGGACGCGTTGCCCGCGGCCGCTGCCGAGGACGACTATTTCCGCCAGCAACTGGACGCCGGTACCCGCATCGGCTTCCTATACCAGAAGCTGGCCGAGCCGCGCAGCTATGACTATCAAGTCGCAGCGAACAAAGCCTACAAAGATCGTTTGCGGATGCCCCAGTTCCCGTTCACGGCCGAGGACCGCGAAGCGATCATGACGTTCGTGTTGGGATTGGTCGCCCAGCCCCCGACGGACAAGTATGTCTACGTCCCCAATGCGACGCGGGCCGCCATCGTGGACGGACAAGAACTGCTGGACCGGTACAAGTGCGCCAGCTGTCACGTGTTGGAGCCGCAGAAGTGGCACCTGGAATACGAGCCGGGTTCGTTCCGGCCGCCGCCCGAGAAGTCCGTCTTCCCATGGGTGGATCACCAATTCCAGCAAGACCAACTGCAGCAGTCCCAGCAGCCCGACGCCCGCGGCCTGCTGCACGCCACCGTGGTTGGCATGCCCACGCTGGCCGACGACGGCCGCCCGCTGGTGTTCGACGAGGCCGGCGACGAACTGTTCGAGGAGGAAGAATACCAGCCGCAGACGCTCGAGTACCCGTTCCAGCTGTGGCAACCGGCGGTCCTGGACGGCCACGGCTACCAGGTCGGCCAGGTGACGGTGAACATCCTGGGCGAGCAGGTCGTCGCCCGGCAGCGGGCCCGCGGCGGTTTCTTGGCTCAATACCTGTTGCCGCACGTGGCCAAGTTAGAGCGGGCCGCGAATCCCAACGCCAAAGGCTCGCAAGCCTGGGGCTGGCTGCCGCCGCCGCTGCTGGGCGAGGGGGCCAAGGTGCAGCCCGGCTGGCTGCACGACTACTTGCTGGCTCCCGAAGTGATCCGGCCCGCCTCGTTCCTGCGCATGCCCAAGTACAGCCTGTCGGCGGCCGAAGCCGGGACGCTGGTCAACTATTTCGCCGCCCAGGACGGCGTCGTGTTCCCGTACCAGGCCATCGACCGCCGCGGCCGTGCCTATTTGCAGCAGGCGCAAGCCGAATTCCACCGGCAGCAATCCGCCGGGGACGCACCGGCGGCCGCCGGTGCCGACCGCTTGGCCGCCGCCATGCGGATCGTGACCGACAAGAACTACTGTGTCACCTGCCATGTCGTCGGCGACTTCGATCCCCGGACCAGCGACCGGGCCAAGGGTCCGAACTTGGCGGACGTGTACAAGCGGTTCCGGCCCGATTACGTGCG
The DNA here is from genome assembly GCA_964645045.1 of uncultured Pirellulaceae bacterium. GTDB lineage: Bacteria > Planctomycetota > Planctomycetia > Pirellulales > Pirellulaceae > Anammoximicrobium. Next base: position 39,095 of record CAZXYZ010000013.1, on the reverse strand, counting down.
GCGCTGGATTGCCGAGCCGGTGTCGGTCCTGCCTTACACGGGCATGCCGATCATCATTCCGTATCAGCCCGCGGCGCCGCAGTTGGGCGGCGTCGCCCAAACGCTGTACCCCGGCACCAGCGTCCAGCAACTGGACGCCCTGGTCGACCTGCTGATGAACTTCGACGCCTACACCCGCCAGCGAGCACCCGTCGCACCGCTGGTCGAACCGGCAGCGGCGCCGGTCGGCGGCGTGCAAACAGGTGCGAGTATCAGGTAAACGCGGGCACATCCGACGGCAGGCCGAAGCGGACAAAATCCGGGAAAAGCGTTGTCGCCAATCGGGCGAGGCAGATCAGCCCGTCGATCGCAGGATCACCTCGTCCACGTCGATCATCACCGGGGCATGATCCGAGCGGCCAGAATGCACCCTTTGGTCCCAGTTGCCCACCTCGGCAGATCGCGATGCAGGAACCCACGCCGTCGGGACGAAGACAAAGTCGCAGTGGTACGAGTACGGGACTTTTCCTTTCCCAAACCACTGTAACGTCATGTCCCGCTCTTCACCTGATACGACTCCGTGGAAGGCATGGTAACTGGATGCCAACCCCAGCTTGGTAGCGAACGTCAGGTTTTCGGTGTGGTCTTTCACGCTTGGTCCTTGGCCTGACGCGTTGAAGGCGCCGGCGATGACCATTGGCACCGGTCCTTGACTTGAACCCATAGGAATTGGCATCATAAGGCGGACTGGGGAAACTGTCGCTCGATCCGCTTGTGCGGATGAGGGGCGAGCTTGTCGGGTCAGGCCCGTTCCTCAGTCCCGGAGGGACGGCAGGTTGTAGCCAGAGGCGTCAGCCAAATGCCACTTACTTTGAGACCATTTGGGGGCGTTTATGTTAGCGGAGCGGCGCAAGCCGCCCGGTTTTTCGACGGTTATACCGGACCGCTGGCGCCGTGCCGCTATAAAATAAGCGGCATTGGGCTTGCGCCTCTGGCTACATCCTGCCGCTGCTACGCGGCTAAATTCCTGCGCCGCCGGTTAAGTTCACACAGACGCACATCACGGCCCCATCGGACACGATCGGAGTAGATTCACCATGCCCTTGGTTAACCCCGTCAACATGCTTCAAGCGGCCCGCGCGGGCGGGTACTGTATCGGCGCTTTTAATCTGGTGGACTTTCTCACGCTGAAAGCCATCATCGAGGCGGCCCAGGAGCAGCGGTCACCGGTCATGCTGCAGACTTCGTCGGCCACGGTGAAACAATTGGGCCTGCGAACGATCGCCACCATGGCCCATCTGGTCGCGGACGACAGCCCCGTGCCCGTCGCCTTGCATCTGGATCACGGTACCGATCCGATGGTGATCCGCGAGGCGATTCGCGTCGGCTACACGGCCGTCATGTACGACGGCTCGAAGTATCCGTTTGCCGAGAATGTCGCCCGGACGCGCGCGGTGGTCGAGGAAGCTCATGCCTCCGGAGTCGCGGTCGAGGGTGAAATTGGGATCGTTGCGGGCGTCGAAGACGACATTGTGGTCCGGCAGGATGCGGCGATCTACACCAAGCCCGACGAGGCGCTGGAATTCCAGCGCCAGACCGGAGTCGATTTCCTGGCCGCGGCCATCGGGACGGCTCACGGCTTCTACAAAGTCGCACCCAAGCTGGACATCGACACGCTGCGGCGGATCGCCCAGGCCACCGAATGTCCGATGGTCGTCCACGGCGGCACCGGACTGCCGTTTGACGTGGTCCGCGAACTGGTCCGCGCCGGGGCCGCGAAAATGAACGTCTCGACCCAAATCAAACAGACCTACATCGACGGGTTGTACGGCTATGTCGAATCGCATCGCAGCGAGTATAATCCGATCAAGCTGCTGGACCACGCCCGCGGGGAACTGGTGAGGATGATCGGCGAGTATATGCAGGTGCTCGGCAGCGCAGGAAAATCGCCCTAAATGGCGAACGACGAAATCCCTAAGGACGCGCCAATGACAACTGACTAATGACAACTGACTAATGACAACTGACTAATGACAACTGAC
>CAZXYZ010000013.1:0-36974 GCA_964645045.1 uncultured Pirellulaceae bacterium | reverse complement strand
AATGACAACTGACTAATGACAACTGACTAATGACAACTGACTAATGACAACTGACCATTGACAACTGACCATTGACCAATACCATGTCCGTGACCGCCGAGGGCCGTTATCCCTGCGATTTGCATTGCCACACCGTGCGTTCGGACGGTAACGACACGCCGCAGGAACTGATCGACAACGCGGTGCGGTGCGGCCTGCACGCGGTGGCGATTACGGACCACGATATTTCGCCGCCGCTGCAGATCGAGCCGCCCGCAGGCGGACCGGCCGTCGCCAGCGTGGCGTATGCGGCCGCTCGCGGGGTCCGCCTGATCCTGGGATACGAGTTCTCGTGCGATACGCACGTCGACGACGTCCACATTTGCGGCTACGGTCTGGATTGGGAACATCCGGACTTGCAGGCCGAAGTCGCGGCGGCCAAGCGGAGCAAGAGCGAGGCGTACGAGGAGCTGTGCCGGCGTCTGACGGCCAAGGGCATGCCGCTGGACTGGGAAGCGGACGTCCTGCAGTACACACGCGCGGACGGCACGCACGGCCGGCGGGATCCGGACGAAGTACAGCGGAAACACATCTTCGAGGCGATGGCGGCGCGCGGCCACACGGCCACGTGGAGCGAGGCCAAGTTGCTGGTGCGGGACAGCCCCGCGTTGAACGTCCCCCGGCGAAAGATCGACCCCTGCGAAGCGATCGCCCTGATCCACCGTTGCGGCGGCATCGCGATCCTGGCCCACCCGTACCTGATCGACGAACAGGTCCACCTCCCGGGCCAGAGTGCCTGCAGCCGGGCTCGGTACATCGACCGGCTGATCGACGCCGGCCTGGACGGAATCGAAGTCCGCTATTCGTACGACAAGACGACATACAAGGGCAACCTGACGCCGGAGCAGATCGAGTTGGAGGTGCGCCGCGACTACGCCCATCGCTTGCGCTTTCTCAGCGGCGGTTCCGATTATCATGCGGATCACAAGAAGGGCGCGAAGCAAGTGCGGCAACTGGGCGAGCGTGGTCTGAGTGTGCCGGAGTTTGAAGCCATTTTCGGGAAAGCTTGAGCACCTACGACGATGTTGGATTTCACCAGACTCGACAAACGGCAAGTCGCCAAGGCGTTGGACTTTTCGATCCTGCCGAAGGAAACCCGGGAAGCGGAGATCCGCGAAGGCTGTGCGCTGACGCGCCAGTACGGCTTCGCGGCGTTCTACACCAGCAGCGCGTACTGGACGCCGATCGTGCGGGAGGAATTGGCCGATCTGCCGGACATCGAGATCGGCACGGGGATCGCCTTTCCCTTGGGCAGCGTGCCGGCGGCGGTCAAGGCGTTCGAGACCGAGGACGCCGTGCGCCGCGGCTGTACGGCGGTCGACATGGTATTGAACGTCGGGGCGCTGAAAGATCGCCGGTACGCCGTCGTCGAGGAAGAACTGCGGCTGTTCGTGCAAGCCGCCGGCGCGGCCGTGACGAAGTGCATCTTGGAAGTCTGCTACCTGACCAACGAAGAGATTGCCACAGCCTGCCAGTTGGTGGCCGCCGCAGGGATCCGCTTTGCGAAGACCTCGTCCGGCCAATTCGAAGGCCCGACGCTCGGGCAGTTCCTGGTGATGCGGGAAACGCTGCGGCAGACGGAGGTCAAATTGAAAGTGGCGGGAGTCAAGTTCCCACGGGCGCAGAATGCCTATGTGTTTTTCCTGGCCGGCGCGGACCGCATCGGCACCCGCGCGGCCCCGGAAATCGTCGAGGCCCTGGATACGGTCCGCGCGATCGGCCTGGTGCCGGCCTAAGATAGTTTCACGAGCGGAGCAGAATCATGCGATCGCTGTCAGGACACTTGTTGGTGGCATCGCCTCGGCTTCCCGACGAGAATTTCTATCACTCGGTCGTGTTGATCATCCACCACGACGAGCAGGGGGCGATTGGCGTGATCCTCAATCGACCGACCAACAGCACGATCCGCGAAGTCTGGGAAGCGTTTTCGGACGAACCCTGCGACAGCGACCAACCGATCAACGTGGGCGGCCCCGTCAGTGGGCCCTTGATGGCGATCCATACCAAGGAAAGCTGCTCGGAAAACGAGATCCTGCCCGGCGTCTACTTCGCCACCCACCGCGACCGGTTGAATCGGATCGTCCGCGAACCGGATTTGCCCTTCCGCATTTACAGCGACTATTCCGGTTGGGCGCCGGGACAGCTGGAAGGCGAATTGGAAGCCGGCGGTTGGATGGTGATGCCGGCGACCTTTGATTACATTTTCGGCGATGCGGCCACGCTGTGGCGGAAAGCCTCGCAAGAAATCGGCGAGCGGATCACGACCCCGCTGCTGAATGATGTGCCGACCCCGGAAGATCCCAGCTGCAACTGAAGCGTGGGACAGGCTTCCAGCCTGTCTGTTCTGCCGACAGGCTGGAAGCCTATCCCACGTCATTCGGAAACTCGTTTCTTTCGCAGCAACCAGACTCACAGCTGCATCGGAAAATCGCTCAGCAGTTCGATCCCGCCGCCGGTCACCAGGTAGTTGTTCTCGATGCGGATTCCCGCCCGCAGTTCCGGGGCATACAGGCCCGGCTCGACGGTAAAGACGTCGCCCGGTTCGAGCACATCGTCCCAGCGCGGATTCAAATGCGGCGCTTCGTGCGGATACAGTCCGATCCCGTGCCCCAGGTGATGGTTGAACACGCCTACGGGAGCTTGCTTCAAGATCGCCTCGGCCTCGTGAAACAACTCGCGCGCACTCGTGCCCGGCCGCGCGGTGCGTTCGACGTGAGCGAACACTTGCATGATGTGATTCCAGGCTTCCCACTGCGCGTCCGCGGGTTGCGTCACGGCGATCGTGCGGCAATTGTCGGCAAAATACCCGCGGAACGCGGGCCCCAGGTCCAGGATGTACAACTCCCCCGCCTCGGCGGCCCGGTCGCGGGGCGGTCCGCCGGGCGCAGCGCATTGGTAGTCGTTCCCGGTGCCCGTCAGCATTTCGCCGAAGGCTTCCACGCATGCCGCCTGCAGTTGGTTAAAGACATCCAACTCGCCGATGCCCGGACGGACGATCTCGCGCGCTCGGGCGTACATCCGGCCCGTGCCGGCGATCGCCTGGCGAATCAGCGCCAACTCGTCCGCGTCTTTGCGGCGGCGCAGACGAAGCAGATCCGGCTCGATATCGGCCAACTCCGTCCGCCCGGGATCCAAGTGCCGCCCAAAGGTCGAGAACTCGACGCCCAGCCGGCGCGGCGGAAAATCCGGCAGCGTTCTCCGCAGGGCTTCCATGGCCGCCGCGCGTTGGTCATTCCGCAACGTCGCATGCCATTGGGCTTCGAACACGACGACCTCGTCCGCAGCGCCGGCGTCCGCAACGGCCCGGGGCGCTGCGACGTTTAAGCGGCCGTCGGCCGACAGCGAGGCCGCTGTCTGGAACAGCCCGCCGAACCGCAGTCCGGAAAGCCACTGGACGTGCTCCGGCTGGGTGACAATCACCAGGGGCAGATCGCGTTGCTGCATGACTGCGAGCAAACGCTGCTGACGGCCCCGGCAACATGCGATGTCGATGTCGTAGGGATGGTTCATAGCTGCTCCTTTCCGCCGTGGCGGATTGGCCACCGCCGAAAAAAATACGCATCGCGCTGGAGTTCACGATTTAGCGTGCCAGGCGGGCTGGACCCGCCGCAAAAAACACGCTACAGCGTGAACTCCAGCAAACCCCCGCCCGTTACACGCCAAAGGCCGACTTGAAGGCGTCGGCGATTTCCGGATGCACGGTCGGATTGATGCCGTCGGCGTCGCAGGTCAGGCCGAGGACTTTGAGGTCATGTTTCAACTGGGCGATTTCCTCTTCGGGGCTCACCCGTGGCGGCACGGCGCGGGAAAGCGGCGTGAGCCAGGCGTTGAGGGTGTGTCCGCCGTCGACCATCAGGTCGTGGCCGGTGACGTAGTTCGAGGCGGCCGACGCGAGGAACACCGCCGCGCCGTACAGGTCCTCCGGACGCTGAACGTGTCCCAGCGGGGTCAACTCGCGGATCCGCCGGCGGACCACCACCGGCGTCGAGGCATGCATCGGCGTCAACACATAACTGGGGCTGATGCAGTTCACATTGATGTTGAAGCGGCCCCACTCGGCAGCCAACATGCGGGTCATCTGCACGACGCCGGCTTTGGAACCGTTGTACGAGGCGTTGCAATTGCAGATCGTCGCCGACATCGAAGCGATGTTGATGATCTTGCCTTCGACCGGCGACTGGCGGAGGAACTGCTGCGTCTCGGCCTGGGCGCACAGGAACACGCCGGTCATGTTGACCGCGATCACCCGGTCCCAGGCCGTCTGGTCGAGTTCTTCGTCGGCGCCCAGAATGCCGATGCCGGCATTATTCACGGCGATGTCCAGCCGGCCGAACTGGCCGGCCACGCGCTGGACCATGGCCTGGACCTGGTCCTTTTGCGTCACATCGCAGGGGACGAATAACGAGTCGCGGCCCAAGGAACGGATTTCGGCGGCCGTCTGTTCACCGGCCGATGCGTTCAGGTCCACGATCGCCACATCGGCGCCGGCACGGGCCAACGCCACCGCGCAGCCGCGGCCAATGCCGACTGCAGCGCCGGTGACGAGGGCTTTCTTGCCAGTCAAATCGAAAAGGGAGAGGTCGGGCATGGCGGATTCGCCTTACAGCTTGGCTTGGGGGTTGGAGAACCGCAGACCGTCCATGTCGTGGAATGTGCCGTATTCCGTCACCAATGCGCCTTCGGGGCCGGCAACCATAAAGTGCCAGGCCGTCAGACGGTTCAAATCGCCCAGCTCGTCGATGCCCAGCGGTGTGCAGTGACGCGACTTGACGAGCTTCCGCTGGCTGGCCGGAATCTTGTCGATCAAGTCGGGCGTCGGCTCGCCCTCGCCAAACGTATAGATCATGCCGCGCCGCGGCTGCCACGATTCCATCTTCGGCGCGCCTTTGTCGGTGGCCAGGTGGCAGTGTTCGGGAATCATCTGGCCGGGCAGCAGGTAGATCTCGTGGCCGAAGTAGTTGTAGTCCTGGCGGTTCAGCCAGAAGATGCCGGCCATGCCGACGTTGGCAAAATCTTGCAGGCCGAAGTCCAGGATCCACATCTCTTTCTCGAGCTTGTCCGAGATCGGGTATTGGAATCGGCGGAACATGTCGAAATAGGCTTCCTTCGCCTTGTCCGCCAGGAACTTGCCATCCGCGTCGTAAAAGTCGGCGCTCTTGTAGGTCTTGACGGCGGACGCCGCACAACAGGGCGCGGCGGCTTCCGCGGCATGCAGACCGTGAGCGGCCAAGGCCGCGCCGGTCGCCGTGGCGGTGCCGATCAACAGGGAACGCCTCGAAATGGAATTGGGATGGGATTCAGTCATGGTGGTTGGTCCTTTTCAAAGGTACGAAACATGGAATGGGGAGGGCTCAGACGTACAGAATTCAAATTTCGCGGGGTTGAGCGTTTCCATGTGGGAGGACGATTGACCGCGAAATTTGAATTCTGTACGTCTGAGCCCGTTCGGTCATTGCTCATTAGGCCGCGCCCGCTCGCCGCTGGCAATCGCCGCGCGCATCCGCGCTTCCTGCGCCAGTTGAGCCTGGTACTTTTCATCCTGCTTCAATTCCACGGGACTGTCGTTGCGGAAGCCGGGCATGTCCGGACGCGGGTTGGCCGACAGGCGTGCCTGTCCTGCGCGGACGATGGTCAGAGCTTCTTGATACCTTGCATCGCTCGGGCCGCCCAGGGTGGCCAGGCAGGGGCTCGCTTCCGGCCGCGTGAAGCTTAGCTGCGTGAACTGCCCGCGGTCGTTCAGCTTGAGGCCGGTCAACTCGCTGAGCCGCTGGACTTCGGGCCCCGTCACCGGCGCGCGGCCGAACGGGTTGTCCCGGTACGCGCCGCCCGCGTAGTCGGGATAGTACGGTGCATTGATGTCGATCCAGGTGACCAGGCGGTCGAAGCTCTCCGGATCGAGGTGTACCTTTTCGTCGATCTCCGGCTTGCCGTGACCATCCCGCAGCACTTTCGTCAGCCGGCTGGCGTGCGAGCCCCAGGATTTCGGCGTTTGCACCTGAAACGGTCCCGCGCCGACGACGTGTACATAGCCTTTGTTGCGGAGTTCGGCGTACGAAGTGTTAAAGACGACGCCCAGGTCGCCGGCGAGATTCAGTTTTTGGCCCGCTTCCTGGCCGTAATCGTGACAGCTGGTACAGTGCCGATCGAGCACGGGCTGGACTTCGGCTGTGTAGCTGAACAGCCGCGGCGGCCCGTACCAAGGTTCCAGTTTGCGCGGTCCGTGTTGCCAGGCCGCACCGGAATACTGCAGCTGGGCTGACGAGCGGCGTTGGTCGTGACAACCGACGCAGCCGGACGTCTCGCCCGGCCGGACGATCGTGCCGCTGCGCATCGATTGGACCATCATGCCCCGCTCGTCCAGCAACTGGAAGTACACGTAGGTATCGGCCGGTACCGCGACGTAAGCACTTCCATCCGCCTCCACCGGCGCCGTGCCGACGATCCGCTTGTTGTTGAAATCGTTCCAGGCCATGCCGGGCGCTTGCTGGCCCGTGCCGCCGTCCCAGGCGGGGCCGGTCCAAAACCGTTTCTCCGGCGATTCGACCACCCGCAGGTACTTGACACTGCCCGGGGGCACCGTTTCCATGCCCGTGCCGACGTAGACGTTTTCGACGTAGTAGTAGCCTTCGCTCTTGGTCAGATCGATCCGCGGCGGGATGACCGGCGGACGCGGACGCGGTCCCAGAGGCATCGGATCGAAACAGCCGGGATCCTCGACATGCAACAGCACCTCGTTGCCGAACGTGTCCAACAGGAAGATCCCCATCTCCTCGCCGCGCCCCGTCATCCGCGAGCACAGGAACACTTTGTCCGACAGCGGATAGGGATCTTCGTATTTCGGAACCACGCCGACAAAGGTGTCATAGTTGCCCTTGCCGACCAAGTCGATCGCGCTGGCCGGCCAGGTCCGCAGCACGGGTGTGCGTCCGTCCAAGCCCAGGCGGCGATCGACAATGGCCAACGCGCCCCAGGGACGGTCGTGGCACGAGGAGAAGTTAGCCAGCAGCAAATCCGTGCCCGGAATCGCGCGGTTGTCCAGCACCGCGCCGGGCGAGTTCGTGTTGTTGCCCCAGTAGACGGCGTGATTGGTACCGTCGGGATTGCAGCTCCAAACCCCTTGGGCATCGCCGAAATTGCGGTCGATGTATTCCCAGCGATCGTAAATGATCCGGCCGTCGGGCAACAACGAGGCGTGGCCTTCGTGCAGGGTGCTATGGCCGATCTGTTGCATGTTGGAGCCGTCGGCCTCCATCGTGAACAAGTTTCCCATGATGTGCCGGTTGCACATGCAGTACTTCGGCTCGCGGGTCGACGTGAACAGGATGCGGCCGTCGGGCAGGTAGATCGGATCGATGTCGGTCAGGCCGGATCCGAATGTGATTTGCCGCAGCTCGGAGCCGTCCGCGTTCATTTCGTAAATGTGGTAGTCGTCCGCGCGGTTGCGGCGCATTGAGAACAGGATTTTTGTGCCGTCGAAGCTGACATCGGGGTCGCGGGCCACGCCCTCCGGCACCTCCAGCAGCGTCTGCACCTGGCCGGTTGCCAAATCGATCGTCTTGAGCGCACCGCCGCCTTGAAAGCTGGCGGTGTTGATCTCGCCCGTCTGAAACATGGTTTCGGTATTGTGATGGTCCTTGCGGTATTGCTGGCGGACAACGAACAGCAACGGCCGGTTACTGACCAAGGGGTTGGCCGCCAGCGCCTCGCGCCGCAGGGTGACGAAGTCCGACGCCAGCCGGGCGACCTCTTCCCCGGAAGCCTTTTCCAATTCGGGAACCAGCCGCTGGAGTCGGGCGAGGTATTGGCGGCCTTGGGCTTCGCGATCCGGAAACAGGGCCATCCAGTCCTCGACCGCGGCCTGTAACGACTGCGCCCCGTGCGGATCGTGCGATTCCGGCAGCTGGGCTTGCGCAGAGTGCGCAGCAGCCAACATCAGCAGCCCGATGAGGGAAACCGAGAACAGGGATCGATTCCGATGCATGGTGCCCTCTCTCCTGTTACAAGTTCGTTGTGTGGGCTAGATTATGACTGAACCGGCCAGCCTTGGCCAGTCCATACCCGGTCCCGAAAACTCTGGCTTTCACGAGAGCATGTTCATGGCGAATGCGGTGGTGATTGTCGTCGATCGCTTGGGCGCCGGCTACCTGGGGCCGTACGGAAACACGTGGATCGAGACGCCCAGCTGCAATCGCTTGGCGGCCCAAGCGGCGCTGTTCGAATGGGCCCTGACCGACGCCATCGATCTGCGCACGGTCTACCGATCCTACTGGCAAGGCCAGCACGCGCTCTGCCCGGACCGATCGATTCGCAGTTTGCCCGAGGCGCTGGCAGCGGGCGGAGTCCACTGCGTGCTGCTGACCGACGAACCGCAGCTGATGGATTTTCCCGGAATGTCGGCCTTTGCGGAGCGGATCGTGCTGGAGCCTGCACCCGTCGAGCATCCGGTGACCGAAGTGGTCCAGACGCAGATGGCCCAGCTGCTGGCGGCGGCCACGGAGCAGCTGGAGCGGATGCCGGAGCCGTTTCTGCTGTGGATCCACTCGCGTGGGATGGCGGGCGCGTGGGACGCGCCGGTCGAACTCCGCAACCAGTTCGCGGACGAGGAAGATCCGTCGCCGCCAGACTTGGTCGCTCCGCCGGTCAAACAGTTTGATTCGGCTTGCGACCCGGACGAGCTGTTGGGCTACCAGCACGCGTATGCCGGTCAAGTCGCACTGCTGGACCTGTGCCTGGAGGCGTTCTTGGAGACCGCCCAAACGATGGCCGGCTGGGACCGCACGCTGCTGGCGCTGACGTCGCCTCGCGGCTATCCGCTGGGCGAACACGGCTGGGTCGGCGCCAGCGGCGCAGCAGTATACGAGGAGCAGATTCACGTACCGTGCCTGATCCGTCTGCCGCTCGATCACCATGCCGGGGTCCGTTGCCAGCAACTGGTGCAGCCGCCCGATCTGTGCGCCAGCTTGTGGGAAACTTTCCGATTGGCGCCGGACTCGGAGGGGCGTTGGGGGCGAAGCATGCTAGCGTTGGCGGATGCCAACCCGCCGGCCTGGCACGACCGCGCGGCGACGATCACGCCGGCAGCCCAAGCGTTGCGGACGCCCGCATGGTTGCTCGTCCGGCAGCCGGACGGCCGTCACGAATTGTTCGCCAAACCCGACGACCGCTGGGAAGCGAATGAAGTCGCCAACCGTTGCCTGGAGGCAGTCGAACAGCTGTCCGCTGCCTGGAGTGAGTTCCAGCAAGCCGCCCAGCTTCCCCAGGCTGCTCGATTTAGTCCGCTATCAGAGCTACTACGCAAAGGCATCGATTGAATTCGGGGTAGTTTCGTTCTGCCCGGGCCGTCTATAATCCGGGGTGTTATTGCGTAAGGCGAGCGGCAAGGGAGTTGTGCCACGCTCGATGGAGGCTGGCGCATTCTCGTTTAACGCGGATGATTCACGAACAGGCAAAGTGGGATCGGCATCTTGCCTGTCTTTCCTGACTGACAGGCTGGAAGCCTATCCCACGGGTCGATGAACAGTCCGGGTTAAACGAACCGCTCGCGTAGACAACTTGGAACGAAGCTCGGACAGGGACGTCCGTTCATGGCAGAACGCCTGCCAACACGACACAACGGCTGTACACGCCGCGGGTGGTGGCCCCGCTGGACGCGAGCGCTGATTTTCTGCGCCGCGGCCCTGTCGTGGTGTCCCGTGTTTGGCGAAGAAGTCGACGTGCGGATCTGGGTGGCCTGGGGCGGCGGCGCCGCGCGGCGTTGGGCCGGCGAGATTCGTATCGACCATGCTCAGACGCAACCTCTGGTCGCCAGTTGTATCCGGGAATTTGAGCCGGTCGGTTTGTCGGCGGACGAACCGGGTTCGATGTACGTCGACGGTGACGCCATCGTGCTGGTTCCCGGCACGCCGCGCACGTATGACGGCTTGCGTTTCCGGGTCACGGCGGCCAGCACCGCGGAGGTGTCGATCTTACTGACTGCCGACCAGCCAGCGGAAGCCGTCCAGCGCATTCAGATCCCGTTGGGCAAACTGCTGACCGAGCCGCACACCTCGCTGCTGGACGAGCGTGGCAACCGGCTGTTGGTGCGGCGCGATCCGGGGGACGAATTACGGGTCCGATTCGAGCGTGATTCGCTGGTGTTCAATACGGGGGAGAAGTTCGAGTTTCACGTGGCGCCGCACTTGATTGCCGACGTCGAGGCCGACGATCCCTTGGTCTGCAGTGTCCGCCTCTCGCCGGCGCGGATGGAGACCAAATTGTGGGAGGAGTCGCGCGAAGTCCGCGCGGGGCAAGACGGCGAGCCGCAGGAAACGGGGCCCTGGACGCTGGTGATGCCCGAACAGGAAGGCGTCTATGATCTGCACGTCACGCTCGGCAAGCGGCGTTTGCCCACGCGGTTCTCGCCCACCAAGGATCTCGCGCAACGCGTCGTTCAGTTCGTTGTGCTCCGTCCCCAGACGCCTCCGGCGGCTGCCGCCGCGTGGCAAGTGATGGCCGAGACGCAACCGCAGGTGGATGCCGGTGCAGCGGCCGGGACGGTCGGTTCAGCGGGCCCAACCGCCGGCGGCTCCACGGCCCGGCTCTGGAAATCGCTTCCCAAGCTGCCGCACTGGAAATGGCTGCCGGGATCGGACTCGAGTGGCCGCGAAGCGCCCATCGGCAACGGCCTGAGCCGCCTGCGCAAGGCCGCCGGCCGGGAGTTTGTCGAGTTATTGCCAGGCGGTTGGCAGGCCTATCCGCTGCCCGTCGCCGGCGTCGGCCTGCCGCACGTGGTGGAGATCGAGTATCCGAACGTGGCGGCGCAAACCTTGGGCATCAGCGTCGTGGAGCCCAATGCGGCAGGCATGGTCGCGCCGATCGGCCTGCATTCGGGCGTGGACGTGGCGGCCGCCGTGGACGCCGCGCCGTCCGGCACCGAGCGGCATCGGCTGATCTTCTGGCCCCGCACGAACACGCCTTTCCTGCTGGTCGCCAACCGCCGGGACGACGCGCCGGCGGTGGTCGGAAGCCTGCGCGTCCTGTCCGGGCCGGCGCACCTGCCCGCACGGCCCGTCGCCGACGCCGAGGAGGCCCGGTTGATGGCGATCTACTTTGACCGGCCGCTATTGGCAGAGGCTTTTTCGGCCAGCGATGCTTTAGACGCCGGCAGCGGGCGCAGCCTGACCGACTGGGTGACGTTCTACCAGGCCGGACTGCGGTTCGTCGAGTACTTGAAGCACACGGGCCACAACGGCGCGATGATCTCCGTGTGGCACGAAGGCAGCGCGATCTATCCCAGCGGGCTGCTGCAATCCACGCCGAAGTACGACAGCGGCGTGTTCTTTGCCACGGGCCAGGATCCGGTGCGCAAAGACATCTTGGAATTGCTCCTGCGGCTGTTCGACCGCGAGGGCCTGACGTTGGTGCCGGCCTTGCAGTTCGCGACCCCGCTGCCGGAATTAGAGGCCCTGCGCCGCCGGCAAACGCTGCCGCCCGTTGCCAGCGGCCTGGAACTGGTCGCGGCCGACGGCCAGTCGTGGAAACAATTGTTCGCCGCCGACCGCGCGGCCGGCCCGGGTTACAATCCCTTGTCGCCGCCGGTTCAGCAAGCCATGCAGCGGGTCGTGCTCGAGTTGAGCAGCCGGTACGGCTTGCATCGGTCCTTTGGCGGCGTTGCCGTGCAACTGGGGCCGGAAGCTTACGCTCAACTGCCCGACGCCGAGTGGGCTCAAGACGACACGACGCTCCGCCAATTCCTGGCGGACGAGCCTGCCGCGGCGGATCGCCTGGCGGCCCGGGATCGCCGGGAGACGTCCGCGTACCTGGCAGGCGAAGGCCGCGAGCGATGGTTGAACTGGCGGGCCCGGAAGCTGGCTGGCTTTTACCAGGCCACCGCGGCGGAGTTGGGACGGCTGGCGCCGCGCAGCAAGCTGTACCTGGCCGGCGCCGAATTGCTGACCGATCCCCAAATTGAGGCCGAATTGAAACCGACGCTGCCCGAGCGTCTGGAAATCAGGCCGCTGCTGTTACGCGTGGGCATCGATCCGCTCAACTACCGCGAGGACGACCGCGTCGTGCTGCTGCGGCCCTCGCGTTGGGCGCCGTTGCAGTCGCTGCAGGCTCAAGCCGCCAATCTGCAGTTACGCAGTTCGGCGGAACTCGATCAACTGTTCGGCCGGACCGTGCGGATTGCCGGCGCGACCGCCGGCGGCACGCGTTCGCGGGGCTGGACAGGCAGCCTGCTGTACGCCGAGCCGCAGACGGTCTCCCTGACCGGATTCCAGTCGCAAGGGCCATTCGGCGCGAGCAAGACCGCATCTTGGATGCTGACCCAGATCGCGCCCTCGGCGGCCGCCTATCGGCAAGGGGCGATTCACAGCTTGGCGACGCTGGACAGCCAGGTTCTGTTTCAAGGCGGTTGGACGGCGGTCATGGGCCAGCAGGACGCCTTGCTGGCGGTCGCCGATACCTTTCGCCAGCTGCCCGCCAGCCGCTTCGAGACCGTCCCCTCCAATCGCACGTCGATCGAAGCGCCGCCCGTCGTCGTCCGCCGCTTGAGCCGCGCCGACCGCACGTACTTCTATGCCGTCAACGATTCGCCGTGGCCGGTCTCGGTCACGCTGACGACGGATGCACCGCGCGGCAGTGAATTCCGGGTGCTCGGCAACCGGGCCTGCCCGCCGCCGGTGGCACAAGAGAAAACCCAATCCTGGACCGTGGCCTTGCAGCCTTACGATTTGGCGGCGGCCATGGTGGCGGCCGCGAACGTGCAGATCCTGGATTGGCAGGCGGATATCGGCCGCGATGTCTTGGTGGATCTCCGCGCGGGGATCGACGACCTCCGGAAACGGACCAATCAACTCCGCGACCCGCGGCCGCTGCGCGTGCTGGGCAATCCGGATTTCGAGATCGCGTCGCAGGGAGATCTGCTGCCCGGTTGGGACTGTTCGCGGACGTCCGGAATCGCTGCCCAAATCGTATCCGGACAAGGCCGGAACAGCAACAATGCCTTGCACCTGCGGAGCAACAGTCCCGTGGCTTGGGTGCGGAGCAATTCGTTCCCGGCCCCGGCCACCGGCCGGTTGTCCGTCTGGGTCTGGCTGAGGATCGACGATCCCGCCAAACAGCCGCCGCTGCAACTGGCGGTCGAAGGCCGGTTGGATGGGCAGCCCTACTATCGCCCCGCTCGCGTCGGCGCCGGCGACGACCGGCTCGACGAACCACCGCCGCCGTTGACGACGGCGTGGGCGCCCTACCTGGTGCGGATCGACGATTTGCCCGCGCGAGGTCTGACGGACTTGCGAGTTGCGATCGACTTGATGGGGCCGGGCGAGGTTTGGATCGACGACGTCCAGGTGTTCGATTTGTGGTTCGACAAGAACGAGCGCACCGAACTATTGAAGAAAATCGCGCTGGCGAGTTTCTATTTGGGCAAAGGCGAAGTCGTTGAGTGCGACCAGGTGTTGCGCGGCTATTGGCCGGAATTCCTGCGGCGGTACGTGCCGATCGACGAAACCCAACTCGCCGAACTCGACCGCTCCAAACCGGATGCGGCGCCCCCCGTTCCCGACGAATCCGACGCTTCGCCGTCGTGGCTAAAGAAAATGGTGCCGAAGCCGCCGAAGCTGCCGACGTGGTTCCGCTAAATTCCATGCAGGTTGCGACGGAAAAGTGCCGATACTCATGGTCAGCACGGCGGAACAATGAGAACGAGAAAAAGGTGTCAGGACGAGAAAAAGGTGTCAGGAACCATTTGCCGGAAACCGGCCCTTCGGGTGCTTCGCACAAATGGTTCCTGACACCTTTTTCTCGGCCGCCTGAAAACTTCAAGGCATCAAAACCTTCGGTCAGCATTCCGGCAGAGGGACCAAAATTAGAGCGTTGGCCGGAGTCAATCCACGGCTGTGCAGAAGCACGCCCGACTCTCGCCTTTCTCGCAGCGACTCCACTCGTCGCAATCGACCGAAGGTTTTTTTCGTTATCCGGGGGCTGCCGTCTCGAACACGAGACGGCAGCCCTTCTTTTTTCGGGGCCCAGATTCACCCCGTAGTTGCCTACCGAGAGGCGAACGGCCGGCGTAAGCCCGCCGGTTTTCCACATGCCCGCACATTTGCGAGATGAGCTCGCTATATCACCTTCGGTGAAATCAGCAGGCGGTCGGAAAAGTGGGCGCCGAGAAAATGCACCGATGGGCTGACGCCCACCGTTCGCCGGGATCCCTGCAACGTTTGGGTTCAGCGTGCCTCGGGAACGCCTAATCAACCGCCGATTCCTCGGCGTTTTCGGTCGCGACCAAGGACTCGCCCCGCTCGCTTTCCGGGGTTTCCTCGAAAGCGTCCGGCCGGATGTGCTCCTCGGCCAAGTGGCCGACCTGCCAGCCGGAACCGACCGAGCGGATGGCGATCTCGATGGAGCTGCCAAAATTCCCCTCCATCGTCCACACGCGTCCGAGGTGCTCGTCATACGCCAACAGCATGAACGTGTGTCCGGGGATCCGCACGTAATCGCCGTGAATGGGGTCATCTTTCGGCAAATCGTCGATCTCGCTGCCGCCCCGATAGGGCGTCCGCCCGCGGAACAGCCGCCCCAGATTGGCTTGCCCGTAACTGGAGCCCACCGTGCAGAAACCGGTCGCCCACAAATAGTAAGCGTGGCAGTCCATCCGATAGCCGCGGTCCCGCGGCCAGCCGCGTTCGGTGCAGTACCATTCGCGGAACGTCCGCATGGCTATCTGTTGACGGGCCTGCTGCAAGAGGGTGCCGCCCGAGGTGGCTGCGTAGTACGGTCCCGGGATTCGTCCCCACACGGTATCCTTGCCGTACTGAGCGGACTTGCGATGTAGATTTACAAACAAACGATATACCTTCTGCGGTTGGATCAAGGACTCGTCGCCGTCGTTCGCAACCTCGAACGTCGCCGTTTCCTCGTTCTGCACAGCCCCGTTGCGGTCGAACGATACCGGACACCACTTGACGTGCGTCGCCGCCGAGTTGCTCAAGTCCGTCAGCTTGACTTCGGCAACCATACCTTCCTTCGAGTTGACGATCTGTTCGTCCCGGACCCGCAAGAACACGCGAATCCGATCGGCCATTGCCACGTCGAGTGCCTTGGCACGTTCGTACCCATAATAGACTCGCAAAGGACGATACTCCGCCGAATCCGGATCGGTTTTTGGCGCGACCCGGACAGAACCGCCTCCACCTCCGCCGTAGTTGCGATTTGAATTGGAACGTAGCCGCAACGGCCACGCTTGAGCGTCGTCTGCGACGGAAAGCAGGCAAGCGAGCAGGAGAAGGCCAGAGACGCAAAGTCGAAATTGCATAGCATCACCTCGAACCAGTACACCAGGGTTGGTAAACCAATGGGTGCATCAAAACCCGAGGTCTCGCCTCAGGCCCGACACCCAAACAAACTTGATTTCCAGGAGTGATAACCGAGGAAACCTAGGTGGGATTTAACGAGGCGAATTCTATCGGTTACCGCCGGGTGGTGAAAGCGGCTGACGAGGATTGGACGACAATTCTGTCGAATTATTTGGTACGCTTAAGGTTCCCAAACTTGAAGGGCCGTTCCCATCGATGCAGTAACTTCCCCGATCGGCGGGACCGCCTGCGAGAGGAGGGATAAATATGCAGATCCTATATGCGACTTAGGGACATTTGGAGGCAACTTTCGTGCTGCTGAGACTCCTGTTGCTTTTTACCCTTGTGCCCTTGGTCGAGTTGGCGCTGCTGCTGTACTTGGCGGACGTCAGCAGTTGGCAGTCCACCCTGCTGCTGGTTGTTGCCACGGGTGTGATTGGGACGCTGCTGGCCTGGTTGCAGGGCTGGCGGACCTGGGCGCGAATCCAAGAGGAATTGGCGGCTGGCCGGATGCCGGCGGATTCGTTGCTGGACGGCGTGCTGATCTTCGTCGCCGGGGCCCTGCTGTTGACGCCTGGCATCCTGACGGACCTGTTGGGGATTTCGCTGCTGGTCCCCTGGTGCCGCGGCTACTACCGCCGCCGGTTGGTGGCGTGGTTCAAGGCACGGTTCACGATCCAGACCTCGGGTTTCGGCGCGTGGCCCGCGCCGCCAGGTCGCTCCGAGGTCATCGATTCGTTCGTCATCGGCGAGCAGCCCAAACCGGATGATTAGGTTGGAGTCCAGCCTTCAGGCTGCCGAGGCGGGCGAAGCCCGCCGACGATACACGCTAAAGCGTGGACTCCAACCTATTTGCCACCTCTACACGGGTAGGGCGATGTCTCTACCGCCGGCCTACTGCTTCGCCCGGCGGGCGAGGGCTTTGGCGCGGGCGGCGAGTTTCTCGTTCGCCGTCAGCTTGGCGACCTGAGTCATCGCCGCGGTCACTTCGGCCCCGTGGCTGGAAGCGATTTTCTCGGCGATGGCTACCGCCGCCAGGCACGCTTCCTCCTTCAAGACGGGATCCTCGAAGTGCGCGGTAACCACCGCGAGCGAGCCGGACGAAGGGACGTTGCCCAGGGCACTCAGGACCAGCCGTTTCTCTTCATTGCGTTCGGCCTGGGCCATCGCGTCCTGCAGCGATGCAAGCTTCTGCGCGTCCGGTGCGTCCTGCTGCGGGACCAGTCGCACGAAACCGCGCAAGGCCAGAACTTTGATGGTCTTGCTCGGAGGCGACTTGACCAACTCGGCCACCAGCGGCAGGGCGTCGGTCGTGGGCCATTCGCACAACACGCGGAGGGCGGTGTCCTTGACCTGGGCGTCGTTGTCGGACGCGGCGGACTGAACCGTCTGCAGAGCCTTCGGCCCGGCGGCCGTTCGCAGCGTTCGCAGCAGCGCGAGTTTGGCCTCGCCCCGAGCTCCGCCCAGCGCACCGCAGATGGCATCGACAACCGCCGGGGGCGTCGCCATAGCGGTCAGCGTAAGGTTGTCATTCTCAGGAACGGTCTTGCTGATCGCTACACCGTTGATGGTATAGTCGACGCGGAGCTTCTTCGCGGTCCCGCTGGCCGGGTCGCCGAAGTTCCCGTTGGATGCCTCGACGGCCATCGCCCCGCCCTTCACCAACTCGGCCACCTTCTGGGTTACGTCGGCGGACGCGCCCGCCGGCAGGTCGCCGTATTCGGCCTTGACGATCACGACATTCCCGCTGGCCGGTTCGCTCTGGCGCGCGCAGAGGGCGCCAAGCGCATTTTCAGCCGCTTGCGATTCCGCCGACGATCGGGCTTTGACCAGGACGCTCAGCAGGGCGGGCAGCTCGGACAGGCCGGCCTGATCGCGCAGGGCTTTCAGCGCAGCCAAGCGGACGGCTTCGTCTTCGTCGGCAGCGGCCTTGAGGAGGCTGGCGGTCGAACCGGCCACATTCCGCTGCCCAATCATCTCGACGGCCAACGAACGGACTTTCGCGTCCTGGTGGCTGAGCATGGCAGCAATCGTGGTATCGGCGTCCTTGCCGGGAAAATTGGCGAGGCAGTCCCGCGCCACGGTGGCCAGTTCGCCCTCGGCCTTCAACGACAACTCGGCCAGCAGAGTCAAGGCGGGCGCGTAGCCCAAGTGCGTCACGTTGCGGACCGCAGCCAAGCGGACCGCCGGGTCGCCCTCCGCGGCCAGAGCCAGCAGGGCGGGACCGGCCGTAGCGTCGCCGCGGTAGCCCAGGGTATTGGCGAGCAGGATCTGTTTGTCAGCGGGCAGCTTGGGCAGCTCGCCGGCCAGGGCGGCGGTGACGTCCGCTCCCGGCATCTCCATCGCAATTCGCGCGGCGGCGGCCGTCAGGACATAGTCCGTGCCGCGGACCGCTTCGAGCAGCAAGGGGATGCCTTCCTGTTTCTTCGCGAAGACCAGGCCGCGCAAGGCGGCGGCGCGGACTTGATGCGGCGCTTGCGGCAAACCGCGCAGGCGTTCATAGATGGCTTGCGATGCCGCAGCCTGCCCATCGGCGGTCAACGTTTCGGCACAGCGGAACAGGCCCTCGCAAAAGTCGACCTGGTTGGCGGCCGGCGCGTTTGCCAGAGCGGCGTCCAGGGCCCGGGCGGCCTTCGTCGTGCCGATCTGCCCCAGAGCGCGGGCGGCGGCCCGACCAAGGGCAGCGTCGGGATCGCCGAGGAACTTGGCGATGGCGTCCACGGATTCGGCATCACGGCGCACGCCTAGACTGCCGATCACACCCATCAGCAGCCGGCCCTGGAGTTTGCCTAGCGCGTCGCGCAGGGCCGCGCCGGCGGCCGGATCGGGAATCGGCTCCAACGCATTGCGGGCCATGTGCGACAGTCTTTCATCGCCCAGCAGGCCGGCGAGCACCGGGACGGCTTCCTTGGTGGCAATTTTCGTAATCTCACGGCAGGCGTCGGCCTTGTCCTTTTGCGGCGCGTCCGACTTGAGCACGGCGATCAGTTCGGCCTCCTGCGCGGTAGAAGCGGCGGGAGTGGCGGCCAGCAGCGCGGCGGCCAGGGCGAGAGTGAATATGCTTTTCCACATAATGGTCAATTCTCCTTCGAGAGGGATTGGATTCTGGGGACGGATATTGGATGCAGGCAGGAGACCTGCGGTCGGGCGTTTCGACGGGGCCGGAGACCCGCGCCAAGTCGCGTTAGTACACATAGGGTTCCCGCATGGCGCGCGAGCGGAGCCGGTTGGCCTCGTCGTCATTGAGGAACTCGTCTTTGACCGGGTCGTACTTGAGGTCGCGTTTTAGCCACATGCAGATGTTGGCCGCGTGAACGGTGGTCATGGAG
Source organism: uncultured Pirellulaceae bacterium (assembly GCA_964645045.1). Classification (GTDB taxonomy): domain Bacteria; phylum Planctomycetota; class Planctomycetia; order Pirellulales; family Pirellulaceae; genus Anammoximicrobium. The sequence goes on along the minus strand of CAZXYZ010000013.1, from coordinate 18,268 downwards.
TGGTGCATGACCGCCGGGTTGGCGACGCAGGGCTGGCGGCTCTTGACGCAGTCGAGGAAGTTGCGCATGTGGTCCAGTGAGCGGCCCGTGCGGGCCACGTAGTCGCCGATGACCTTTTTGAACTCGCTCAACATCGCCGGCGACGAGACGTCGGGGCGGGAGTAGCCGTCGGCGGCAGCGGCCCAGCCCTCGGTGCCGTCGAACCGCTCGCCGCACGAGCCGTGCCAGTACTTGTCCCCGCGGGACAGGACCATCTTCACGCCGCTGGCAAAGGTGGTGACCATGCCGTCGCCCGTTTCGTTGGGCACATAGCCGTACTCGACGGGCGAGGTCTCGCCGCAATCCAGCCCCGCCTGGGCTTGAGCAAAGGTGTGTGCTCCCCACTCGCCGATGCAGCTGGTGTGGAAGTCATAATGGCCGCGCCACCCGCCGGAAACGTAACCGGGATTGAACGGCCGCCACGGGCAGGGGCCCAGCCAAGCGTCCCAGTCCACCTCGTCCTTGGGCGGCTGGTCGACGGCCGGCAGCCAGTCGTGGCGCATCTGAGCGGCGTCCCACGGCGCGATGTGGGCATACGCGGTGTGGATTTTGCCCAGCCTGCCCGTGCGGGCCATCTCGATGCAGAAGACATGATTCGGTTCGCTCAATCGCTGCGTGCCGGTCTGGTAGACGCGCGCGTAGCGTTTGGCCGTCTCGACCACCGCCCGGCCCTCGGCGATCGTCATGCTGGACGGCTTTTCGGTGTAGACATCTTTGCCGGAACGCATCGCCAAAATCGAGGCCAGTGCGTGCCAGCGGTCGCCCGTGGCGATCAGCACGGCGTCGATGTCCGTCCGTTCGGCCAGGAAGCCGTTGATTTCCGGATACATCGCACAATCTTGCGTGCCGTATTGACTGTCCACGTAGTCCTTCACGATCAGACGCTGCTTCTTCTGCAGGTCGCAAATGGCCACAAATTGGACATCGGGTTGGCCCATGATCCAGCGCAGGTCGCCCATGCCTCGGCCCCGCAGGCCGATGCCCCCGCAGACGATCTTTTCGCTGGGCGGAACGGCCCCGTTCTTGCCCAACACTTTGGCCGGGATGATTACCGGCACGGCTAGCACGGCGCCGGCCCGGGCCGCCGATTTCAAAAACGTGCGTCGCGTTACGTTCGCTTTCGCCATGTTCATTTCCTCCTGAGTTGTTGAAGTCACTCGTGGCAGGTCCTCGCGGACCAGCATTCTCATTCCGCACCGCCCTTGATGCAACCCCGGGGATTGCTCCGGCGGGCCCGACGAGCAGGCAAGTGCCTCGCTTAACGGCAAGCCGAAGGCGACTGCGTACCCGTTTCGCCGACGCCTTCGGCTTGCCGTTGAGCACCGTTCGAGAAATAAGTGGCGTAAGCTTCCAGCTTGCGGTGCTTACATCTGCCGCAAGCTGGAAGCTTACGCCACGGGAAAATCGGACAGTTATTCCTCGAACGGTGCTAAACGAGGTCGAGGCCCCCCCTTCGCGTCTACCGGACCGCCTTTTCCTCCGCCCCGCGATGCAGTTCAAAATTGTCCAAATAAAGCGCCGTCTTGACGGTCGCGTTGCTGGTGAAACCGACCCAGGTCAGTTGCTGGAACTCGGGGCTGGCATACGGCAAGTCGCGGAACAAACGCGGCTCCTGGCCGGGGACCGTGACGCGCAAAGCCCACGTGGCCGGCGCGCCTTCGCCCAGCGCTGCGACGATCTCGAAACGCACCCATTGGCCGACAGGTAAATCCAGCGGACTGTTTTTGCCCGCCTGCAAGCGGGCGTTGCGGATCGAAAACTGCGGTCCGGTGCGGTACGGCGATTTGCGGTAGTCGCGCCATTCGAACTGGACATACGTCTCCGCCTCGATCCACAGATCGAACGAGTTGAACGCGCGGCCCGAGGCATAGTTCAGGCCGGAATAGACGTAGTGCGGATTATAGGCCTGCTTCAATCCCGGTGCGTCGGTGATCTTCAGACTCTGTTTGCCGCCGGCCGCCTGCTCGTCCGTCACGGCGATCGAGTCGCCCTGACCTTCGATGTGGATCTCCGCGCCGGACGGCGCCTGGCCGACCGTTTCTGTTTCGAAGCTGTCCCGGATGGACAACGGCGGCGGATCGGGGACAACCTCCAGCGGCGGATAGGTTACGTCGGTCGCTTTGGCGATCCACGCCGGATCGCCGTAGACGCCTGCTTGGGCGTAATCAAACGGCTGAAAGCCCAGCTTCAGCGCAGGCGAGTCCGGGGCGAGCCGGAAATCGCCTTCGGCCGGATCGGCGAACTTGGGATCGGCGACGAGCGAACCCTGTTCGTGCCCCTTGGCTTGCCAAGCTTCGAGTGAATTGCCCAAAAAATCCACCGGTTTGCCGGCGGCCTCCCAGAAGCAGTTGTTGCCGCTGACGTGCCGTACCTTGTCCCATGGGCCCGACAACAACACGCCGCTGTCCCAGTAGACGATGTTCCGTTCCAGCGTGAACGACAAGTGCTCTTCGACGCGCGTCGCCTGGATTTGATACAGCTTGCTGAAGGCCAGGATATTGTTGCGGACGATGTTCTCCTTGCCGTAATGCTGGTGAAAGCCACCCGTCTTGACGCGGTAGACCAGATTGTTCTCGAACAGGATTCCCGTGCTGCCTTCGTCCGTATACAGACCCCAGCCGCCATAGGAGAAGGCATAGATGTCGTGGAACACGTTGTTGCGGACCACCGTGCCTTCCGACGGTCCCAGTGTGTAGATGCCGCCCATGTCGCTCAATACGCCCCAGCCGATGCGATGCACGTTGTTGAAGGCGATCGTATTCCGCTTGGCGAGGCTCTCGCCGTAGCCCCAACGCCAGCCGGCCGAAATGCCGGTGTAGTACAAGTCGGCGATCTCGTTATGCGTGACGTTGTTGTCGGAAGCGTGGCCGATCCAGACCCCCACCGCGCACGGGAAGATCCGGCCGCCGTGGCGGATGATGTTGTTGTCCACGGTGATGTGGCTGGTACGTTCCGCTTCGTTGGCCGCGATTCCAGCCTCGCCGATCCGCACGCCGCCCGCGCCGAAGTCGTGCAGGTAGGAACGCTGCAGCGTGCAATCGCGGCAGCCTTTGCGGAACCAAACGACGTACGTGCCGACGTGGCCGAATTCGCAATCCTCGATCGTCACGTGCCGGGCCCCGTCGGCCATCACCACCGCTTCGATCGGCGCGGCCGCTTGCGCCGGCTCGAACCCGCCCGGCGGCGTCAACCATTGGGCGTGCTGGAACGCGAGGCCCTTGACGGTCACATGCTCGACGAATTTGCCACCCGCCGCATCGCCCTGGATCACCAGGAACTTGTCCGTCACCGGCGCGACCACGGGGGTTTGCGTCATGTCTTCGCCGGGCAGCGGATAATAGGACAGCGTCCCGTCCCGAGACAGGAACCATTCGCCGGGTGTGTCCAGCGCCGCGCGGTAGTTTTCCAGGTGAAAGATGTTATTCCGCCGCCAAGGGTTCCAAGACTTCATCCCCTCGCCGCTGGTAACCAGCGTCGCCTGCTGCGGATCGATGCTGTCCAGAAAGCGGCGGGTGTTGTCCCAGTTGTGATAGACCACTAGGTTGAGATCGCGGAGTTCGTCGGGATTGACCTTGCCCAGCGCCTCTTGGAAATCCTCCGGCCGCATGCGCAGTGTCTGGCTTGCTTGTTTCGGTTTTCGCGGCGAGCCGCCGGCGTCCAGCACGGTCTGCCGCACCTCTTGAATGTAATAGTAGAACTTGTTGGGACTGCGGGCCCGCGTGGCACGTCGGCCGCCCACAAACAATTGCTCGAAATACCATTGGCCTGCGGCGACTTGCGGGATCTTGGTCGTCCACAGCCCGCCTTCGACCGCCTTCCAACCGCTCAGCAACCGCCCGCCGGAGAACACCGGCCGCGCACCTGCGGCCGCCTGGTAGATCACCGCCGCCTTTGCCGTTCCACTGTCGTCGGGCGTTAGGATTAACGGCTCCGTGACCCGGTACGCGCCGTCGGCCACATGGACGCGGACCGTCTCGGTCAGCGGGCCTTGCGCTTTCAGGCCTCGCACCGCATCCCGCGCCCGGGGCAGCGTCGCCCAGGGCTGAGCGGCCGTGCCCGCAGCGGCGTCGCTACCGGCCGGAGAAATGTAGAAATCGGTCGCCATTGCGGCCGAGGTTGACAGAAGAAGGATCCCGACGAGTATCGCTTTCATGGCGGCACCTTGAGGTTGGAGGGATGTTTAGCGGAGGTTTAGGCAGGACGGCTTGGCCTTCGCCGCCGGGCACAGGGCATTGCCTTCGGGTTAAGCTAAACGCCGCGAGGCATTCCTGCAAGCAGACCTACCCAGATTCGCTGGACCAGAAATTGATCACGGCCCTGAACACGGAACCAACTCCGACGCGGTCCAACGCCTCGATCACCGCCAGCGTAGCGTTATCGCCCGTCATCCCAGCACTCCAGCGGAGTATACACCGCATGCTCCTCGACGTTCCGCAAACGCCGGATGTGTTGCAGGAGAATCTGTTGCACTTCGTCTTCGTCCGCGCCCGGAGCCTGTGCCCGAATACCCGCCTTCATCCGCTCGCAAACTGCGTCAAATAGCCGGGCGCCTTCCATCAGTTTCTCGGCGCTCGAAGTCCGGCGCGCCCGGATGATTCGCTCTCGGTAGATGTCGTCGGCAAGTCGGTGGAAGGCGTATACCGCGATAGGCGAGTGGAACTGCTGGAACCCGCACCGGGGGATATGGAGGCACGGGTGATTGTGACGTTTCTGTCCCGTGCCCAACTCATCAACCTGGCGGAACGTGGAATTGATGAACGCCAGGCTGCCGACTTGCGGCAGCGTCTGAAGACGTTCGCGGACGATTGGGACCGACCGGAAATGGATGTGTACGATGAAGATTAGCCGTGGTGATATCGTGCTGGTGTTGTTTCCGGACTCCAACTTGCGCACGGCCAAACGCCGTCCGGCGCTGGTCGTCCAGGCCGACGACTTACAGACCGGACTGCCCCAGGTAATCGTGGCCATGATTAACCGTGCAATCCTTCACACTGCCGGTCGTCGCGACGGCACCCAACGATCCGCCCACGATCATCTCCTCGCCGCGGGTTCGGGCTCGGGTCGGGCAGCTGTACATCTACCTGATCGCGGCCAGTGATCCCAATGGCGATCGGCTCACGTATTACCTCGACGCAAAACCGGCCGGGATGACGATCGATGATGCCTCGGGCGTCATCAACTGGCAAATCCCAACCGCCAGCCTGGGGCAAACCGTAACCAGACGAAGAGCATCGACCGCAACGGCCGCCGCGAGTTCACGTACGATCCGCTGAACCGCCTGACGGAGAAACGCTGGTGCGATCCGGACGGCACGCTGGTCCGCACGGTCGTTTCGACCTACGACGCCCGCGGGAATCTGCAGTCGATCACCGATGCCGAAAATGCGTACACGTACACCTACGACACGTTGAACCGCGTGACGGCGGTGGACAACACCAGGCACGCCCGATATGCCGCACGTGGTACTCAGCTACCAGTACGACGCGATGGGCAACGTGCTCCGCACGTCCGACAACCTGGGCGTGTCGGTGGTCAGCACCTACGACGACCGCAACCGCCTGGCCAGCCGTTGGTGGGAAGGCACCAGCGTCGATGCCGCGCGAGTCGATTTCCTCTACACCGCCGCCGGCCGCGAGAGTCACATCGACCGCTACAGCGGCCTGTCCGGCACAACTCGCGTCGCCTACACCGACCGCGCGTACGACACCGCGGGACGGAGCAAAGTGATCTCGCACCAGCGGGCCGTCGACGACGTAATTGCCCGCTACGATTACGCCAACGATTTCGCCGGCGTGATGGATCACGAAGACCGTAGCGGCAGTCGTATCCCAACAAAGTTAACCTACCGCCGTTGACCGGGCTGATCCTGTCTCTGTTGTGCCTCACAGGCAACGCGTATTAAGGGCATCAACGACGCACTCAAGAAGCTCAACGGATAACGTGTGTGACGGGCGTGGCCCTGCGTGCGGCACTGCTTACTCGCCCGCCGAGACACGGCCGACATTCGGTGAAGACGCCGTGCCGGCGGGCGAGTCGGCAGTGCGGATGCGGTGCAAACGGTCGCCCCGCTTGCGGCCTGGGGCAGCGAAACGGGACAGGTCTGATTTCGACAGCCGACGGCCAAGTGCGCGGCGGAGGGACAAGGGAATGAAAGAAACCGGTGCCGGCTGCCCTCCACCGTTCCCTTGCCCGCCATTCCCCTGCCGGCGATTCCCTTGCCGGCGATTCCCTTGCCCCCAAATTCCTTGGCTCCTCTTTCCTTGCACAAGAAACCGGCTCACAGTTGACGCAGCAAGGCGTCGTAGTCCGCGTGCGACCCAATCCAAAACCAGAAGATGTCGTTCCCGCGACGAATTCCTACCACTCGATAGTTCATGCCTACGCGGGCTGAAAAGACGGGACGTGTTGGATGGACGCGTCGAAACCGCAAGCTCGGATGATGCGGGTCCTGCCGGAACAAGCCATAGGCAGCCCGTGCCTGCTCACGGACATGGGCCGGCAACGCGCGGTAGAGCATCAGGAACTGTGATGTCAGAAAGGAATTCACAGTTCGTCCAAGTTGAGTTGTCGACAGCGTCCGGCATCGGCCTCGGCCAGTGCCTCGTCCGCCATTCTTGCTAAGATGTCGGCCGAAGCGGCCCGTGAGAACAATTCGTCCCAGCGTCGTTCCGACTCGATCTCACGCAGCAGAATCGCTGCCAACGCGTCCTGATCTGCTTCAGACAATTGCGAGGCTCGCGCCAATGCTTGCTCCAATAACTGCGTCAAAGCCGACCTCCCTTCCCCGATCGCCGCACCCGTTGACTGAATGCCAGACTCGCATTTCGCCTACCCAGTCTACGGGCCAGGACAGTTCCTGTCAAACCGTTCGCATGACGCGGCGGAAAAGAACGCCCGAATAGGCCCGAAAAAGGGGTCGGGAGTCTTTTTCTCTTGCTGGCATCCCTCCGGGATGCGACTTGGATTCTCGTTTCTCGATTCCGGCGGGCGGCGCTGCGCTTGACCGCCGGCTAATTTCTGCGACCGGTCTGCGGATGGCCGCGCGGGGAGGTAAGCGCCGCTCGAGGACCAACTGTCGGGTGACCCATGAGCGGCAAGGCGCTAGCCGCCGGTGTTGCGGCCGATCCGCAAGAGACAGAACCGGTGGCTAGCGCCATTCCACTCACTTGTTTCTCGAACGGTGCCAAGGTCGCGGAGGAAAGGGCAAGTGAATGTAAACGCGCAGAGCCGCTGAGAAATCCCTCCGCATCTCAGCGCGCGATTCCGGTCCCCGCCAAACGGGAAAGACGGAGTTATCGTTGGTTACGGTCGTGCCTTGCTCGGTAAGCGAATGCGGAAGGTCGCCCCCGGCTGCGAACCACTGTCCACGTCGATTTGGCCGCCGTGCTGGGTCACGATCCGCCAGCACTTGGTCAGCCCCAGGCCCAGCCCGCGTCCCGCCTCGCGGCCGGAGAAGTAGGGATCGAACAAGTGCCGGCGGACTTCCGGCCCAATGCCCGGCCCGGTATCGGCGACGACGATTTCGACCCAATCGCCGCCGTCGGAATCCGGCGGCGGAGCGGCCGCCGGGTACACGGAGATCTCGATCCGCCCGCCCAGCCGCAAGGCTTCCAGCGAATTCACGCACAAGGACTTCAATGCCGCAGCCAAGTGACCGCCATCCGCCGAAACGATCACGGGCGCAGCGCCGGGCAATCGCGTTAACGCGGTTCTCTGCGACTCGGCGTCGGCCGCCAGTTCCGCCAGCACCTGATCGACCAAGTCCACCAGATCGACGGACGCGACACTCAAGGCTGGCGGGCGGGCAAACAGCATCAGGTCTGCGATCAACTCGTGTGCACGAAACGCTTGCGAGTTGATGACGGACAGCTTGCGGCGACGTTCCGGATCCTTCTCCTCGCGCAGCAATGTCTGGGCCCGCGTCGAGATGTTGGCGAGCGGATTGTTAATCTCGTGACTGGCTCCGTAGGCAAACGCTTGCAGCGCCTCGGTCTTTTCCGTCTCCAGGACTTTGTCGAAACGTTCTTCCAACTGCCGGAGCCGCGCCAGTTTGTGAAGCGCCTCCGGCAGGAAGTCGCCGAAACCCGTTCGTGAACCCAGCCAGCGCTCCCGCACGCGATCGCTGTTGAGCTTGTCGCCAGCCGGATCTCCGGCTCCGCCAACGGTCGCCGAACCGGTCTGTCCGGCCACTGCCTGGGACACGAGCGCCACGGCCCGGGCGACAGCAATCACGGTCGGATCGCGCGGTGACTGAGACTCCAGGTCGTCCAACCACTGAACCAGCCAGCTTGGCAGGCAGGTTACTTCCTGAGGCGTGCCCGTCACTTCCGGCGCCGGTCCACAGGTCGCCAACCACGCCCGCGCGTGGTGCAGCAAACCGAACAGCGATGGCCACGCCGAAGTCTCGTCGCCGGCGGTGCCGGACGCGGTCGAGGATGGCCCAGGCTGCAGCTCCGTAACGGAAGCTTGAAGCGTCAGCGTGTGGGGGACTTCCGCCCTCTCGCTGGCGTTTCGGGTTTCCAGCGTGCTCGACGGTTCGCGGTAGCGCTTCGCGGCCAATCGCGACACGGCAACCGAGTGCTCCGCTAATTCGGCCCACTTTTGCAACTGGGGCGATGAGCCGGAAGCCGCTGCGGGGCTGCCCACGTCCCCATGGAACACGTTCAGGCCGTGCTGAGCCAGCCAAAGAGCGACCTCGCGGAGGTCCTTGGGCGGATTAGCCTGCCAGCACGGTGACCGGCAGACGCTCCAAAGCAACAGGGACGGCTCGTCTGCCAGCAGTTCGGTGAATCGAGACGTTGCCTGATCCAGGTCATTCGCCAGCAAACCACCGAGCAAACCGCAGACGCCGTCGTCGGAAAGCGGCAACTGCCACTGCAGACGATCGGCGGTCAGCGCGGGTAATCGAATCATGCGAGCGGACAGACAACGAAACACGCGTGCCGACCGTTAGGCCGAGCACGCGTGGCGAATTTTTGTTTGACGTCCAGGCGGGGGCCTTGGAAACTCAAGCGACCATCGCTCGCTCGATCTCCAACAGATCGCATGCCCGGTCCAGCAAGCGGTCGACATTGAACGGCTTGTGCATAAAGTCGTTTGCCCCGGCCAGCTTCAATTCGGCCACCTTGTCTTGTTCGACCATACCCGAAATGCAGATGATCTTGACCGCTTCCAATGTATCATCGCTGCGGATGCGCTGGCAAACTTCCTTGCCGTTGATATCCGGCAACATCACATCCAGCACCACAAGATCCGGTCGAAATTCGCGGACCAACATCCCCGCATCGAAACCGTTATTGGCCGTGCGGATATCGAATCGGGCATCTTTCTCAAACACGTCCGACAGCAGTTCGACAAGCTCCTCGTCGTCATCGACAATCAGCACTTTGCGTTTCCCGCTTTCCAACGCGTCGGTGGGAATTCCGTTATCCCGCATGAACGCGAACAGCTGATCTCGCGGAATCCGCCGGAACTTGCTGCCAGGCACGCGGAATCCCTTCAACGACCCGTTGTCGAAGCAACGGATGATCGTCTGCTGGGAGACTTTGCAAATCTTGGCGGCCTCGCCGGTTGTAAAAACTGTTTTCGTACTCATGGCTCTCGTCAAATCCTTCCTAGCCGACTTAGTTAGCCTTGAGCTACCTTGTCGAACAAAGCCCCGCGATGTGCTCAAATAGCACACACCCCTCGACCGATCCATCCACTTGGCCTATCCGGTTCTTCCGAATTTACCGAATTTGCCAACTGCGCAGATTATAACGCCTGTTCAATCTCAGTCAAGATTGATCCAGAATGTCTAAGTACCGCATATTCAAGTACTTGCATCGACATTGGTTTCCTTGGCCACCAAGGCCCGGAAAATCGCTCGCGGTGGGTCCTGTTTGGAATCGAGCAGATTGGTTTCCCGTCAGCCCCGACAAGCGTTACAATTTCCGTTGGACATCAAGTGACCTTGGGCATTTTGAAACGGGAACCGTGCCATGTCTCGGATCGTGGTTGTCTGCACCCTCTTGATCGTGGCCGTTTTCGGGACGCCGGATTGCGGATTTGCGGACGGTCCACCGACTGCTCAGGATTTGGCGGGTGAAACCGCCACCGCGGGCCGGTTTGCCCAGTGGATTCAGCAACTGGATTCCGATCGCTTCGCCGACCGCAGCGAAGCTTCACGGCGACTTGACGAGGCGGGCACGGAAGCGATTCCGGCCTTGGTCGAAGCGGCCCTGGGCACCAGTCGCGAGGCGACGCTCCGAGCCCTCGAAATCCTGCGCAAACACAGTCAGGAAGGGGATGAGGCCAGTAAGAAGGCGGCCCGGGATGCGCTGCAGAAGATCGCCGCCAGCGACCATGCCGCAGCCGCACGGCGGGCCAAGGACGCCCTGAATCCAGGGAAACCCCTCGAGAACGCAGCCCCTTTGGTACCAATCGTCCAGGGATGGCCAATGGGCGGCCAGCAAGTCCGGGTGCAGATCCAGGTAAACGCGGGGGCCGGCAACCAGCAGCGACGGATGCAGATCGCCAACGGCGTGAAGCGGATCGAGGTGACGGAAAACGGCCTGAAAGTCAAGATCACGGAAGACGCGACTGGCGGTGTGCAAATGGAAGTCACCCGGAAGAAAGACGGCAAGGAATCGACGGAAAAGTATTCCGCCAAGAACCGCGACGAATTGAAGAAAAACCAGCCGGAAGCCTACCGGCTGTACGACAAATATGCCCAACAACAAAACGCCCGCATCCAGATCCAGGCGGTACCGGGATTGAGACCGGCAGAGCGGGTGATGCCAGCTCAGCCCTAGATCCATGCCTGCTGTCGATACCAGGCGGCCGTCTGGTCCAGCCGCTGTTGCAGCGAACAGGGCTCGTCGAATCCCAACTGGTCGCGGGTCGTGCGCGGGGAGGCCGCCCACGAAGGTTGAATGCTCTCTCGCATCTTGTCCAGATTCACGACATGTGCCTGACGAGCCAAGCGGGCGATCACCTGCGCGACTCCGGCGACAAGCCACGGCAGGGGTTCGGCCATGTGGAACAGGAACACATGGCGCCGCCCCACGGCAGCGGCTGTCATCCGGCCCAGTTCGGCATAAGTCGGATGCTGGTCGTAGCAGGCGAAGTAGTGCCCGGCGGCCGAATGGCCCTCGTCGTGCCGGACCAAACGCAAACCGCGTTCGGCCGCCCGTAACAAGATATCGACCAGATCCTGGACGTGGATCAGCGACAGCGGTGGCGGGGCGAAGGTCGGAATCGGATGAATGCCAAGCCTGGCGATCGAGCGGAACACGGGCAAAATCAGCCGGTCCCAAGGCCCAAACACGATGCCCGGCCGAATGATCGTGACCGGCACGCGATGCGACCAGGCGGCGGCAGCGATTTCACCGGCCCGCTTGCTGTGTCCGTAATCGGAGACGGGAATCAGGGGATCGGAATCCCGCCGGATATGTCCACCCGAGACCGGTCCCGCGGCAGCCAGCGACGAAACGACCACCAACACCGGCGGCTTGGCTTGCGCGGCGCACGCCCGCGCCATGTTCCACGTCCCTTCGCCATTGATTTGCATCAGCTGCCCGGCTTGTAAAGCGGCGACGATTCCCGCGGCATGAAAAACGGTATCCACGCCCCGGGCCGCCTCGAACAGGCTGTCGGGCTGGGTGACATCGCCGACACAGATCTCGGCTCCGGCTTCGCGCAGATGTTCGCTTGGGGACGTGCTGCGAACCAGGCAGCGTACACGACACGATCGGCGGGCAAGCTCATTGACGAGATTCCGCCCGATGAAGCCGCTGCCGCCGGTAACCAGCACTGTCTCCATAGCCCGCGCCGCTGTCAGACTGCGTCAAGGTGGGGTGGGGTGAATCAACACGCTTTGGATGACCCGAAGGATGCCTTTGGCCACTTGCTCCTTGGACCCCGCCAGGGATTTCAGCAGGCGTCCTCGGCGATCGATGATTTCGACCTCGTTGCTGCGGGAATCCATCGCCTCGGGACCATTCAGGACCATCAAGTCGCAGCTTTTCTTTTCGAGTTTCACCACGGCGCGAAGATGGCGGTCGTGGGTTTCCAGGGCGAAACCGACCAGCCATTGGTCCGCCCGTTTCCTAGCGCCCAACGTGGCGATTACGTCCGGGGTTTCGACCAGCTCCAACGTCAACGGCCGGCCGGTCTTGGCGATCTTTTGGGCCTGGACCAGCTGCGGCCGATAGTCGCTGGGCGCCGCGGCCCCGATCGCTCCGTCGCAGGCCGGAAAAACGTCGCAGCAGGCGTCGCGCATTTCCTCGGTGGAAACGACCGAGATCTGCTTTGCCGCGGCCGGATACTCGATCTGCACGGGCCCGCTGACGATCGTCACGTCGTGTCCTGCGTCCAGGGCGGCCCGGGCCAGGGCGGCACCCATCCGGCCGCTGGATCCATTGGTCAAGTAGCGTACCGGGTCCAGGTACTGGCGGGTCGGTCCCGAGGTGATCAAGATGCGAACCATGGGCGTTCGTGGGCAAGTGGTGGGATAAACCGTCAGGTCCGTTCGGGCCATGGGGACGGATCCGGAGACCCATCCTACGTCGGGCGTCGCCGTCGTGCTAGGGCATTCCCGTCAAGGCCGTCTCCCGCCCGCACATTTTGCCCAAGCGTCCGGCTCTTCGCAAACGGAATTTGGCAGAAGGGGCCGGGCTGCGCGACCGCACGGCTTTTTCTTGATAGGACGTGGCGGGCAGGTCGAGAGAGAATATAACGTGGTGCCCAGCGCAAGTGAAGCCGGGGCACCTGGGCGATCCCCACAAAGGACGGATATTCCCGCCATCGACGTCCGCTCGAATCGTGCCCACCGAGAAAAAGGCAACACGCCATGCTTCCCCGCCAATACCTCTTCACGCTAATGCTGGCCGGCTGGCTGTCGTCGCTGATGATAGCCGGCGCCCACGCGCAGCCAGAACTTCCCGGGTCTGAGCCGCAATCTGCGTCCGATGAAGCCGGCGAAACGCCCCAATTGACGCCGATCGCCGCTGCCATGGAAACCGTGTCCGCCGCCTATTCCGAGGTGACCGGCGGGCAGAAGGAGACAGTCGGCGGATGCGAATGCGGGAAACACGATTGCGGCAGCTGCGAAAAGCAAAAGGCCCTGAAGAAAGCGGCGGCAACGGCCTACAAAGACCCGTTTTACAACAATGACTTCAGCTATCTCAACGACCCCTGTTACGACGACTGGCACTTGGGCGAGCACTTCAAACAAATGTGCATCACCGACTGGGCGGTTGTCGACGTCGGTGGACAGTACCGTTTGCGAGAGATGACCGAGCGAGGCTTTCGCAACACGGCAACGGTTCCGAACGGCCTGGGCCTGACGGGTGCCGACGATGATTTTCTCCTGCACCGGACTCGGTTGTATGTCAACGCCCAACTGGGCAGTCGCGTGCGGTTCTATGGCGAAATGCTCGACGCCGTGAGCAATTACGAGGACTACAAACCGCGCGTGATTGAAGAGAACCGCACCGAGATGCAGAACATGTTCTTGGACTATGTCGTCCTGGATCCGGAGGCATGGTGCGGCAAGCTCACAGCTCGCGTCGGCCGGCAGGAACTGTTGTACGGTTCCCAGCGGTTGATCTCTCCTCTGGATTGGGCCAACACCCGCCGCACGTTCGACGCTGCGAAACTAATCTGGGAGGGTGAGAATTGGGACGTCGACGCCTTTTGGGCGCGGCCCCTGCGGCGGTATGTCAAAGCCTTGGATCCGCCCGACTTGGACCGCCAACTGTACGGCATCTACTCGACGTACAAAGGCTGGCAACGCGACAAGGCCGATCTGTACTGGCTCGCGTATGACAACGAAACTTTGGGGTTCCGCTACGACACGCTCGGCAGCCGCTACTATGGCAATTACGATGCCTGGCTGTACGAGTTCGAAGGCGGCGTTCAGTTCGGCCAGAACGGCAACGACACCGACCATTCCGCCGGGTTCTTCACCCTGGGCGGGGGCCGCAAGTTCGAGTGCGTGCGCTGGAAACCGACGTTGTGGGCGTACTACGACTGGGCCTCGGGCGACGGCACGTACGATGCCGACCCCGGTCCGGGGGTCAAATCGGTCGGGACGGGCTTCAATCACTACGAACCGCTGGCCCACAAGTACTTGGGCTACATGGATCTGTTCGGACGCCGTAATATCGAGTCGGTGAACATTTTGCTGACGATGAAGCCGCACGAGAAGCTCACGCTGCTGGCGTGGTACTATTACTTCTGGCTGCAGACCGGCAAAGATGTACCCTACAACGTCGACATGACGCCGTTTGCCGGCTTGTCGGGCGGCCAGGCGGGCAGCCGCGACCTGGGCCACGAAATCGACTTGACCGCGGCCTATGCGTTCACGCCGCGGTTGAACGCGCTGATCGGCTACTCGCACTTTTTCTCCGGCAAGTTCTATAGCACCTCGCCGGTGCCCTACGACGGCGATGCGAATTTCTTCTTCACGCAGGTAACCTTGGATTTTTAGACAATCCGGTTGCGGATCGTCGCACCGCCGGACAGGTTCTTGACGTCGGCAAAGCCGAGTTGCTTCAAGATCCGGGCGGCCACGTGGCCGCGCAGGCCCACGCCGCAGGACACGACCGTCGGAGCTGACGGGTCCAATTCGCCGAGGCGTTGCCGCAGTTCGTCCAGGGGGATGTTGATGGCCCCCGGCGCGCCGGCCAACGGGGTTTGTTTCACTTCGGCCGCCGTGCGCACGTCGACCACCTGCCGGCCGCTCAAGTCCGCGTCCGCATCCAGGAATTCTTCAATTCCGTCCAACTGGTTGCAGGCCGCGAACGCCGCCAGATGAATCGGGTCCTTGGCCGATCCGAACGGCGGAGCGTAAGCCAGGTCCAAGCCGGCCAGATCGCGCACCGTCGCGCCAAAAGCCAGGGCCGTGGCCAACACTTCGATGCGTTTGTCGACGCCGTCCGCACCGACCGCCTGGGCGCCCAAGACGCGCCCCGTCGACGGATCGAAGGTCAGTTTGAGTGTCAGCATCGCGGCGCCGGGAAAGTAGCCCGCGTGCTGGTTGGCCACGACGGTGACGCTGCGGGCGGGAATGCCCAAGCGAGCCGCCAGCTTGGCGGTCAACCCCGTCACCGCCGCGGTGCGGTCAAAGACGCGGACGATCGACGTACCGAACACGGGAGCCATCGGCATCGACCGGCCGGTCGCGGCGTGTTCGCCCGCCAACCGGCCGGCCCGGTTCGCCGGTCCGGCCAGGGCGATCCGCTGGGGCTGCCCCGTCGGGCCAAAGACATACTCGCACGCGTCGCCAACGGCGTAGATGTCCGGATCGTTGGTTTGTTGGTATTCGTTCGCCGCGATCCCGCCGCCGGGACCGATCGTCAAGCCGGCTTGTTCAGCCAAGGCCAGGTTCGGGCGGACACCCAGACCCAGAATGACCAAGTCCGCCTGCACGGCTTGACCGCTCTGCAACTCGATCCCGGTCGCCGCGTTGCGGTCATCGGTCAGGATCCGTTTGATCCCGTCGCCCACGTGTACCATCACCCCGTGGCGGCGCAAGGCATCACCCAGAGGATGGGCCATCTCGGGGTCCAGCAGCGGCAGGACTTGGGGCAGCAACTCGGCCAAGGCAACTTGGAACCCCTGGCGGACCAACTGTTCGACCATCTCCAGCCCGATGTAGCCGGAACCGACCACCACGGCGCGTTTCGAACTGCAGGCGTCCGCCGCCGCCTTGATGCGGTCGGTATCCTCCATGTTCCGCAGCGTAAAGACGTTCGTCGCGTCGCGGCCAGGCAACGGCGGCACCAGCGGAGCGGCGCCCGGCGCCAGGATCAGCTTGTCGTACGCCAGCTGGTAGGTTTCTCCGCTGGCGTGATTCAGTACCTTCACCGACTTGACGGCGCGGTCGATGCACTGGACTTCTTGCCGCGTCCGCACGTCAATGCGAAACCGGCGGGCCAGGAATTGCGGGGTCGCGACCAGCAGCTTTTGCCGGTCGGCGATCTCGCCGCCGAGATAGTACGGCAAACCGCAGTTGGCGAACGAAACGTATTCGTCCTTTTCCAGCAAGATGATTTCCGCGTGCTCGTTCATGCGGCGGGCTCGAGTTGCCGCGGAAGCCCCGCCGGCGACGCCGCCGACGATCACGATGGTCGTACTTGATTTGGCGCTCATGGATCTTCTTTCCTGGTTAGCATCGTTCAAGAAATGACTGTCAGATCGTCGCCCTTCGCTCCGCGAAAGGGCGTTCTTTCGCGGAGCGAAAGACGACACTTGTTTCGCGAACGATGGTAAGTCCCTGCCCGGCAACTGCGAATTCCTCTCGTGCCCGGGTGGATCGGTGCCTTGTGCCGGAGCATAACATAATGTAGGAAGGCCGCGAGTTGAACCGGACTGTGGCTTCGAACCAATTGACGGGAATTCATGCATGGAGACCTCGCTTTGGTCACTGCTGGGTGTGTTCGCCGCCGGGGTGGAAATCCTCGGCATCGTCACAGCGGCACACGCCGTGATGGGGGTGCGGACGGCCCAAGGGGCCATTGCTTGGGCCCTGTCGTTGGTCATGTTTCCCTATATCGCCTTGCCGCTGTACTGGATCCTGTCCCAAAACAAATTCGAGGGCTACGTCGACGCCCGCCGCGCCGGGGACTTGGACATCCACTACATCGTTCAGGATGCCAACCGGCGGACGCGCGAGCAAGGCTTGTTCCTGAAAGACGCGTCGCCCAACCGGCGCGTGTTCGAGGTCCTGGCCGAGGTGGCGTTTACGCACAGCAATCTTGTCGAGTTGCTGGTGGACGGCGAGGCGGCGTTTGGCGAGATCTTCCGCAGGATCGACTCGGCCAAGGAATACATCCTCGTCCAGTTCTTTATCGTGCGCGACGACCATTTGGGACGTGAATTGAAGGAGCGGCTGATCCGTAAGGCCCAGGAAGGCGTCCGCGTGCTGTTTCTGTACGACGAGATCGGCAGCCGCAGTGTCCGCCGGTCGCACACCTTTGAACGCGACCTGACAGCAGCCGGAGTGTCGATCCGTCCGTTCGGCAGCAACCGGCGGTGGCGGAACCCGTTCCAAATCAATTTCCGCAACCACCGCAAGATCGTCGTGGTCGACGGCCGCGTGGCGTATGTGGGCGGTCTGAACGTGGGCGACGAGTACATCGGCCGCGACCCCAGTTTTGGTCCCTGGCGGGACACGCACGTGCGGCTCGAAGGTCCTGCCGTCCACGCGGTGCAATTATCGTTTCTGGAAGATTGGTACTGGGCCGCACAGGAAACACCTCCCCTGGACTGGACACCTCGGCCCGTGTCGCCGGACGGCCAAAACGCCCTGGTGCTGCCCACTGGTCCGGCGGACGAACTGGAAACCTGCGGGCTGTTCTTCGTCCACATGATCAACGCCGCCCAGCAGCGGCTGTGGATCACCAGCCCCTATTTTGTGCCCGATCCCCAAGTCATGTGCGCCCTGCAGCTGGCGTCGCTCCGCGGCGTCGACGTCCGCATCATGCTGCCCGAGCACGCCGATCATCTGTTGGTTTGGCTGTCCTCGTTCTCGTACTTGGAGGAAGCCGAACGGGCGGATGTCAAGATCTATCGCTACCAGCCGGGATTCATGCACCACAAGGTCATCCTGGTCGACGAGCACCTGGCCGCCGTCGGCACCGCCAATCTGGATAACCGCTCGTTCCGGCTGAATTTCGAGATCACCGTCCTGGTCGACGACCGCAACTTTGCCGCGCAGGTCGAGGACATGCTGCGGCACGATTTCGAGCAATGCGAACGGGCCCATGCCGAAGATCTGTTGCAGCGTTCTTTCTGGTTCCGTGTCGCCGTCCGCGTCGCCCGGCTGATGTCGCCGGTGCAGTAAAGCCCGGTGCAGGCAAGCCCGTCGTCAGGGCCGGCTCCGCCCGTTCGCGCGGACCCGCTGCAGCAGTCCGGTCATTTCCTGCACTCGATCGGGATGCAGGGCGGCGACGTTGGTGGTCTCGCCAATGTCGTCGGCCAAGTTGTACAACTCTTGGACAACACCACTCGCCCGCTTTGCACCTCAACTACTTGGCGTTGATCCGTTCGATCGCCCTTTTGCACTGGCATCAACGACCGATTTGGACGGCCACCTGCGGCGACGAAACCATCCTATACATTGAAGTCACACCGCACGATATGGCGGTGCCGAACGGCGTGGTCGCTGACATCTCGGATACGATGGACCCCTGGGGCCGGCACGGGAATCGCCCGCGGTTTCGGTAGGGGGCACGCCATCAGT
>CAZXYZ010000012.1:0-137621 GCA_964645045.1 uncultured Pirellulaceae bacterium | reverse complement strand
TCACCTAATCTTTCACCTAATCTTTCACCTAATCTTTCACCTAATCTTTCACCTACTCTTGCTCGGCTCCCAGGCAGTAGGAAGAGATTAGGTGAAAGATCAGGGTTTCAGGTCCCGGTGCAGCCGGCTAAGTCCTCCAATGGTTCGATCACATTCGAGGCCGGCCCCAATTCGCCCAGGCGGGTCCGCACGGGATCCTTGCCGGACGAGACCGTGTCGTCATACACACTCAACAGTTTCTCGCGATCGAATAGCATTTCCTCCCGGCTCGTGCCCGTCAAGTCGTACAGGCTGGTTAACTCGATCGCATCCACGGGACAGGCTTCCTCGCACATCCCGCAATAAATGCAACGCAATTCGTCGATCACGAACTTGTCAGGGTACTTGTCCCGATCCGTCCAGGGGGCGGGAGCGGCAATGATCTCGATACAGTTCGCGGGACAAGCGGTCGCACACAAGAAGCAAGCCACGCACTTGACGCGTCCCTGGTCATCGCGGTTCAAACGATGAACACCGCGGTAGTTGGCCGGCAAATCCGGCTTGACCTCGGGATACTCCTGAGTCACGCTCGGCTCGCGAAACATGTGCCGCAGAGTCGTGCGGATACCCGCGGCGATTCCGGGCAGCAAGCTCGCTTCCCAGAGACCGATCTCCGGCTCTTCGATCCAGTGGATTTCGTTCTCTTTGATCGGCATGGAATTGTGCCTATTTGTGGCCCCTGGCTGCGGGCAAGGGCTCAGACGTACAGAATTCAATTTTGCCGGGCAAAGCGATAACCATTGGGAATGTCCCTGACCGGCAAAATTGAATTCTGTACGTCTGAGCCCACCGTCTCAACCTCCCGCTTGTGCAGTCGCTGCCGGCCGCACCAGTTGCGACACGCGCCGTTTCGCGGCTTGCGCCGACACCACGGTCGCCCCGCCGAACAGTACGACGCTGGCCAACAGCAGCCACGCTTCGGGCAAGGCAAACTGCTTGACGATAATCACGCACACCAAATTCAACAAGGTCAGCGGAATCAATCCCCGCCAGACCAATGACATCAACTGATCGTACCGGTAACGGGGAATCGTCCAGCGGATCAGCATGATGAACAGGATCAAAGCGAAGACCTTGGCCAGCAGGACCAGCACCTTGACGATCGTGGCCCCGGCATAGGCACTGCCCGCTTCGGCGATCCAGGGAAAATGCCAGCCGCCGAAAAACATGATCGCCACGAGGAAACTGACCGTGATCACGTGGGTGTATTCCGCCAGGAAGAACATCGCGAACTTCATCGCGCTATATTCGGTATGGTAGCCGCCCACCAACTCCTGCTCACACTCCGGCAAATCGAACGGCAACCGGTTCGACTCGGCCAGCGCGCTCATAAAGAAAATCAAACACGCCAGGGGCTGGTACCAGAAATGCCAGCCCCCCAAGCCGCCGTCCGCCTGGTGCCTGATCACTTGCTCCAGATTCAGCGAACCCGTCAGCAGGATCACGCCGATCAGCGACATGCCGAGTGGAATCTCGTAACTGATCATCTGGGCGCTCGACCGCAACGCGCCCAACATACTGTACTTGTTGTTCGAGGCCCAACCGCCGAGGATCACGCCATAGACGGCAAGGCTGCCGGCGGCAAAGATGAACAAAATGCCGATGTCCAACCCGGGGGCGATGACGAATTGGAACTCTCCCGGCCGGCCCGAACTCGGGCCGAAGGGCACTGCGGAAAAGGCGAGGAACGTCGTGAACACGGAGATGCTAGGGGCCAGGAAGTACAGGGCTTTGTCGACGTGAGCCGGAACGACGTCCTCTTTGAGCAGGAACTTGGCGCCGTCCGCCAGCGGCTGCAGCAAACCGTACGGTCCGACGCGGTTCGGGCCGATGCGGTCCTGGACCCAGGCGGCGAGCTTCCGCTCGAGCCAGATCAAGTACGAGCAGGCGAACATGGTCGAGCCCAGCACGACTCCGATCGCCAACACGATGTGTAATAGCGGATGCATGACCAACCTCAAACCAGGTCAGGCGACCTGTCCTACACCTGGTATCCCAAGTTCTCCCAATTCGCCACCAGCCAGCGCAGCCAACGCAGGTATCTCCTGTGCCATTTCCTGCCGCAGCGTCGGAGCGTGGAACAGCCCCCGACGCCCGGCCAACTGCCACAAGATCCGTCCGTCCGGCCAAGCCTCGTCCGGCGGCGCAATCGAGCGTTGGATCGCTTGCGCCAAGCCGGCGTGATTGACGAACGTTCCGTCCCGCTCGGCAAACGTCCCGCCGGGCAGGACAAAGTGAGCCAGAGCGCTGGCGGCCGACGGCAGGATGTCCTGGACCAACAGCAATTTCAGCCCGTTCAATCCGGCCGCTTGCTCCGCGGTGATCCACGGCTGCGGGTCGCCTCCAAACAGATACAACGACTCGATTTCGCCGCGGCCGACTTGCCCCAGCATGTCCTCGAAGCTCACCACACGTCCCTCAAAATGCCGCAGGACCGCTTCGATGCCCAGCCGGTTCGGGCATTTCTCCGCCCGGATCACAAACTTGGCAGGCTCGACGGCCCGGCCTCGGACGTCCTTGGGGTAGCGATCGTCCTCGCCAACCATGCGCACCGGGCCGAGCGCCAAACGGGCGTCTGTTGCCAGTCCTTTCAGGTACTTGGCGGCCAGGTATGCTTCTTCCAGCGTCATCCAGGGCGAGAACACGGCTCCCAAGCCACTGGGCCGCTTGGCTGCCGCGCGGGCCAACGCCCCGCGAGCGGCCGTCAACATTTCATCCCAGCCGCACAAAACGGTCTGGCCGTCCTTCCGCTGCAGCGGCTGCTTCAGGCGGTCGGCGTGGTGGACGTAGTGAAAACCAAAGCGCCCCTCGTCGCACATGAAATAGACCTGTGCCTGCGGGTTGACCCGCGGCCGCAAGCGGTAGATCCGGTCCTTGTTCTGATCCACGACGATGCTGCACCCGGTGCTGCAGCCCGGGCATACGCTGCGCGTCGTCTTCAGCCACCAGACGCGCTGCTGGTACAGGAAGTCCTTGCTGCACAACGCCCCGACCGGGCACAGATCGACGACGTTGCCCGCCAGTTTGTTGTTGCAGGGTTCGCCGGGAAAGATGTCGATTTCCTCGTGGCTGCCGCGGTTGATTACCTGCAGTTCCGCGGTTCCGCTGATTTCGCGCGTGAACCGCACGCATCGCGTACACATGACACAGCGGTCCGTGAACAGCACGATCTGGTCGCCGATGTAGTGCTTGTCCCGACGTTGTTCTTTCGGTTCCTGCAACCGGCTGTGAGCCTGCCCAAAACGATAGGTGTAATCCTGCAGGAAGCACTCGCCCGCCTGATCGCAGATCGGGCAGTCCAGGGGATGGTTCAGCAACAGATATTCCAACGTCGCCTTTTGGGCGGCGCGCACTTTTTCGCTGTCGGTAACGATTACCATCCCATCCTTGACCGGCGTTTGGCAGCCCGGCATCAACTTGCCTTGCATCGCCACCGTACCATCCGGCTTGCGGTCGCCAAGTTCGATCAGGCACATGCGGCAGCTGGCCACTACGGTCAGTGCGGGATGCCAGCAATAGTGCGGAATCTCCACGCCGGCGCGGCGCGCCGCCTGGATCGCGTTCAGGCGCTCCTGATCGCCGATTTGCACCGTCTTGCCGTTGACAATTACCGTCGCCATGCGTGAATCATACCCTGACGCGGCCTCGCGGCCGTTGCCAAATTCGAATCTCGAAATCCGAAATCCGAAACAAATTCAAAAGCACGAAAATTCAAATGTCCAAAACGAGCTGATGCCGCGAGTTTTGTATTTTGATCATTCGCATTTGGGATTTGTTTCGGATTTCGCGTTTCGGATTTTGAAGACGCTTGCTCCGTGCGCATCCTACGGAATGACGCTCCAGCGCAACTAATGCCCCGGCGGACCGGCGCTTCGCCGCCCGCTGCGGATGTACTCTTCGAACTCCGGACGGAACTTGTTGATCGCGTTCTTGACCGGCCAGGCGGCGCCGTCCGACAAGCCGCAGATGGTTGTGCCGGGTATGATCCCCATCGAGCCCGCGACTTCCAGCAGCAAGTCCAAATCCCTCGGCTGCCCGTGGCCGGCGCGGATCCGTTCCAGAATCTTCGTCATCCAGGCCGTGCCTTCGCGGCATGGCGTACACTGGCCGCACGATTCGTGCGAGAAGAACCGGCAGCAGTTGTACAGCACGTCCACCATGCTGGTCTGGTCATCGACGACGATTACGGCAGCCGTGCCCAACCCCAGGCAACCGGCCTTCAGCGGACCGTTGAAATCCAACGGCGTATCGAGTTCGGCCGCCGACAGAAACCCCATGCTAATCCCGCCCGGAACCACAGCCTTGGCCCGGCGGCCGTTCCGGACACCGCCCGCATGTTTGTCAATCAGCTCCCGAGCCGTCACCCCTAAGGGCAATTCCACGCAGCCGGGCCGGTTGACATGCCCGCTGATGCAATACAGTTTCGGCCCGTAACTGCCCAGGTCCCGCGGATTGTTCGGTTCCGCCGGCACACCGGTCGAACGGAACCATTCGGCGCCCCGGGCCAGAATGTGCGTGACACACGCCAACGTCTCGATGTTGTTCACGATCGTCGGCTGGCGGAACAGCCCTTCGACCGCCGGAAACGGCGGTTTGATGCGGGGCCAGGCACGTTTGCCTTCCAGGCTTTCGATCAATCCCGTCTCTTCGCCGCAGATGTAAGCTCCGGCCCCGCGGTGCAGGAAGATGTCCATGCCGAAGCCGCTGCCCAGCACGTTGGGGCCCGCCAGGTTGTTGGCGTAGCATTCGGCAATCGCCCGCTGCAGCGTCCGGTAGCTGCGGCCGTACTCGTACCGCAGGTAGATGTAGGCCGCCCGGGCGCGAACGGCGCGGCCGGCAATCAAGATGCCCTCGAGCAACTGGTGCGGATCTTCCTCCATCAGAATGCGGTTGTTGAACGTGCCGGGTTCGCTCTCGTCCCCATTGACGCACAGGTAGACCGGACCGGCGTGGTTCTTCGGCAGAAAGGTCCACTTGATCCCGCACGGAAACCCGGCTCCCCCGCGGCCGCGCAAGCCGGACTCCTTGACCAAGTCGATGATTTGCGCCGGTTCCATGCCCAACGCCTTGCGCAGCGCAGCATAACCGCCATCCGCCTGGTAGGTGGCCAAGCTGGTGCTGTCGGGCTTGCCGACTCGTCGCAGGAGTACGGGTTCAAAGTTGGGCACGGGAAGTTAAGTCGAAATGTTGCTAAGTCGAAATGTCGCTAAGTCGAAATGTCGCTAAGTCAAGGAGCCGTTGGCCCCAAAGAGCGCCTGGTCAAGGCAGGTCCTTCAGGATTTGTTCGGCGCGGTCGGCGGTTAGGTTTCTGTAGCACTCGTCGTCTACCAACATGCAGGGGCCGCCTTCGCACACGCCCAGGCATTCGGCGGGCTCGACGGTGAACTTGCCGTCGGCGGTCGTTTCGCCGGGTTGAACGCCCAGCCGCCGGCACAACTCTACCAACAGCGTTTCGCTGCCGCACAGCATACACGACAGACTGCGGCAAACCCAGACGCGATGCTTGCCCAACGGCTGTTTCTCGTCGCGAAAAAAGCCGTAGAAGCTCATCGTATCGTGGACCTGGGCCGGGTGCAGTTCCAGCATCTCGGCAATTTCGCGAATCGCTTCCAGCGGAACGTGCCGCAAGGCGTCTTGCGTGATGTGCAATGCCGGGAGCGTGGCCGCCTGCTTGTCAGGGTACTTGGCCAACTCCGCACGGATGGCCGCTCGCATCTGGTCGGTCAGCACACTCATCGGTCCAACTCCGCCACCGTCGTCATAACCCCACGCAAATGACAGGCTGGAAGCCTATCCCACACAGTTGACAGGCTGGAAGCCTATCCCACACAGTTGACAGGCTGGAAGCCTATCCCACACAGTTGACAGGCTGGAAGCCTATCCCACGGGTCATCGGTCCAACTCCGCCGCGATAATGTTCAAACTGCCCAGCACGGCCACGATGTCGCTGATCTGGTGCCCCACGATGATGTGCGGGAACACGGCAAAGTGAATGAACGAAGGCGGCCGCGTCCGCGCCCGGTAGGCGTGGTCGGTACCGTCGGCGACAAGGTAGAACCCCAACTCGCCGTTCGGCGATTCGGTGGCCGCGTACAACTCGTCGGCCGGCGCCGGAACGCCGCGGTTGGGCATCACCAATTCGAAATGGTGAATCAGCCCTTCGATGCTGCGGTATACCTCGGTCTTGCCGGGCAGAACGGCCTTGCCCTCGGCGTCCACATTCAATGGCCCGGCGGGAAGGTTCTCCACCGCCTGCTCGATGATCTTGATGCTCTCCTGCATCTCCTCCATCCGCACCAGATAACGGGCGTAACAGTCGCCCGCCTGGGCGCAGACGACGCGAAAATCCAAATCGCCGTAGGCCAGGTAGGGATCATCTTTGCGGACATCCCGCACCACGCCGCTCGCCCGCGCTATCGGACCGGTGCAGCTCAAGTCGATGGCCTGCTCGCGGGACAGGACGCCGATCCCCTTGGTCCGCTCCATGAAAATGCGGTTCCGGGTCAGCAGCTTGTGAACGTCCTGGTGCGTCTTGGCAAAGCCCTTGACGAAGCTCCGCACCTTGTCGACCCATTCGTCATTGACGTCGTACAGCAGTCCGCCGACACGCGTATAGCTGGTGTGGAACCGCTGGCCGGACGCCGACTCGACGATGTCGTAAATCAACTCCCGCTGCTGAAAGGCGTACAGGAAGGACGTGAACGCGCCCAAGTCCAGCCCGGTCGTGCCCACATTCAGCAGGTGGTCGTGCAGCCGCATCAATTCCGCCAGAATCGTCCGCAGGTATTTGCAGCGCGGCGTCAGTTCGATGCCCAACAGTTTCTCGACCGCGTGATGCCAGGCGATTTCGTTGGCCAGCGGCGAAATGTAGTTCATCCGGTCGACGATCGTGACGTACTGATTGAAATTCAGGTGCTCGGCCAGCTTTTCGAACCCGCTGTGCAGAAACCCGATGTCCGGCACGGCCTTGACCACCGTCTCGCCGTCCAACGTCAGAATCAGCCGCAGCGTGGTATGGGTCGCCGGGTGCTGAGGCCCAAAGTTCAACGTCCACAAGTACTCCTTGCCGGACGCATCGGCTTCGGCCAAATCTTGAACTTCAAACGGCATGACTCAACTCTCGGCTCGCGAAATCACAGGAAAATTGTGCCGCTCGCCACGGCCTCGCAACGGGTAATCCTTACGCAAGGGAAAGGCCGTGAACTCGTCCGGCATCAGAATCCGCCGCAAGTCCGGATGGCCCGTGAACTCGATCCCGAACATGTCGTAGACTTCCCGCTCCAGCCAGTCGGCGCCCTTCCACAAGGGAAACACGCTCGGCAGCCGCAATTCCGGTTCGTTGACGGCCGTCTTGACGTAGACGCGCTGACCGCTGGCCGTGTTCAGCAAGGCGTACACGACGCCGAACCGGTCCCGGGCTCCGGCGTAATTCAGATAATCCACCGCGGTGATGTCGATCAGCATGCCGAAGCCGCAGTCGTCCTTCAGGCATTTCAGGCAATCGTACACCCGCTCCGCCGCCACGTGCAGCCGGAAGTTGTCGCGGAACTGCGACGTCGTGTAACCGCCGGGTCCTAGTTTCTGGTCGAGTGGAGACGGGTCAAACATTCTTCATGCCTCAGGGAAGTGCCGCTCGAATTCGCCGTACCTCGTCCGAGTCCAGGGGACGCGGTCCTTCCGGCCGCGTCCGCTCCAAGAACTCCGTGCCGTTCAGCGTGCCCGTCTGCCGGATCTTGTCCTGCAGATCGATGAAGGCCTTCAATAACTGCTCCGGACGCGGCGGGCAGCCCGGGACGTACATGTCGACCGGAATGAACCGGTCGACGCCTTGAACCACCGCATAGGTGTCAAACACTCCGCCGCTGCACGCACAGGCCCCCATCGACATGCACCACTTCGGCTCCGGCATCTGCAGCCAGATCCGCTGCAACACGGGCAGCATCTTCATCACCACTCGCCCGGCCACAATCAGCAAATCGCATTGCCGGGGACTGAACCGCATGACCTCGGCGCCAAACCGTGCCAAATCGTGCCGCGAGGCCGCCGTCGCCATCAATTCGATGCCACAGCAGGCTGTGGCAAACGGCATCGGCCACAAACTGTTTGTCCTGGCCCAGTTGGCCGCGGCGTCCAGTCGGGTCAGGAAGATGTTTTCGGGCAAACCTAGCGCCATCGGAACACTCCCCGCTTCCAGGCATAAACGTAGGCGATGCCGAGCGTGGCCAGAAACACCATCATCACCACAAAGACGGGGCCTCGCAAGCCGGCGGGTACGCCGCCGTCAGGACTGTAGGCGCTGGCGGCCCACGGGTAAAGCAGCAACAATTCCACGTCGAAGACGATGAACAGAATCGCGACCAGGTAGAACTTGACGTCAAACGGCTGCCGTGCGTCACCCACCGGATCCATGCCCGACTCGTAAGGCATGTTCTTGACGACGGTATTCCGCCTGGGCCCGATGATGTGCGTCAAGACCAGATTTGTGACGACGAACCCGATCATAACCCCGGCATAGGCGAGGATCGGCAGGAATGTCGAGACCTGGCTGTCCACGGGCGGATGCCTCCCGAACACGAACTTGCGGGCCACGGAGCGTACACTAGTTAGACCGTCATCTAACCGCGCAGTATTGTACTTGGAAGGCTAGGGCGCTTGAAGGGGTTGCTCGTCGAGGCCGCTTGCTCAAGTCCGACCGTAAATGTATTCCTGCAGCACGTGCAGCGTCTGTTCCTGCGAGTTTGCATTAAACGCGTTGAGATCGCCGATCGAAACCAACCCGACCAGCCGTTCCTGCTCGTCCACGACCGGCAGATGGCGGATGCGGCGGTTCTTCATTACGCTGCGAGCTTCCTCGACGGTGGTTCCCGGATTGCAGACCAGCATCTCGGTCGTCATCACTTTGTTCACCAGGGTTTTTCCCGGGTCCAACCTCGCCACGACCACCCGCCGCAGGATATCGCGCTCCGAAAAAACGCCCACGGGCCGATCGCTGTCGATGACGACCAGGAAACCGACGCGGTACTGATTCATCAACACCGCCGCCTCCATGACCGTCGCACGCGGGTCGACGGAAATGACCTTGGAATCCTTGCCTGCCAGGATGTCTTTTAGCGTTGCCATACGGAACCGCTGCAAAAGTGCAGCCCCCCAAACGGGAACGAAAGGCGAATTGTGTTTGGGCCACCGCCGCCCGTCCGCGACCGGCGCACAGTGAGCGGGACCAGCCGCCGCCCGGAAACCTTTGATCGGAGCAAACTCGTTGAAGACTGGCACATTCTAACGAGGTCGCAACACGCGGGACAAGCCTTAATCAGGACGAAACGAGAGCGCCGGGACAGAAGTTTTGCCTGGGGAAAACGTGGATGACTGGACCGGGAAAGCCGCTTTGGGATCGGCCACAGTCGGACTCCACGCTGACGAGCAGCGTCGTGGCGACGCCTCAACCGAATCTCGCCACCAGCCGATTCACCAGGGGCGGACACAGGCGGTCGCACCAGACCAGCAATTTGCCTCCCGGCGTCAGGATGATCTCGTGCCGGCCGCGGCGAATTGCCTTGACCGTCCGGCGGGCGACGGCTTCGGCCGCCATGGCGCCCAGCGCCAGCCACGGCAAATCCGCCGTCTTCTCCAAGACATTGTCGAAAAACTCGGTCGCCGTTGTGCTCGGACTGACCAACAGCACATCGATGCCGTGCGCGGCCAATTCCGCGCGGATGGAATCGCTCAGGCCGTGCAGCGCGAACTTGCTGGCACAGTACTCGCTCTTCTTTGGGATGCCACGATGGCCCAGCACCGAACTGACGTTGACAACCATGGGCCGCTGGCCGGCTTGCAGCAGCGGCACGGCACTGCGGATCAACTCGGCCGGCGCAAAAAAATTGACCTCCATCACACGCCGCAAGCGGGCTTCCGAGGCCTCGGCAAACGGCCCGATCGCGCCGACTCCGGCATTGTTGATCAGTAAATCGAGTCCCCCCAGTTCGCTGTTCGCGGTTTCCAGCAGTTGCTGGCGGACGGTCGGATCCACGATATCCCCGGCAACCACGTGCGCTTCGCGCCCCAGACCGCGGATCTGCCGCTGCAATTCCTCCAGCGCATCCTGGCGGCGGGCCGTCAAGACCAGACGCGCGCCTTGGCGCGCCAATTCCAGCGCCAAGCAGCGGCCGATGCCGCTGGAAGCGCCGGTCAGAATGGTCCGCAGTCCGGGAATTCTGCGTTTGCTCATCTATGCCACTTCTTCGATGACCGCCGCGGGTTCGGCACCGTCATTCGCCGACGGCGGCACGGGTGCTGCGTCGCGTGGGCGGACGACGGTGCCGGGACCGGCAATCCGTCCCAAGTATTTCTGCGGAATCCGGCAGTGAATGGTTACCCGCTGCTCGTCGAAACGCTGCGACAGCACTTCGCCGTGCGCGGCCAGATACGCCATCAGCCGTCCATTGTCCACGCGGGTTTCCACGTCGAGGTCCCGAAAGGTGCTGCTGAGCGCATCGCTGACCCGATACGACAACCGCTCGAATCCCAACTGCTTTTTGGCACTGATGGGGATCGCTGCGGGATAACGGTTCAGGAGCGCGTTGACGTGCGCCGGCGACGGCAATTGGTCGATCTTGTTCAGCACCAGCAGCGTGTCCTTCTCCTGAATGCCGATTTCCTGCAAGACCAGATAAACCGCGCTGATCTGGTCGCAGACCGCCGGATTGCCCGCGTCCGCCACGTGCAACAGCAAGTCGGCTTGGCGCGACTCTTCGAGCGTTGCTTTGAAGCTGGCGATCAGCCGGTGCGGCAGATCGCGGATGAAACCGACGGTATCACTCAACAAGACCGGCCCCCAGTTCGGCAGCTGCCAGCGGCGCGTCCGGGTGTCGAGCGTGGCGAACAGCTTGTCGGCCACCAGCACGCCGGCTTGCGTCAGGGCGTTCATCAGCGTGCTCTTTCCGGCGTTCGTATAACCCACCAGCGAGACCGTCATGTGGTCGTGCCGCGCCGACACCTGCCGTTCGCGGCGGGCTTCGATCGCACGCAATTCGCCGCGTAAATCGGCGATCCGTTTCTCGACCAGACGCCGGTCCACCTCCAGCTGTTTTTCGCCGGGGCCGCGCATCCCCACCCCGGCTTTGATCCGCGACAAGTGCGTCCACAGCCGCTTCAACCGCGGCAGCGAGTATTCCAGCTGGGCCAATTCCACCGCCAAGCGGGCTTCGTGCGTGCGGGCATTGCTGGCGAAGATATCCAGGATCAATTCGGTCCGGTCGATCACCTTGACCTGCAACTCTTTTTCCAGGTTGCGGGTCTGCGCCGGGTTCAAGTCGTTGTCAAAAACGACGACATCCGCGTTGGCGGCCGCGACCAGCTGTTTCAGTTCGGCCACCTTGCCGTGGCCCAGGTAGGTCGTACAGTCGGGCATGGGACGGCGCTGGGACAATTCGCCCGCGATCACGGTGCCGGCCGTCGTGGCCAAGCCGCGCAATTCGGCCAAGGGTTCCTCGATGAACAACCGGTCGCTGGTGATGACGCGGACCAGCACCGCCCGCTCGCGAATGACGCTCTCGAATCGGTCGTGTTCTTTCAACGTGACGGACTCCGCAGTATGGCTTCCCGGCACTGCCGGACAATCTCAATTTCGCTGGCCCGATAAAGCTGCACCTGCTGACCGCGCCAGAACTGCGTTTCGCTGGGTTGGCAGTTCAAGACCTTGCGCAAACGCAGCCAATTCACTTGAATCGGCGTCAACCCGCAGCGGGCCGAGGCCCGGGTGAGCGTCAGCCATTCCTCCTGCTGGGGTGGCCGATGGCGTTGCAGCGCCAACCACAATTCCTTGTGCCAGCCAGCCAGATTGTCCTCCGACGGCTCCGACTCGAAGCACCTCAGCCGCGAATCCTTGCGCCGCGCCTCGCTGCACTCGGTGGAACAGACCTTTTGCGCCCGGTGTTGCAGGCGGAACTTCTTCCCGCAGTACTTGCAGAACTGCTCTTGCGTGATGTGCGGGTGCTGGGCGACTTGCTTCCGCTTCAAATCCTTCCGCTGGACCACCCAAATCCCTCGGGCATTCTTGGTCAGCATTCCGTTCTTCTGCAGCAGCTTTTGTAGCGGGCCCGGGTCCGTGCCCAACTCGCGAGCGGCTTCCCGCAGCGTGACATAGGGCTGTTTACGGGGCTGTACGATTTGGTCGCCATACCGCTTGCGGATCTTCTCCCGAATCTGACGGACCCGTTCCCGGCTGATGTCGAACACCTCGCCGATCTCGGCCAGATTTGCTCCCGACTGCAGCAGTTGGACAACCCGTTTGAAGTCGTCGCTGCCTTTTTCCGTCCATTTTGCTTTGGGCCACCGGGATTTCACTTTGCCCTCCGCCACCAACTGCTTGACGGCTTCCATGACCTGACTGAACGAAACTCCAAGCTTCGCGGCAATGGCCTTGTTCTTATAACCCTGCGCACGCAGCTTCGCCACCTGAGATGTGAAGGAATCCACGAGGGCCTCCGACCGATGTTCCGAAATGCACGACGTTATTGTAGCCAGATCGGATTCCTCGTAAAGTACCTAGTGCCGGTGCAACGAGTAGATGACCAGCGGTTCGGCGGCGTGATTGGCGGCCGGATATCGCTGCCGGGCGGCGGCCTGGGCCCGATCGCGGGCATTGTCGTCCGGTTTGTAGCGGGCGTGGAGCCGCTGGTGCTCGGCGGCCTGTTCCGTGTCGCCCAGCTGGGCAAACAGCAGTGCCAAGTTGTAGTGGGCCGTCACGTTCTCGGAATCGATGTGCAACGTCCGTTCAAATTGGCCGACCGCCTCACGGAACAGCCGCTCCCGCTCCGCCCGCCGAGCCTCGCCCCGGGACTGCTTGCCGCGTTCGAACAGCGTCTGCCCCAGTTCGTTGATTACCTCGTAATCCAGGCTAAAGTCGAATCTCCGCTGGATCGTTTCCGGCGACCGGTCCTCGAGCACGCTGCGGAAATTGGCGATGGCTTTGTCCAAGTGGCCTTGCTGCTTGTTGATCGTGCCGCTCAGCCAGTTGATGGTCCAGGCCGGGGCGTCGGCAAACGCGGCAGCGCGATTGGCCGCTTGCACCGCCTCGTCCAACCGGCCTTCGGTAAAGTACACCCGCGCCAGGTTCAAGGGGCCGTGGTATTGGCGGAATGTTTCGACTTTGGCAAATGCCTCGGCGGCCTGCCGCAATTCGCCTTTGCCGCCGCTGCTGCGGCCCTCCAGCAGCAGACCGATGCCGTAGTCGTTCCAGCGCTGCCAGGCCGGAATCTCCCGCTCGGGATTACTGACGGCCTGCGCGACGCCGTTCACGGGAAACACGACGCGATCCATCGCCAGCGTTGTGATCGGCAGCGAGTTGACGTACGGCCGGCCAGGCTTGGCGCCGCGCAGCGGCTGGTCGCCTGGCAGGGTTTGGGAGGCAACCCACTGCATGTACTCCTGGTCGAACTTGCGGTACTGCAGTTTGATCTCGGCCACGACCGGCGCCGCCACGTCCGGCGGCACGTCCAACGCATAGTGGACGACCTGGGCGGCACCGGGCGGAATCTGGTGGTTGTACAACGGAACGAAGATGTCCTGCGCGTTCCGCCGGTTCACCCGCCGGCCGTCCCGGTCCAGCATGAAGGTGTTCACGAAATGGGCCCAGCGGTCGACGGCTCCCTGGTGATCCACGGCGCCACTGCGGCCCAGGAGCCGATCTCCGCTGGTGACGGTCACATCCAGCCAGATCTCGTTCGAGTCGCCGGTTCCCTCGGTGAACAGATGCCCCATTTTCAGCGTGCGGATGACGGTTTCCAACAGGATCTTGCCGCCGGGGCGCAAAGCCGGCACGGAGGGACGCAGCGGCGCGGTCAGCGGATCGCTGATCGAACCGCCGGACTTGATCCCAAACAGATCGACCCGCATGACCCCGTTCAGAAATTCCTGATGAGCCGCGATGATCCGATCTTCGCCCCGCAGGTACGCAATGCCCGTGTTGGCCGAAGGGAATAAATGGTTGTGGATCTGCAGCCGGCCCGAACCGTCGAACGGTTTCGCTCCAAAGTCGTTGGAAACCTGCAGCGGCATGTGGCAGCCGTTGCAGTTCGTCTCGGCCTGTTGGGGATAGTAGAAACTGCGCGCCCCGTGGCCGGAGACGCCGCTCAGCAGATACGAATCGTAATGATTCTGGCCGCGCAAGAAGTCCTTGTACTTGGTCAGCGAGCCCGGCAAATTCACTTTGTGGCAGGCCGCACAGAACTCGGCCGTCTTGTGAAACGGCTTGAGGAACGTCTGCTTGTGAAACGACGGCTTGGCGCGCACCAATTGGTGGTTGATGTATTGCAGCACGGGGTTCCGGCTGTAGGCGAACGGATAGTGCAACGGCTCTTCAATCGTGTAGTCCGCGTTGCCGACGGTGCTGTTGACGTGGGTGATGGCGTGGCAGACGGAACACGTGATACCGGCCTGGGCAGTCGGGTCGTGGATGTCGTCGAACTCCTTTTGGTCAAAGGCCCCGCTGAGGAACGGCACCACGTCGTGACAGCCTGCGCAGAACCGGACCGCCTTGACGTTGCCGTCGCGTTCCAACGCAACGCGGCGCGTCTCGCGGACCGTCGCCCGGTAGGGTGGATTGTTGAACGAAGCAAAATGATGCACGCTGTGAAACCAGCCTTCGTACGCATCCGGATGGCAACGCCGGCAGTACTCGTCCATCATCAGCGACCGGGCCGGAATCAGATTGCCGTCCGCCGTCTTGACCCGCGACGGCTGGAAGTAATCAGGCCCTTCCGACGGACCTTGGGCGTACCAGGTACGCGGATCGTGAGTCTGCCAGAGCACCATCCCGACGACGACCACGGCCGTCAGCGCCGCGAAAACGCCGGCCACGCGCCACTTGATCCGGGGGCCTGCCAGGCGATGCAGCCAGTACAGCCAGACGGCCGCCAGCGGACAGCTGACATGGACCCAATACGCGACGGCGCGGACCGTCGGATGCTTCAGGTCGAGTAACCCCTCCAACCGCACCAACAGCACGCCGCTGGCCAGCAACAGCAGGCAGATACCGAACAACACATAGCCGATCCGCACCGCCCGGCGGTTTCGGCGTCCGCGTGCCGCCGCCAGATGCATGATCCCAAACACCAGGAACGGAGCGATCAGCAGCAGGCCCAACGCCACGTGCAAGGCAAACATGCTGAGATAGAAATGATCTTGATAACTGACGGCGGCGCCCCATCGGCGGCTGATCCATTCCAGCGCCGTGATACTCGCCAAGTACACGGAATTGGCAGCAGTGACAGCAGTGATGGCGAAGACGGCGTAGAGCAGAATCCGCAAACGCGGCCCGATCACCCGGCGAGCACGCGATGGTACCGAAACAGCGGGGGACGCTTCCGGGATCGAATCTGTCATAGGTTTGCGCTTTCCAACGATCACCAAAGGTTATGATCCGGGTTCTTTTTTGGCAACTGACCTTCGCGCAGCTTGCCGGTTTTGTTAATTACGCCCCGCGCGGAATCCTTAGGTGGACCGCCCGCTACTTCTTGCCTTCATCTGGGACGCTAGCTATGCCAAAGATCCACATGACCAAGCGTCTGGCCGTCTGGACCACCGCCGTTGTCGGAACCTTGGGTTCAGGAGCCGGGGCCTATTCGGTCGTGGGTAATCCGTGGGCCTCGGACGAAAACACCGCCGTCGCATCGGCCGACGCTTCGGGGGGCCTGCAGCCGCAAGCTGGCAAGCCGGCGCAGCCCGTGCCGATTCCCGACGAGGTGGACCAGACACAACTGGGCTTTGCCGCTGGTTTGCCCGCCAGCCCGGCTGCCCCCGGGCGCCGGCCCACGATGTTCCTGGATCCCGCTGTAGCCCCCGTCTCACACACCGAGGGCTCTGGCGCTGCCGCGGCAAGCCGCAGCTACGGCCAGGATCCGGAGGCAATTCAACCAATGCCGGCTCCAGCCTTCGGCCAGGCGTCCGGCCAAGTTGCCGCCGAACCCCGCTTGCCCGAATTCCAACCTCCTACGGGAGCGGGCCTGCCGTCCTCGTGGACTCCGAGTCCGCCCCTAGATCCCTCACCTGCAGCGGCGCCGTCGGCCATCGCCCTTGTACCGCCGGCGACGGACGAGCCGCCGGCCGATCCGGCGACGGGCAGTGCAGGCTCGACACTCGCCCTGGGCGGAGCGTTGCGTCAAGCCGCTCGATCCACCGTCGCGGACGCCGAATCCGAGCCGCCGTCGGGTGGCAGCGTGTACGCCAGCGCCGCCCCTGCCGCGCCGCTCACCATGACGGAGCAGACCGATGCACCGGCCGCTGATACGGCCCCGGAAGCAGACAACCACGCCGCGTCGATGCCGCTGACGCTTCAGCCACGGGTCGCGAGCGAGCCTTCCCTGCCCCAATCCGCCGAACCCGACCGCTCGCCCGCCGCGTTCTCGACGGGCGAACCTCCCGCCCAGCCCGGCTTTGCGCCCCTGGCCGCGGAGGCGGCCTCGGCAAGTTCGGCCGAAGGTGACGGCGTGCCTGGCGCGGAACAACTGGATGGCGTGCAGAGTCCGGCCTTGACCGTCGAGAAACTGGCCCCGCCGGAAATTCAGGTCGGCAAAGAAGCGACGTTCCAAATCCATGTCCGCAATGTCGGGAAAGTGGCTGCGCACGAGGTCACCATTCTGGACCGGATTCCCAAGGGTACTCAGTTCGTGAATGCCGCGCCGCCCGCGACGCCGACTTCTCAATCGCAACTGGCGTGGAACGTCGGCACGCTGCAACCCGGCGACGAGGTCACCGTGTCGGTGCAACTGATGCCGCTGAGCGAAGGCGAACTCGGCAGCGTGGCACAAGTCGTATTTCAAACGCAAGCCGCGGTCCGGACGTTGTGTACCAAACCCCAGTTGAGCGTGACCCACACCGGGCCGCAAAAAGTGCTGATCGGTGAAGCGGTCGTGTTTGACATTACGGTCAACAATCCCGGCAGCGGAGTGGCGACCGGCGTGATCATGGAAGAAGACGTTCCCGAAGGGCTCGCGCACGCCGCGGGCCGGGAATTGGAATTCGAAATCGGCAGCCTGCGTCCCAACGAATCGCGGCAGCTGCAACTGACGCTGAAAGCGGACAAACCCGGTCTGGTGCGGAATGAAATCCTGGTCCGCGGCGATGCGAACCTGATCGCCCAGCACGCCGTCGAGTTGGAGGTGATCGCGCCCGCGTTGGAGGTGGCACTGCAGGGGCCGAAAATGCGCTACCTGGACCGTCCGGCGACGTACGACGTCGTGATCTCCAATCCCGGCACGGCGCCGGCCCGCGAAGTCGAATTGGTAACCTATCTGCCAAAGGGCATGAAATTCGTCTCGGCGGATCACAAGGGCCAGTACGAACCGCAGAACCACGCCGTCTTCTGGAGCTTGGAGGAGCTGCCGGCCAGCCAAACCGGCGGTGCCAAGCTGACGGTCTTGCCGTTGGAGACCGGCGCGCAGAAACTGAAACTGGAAGGCCGCGCCGAACTGGGCCTGAAGCAGGCGTTCGAGCAGGTCGTCCAAGTGGAAAGCGTGGCGGAACTGCAATTCACGGTCGTCGATGAAGCCGACCCCATCGAGGTTGGGGCGGAAACGACGTATGCGATCACGCTGACCAACAGCGGTTCGAGCGCCGCCACCAACGTGCGGTTGGCGGTCGGTCTGCCGCCCGAACTGAAACCGCTGGGCGGCGACGGCCCGACCCGCGTCGCCGTGGACGGCGGCAATCTGCTGATCGATCCACTGGTGCGCATCGGCCCGGGAGAAGAGGCCGTCTATCGGATCAAAGTGCAGGGCGCAGCCGCCGGACATCAGCGGATCCAGTTCCAACTGGTCACCGACGAGATGCCGGTTGCCATCACGCGTGAGGAAGTCACCCGGGTTTACGACGACCGGTAACGTTCGTCAGCGTGCCAGCAACGCCGAGACTTGCTCGCGTAATTCGCGCAGCTGCTGCTCCTGCTCCACGCTGAACGATCCGGCTTGTTGCGCGTACGTGTCCATCCAAACGGCCAGCCGGTGGCGGTCTTCTTCCGGCAAACGCACTTCGTAGTGGCCCGGCGCGGCCGTCAATAACCGATACAGCTTGCTGCTCCGGGCCGGCATCTGGCCCGCGAACGAGCGGTCGCGCTCGAACGCCAATTTCCGCAGATCGCCGTCGGCATAGTCGAGCAACTTCTTGTAGGCGGCGGACGGCGTCAGATCAAAGGCCGCTGCCGCCGCATTCTCGACCCCCGGCTTGTGGCAGGAAACACAATGCCGGTCCAGCACCGGCTGGACCAATTCGTCGAACCGCAGCGGCCAGGTGCCGTCGGGTTCCAGCGTCAATGGCGACGGGTCGCGGAGCATCGCCAGCGGCGCCCGTGCGGGCAAGGGAGCGGAATCGCGCTGCTCGTGGCAGCCGACGCACGCCAGCGTTTGCCCCGGCTGGACATAGGTCAGCGAACGCATGGTCTGGACGGCCAAGCCGTCGGCGTCCAAGGCCTGGAACAGCACCGGAATCCCCGACGGTACGCGGAAGAACGCCGAACCGTCCGCCTCGACGGGCGCAGTGCCCAGCACGAATTTGCCGGGATCCTCGGCCGACACGCCAAGGCTCGGGCTGTTCATCTGCGGCTGGACTTTCGGCGGCACGCCCACGATCCGCAGGCGGCGAATGCTGCCCCGCGGCACATCGCCCAAGCCTTGGTAAATGTCCTGCACCAGGAACGCGCCTTCCTGTCGTCCGGCCCAATCCACGGCATCGGGAACCACCGGCGGCAGCGGCCGGCGGGCAATGGGAATCGGCGAGACGCTGGAGATGGCCGGGTCGCGGTGCAGGAGCGTCAGATTGCCGAACGCATCCACCAGGTACAGCCCGCAGGCATTGGGCGGATTCCGAGGATCTTCCGGCGGCATCAAGGTATGAGGCGGCAAGGGGCGATCCGACCAGGCGGCCAGGAAATACCGTTCCGAAAGCGGCCAGGGGTCAACGTAGTACGACTTGGGCCAGCCCTCCGTTTCCGGGAAACAGACTTCCGGCGTCAGCCGCGTCAACGGCCGCTCGAGTTCGGTGCCTCGCGTCCGGTCCAACAGCACCAAGGATCCGCCCGTGATCGAATGATGAGCGGTAGCCGTGAAGATCAGTTTCTGCGAATCCGGAATCGGACGGGCTTGGAACACGCACTGAGGACGGACGGTATAGTTGCCGTAGACCAGCTGTGGATTGGTGCCGTCGGGATTCGTCGACCAGAGACTGAAAAACGGGCCATTGAAGCGGTCGATGTAGTCCCACCGGGCGTACAGAATGCGGCCGTCCCACGCGACCGCCGGCGTCCACTCGAAGTTCTCGAAGGCCGAGATCGCACACCAGTCGCCTCCGTCCGCGTTGATGGTGTGCAGCGTAAACACCGCCACGGGCCGATGGTTGCCGCCGCCACAGCGCACGTAGCTGTCGGGGCAGGTGTCGTCCGCGGTTGCCAGAGCACTCTGCTTGCCGGCCTGCAAGGCGGTGCCTTTGCGCGTGGACATCAAGACGATCCGTCCGTTGGGCAGGTAGCGGGCGTCAAAATCGTCGTACCGCCCGCGCGTCAGCTGCCGCACTCCGCTGCCGTCGACGTTCATCTCGAAGATATGGTAGAACGAGTCCTCGGGCAGCCGCTGTTTAACGGTCTTGTCTGCAACGGCGGCCAACTCAGGATAGTGCCGGCAGTAGGCGAACAACATCTTGCGGCCGTCGTAGGACAGGTCCGGGCCGATGAAGTTGCCGGGTGGCCAATCCGGCGTCAAACATTCGACGGTCGGTTCGCCGCTCTTTAACCCCTTCAACAGGTAGAGGCCGCCACCCGGCCGCGACCACCAGCCGTAATGCTGGTCGGAGACGTGCGGAAATAGCGTCGGTGCGCGCTTGACGAACAGGATCGTGTCAAAGTCCAACAGCGGATTCGCCAGCGACAGTGCCCGGATCTGCTCCTGAGCCTGGAAGTACAGTTGCTGGACTTGCTCGGGCCCGGCATCGGCGGCAAGCTGTTCTGCACGCGACCGGATCGCCGCCAACGCGGCAGAGCGGGCCGCCGTATCTAGTCCGCGTTGCTGCAGTTCGGCGGCCAGCTGCAATCCCTGTTGCACCACCTCGGCCAGCGCCGGCGCCACCGCGGGGGCCTTGCCCGGAGCATGGAGTGCCGACCATTGGCTGGTGCTGCTTTGAGTGGCCGGGTGGTGCAAGGCGATATTCCCCGCGCCGTCCGCGGCGTAGATTTCGACTTCGTCCAGGTGGAAATAGCTGTGGCTGGGCAGTTGGAGGCGGACGAAACGGGCTTGGGCGCCCTGCAGCGGCACCGCCAGCGGCTTGTTGTCGGCGTGGCCCAGGAAGGCGGTTCCGTCGTGCTGATAGGCTTGCTGGAACTGCCGGCCGTCGGACGACAAGAGGACCTGGATGCGGGCGGCGCGCTGGGCAAACCCGCCGTCGCAGCGGTTGTACAGGACCAACCGGTCCAGGGCGGCGGACTGACCCAAATCCACCTGCCACCACGGCTGGTCCTCGTTCTCCGTGTGGAAACCCCACTTGCCGTCTTTGACGCCGTCCACCGCCCCCGCGGCGTCCTGTTCGACGGTCACATTGCCGCTGGGCGATGCGGTGCGCGGATACCGCAATTCCAACTGCCGCAGCCAGTCGGCTTCGAGTTGGGAACGCGTTACCGCCGGCTCAGCGGCCCCGAGCTTTGCGTCGCATACCAACGTACCCGCCACCGCTACCAAAACACCCGCCCACGCCAAGGTCTTGCGCTTGCCCGTCATCGGTACCCTCCTGAAATCGAGGAAACCCAACAGATCGACGGACCCTATTGTACACGCCGGATGGTGGCGGGAAAGAGTGTGCCCAGACGCGGCAAGAAATCACCGTCTGAATAACTGAGTAACCCACGGATGGCAGGGCGGACCCACGGATGTCGGCGCGCCGTTCCTGATGCGTGGATCCGCTCTGCCATCCGTGGGCCCAATCCAGCGCCGGGAGGAACATCGGCTGACTGCTCAGCAAGACCGGGAGTTATTTCAGCCTACGCTGCGCAGAACACGGCCCGGCTGGCGAGCAGCCGGGCCGGTTGCCCCGACCGTCTACCCAAACAACGCCCCGATCAAGTCGTCGGTCGCAGCTTCGCGGTCCGCTGCATCCAAGGCGTCCGAGAGGGCCGCCAGGGAGTCTTCCAGATCCGAGGCTTCCGCGTCCCATTCGTCGAACACCGAACGCTGCGGTGCCGCCGACATCGCCGGTACTTCGTTGGTGTCAACGCTGCCCCACGGCGTTAAATCGAGGCCGTTTGCACCGCTGTTCGCCCTGGATTGGTCGCTCGACTGGCCCAACTGCATGGCATCGGCAGTCCCGCCCTGCGTGCTAAACGACCAGACGCCCAGCGTTGCCGCGTTAGCCGCGACAGCCTCCTGACCGGGGACGGGAAGCACCTTGGCGACCGCTTCACCTTCGCCGGCGGCGATCGCGTTCAAGCAGTTGACGACCTGAAGCACATCTTCCGCGGTCACCCAGCCGTCTCCATTGGGATCCAAGTACGGCGGTGTGGGCCGGCCGGCGGGGATCGGCCCTGACAGGTTGCTGTTGATATAATTGATTAGAATCAAGGCGTCGATCGGCGATACGGATCCATCGCCGTTGACGTCGCAGTTGTTGGCCGGATTCTGGTACGGCGGATCCGTGAACCCGCTGACGATGACCGTGACCGTTCCCACGGCGGTGGCGCCGCCCTCGTCGAGGACCTGGTACGAGAACGTGTCGGACAGCGTCTGGCCGGTCTGCAAGGCCCGCAGAGCCGACGACGCCCGCGGATCGTAGGTGAACCCGCCGTTGGTGCTCACCAAGATCGTCGCGCCGTACTGGCTGGAGACCGACTGGGCCACCGCCGACAGCGTCGTGCTATCCGGGTCGGTGTCGTTGGCCAGCACGCCCGGCGCAGGGACGGTCAGCACGACATTCTCGACGGCCGTGTACTGATCCGGCCCCGGCACTGGGGCCGAGTTGGCACCGGTGACCGTCACCGTCACCGTCGACTTGGTCCACAGCCCCGAGGCATCCGCCACCACATAGGCAAAAGTATCCGTGAGGGCCGGGTCGCCGGCCTTCAACGCTTGCAGCGTGACGGACGTGCGCGGATCGTACAGGAACTCGCCGTTCGCTTGAATGGCCACGCTCGCCCCTAGACGGCTCACCGAGTCCGACGAACTGACCAGGACGGAGATGGTTTCATTCTCCGGATCGCTGTCGTTGGCCAGCAAACCGTTGACCGCCGGGTTCTGGAGGCTGTT
Organism: uncultured Pirellulaceae bacterium; assembly: GCA_964645045.1. Lineage (GTDB taxonomy): Bacteria > Planctomycetota > Planctomycetia > Pirellulales > Pirellulaceae > Anammoximicrobium. Next base: position 115,311 of record CAZXYZ010000012.1, on the reverse strand, counting down.
CAACACGCTGTTGTCCGGCGTCGTGTAGGTGTCTTGAATGGCCAGCGGCGGATCGTTCACGCCGGTCACCGTGATGGTCACGGTCGCCGCGTTCGAGAGCAATAGACCGTCCCACGCCTTGTACACAAAGGTGTCCGTGAGCGACTGCCCGGCGCGTAGCTGCTGAAAGACTGCCACCTGGGTGGGGTCAAACGTGAACGTGCCGTCGGCTGCTTTGATCACGACCTGGGCACCTCGACTGCTGGTAATATGGTATTCGCCGTTGACCAACGTGGCCTCCTCGATCACGACCGACAGGACGTTGCCATCCACGTCCAGGTCGTTATCCAGGACGCCTCGCCCCGCGACGCTCAGCACGGTGTCTTCGTTCACCGTCAAGGACGGATCGCCGAAACTGGGATCGTTGAACGCGGTCGGGGCATCGTTGACCCCCGTCACGGTGACCGTGAACGAACCGGCCGCCGTTTGCGCCCCGGGTTGACCGGTGTTGCCCAGATCGTTGACCGTCACGTTGACGGTATCGCTGCCAAAGAAGTCCGTCGTCGGCCGATAGAGCACCCCGGCCGCGTTCGAGAGCGTCGTATTCATGGCCGCCAGCGTGCCGGTAAGCGTGACGGTGCCACTGTTATTGTTGGCCACGTTGCCGGTATTCAAACCGCCCTGGATGCCCGTGTTCACGAGCAACGAGCCGTTGTCGGCGGTCAAGGTTACGCGGACCGTCGCGCCCGCGGTTTCCCCGGCATCCACGTCGCTGACTTCGATCGCCCCGAAGTTGGCGGACCCATCCTCGGCCACGGTCAGCCCGCTCGGCACGGTCACCACCTGCGGCGCGTCGTTTACGGGATTGACGGTGATCGTCACCGTGCGCGTGATGGTCAAGGGACTGAGCGGATTGCCCGTCTGGCCGCCGTCGCTGACCGTCACCTCCAAGACGTCCGAGCCGTTGTAATTGAGAACGGACTTGTAGGTCAGGCCGCTGGCCGCCGCCAGCGTGGCGTTGATCTGCTGCGGCGTGCCCGAGACACTGACCGTCGCGGTCCCGTTGTCCGCGATATCGCCGGCCGTCAAGCCGCCGTTGACGTTGGCAGCCACCGTCAACACGCCGTGGCTGGCGCGTAGCGTCACTTGCAGCCGCCCGCCGGGCGCAGGCGTCTCGGCCACGTCCAGATCGCTGACCGAGATGCCGGCGATGGGCCCCGTCTGGTCTTCGTTCACGGAAACGCCGATCGGCGTCACGGCTTGCGGGCCGTCATTCACCGCCGCCACCGTCACGGTCACCGTGCCCAACGCATCGCGCCGGTCGAGCAGACCGTTGGTCAAACCGTCGTCGAGCGCGCGGTACGTGAAGGTATCGGTGCCATTGAAGTTGGCCGGCGGCGTGTAAGTGACGATCCCGCTGCTGAGCGTAACCGTACCGCCGGCGGCGCTGAGCGGCTTGACGCTGGCCAGCGTCAAGCCTTGCCCGGTCTCGTTGTCCAGCGTGCCGGCCGGAGCTGCCGGGCCCCGCGCATCGTTGGCCAGCAACTGCGTCGCGGTGAACGTCCGGGGTGTGTCCTCGTTCGTCGAGCCCGTATCCGGCTGCGGCACCGGGGGATCATTGACCGCCGTCACTGTGATCGTCACCGTGCCGACGGACGTGGCCGCCGGAACACCGTCATCGGTGATGGTATAGGTGAACGTCGCCTGGCCGTTGAAGTACGCCGGCGGCGTGTAGATCACATCCGTTCCATTGAAGAAGACCGTTCCCTGCGAAGGCGTGCCAAAGCCGCCTGCTACGATGCTGACCGTCTGGCCCGCCTCGTTGGCCGGACCAGGAATGTCGTTGGAAGTCAACACGCTGGCCGCTACCGTCAATGGCGGCCTGGCCGTATCGGTCGGGTGGCGTTCCGCCATACTCCGGGCGTCGCCGACCGCCGTCGGCGGATCGTTCACGGGGTCGACGATGATCGAGACCGTGCCGACGTGCTCCAGCGCACCGCCGCTGCCGAAGTTGCCCTGATCGTTGGCCTGCACCACCAGTTGGTCGGCGCCATAGAAATCCGCCTCGCCGCGGTACGTCAGCCCTGGATATGTCGCATCTCCCGTCAGGGTCGCGTTCAATTGGGCGGGCGTGCCCGTCATGATGAGCGTACTGCTGCCGTTGTTTAGGATCTGGACCGCCGGAACGCCGTTGGGAATCTGAGTGCTGACGGTCAGGATGCCGTGGACCACCGACGCCGTCACGCGGACCAGGCCGGTGCCCTCCACCGCGTCGACATCGTCCACCTTCACCCCGAGGCTGGTCAGATTCGTATCTTCGTCGACCTTCAAGGGCTGGACCGCCGGAACCGGAACCGTAACCCGCGGAGCGTCGTTGACCGCCGCGATCATGATCGTCACGGTCTCGGTATCCGTCGCCGACTGGTTGTTGCCGCCGAAGTTCCCCAAATCGTCGGCGACCACGACCAAGTGTTCGACGCCGTTCGCGTCTTCATCAGGCCTGTACTGGATGTTCGCCAAGGCGACGCCGATTTCGCCCAACGTGCCTCGCAACGTACACGAGCGCACCGGCACCGACGGCCAAATCAAGATGACGACATTGCCAGGACAGTTCAGCAGCGACCCCTTCGTCACCGTCAGCTGCACCTGCATGTCCGCATCCCCCACGTCCTCGTCGCTGATGGAGATATTCGACAGACGCCCCAGGAGCTGATCCTCCTCCATATAAATGGGCCCGGACGGAACGGTCAGGACTGGTGGATCGTTCACGGATTCGACGGTGATGGACAGACTGCCTTGCACAAACCCTCGGCCGCCCAAGCCCGTGGAACCCTGATCATCGGCGTCGATCAGGAGGATTTCCTGCCCGAAGAATTGTGGATTGGGCTGGTAGATCAGACCGCCGGAGGCCTTGAGGGTGTTGTTGATCTCGTCCGGCGAGGCAGCCAGAATCACCGTCCCCGTGCCGTTGCCGGAAATGTCCCCAGGCTTCAAGTACGTTAGTCCCAGGTTGTCGCGAATCGTAAGCGTACCGTGCGCAACCCGCAACGTCACCAGCAATTCGCCCCCGGGGGTTTCTGAAACATCCGGGTCGGGGACTTGAATCCAGGGGATCGGCAGACCGCCGACGACGTCTTCCGTCGTACTTGGCGGCGTAGGCATAGCAGGATCAAATTCGATTCGTGGGAAGTCATTCAGCGCATTGAAACGCAAGTTGACAACCCGGATCACGTTCGCTCCACCCACGCTGGGACCGCCGCCCGTATGGCCGCGGTCGTTGATCGTGATCTGCAACGTGGTCGGGCCGTTGAAGTCGGCTCCGGGCGTGAACACCGATCCTTCCAAAGCGGCGTTGATCTTGTCCAGGTCGCCCCGGCAGGTGAGATTGCCCGTCCCGTCGCCGCTGCAAGTCAAGTCCGCCGTCGTGGACAATTTGAACGTCCCATGGTTGGCCACGATCGTCAGATCCATGAAGTAGGACGCAGTGTCAGGCCGATCATTGTCCTTGACGAAGAGCCGGCGGCCGCTGGCAGTCGAGAACACGACGGGTTGATCTTCGTCCACCACGATCGCATTACCTTGACTCGGTCCGGGAGTCGGAGGATCAAAATACGGATCGTTATTGATGGCATTGACGGTGATCGGCACCATGGCCGAGACGGTGACGACGCTGCCGGCGCCCGTCCGGCCTTGATCGCTGGTCGAAATCGTCAGGGGGACCGAGCCGCCGTTGTTCAGAACATTGAAGTCGTCGTTGGGCACCGTGTACGTGACGCAGGCCGCGGACGTCAAGGTGGCGTTGATCTGGGCGATCCGCCCCACCAAGATAACCGTTTCCGTCCCGTTCCCGCTGACGTTCGTGACGCCGCCCGCGACTCCCAGGCAGCCGCTGAGTGTGCCCTGTCCGGGTGGAACGGAAAGACTGACGATCAGATCCGCCGCCCCGAGTTCGTCGTGGTCCACATCGTTGACGCTGATCCCGGAAATCACCGTCGACTTGCCAGGCCCCTCGTCCAGGAGTTGCAGTCCAGGGACCACGATCACTGGCAAGTCGTTCACGGGAGTGATCGAAATCGCCAGGGTCTCGGTATCCGTCGTGACCAACCCGCTGCCCGTCCGGCCCTCGTCCGTGGCCGAGACGGTAAGGATCACGCTCCCGCCTGCGCGGTTATTGTTGAAGTCCTCGTCGGGGACAGTGTAGGTGAGCCCCCGCGGCAGCCGCAGCGTTTCATTGATTTCGGCGGGCGTGCCGGTCAAGGTTATGGATCGGGTGCCGTTGCCGGTGATTTGGCTGCCCGGAACGCCGCCGGTGACGCCGGGCAAGACGGCCAGCGAACCCTGATTAACCGGGATGGACAGCGTGACGATCACGGAACCCGGATGTGTCGCCGCCGCGTCGACATCGGTCACGCCGATGCCGTAGATGGGCAATAGCTGGCCCGCCCCCTCGGCCAACGCGTGCGGGCCGGCCGGTACGGTGACTACCGGCGGATCGTTGACCGCGCTAACCGTGATCGGAATCGTCACGGTCTGCGTCAGGCTCGCGCCGCCGCCGCTGTTGCCGTGATCTTCGACCGACGCCACCAACCGCAGCGAACCATTGTAGTCCGGCGGCGGCAGGTAATGCAGGCCGGTAGCGTTGACGAGCGTCGTGGTGATGATGCCCGGCGAACCGGTGATCGTCACCAGCGACGTGCCGTTCGCGGTTACGGCGTTCGAACCGATCCCGCCCGTAACGTCGGTTCGCAGCGTGAGCGTCCCGGCCGTCGAAATCGAGTTACCGGCCAAGTCGGTCAATTTCAACACGACGGTCACCGGTGGCGTCCCTACGAGCGGGCTTTCGTCCGCATCGACGTCGGCAAAGATCATCGGCACGTAGAAGTTGACGTTGTCCTCATTTAACGTCTGCGGCCCCGGCGACGTGATCGTCGGGCCGTCGTTGGCTTGCAGCACCGAAATGGCGATCGTCTCGCGATCCTGTTTGGCGCCGCCCGACCCCACGTTGCCCAGATCGTCGACAATCACGACCAGGGATTCGTCGATATCGGGGTCCAAGTCGCTGTAGTTGTTGTAGTTCAACAGGCCGCGATAGACGATGCCGGTGGCGTTGGCCAGGGTCGCATTGATGGCCGCCGGCGTGCCGGTCAGCGAGACGGAGCTGGTGCCGTTGTTGAGCACGCCGCCCAGGCCCACGCCGTTGGTCACATTCGTGTTGACGGAGATCGTGCCGTGGGCAGCCGTCAAGGTCACCCGGAGCGTCAGCGGAGCGTAAGCCGCATCCAGAGCGTCGCCCACGACCATCCCGGGCAACGGCAGGTTGGTGTCTTCATAAACCGTATACAGCGTGACAGGCGGCGAGCCCGGCAGAGTGAGCGTCGGATTGTCGTTCACCGGCCGGACCGTGATGTTGATCGTCCGGCTGATATCGGCGCCCGCGCTCCACACGGCAGAATTGCTCGGATCGTAGCCGTAATTTCCCAAATCGTTCACGGTTACTGCCAGGCGGTCGGCCCCGTTGTAGTCGGCCCGAGGCAGGTACGTCAGGCCGCTCAGGGCCGCGTTAACGGCGGTTTGGCTGCCGCGGAAGGTCATGCTCGAATCGGCTACGCCATCGCCGGCGCCAGGAGCAAACGTCAGGCCCGCGAGGGAATTCAGCGTCAGCGCACCCTGCAGGACGGACAAGGTCACACGCAATTCCGGCACGGCCGCCTCGCCCACATCGATGTCCGCGACCGAGATGACGTTGCTGCCGGCGGTGGAGAACACCAGCGGCGTGTCCTCGTCCGTCGACTGGAACGTCGACTGGACGGTCAGCAGCGGCGGATCGTTGATCGGCCGGGCCGTGATCGTGAAGGTCTGCGGCGCGGACGTATCGACGCCGCCGAGCGCCGTGCCGCCGTCATCGTACAGGGCCACGGTGACGTGGGCCTCGCCGTTGGCATTCGGCGCCAGTTGGAACGTCAGCGTCCCCGTCACCGGATCGATGGCCGGCAGCGTGGTGAAATCCGCCTGCTTGAGGGTGCCGGCATTCGGGCCGGTATCCAGCACGATGACGACGAAGTTCAGCGCCTGGATGGCTTCGTCGGTCGCCTGGCTGCCCGTCTGGTAGGGCAGCATCCCGGTGGCCCAATTGTCCAACGTCTGGGCTCCCGCGTCTTCGTTGACGGTGATCAGGCTGGCGCCCGGCGAGAAGTCCGGCTCGTCGTTCACCGCAGCGACGGTGATCGTGACCGTGTCGTGGACCTCCGTGAGAGTCTGGTCGGAAGCCGTCACGACCAGCACCGCCCGCCCGTTCTGATCCGGCAGGTAGTTCAGCGTCAGTTGCGGACCGGCCAGCTGATACGCGACCGGCAGCGTCGTGGCCAACCGGACCGGTGAATAGCCGCCGGTGTCGGTCGCCGCCAAGCTTTGCGTGCTCACCCCGCGGGTGATCGAGGCCGTCACCAAGGCACCGGCCGCCGCGTCGGCATTGATCGCGTCCACCAGTTGTTGCGCCGTGGTCGGATTCAATGCATTGGTGTTGATATCGACGTTGATGGTGCTGCCGCTGACCGTCACCGCAGGCCCACTATTGTCCCGATGATCGCTCTTGGACACGACCAGTTGGATGGCATTTCCGGCCGCTCCCGGCTGATCGGCCTCGAGCCGAACGTGGACCGCCTGTTGCGTCCCCAAATCGGTGACGGCCGAGGCGAAGCCCTGCAGGGTCACCGAGTAGGTCAGGAAGTCGCCGTTGCCGTTGGTCGTGTCGTCATCGGCAAACTGCAGCGACAAATTGAAGCTGTCGGGGGCGTCATCCTCGCGGACCGTATCGTCGGCCAGCGGAGTCACCAGCACCGGCGGCGTGTTGGTCACAATCCGGACCCGGTAATCCTCGACTTCGCCGCCCACGCCCAATCCGTAGGCCGTCAAGCCACCGCCCAGGCTGAGCCGGAACCGCGCGAACGTGTAGAAGGGAATCAAGGCGTCGTCGACATCCAGCGGCGTCGTAATCGTCAACCGGTTCTCGCCGGCAAACACCGGCTGGTTCGTAAACACCTGCTCGGCCCCGCCGTCGAACCGGCCGTTGTTGTTCCAGTCCAACCACGCGTCCAACAGGCCGTTGCCCGACGCGGTCACGGTAATCGGAGTCGCGAACCCTTTCGCGAACACGCTCTCGAATCGCACGCCGTCTTCGTCGTCCAGCGGTCCGCCGGCGACGGTGGATTGCGGCACCAGGGAGACTGTCGTGCCCGTGACGGTGACCGCCAAGCCCTGCAGAAGGCCCGCGTCGATGGCACTCTGGATGGCGGCCGCCATGTTGGCCGTGGTCTCCGCCCCGTCGGCGCCGATCAGCACCAGCCGATGCGTGGCGTCCAGCAACGCAGATGGCGTCTCGTTGTCAAACTCGAAGGTCACTGCGGCGTGCAAGCCGTCCGACAATTGGAATTGGTCGCCGTCGGCGAGCAACATGGCCGCCGCCGTGTCGATCTGGATTGGCAGCCGCTGGTAAGGCTGCAGGCCGCCGCCCAGCGTGATCCCGTCGGCGCCCTCGATTTCGACGACGCCGTTGCCCAAGTGGGCCGCCGAGACGCCGGTTAGCGTTCCCGCCAGCACCTGGCCTCGGATCGCCTCGACGATTCGCCGGGCGAGGATTTCCGGGGTTTCCAGCGGATAGTAAATGATGGCTGGCGCCGTCGCTGCGCTGCCGCCGGCCAGGTCGAATGTAAAGGTGACAGTCGTGGCTCCTTGCCGGACCTGGAACGTGCCGCCGCCCATGATTTCGGCTTCGTCACCGGACGCCGGATCGCCAGGCACCTGGAAGACCAGCGGTGCCGTGCTGTCGAGCGTCAGCCCCGCCGTCCCCAGCGTGATCTGGGTGGCGCCCGCCACGTTCAGCAGGCCGTCGCCAAGTTGGACCGCCGTAACGCCGGCCAAATCGCCTGCCGCGACCGCGGCCTGGATGGCCAGAACCACGCTCTGCGCGATCTCCGCCGGACCGTCGCTGGAAGAGTACACGACCGGGTGCATGCCAGCCGGCATGCCTCCATCCAAGTCCATCCTGAACGTTACGTCGCGGAAGCCGTCGCTGATCCGGAACGTGCCGTTGTCGCTGATGTGCCAGGCATCTGGAGCTTGCAAGGTCGACAACGGCAGCAGGGACAGAGACAACGGCCGGGCGCCCGAGAGGTCCACATAGCCTCCCATGTCGTCGCCGTCCGCGGCGACCGTCGGCTGGCCGTCCAGTTCCGTGTCCAACAGGGTCCCCAGCCGCAACGAGACGTCCTTGAGCTGGACGTGCTGGGCGCCGCTGCTGGCCACCCGCGTGCGGAAATCGTCGGCCACGTCCGGGTCGTCCGGCAAATCGCCGAAATCGAAGCCGGCCTGGCCGAGGATGATCGTGAATCGCGTCTCGCCGTCGGGCTGGTTGGCCTTGAGGAAGTTGCCGGCATCGTCGCGAATTCCCGCCACGAACTCGGCCCGGATCGCAGCCGGCGTGAGCGCCTGGACGGCTAGTGCCGGATCCGGGTTAGCCGGATCGAGCAGCGCCCCGTCCAGGAAGATGGTCTTGCCGCCCCGCAGCTTGGCCGTGGCCACGAAGGAGCTGAAACCGGTGCTGTTGACGGCGCCGATGATCGCCCCCGCCATGTTTTCGGGGGTAAAGGATTCACTGGGGATGTATTCGATGGCCACCGCGCCGCCGGGAACACCGCTGACGGACAAGGAACTCGCCAGCGGATCGAACGCGTACTGCGGCGTTTCGTTCAATTGGACAACGCCGCGTCCCAGATACACCGGCGCCAAGCCGAGCCCGGCGCCTTGGATGGCGGTCACCATCGCGCGGGCCACCGCGTCCCCACTGGCGACCGTACTGAACCCGACTTGAATGTTGCCGGCCGTGAAGTTGGCGTTGTTATCGAACTCGAAGGTCGACGGGGTGCCGGCCAAGCTGATCTGGAACGTCTCGCCGTCGGCAATGCCGCTGCGGACCGTGCCCGTCAGGTTGGCCGTGCCCGACGTATCCATCGATCCGCCCGGAGCGGAGCTGAACTGAATCAATCCGCCGCCCAAATAGGTCATGGTCAACGTGGGGAAGGCGGTCAGGATGGCATCCTGAATCAGGCGGGCCAGCTCGTCCTGGCCCTCCGTGCCCGTGCAAACAATGGGAACGTACCGGCTGCTGGTCGGACCGCTGCGGTCCAGATCGAATTCAACGGTCACGGCGGTGTTGCCGTCGTTGATCAGAAACGTCTCGTCGTCACGGATATCGGCCGCGCCGCCAGGCGGCACTTGAATCTGGAACACATCGTCCGGCAGTTGGAGCCGCAGCGCCCCTTCCGCACCCGGCAGGCCGGTCTGCCAAATCCGGCTGGCCGTGGTGTCCAGGACGTAGCTCTCCAGATTGGAGACTGTCGCCTCGCGAAGATGCACGAATCCGCTGCCCGGAGAATTCGTCTTGTCCAACTGCGGGATGGCCGCTCGAATCGCCGCCACGGTAGCGTCAGCGATCTGCTCGTTCGTCTGGCCGTAGTCAAACGGAATCATGAGGTTTCCGCTGGCCGGATCCGTCAAGCCTCCGTCGGCGTCGTACTCGAACGCCACGGTCTGCGTCACGCCCGCGACCGTGTAATCGATGCGCAACACGTCGCCGTCCAAGACGCCGGCGGCGTAGCCGGATTGCGTCAGCTGGCTGTCGGTCGTGACATCCAGCGTGTGCATCGCCTGGCTGCCGATGTGGACGCGGTCGCCCAAGTACTGCGGGGCCAAGCCCAGCACGCGATCGGTGTCCAACGCCTGGAAAATCGCCAGCGCGATGTCATCGGCCGTGTCGTCGTTCTGGTAGCGGATGACCGTGTTGTCCGAATTGAATGTCCCGTTGCTGTCGAACTCGAAGATCCCCGTCGACGTGACAAAGTCGGTCGGGTCCGGCGTGGTCAGATCAGGGACCGTGGCCGTGATCGTGAATGTGTCTCCGTCACTGATCTTGGCCGCATCCACGGCCTGGATGGTCAGCGTCTGAGGGATCCAGATTTTGTACCCGCTCTCATACTCAAACGTCACCGCGTTGCCCGCCTGGTCCCGGATCACGAATTGGTCGCCGTCCTGGACGGCGGCTCCATCCGGCGCCGTCAACAGATAACGGTCGCGGTTGTTCAGCGTGATCACGTAGGTGCGGTTGATTTCCCAGATGCTGGAATCCGGCGTCAGCTGGAGGACCTGGTTCGTGTCGTTATAGCCCAGCACATAGTCGGAACCACGGGGATCGAAGTCATCGTTGGGGTTCTGCGGATCGTCGGTCGTAACCTGGGTGCTCTCCACCAGCAGCACGCCGTCGCGGGTGATCGAAACGGTCGCCGGTGTGACCGTGGCGGCGTTGACGCCGGTCCCCTCGATCGGGCGCGGCGCGCCGGGGCCGTCGAACAACTGCAGCGTGAAGTTGTCGAACAGCTGCGCGTCCACGCGCTGGACGATGGTCGCATTCGGCGCCCGGTCCAGGCTGTCGCCGTCCGCCGGATTGACCAGGGCGGCGAAGGGGGCGTCGAAATCAACGCGTTCCACGGAGCCGCGGTCCTTGAACACCAGCGAGCCGCCGCCCAACGGATCCGTGTCTTCGTCATCGGCCCGCAACTGGCCAAATACGTCGCGGTCCGGCGACAGAATCGCCGACGGGGGGATACCCAGCGGGGCCTTGACAACGTATGCCAGGAAGGTGCGGTCATCCGCGCGATTCAGCGAACTGTCGATGGCGGCGACGCCGCTCTGCAAGTAGAAGTTGCCGGTTTTGTAGTCGACGAACAGCGTATCGGGATCGGGCCCGGTCGACGTAAAAGCGAACGAGCCGGTCGTCCCATCGTTGCTGTTGCCCTGGAACAAGTTGTGCCCGATTTCCGTCGCCGGCACCCCGACGGCCTGGACCTGAATCCCCGTCTGCAAATAGGCGAAGATATTGTTCAGGATCGTCGGACTGGCGTTGTCCGCCACCAGGATGCCCGTGCCTTGGGGTAACGCATTGCCGAAGATGGTGTTGTTGACAATCCGCCCATACGGCACCGGCCCCCAGGGAGTCGTGTTCGCGTCGCCGCGGAAACTGATCCCCTGGCCGCCGGCGTAAGCGATCGTGTTGTTCTGGATCACCACGCCCGGCGCCAAACGCTCGGTGTTGCGGTTGGCAAAGTTGATCACCGTCCCCGGATGGGGCAGGTCGCTGGTGGTGACTCCCGCGAACTGCACCGGCCGGTCGCCGGCGTCCACGCGGATCCCCGCCTGGGAGGCGTTCGTGATGACGTTGGAATCGATCACAATCTGGCCCTGATCGCGGTGGCGATTCATGTCGCCGGACCGGGCGTAGCCATGCACGCCCGCCCCCGCAAGACCGGTGCCGGGGAAGACTGTCAGCAGATTGCGCCCGCTGCCATAACCGGCGGCGAACGCCGTTACGGTCACCTGCCGCAAGCCATCGTCGCCGAACTCATCCACCGGATCCACCGCGAAATAGGCCAGTGTCCGCCCCGCGGGAATAATCACCGAAGCGGGCACACGGGCCTCGCTGGTGTCGCTGCTGTTCAGGTACACGACCAGGTCCTCCGGCCGCGGGCTGGTGATGCGGACCTCGCCGACCACCGAGCCGGCCGCCGCGCTCTCGGCAACCTGGTTCACGCCGTCATCGACGCCGTCGTCCAGCGTCACGGTCAAGTCGCCCAAAAACTCGTCGTCCAGCACATCGATCGCCGTACCGATCGTCGTGCGGCCGGTGGAAGCCGTGAGAATCACGGTTTGGGTCCCGTCGCGGAGGTTATCGTTGACGCCGCGGACGCTGGCAAAGGCAGTACCTCCGGCGGAGATCGTCAAGGCAGCCGGCGTGACCGTCGCCTCCGAAAGGTCGCTACTGTTGGCACTCACGGTCAGGGCGCCCAGCGTGTCGGTGCGGGCCAACTGCAGGCTGGCAAATCCGAACCACTCACTGATGCTGCCCGGAAACGCCGCGACGGTGAGCGGCGCGTACAAATACGCATAGGCGTCGAGGACGTCCACGAAACCGACGCGCGGATCGAAGCCGGCGGCCGCCGGCGTCAGGACGGCTGTTTGATCGCCATCCGCAGTCCCATCGTTGACGGCATTGATGGAGAACGTCGCAGACGCGACGCCGTCCGGGATGGTGACGGTGGTTGTTCCGCCGGCCGCCCCGTTGACTCGCACCTGCGCCGCGTCGAACGTGATCGTCACGAGCAAGGCCCCCACCGTGCTGCCCGTCCGTGTCACACGCCCCGTGGTATTCGTGGCCGCCCCGCGGTTGACGTCCTCACCGATCACCGTCGCACCGATGACGTCCAGAGTGATGTCTCCGTTCGTGGGGGGCAGGCCGCCCGACGTGTCATTGACCGTGATCGTCATCGCGGTACTTCGGCTGCCCGGCCAATCGGCGGCAAAGGCCGCGACCGTCACCGTGCGGTTGCCGTCGCTGACGCCGTCATTGACCGCGGTCACCGTGAAGCTCGCGGACGTCTGGCCGGCGGGAATGGTCACGCTGGCCGGGACCAGCGCCTCGCTGGTGTCCGTACTGATCAGGCTGACAACCAGGTCCGCCGCCGACGGATAGTTTGCGGTGACGGTGGCCGTCATGGTCCGCGAAGTCAGGAGTCCCGTTTCATCGAGGGCCGGAGGCGGAATCGGCCCCAGAGACAACGACAGCGTCCGACCGGAATCCCGGACCGTGACGGCGTCGCTGACGCTCGAGAACCCGGAGGCAAAGGCCACGATCGTCACCGTCTGATCGCCGTCGGCCAGATAATCCTGCACGGGCGTCAAAGGCACCATGACCGAAGCCGAACCCGCAGGGATGACGACCTGGATCGCGCTCCCGACGGTGGCCGAGCTGTGGCCCGTGACCGCGACGTGCATTTCATAGCTGTCGCCCGTCTGGGGAGGAACCCCGACCAGCGTCCCGGTCCCCGTCCCGTCGTCGTTGGACGGCCACCGGGCGACCGCCACGTAGTACATGCCGGAGACCGTCGCGACGTGACGGAGGAACGAGTCGTTGGTGCTGGACCCCGGATCCACGAAGAGAGAGTCGTCATCGTTCGCAGCGAGCAGGGTCGCGGCGGCACTGTAGAGGAAGATTTCCGTGTCGAAATTGGCGTTGTCCGTGTCCAGGTAGATCACGCTTCCGGCGTTGGCGTAAAACGCGAAATAGTCAAACGACCCGTCGCCGCTCCCTTGGACCGTCAGGTGGGGGACGCTCGTCGAAATATTGGCACCGGTCTGGTCTTGGATGTCCGCGGAGAACGTCTGGGACCACGGTGCCCCTTCCAGATTCTGAGCGGTCGGCAGGAAATTGTTCGGCTCGCTGTCCGTCACGAACCCGGTTGCCCCTGTGCCTACCAGCACCTCGCGGGGATTCATCGAGGCCACGGTCACGGTCAGAGGAACGTCCGTCGGCGTATTCCGCGTGACGGTTGCGAACACCGCGCCGGGGACCCCGATCTCGAGCAAATCCGGAGCCGATAACGCCATGGTCAGCGCCGGCGTCTCGTTGTCGAGGAGATCCAACACTTCGCTGCCGCTGTTGTAGCCGGCCGCCACGGCCCGCAGCAGGACCGCCCGCGTGCCCTCCGCGATCAGGTTGTCGACGGCCGCGACGTCGAACGTCACCGACGCGAAACCGGCCGGGATGGTGACCTGAGTCACCGGCGATCCGTCAACGAGCAGTGCCACGTCGGCGGCGTTGGTGAGTGCCATGAGGTCGACCAGCAAGGGGCTGCCGACGTCGCCGTCGCGAGTGACCGTGGCCGTGGTCGATCCTCCCACCTCCGAAAGCGACGTGGACCCGAAGGCCACGGTCAGATTGGAGACCGCAGCCGACAAGACCTGCACATTCTTCGCGTTCAGCAGGTCGACGCGATTGGTATCGAGGTTCGCCACGATTGCCGTGACCCCGAAATCCGCCAGATTGACGGCGCTGCGGATGTTGCGGGCGATGGCGTCGTCGGACATCCCGGGGGCAAACGAAATCGGCACATTGCCGTTGCTGTAAACCCCATCGCTGTCGAACTCGAACACGACCGGCCGGTGGCCCAGGATCGAGAACAGGTCGCCTTCGCTCACGGCGTCCCCGGCGGGTGCCACGACGGTATAGCCGGTGGCCACGCGTTCGTTGGTATCGATCGTGCCCATCACGTCCAGCGGCTGATAGGGGGCGATGACAATCCCGCTGCCGTCCAGAACCGCGTACTCCTCGCTGCGGCGGATCTCCATCTGGTAAAAGCCGCTCCACTGCTCCTGAAGATGCGCCGGGTCGTTCGTCGTCCGCGTCCGGGCGTCGGCCTGCAGATCACTGTAACCCGACTGGTCCGCCGGCGCCGACGTCGCCATTTCACCGCGTTCGGCAAAACCGATGATGATGTCGTCAACGTAAAAGCCTTCGTTGTCGTTGTTCAGGCCGCGGACCGGGGAATAGCCCGCCTGCGTCGAGAAGAACTCGCCGAAGCCTTCAAACCTCGACACCACCCCGTCGCCGTCCCAGTCCTCCACGAAGCCCAGCTTCGGGTCGTTCATCGACCCGGCGGTGGTGAAATCGAACCGCAACATCAGCTGGTCGTCACCCGCGTAGTTGGACAAATCGATCCGCGCCTGCCGCCACGTGCCCGTGTTGTCGAACAGTTCCTGGACTTGCTGGCGCTCCATCGGAACCGGCAGCGGATCGCTCGCCAAGCCCGCCGTCGCGGAATGCGAGAGGAACTTCGGCAATTCGGCGTCAAACGCGGCGTTGCTTTCGCCTGGATTCGTAAGGAAGGAGTTATTGGTTGCCACCAGCTCCCAACTGGCTCCGCCGTCGTTCGAGACGAACACGCGCGCGCTGTCCCGGAACGGGTTTACGCCGTCGCTGGTCAACCGCGAGCCGGGATGGTTCTCCGTTTCCAGGAAGTAATTGAAGTACACCGTAGGCTTGTCGGCCAGCGAGTAACCGTCCAGGCTGAAGGGGTTGGTGACAAGGCTGCCCAATGCCCCGCCGGGCAGGTTGTAGTTGCCACCCGGCACGCCCAGCGTGCCGCTGCCGAGGGCGGCGGTGCTGGTCAAGTCCTCATGCACGTCCCCGTTGAGAATCCCGTACTGCGGCCGGCCGCCGTAGACCGCCGTGCCCGTGTCATCGATCGTCCGATACGGCAGGTAGTTGTAGATGGTGCCGAAGCCGTTGTTGTACTGTTCCAAGCCGAAGTAGAAGCTCGCCCCGCCTTCGGCCTCGTCCGAGGAGCGGGCCGTATCCGCCTCGTACCGCGGATCGTGCGAATTCTGGGTCCACTCGATGGTGCGGCCCTGCAGGGCAGGCGTCCGCGAGTCGTCAAACGCCGTGTTGATGCCGTGGCCCGGTTCGTCGCTCTGGCCGCGCAGCATGGTGGGATGCCAGAGGTTGAAGTCCAACGGTGAAAACGCCAGCCCCGTAAGATTGAAAGCCCCGGTGATCTGCACGCTGACCGCGTCCGCCGCGCCGTCGCCGTTGCTGTCGAAAATCACTTGGGGCACGCCGTTGACGTCGAAGGCGTACAACGTCCCGTCGCGCGTGGCGGCGAACAACAGGTTGCGATACGCGCCGGGCGTGGCGTTGCCGTATTGGTCAAAGGCCGCCACGTTCTGCGGGCCGATCGACAAGCCCTCGAATTCCAGGTCGGCCCCGGCCAACTCCGGGAACAGCGCCGGATCGGCCAAGTCAACGCGGTTCGTGACCTGCCCAGTGGACTTGTTGATCTCCAGGAATTCGCCCGCGTTCGTGACGCCGTACAGTTGGTTGCCGTGGAAATCGGAAAACGCCAAACCGGTAACATAGCCGTTGAGCGGAGTGCCCAGCCCGCCGATCGTCACGTAGCTGCCGCCCGGCAGGTTCTGGCCCTCCTCGCCACCGTCGCTGTTGTTGGCCAGTCCAGCCGTCACCAGCCGCCTGGCATCGCCGTTGTTGTTGATGGCGTCGATAATCGCCTGGGCGGTGTTTGTCACATCGCCGGTGGCGTTCACGTTGAGTTCGACATCGATCCGGCGGCCGGCCACGCTGGCCGTGACGAACAACCTGTTGCTCCCAAAGAACCTGATCTGGATCCCGTTGCCGTTGATGCCGGACTCCTTGGCTTCGACCTGGATCACCGCCGAGTCCCCGTTGTTGTCGTTATCGAACACGGGAATCGATACGATGGCCTTCGTGACCCCCGCTTCCTGGATGTCTCCGCGGATACCGTACCCGTCCGGGTTGGGATTGGGCCGGCTGGTATCGCCGTTGGCCGTGCCTCGGTACAGCTTCGATGAGATCGCATTCGGCAGGTTGACCGTGTCGTACGACGCAACATCCGCTTCGCGGACGGCGTAATACGTGTAGTAGGTAGGCACGCCTGCGGCGGTCTCACCCGTCCGATCGAACGTCACCGCGTCCGGTTCATCGCTGGTCGTCGCAATGTTGTCATTATAAATGTTGGTGGGCGTCGGATTGCGGCCGGGGATGTTGTCGTCTTGGTTGCCTCCCAAGGCACCGTTGGCGGCGTTGATGGTCACCATCGCGCCCACGTCCGTGGCGTTGTTGTTCAGCCGCCGGTACCCGTACAGCTGGCCGTCGCTGCGCATCACGATATCCTGGATCAGGTCCGGGTTATTGCCCGGCGCCAAATCGTCGTCGATCATCGTCACCACCTGGCCGCCCGCGAACGGGTTGGCCGTGTACAAACGATCGCCGCTGCTGGCGCTGATGAACAACGACACGTCGCCCAGGTTGAACGGCCGCACGTTGGTGGACAGCTTCAATTCATTGGAAATGTCGAACAGTCCCTGGGTCTGGACCGGATCGACTTGGGCGGACAACTCCGTGCCGGAGGACGTATAACCCTGGAAGCCGACGTGATCCTCGGCGATCCGCGTCACGGAGTTGACCGGTTCCAGCCGCGTCAGCTTGATGGCGTCGGACACATTCGCGTTCAGCGTGCCCCAGAGCACGTTGGGCAGCTGCCGCTGGGACGACACCGCCGCATAGTAGGTCTCGTTCGTGGCTTCCGGCAAATGTACGGGACCGATGAAGGGATCCATGTTGCCGATGCTGCCGCGGTTCAAATCGTCCAGGTCGGAGCCTTGGCCGGGGTTGGGATTCGGACGGTCGTCTTCGACGTTGGACTCGCGGCCGACCAGGACCAGCCGTCCGCTACCGTCGTAAATCGAAATCGTCGCGTCCGGTCCGGGAGCGCCGTCCGCGTAGTCCAGGTCGAACGTCGCGGCAATCGTCTTGCCGGTCGCATTGACGCCCGCGATGGCTTGGATCATCTCGTGATCCACTTCGAACTGGTACCAATCGACGTCCGTCTGACCCCAGGTCGGCGTCGACGTGCCCAGTCCGCCGCTGACGCTGATCACCGCGCGGTCGGTCGTCAGCAGATCGCCCAAGTTCTGCGGGTTGGTCAGGGTGTTCGCCGCGTCACCCACCTCGCCGGTCTCGCCCACCAGCGGCGAGTGGGCCGGCAACCCCAGGATCTCGATCCCGTCGGTGGCGTAACGGATGTCGGCAAAACGGACCGTCGAGCCGGGATACTCGTCCAACTGCTTCAGCCGGATCTGCAATTGGTATTCACCCGACGTCAAACCCGCACGGAGCGTGGCGCCGGTGGGCGCAAACTGCTCGGCCAAACGGTCCCGCGGATCGAGCGTCAGCGTGGTGGCGGTGACCGCGGCAATCGTATACGCGCCGTCGTTGTTCGTGGTCCCTTCCGCGGAGCCGCGGACGTACAGCCGCTGGCCGGGTTGGAACCCCTTCGTCAAGAAGTCCTCGCCCGGCTCGACGCTGCTGAGCGTGATTGTGTCGGCCGCCCCGGCATGGTGCTCGAAATGCAGGCTGGTCAACGGAGAATCGCTCAACTCCGGTCCATTCGCCCGGACCCGCACGAAATAGGTGGCCAGTCCTTCGGCATCCACGTCCGACGCGGGCAGCAGGAGCCGCATGCCGGGATCGTGCGGATTGGTCGTGTATAAGTCACCCACCAGCAACGGATCTTCGGCCACCGGATAGGCCAAACCGGTCAGGTCGGCAGCAGCCGGGCCCGTGGACGTGGCCAACACCTCGCCGTCAATATCCAGCAGTTCCAGCGACGCGTTCAAGGCGCCGCCGGTCCGGTCGAGATCCAGCCAGACCTCCGTCCCGGGGACGGCCTTGAAGCTGTACACGTCCTCGTCCACCGGCGAATCCGGGCTGACGAAACCATGCACCTCGAAGCCCAACCGCCGGTTCTCGTCGCCGCTCTTCTCGTTCGGCGCCAGCTTGCCCAGCAGCTCCGCCGTGTCCGGCAGGCGGTTGACGTCCCGGCCGCCCGTATACGCGGACTCCATCTCGTTCGCTACGCTCACGTTGCGGTCGTTGCTGAACCGGTCCAGTTTGACGCTCCGCCACTGACCGCCTGCCAAGGAGGGATCTTGGGGGACCAATTCCAGGAAGGACGTGATCGTCGCAGTCGTAGCGGTCGGATTCACGCTCCAAGCGAAGGCGGTGGTAATGTCCTCGGGACCGTAAATCGTGCCCAGCGTGGGGTCGGTCGAAGCCGGCATATCGACCAAGTCGATGTTGCCCGCTATGGAGTAAGTCGTGCCCGCTCCGGTGATCGCGAATCGCAGCTGAGAATACTGATCCGCGGCCCAGCCGTCGTACGTCGCGTTGGCCAAGCCGGTACCGGCTTGGTAGATTCCACCGTGGCTGAAGCCGATGCGCTGGGGACCGTCCAGCGTGTAGGCCCGGAAATCCGCTTGTCCCGGGGTGCCGGAAGGCCAGAGGATGTCGTCGCTGATCCCCTGCACGTCCTCATCCAAATAGCTGATGTACCGCACGTTCCCCAGGGCCGACGCGCTGTTGAGGATCAGCCGGTTCCAGACGATCGCTTCCCCATTATTCAGGAACGTCTCGACCCGCCAATTGATCGTCCCGTTGGCCCCCGGGAAATTACCCTGGCTGACCACAAAATCGGGCGAAACCAGGGTCGGCGGCATGGTGATCGTGGTTGCCGACAAATCGATCGCGTTCCCGTTGCCACCCACATCCACATAGCCCAGGAACTCGAAGATCCAGCTCGCATTGACGAACAACTGCGTATTGCCCTGCGCCGTCACTCCTTGGTTCGAGATAAAATTGATCGCGCCGCCGGGACCCGGCTGCACCGTGAAAAAGCCGGGGGTGTTCACGTTGACGTCGTTGTCGATCAGCGTGCCATTATTCACTTCCGGGCCGGTCGGCAGGCTTCCGCTACCGCCGCCGCCGGCGCCGTTATTATTCGTGTCGTACTGCGGCAAACCCCGGGGGTCCACCCCGGCGCCGGCCGTGTCGTCGGCCAAGGCCGTGAGGATCACCGGATGTCCCACCGTTCCCAGGATCTGGATGGCACCTCCGATGCGGTCCTCGATTTCCAAGGGGATCCCATTGGCCGTCAAGCCGGCGTCGTCACCTTCCAGCTTGACCACCAGACTCTCCGTGGAACTGCTCTGCAGCCGCAATCCGCTGTTGGTGTGGTGATTGTTCACCGCAATTTCGCCGAGGACCACGTGGACGACGTCGGTGTCATCCCAAATGCTCTGGGTCGTCAGCTCTTCGGGGCGGACCACCATGCCGTTGGTGCTGTTGTTCGCCAGCCGGTTCCCACGGACCAGCGGTCCGCGGTTGTCACCATAGGCCGTGAAGGAATCAAAACCGCCCTGCGTGCGCCCGGAATCGGGGCGCAGCGGCTGCGACAGCGAGTTGGCGTTGATGCTGATCGCCGCTCCCGCGTTGTCCCGGATCACGTTGTTGACGATCGCCGGCTGGGCCCCGCGGACGTAGATCGCGGCAGCCGCGTTGGCTCCACGGCCGCTGCGCGTGCCGGTCGCCTCGCCGGAGGCGTTGTTCTCCAGGGTGCTGTTGGCCAGCCGCACGTCCGCCTGGTGGACCTCCACGGGGTTAAAGCTGACATAGCCGCCGTCCAGAGGTGTCTCGCCGCCGGCGTACGAAACCAGGGCGTAATCCAAGCTGCCGTGGGAGACGTGGTTGAAAATCAGGCCGCCCCAATCGCCCGGTGTAGGCGTCTGTTCATTCACTCCCAAGTTGTCGTCGTTGTTCGTGTCGAACGTCCCGCCCATGCCGTATCTGTCGTTGCCGGTCGACGTCAACACGATCGGGTAACCGGGCCGGCCTTCGGCGATCAAGTTGGCGGCGCCGCGTTCGGCCTCGATCCGCGACTGGTTTAACTTGACGACCAAGCCCGGGTCGATCGTCAGCCGCCCGCCCAGCCGCGCTTGCAGCGTACCGGCCGCGGTCAGCAGGGGGCCGCCCGCGTTGCCCACAATCTGCAGGTTCTCGGTAATCACATGCACGATGTCTGCGTCGTCAAAGCGGGCTTGGACGTCCAGCCGGTCCAGAGGCTGGCCCAATGCCGTTTCGATCCGCACGAACAGGCCGTTGACGCTGTTGCCGGTGACACGGTTGCCAGCAATGTCCGGCCCCACGCGTTCCGGCGTTTCTTCGAAACTCCGCGGATTCGCCGAGATCGCTGCTCCGGCGGAGCGCTGGATCGTATTGAAATTAACGGTCGGCCGCGAGGCGATCAGATGGACCGGCGCAAAGGAGCTTTCCACCGAGCCCACGCGCACCTTGCCACCCCCATCGGCCATATCGGCGTGATTGATCCAGTTCAGGTAGATCCCTTGCTGCTCGAAGTCGGAATCGTCGCGGAGCACGATCCCGCCCCAGTCGCCGGGCTTCGCCGCGACGTCCCTCGGATCCTCGTTGCCCCCCACCGTATCGTCGCGGTACGAACGGAACAGCACGGCTTGCTCCGGCGTGCCCAGCACCTGGACGGCCCCGCCGGCGCGGTTGACCGCGACGGCGGACGTGCCGGCCTCGATATTCGCTTTGCGGAGCTTCAGCAAGGCCCCTTCGTCGATCATCAGCGTCACGCCCTGCGGGACCAGCAGCCCGTCACCGTCCGGCAGGGCGACATTACTGTTGTCCGTTCCGATCAGGTACGGCCGGTTGTCGGCGGCGGTATCGACGTCGTTGTCCGCGCCGGGATTGCCGACGACGCGGACCAGGTTGGAACTGCTCCACAGCTCCGGGGATCCCGAGAGATCCACCCGCGTCACGCTGGTCAGCTTGATCGTGGTCGCCGAGGGCGTCAGCGAGGCAATCGGCGACGCGGGCGGGACCAACGAATTGATGGCATCACGGATTGCCACCGCCAGGCTGGTGGTCTGCGTCACGTGCAGCCCGCTTCCCGCGCCGTCGTTCGTCTGGTCCGCCACACGGAGCAGCGGCGCATGCGTTCCCGTGAAGCGTCCGGTGAACGTGATGTCGATCGGTGCCTCGTTCAGGGGGCGGTTTAGATTCAAGGAGTCCGTCGAACGGACAATTAGTTCGCCAGGTTCGATACCCCCCAGATTCTCCAATTCGCGCCGCACTTCATCGGGAGTCGCGTCAAACGGCAAGACGGCGGCCGTCGGGGCCACGGAGCCGAAGCTGAGCGTGAAAGAACCGGAGGCAGGGACGCCCGTGAAGGACAGCCTCTGGACTTCCTGGGCCGGGACCGGCACCGCGATGCGGCCGGCGCCCACCCCGTTGCCAAACACGTCGAATTCGAACGTCTTGGGCGCCGTGCCGATGTTCACCACAAAGCTGTCGCCATCGCTCACCGCGCCGGAGCCGCGGTCAGGCGTCACGATGCGGGCGCCGGCATCGGCCAGCGCCGTGGCGATGCTGTCGTAGGGATCGTCAAGCGTTCCCGTCCCTTCGGGAACCGTCGGCAGCAGGCTGCGGGCCTTGTCCACGAAAATCGCGTCCTCGCTGGCCTGGAACCAGAAACGGAAGAGTCCTCCCGCGCGGCCATCGCCGTTCCCATCCAGCGGTCTGCCCGTGGCGTCGGTCAGCGACGTGCGCTCGGCCGGTTCGAAGTCGAGCTTCAAGTCGTACGGACCGTCCGTCGTTCCGCCGGAGCCGGTGTCCGGCACGCTCGGGTCGTAGCCGGTATTGCCTCGGCTCGTCACCCCCAGGTAGTAAACGCCGGGCGTTAACGCCAGCTCCAGGAACGAATCGTTGCTGAAGTAGTCGTCGTTGCGGGACAGGATTTCGCCTTCGCGGTTGAACAGCGTCAGCACGGTGTTCAGGAAACTGTAAGGCTGCGCCCGCTCGGCGACGGTCTCCGCCCGGAGGCTCCCCACCGTCGTCACTTCGAAGCGGTACAGGTCGATGTCGTTCGCGTCGGGGCGCCACAATCGCTGCGCATTGACGATGTCGTTGTCGCCGGGGAAAACGTCGTTCGGCAACCCCGCGCCCATCAGGGCGGGCAAATCGTAAGCATGGCCCAGACCGATAGCGTGCCCGATCTCATGGAACAGGGTCTCGAAGAAATCGCCGCCAAACTTGCTGCTGGTCCAGCCCTCCTGGGCGTCGACAACGACCAACTGCGGACTACCGAGTCCGGACGCGCCGCCAGGCCCATTGGAGATCGTGGGATCCGCTGCGCGCAGATCGCCCTTGGCAATGATGGTCCCCGAGCCGGGCGTCTCGACAAACTGGATGCCGAGCTGCGAACCCAAGATCTCGAAGGCCTCGCGGGCGAGCTGCATTTCCTCCACCGTGATCAAGTTGTACAGCAGGTTGCCGCTGCCCGGCGGGTATTCGCCAATCACATTCTGGAAATTGTAGGGCCAGATCTCGATCGCGTCCGGCGCGACGGGCGAGAGGCCGAAATCGTAACCGCCGGGAGGCGGGAAATTGATATGCTGTTCGGCCTGGATCTGCCGGTGGCCGGGTTCGTCGTCGCTGCCCGGATACGGCGGCAGCAGGCCGCTCTGCGGTTCGATCTGCGAGCTAACCCTTTGTCCGGCCTCGCCCAGCACGCCCAGGTCCGTGGCCGTCGCGAAGCTCGAATTGGCGTCGTCGTTAGCCAGCGCGGTGGAGACCCCGATCTGCACCAGATACGACCCCCCGCTGCTGGCGGCGGAGACGGCCATGTAGTAAGAACCCGGGGTGAGGCCGGCCATCCGCAACCGGTCGGACTCCGCAACCTGCAACCGGCCGTTGGTGCCATCCGTGACCAGCAATCGCTCCACGCTGGCCCCCGCGAATTTGCCGGCAAACTCGACCTCCACCGGCTGGATGTCGAGCGGCCCGCCGCTGACCACAACATCTCCGGGCTCGATGTCGCCCAGGAGGTTCAGCGCGGCCTGGATCTCCGCCGCGCTGGCGTTGTACGGCAGGACGCCGCTCGTTGTCGGCAGCGTGGTCCCGAAACGCAGCGTGAACGTACCCGCCAAGGGCAACGTCGCCGGATGGTCGGCGAAAGACAGCCGGACCACTTCGTTGGCGAACGTGGTGGCTGCGAACTCGCGCACCTGCGGCAAGCCGCCCGTGCCATCGATGACGCCCAGAGGTGGAACATCGACACCCGCATACCGCCCAGTGAACTCGATATCGACGGGAGCGGCGTCGAGCGATCCGCCGCGCACGAGCACGTCGCCGGGGGCGATGTCCCCGAGCAGTTCCAGCGCGGCCTGAACTTGCCCCGCGGTGGCATTGAAAGGCAAGAGGCCGGTCGAGGCCGGCGCGGCGGTCCCAAAACTTAGTGCCAGCGTGCCGCCGGGAACGGGCGTGGCGGCATAGGACAGCCGCTGGACTTCGTTCGTGACGGTGGTCGGGCTGCCGGCGCCGTCCAAGAGCTGGAGGCGGGCGTCCAAACGGCCGCTGGAGTTCTGTTCCGCGTCCGCAGTCACCGTCACCGCCATGTCGGCGACGCTCGCCAACTCGACGCGATACACGTCCCTGTCGCCAGCCTCAACGGTGGATACGTTCTGATAGTCCGCGCCGGCAAACAAGGTGCCGACGGCCAGTGCCTGCGCCGGCACGTCGTTGGCTTCGTCCGACTCGCCGATCTCCAGCCGGTACGTCGCCCGCGGCAGACGATACGGCGTGGCCGGATCGGCGTCGTCGTCGAACGTGAGGACGGCCAAGTCCTGGCCGGCGTAATAGGCGACGCGCTGGGGGAACAAGATCAAATCGTCTTCCGCCGTCGCCGTCCCGGCCGTATCGATCAACCGGTAGGACTGCGGATCCTGCGCCGTGGCAGGTTGCAGATCGTCGGGATTGAAGTAAATCAGGACTTGGTCAGCGGCTTGCCCCAGTTCGCTCAGGTAGCGAATGTCGACGTCGGCTTCGTCGCTCCGCAAATCGGCCAGTGGCAGATTGACGTAGCGGCCAAAGAAGGCGATCTCCCACGGCCCCAGATCCGGACCCGCGACCTGGACTTCGCCGGGTTCGATCGACGACAGAGCTTCCAAGGCGTCCTGGATTTTTTGGGCCGTCACGTCATACACGTTCAGCGGATGCAGCAGGGGGTCGGTGCGCTCGCCTTGGAAGATCAGCCGGAAGTTGCCGTCAGCCGGCAACCGCGCCAGCCGGACTTGAATCTTCCGCGTCACCGGCTGCGGCACGACCGAGACGATCTGCGGCGCCAGGTTCAGCTCAAAGTCGATCACGTCCCGGTCGGTGCCCTCGCGCTGCGGTGTCAGCGGCAGGCCGGCGACATTGCGCAGGGCATGAATGCCCAGGTTCACATAGTCCACTCCAAAGGCTTCCAGGCGGTAAACGTCGTCCGGAAGCGTCTCCGCAAACCGCACGACGACCTCGCTGTCGGTGTCCCCCAGCCCCATGTAACCCGGCGAAATAACCTCATCGGCTCCGCCCGTCTCGAACGTGATCGGCGCGGCCGCCGCGATGGTGGCCGCCGGGTTGCCCAACGGAATCGAAGCCTGCAACAGCGCGGCGGATGCCGCGTTGCCGTTGATCGCGTTGACCAAGTCCAGGGCCGTGACGCGCGCGGTGGTGGCGTTGGTGTTCAGGGTGACCGTGATCTTGTTTTCGTTGACCTTCACGCTGGGCGATTTGTTTACCCCCAGATCGGAGGCAAGAACCATAACTTGGATGCCGTCTCCGGCCAGTCCGGGCGTGACGGCGCGCAGCAGGACCTTGAGCCCCGTAACGCCGAAGTTCGAACTAGCCTCGGCCAGTCCAGCGCCGGACAACACCAGCGGAGCCAGCGGCACCGGATGGCCGTTGCCATTGTCGCCGCCCGAGAGCGAGAGCACCCGCGGCGACGGATCGATCACCGGAGCCGCCACGTCGGCCAGCAAATTGCCGGACTTCACGCGCGTCCGGACGAGCGTCTTGGCGATCGGGTGTTGATTGATCGCATCCGCCACTTGTTGGGCCCGCGTGTGGTAGCCGAGTTCCTCGTTCAAATCGATGGTGACCGTGCTGCCCGTCACGTTCACCGTCGGGGCCATATTTTGATTGTTGTGATCGCTCTTGGTGACCTCGATCTGGATCGCATTCCCGGCGACTCCTGCCGTGACCGCAGTGAATTCAAGTTCCGCCGTACCGCCCGTCGCCGGGTTGGTCACGGTATTGAAATCGGAAGTCACCGAGGCCGCGCGGGCCAGGTTCGTGGTCAGCGGCAGCGCGGTATTGCCCGTCACGGTGGCGGAGATCTTCGCGCCCGCGGCGGGATGGGCCTGGAGCGCGTCCACCAGGGCCCGCGCCGTTGTTTCCGCGCCGGCCTGGGAGTTCAGATCGACGGAGATCGTCTTCCCCAACACCTCGATCAGCGGCGTGCGGTCGCCGTTGCCGTGGTCGCTCTTGGTGAACGCGACGGTGAGGCCCTCTTCGGCCAGGCCCAGTTTGGTTGCTTCGAACTTGACGACGACCGCGCCGGCTGTGTTGAAATCCGTCTCGGCGTACGCGTAATCGAACGCCTGATCCGCGCCTTGCCGCGTGATCCGGATGCCCTGCGTCAGATTGCTGCTGCTGCCGTCGATCCCGGCTCCGCCGCGGAACAGCAATTGCAGTTCGCGTGGGGCCACCTGCAATGCTTCGTTGGTGACCCCACTGAGCAATAGCTCGCCTTCATTGGGGCGGGCGGCAATGAGTTGGGGTCCCACCTCCTGCGGCATCCGTAGCGGCGGATGGGGTGACGGGTCCTCAATCGTCCCGTTGATGGAGTAATATCCAAGACTTCCGTAGTCGCTGTATCCGTAGTCGGTACCGGCGGCGGACCTGCCGGTACCATCGATGGCTAGGTAATAAGTGCCTGCTGCCAACGTCAGGTTGAAATCCGCGTTCAGCGCATCAGCCGGGTTGCTGGTGGCAACCGGAGTTCCCGCGGCGTTATACAGCGTCGCTAGAATGTCAAGGTTGGGGCTGCGGTAGAACGGCACGATGTTCAAACTAACGGCGCCGTACCCGGTCTCGAAAGCGAAATAATCCACGTCCGCGGTGCGTTCGATGATCCCGTCGCCGAAAACGGTGAATTTATAGGTGGCGGCGTTCTTGTCGGTAATGACCAGCGGACTAGCGGTGCTGGCCGCGTTTCCATGGTCGTCCGGCCGATAACTGAAGCCGTTCCTCGTGACGATGATGTCCAGATCGTCCTCTTGGTTGTCGGCTCCGGGGTACTCCCCCTTGCTCCATTGGACCAGTTCCCGGTTATAGCCAACGCCCATGATCGGGGCCCAACCGGTGGGGCCCGCGCCGTGGCCGGGATAGTACGCGTTCAGCGGATAGCCATCGTGGAACAGGAATAGCGTGTGCCCCACCTCGTGGGTAGCCGCTTCGGCAACACCTTTCAGCCCCCGATTGAACACAAAGCACGGTGTGTCAGAGTCCCAATTGAACGACCCAATGTACGCGATGCCACCCGCACCCGTCGACATCTGATCCGGACCAATAACGACACGCACGCCCCAGGCGTTGTCACTGCCGCCGGAATTCAACAAAGCCTCGACGCCTGGATCTGCCGTGGTTACATCCACTCCAAAAGGCCGGAAGTCCTCTGCCACAATGTCCCAAACGTCTTGGATGAACTGTAACTCGGCGTTCGAGAAAACGGCCGGATTGCCGTCCAAATCGAAAGCCGGCGTCACCATAGGATCGATGCCCGCCCCAACATTCCAGGCCGTCCCGGTGGTGGTGTGACCGTCAAAGTCCAGATAGATAACCTTCGAAGCGCCGGGGTTACTATGTAATCGGAATGTCTCGGTCAGAGGATAGGCGGCTTGCGGGGCATCGGCGGCGCCGAGTGACGCTTCACCCTCCTGACCACCCTGCTGAGGACCAAACGGCGGAAGATAACCAAAAACGTTGCCGTCTGCGTCAATGCCCTTAAACGTGGCCCCGTCACCCATCGCGAGGTTCGCGAAAGGCGAGCCCGTGAGCAGTGCCCGTACCTCCAGCGGCTCAAGCGCCAACTGCCGGGACACCTTGCTCTTAAACGCTCGCCGCTGCAAACGGCGGCGTTGTTCCCGACGCCGTTTCTGTGAATCGCCCAGCCAATTGCGAAATCCACGAATGGACATAAAGTGACCCTTACCTTCTTGACGGAAGGTTAAACGAAGGCTCCGTCAGTCCTGTCAAACCGATTTCTGCGAGCTACGACAGCGCAACAACCGCTTTACGGGCAATCACTTGGGTCGATTGTCTGCTCCGTAATTCCTGAAAAAACGGATTGTTACAAACTCAAGTATACCTGCTACCACAAACGTGTCATCCGTTTTGCACATCTTCTAGGTCGCGTAAGAAGCGGATGCCACCGCCCCTCCCTTAACAGGACACGAACATCCGAAAAATCCCTATCCACCGAGTATGTGGGTTATCCGACCGCTCTACCGCCTATCGAAAATGTATGCGCGGAGCGCAATCGCCCCAGGTTCAATCCCTTCTTGACGCTCAATGAAGATGTTTAGTTCCCTCCACTAACCACCCTTTCTGGTGATTATATCGGTTATTCTGGTCAAGTAATCGGACTTATCTCGCCGACTTAGGCAGTTCAGGTAGACTGCGACGTAAACATCGACGATCCACATCGGCATAATCCAGAGATTTGGGGCAAGGTTAGGTGGCAGCAGTCGCAAGACGTAAGAGAAGAGGGTCAAACGTGCGGATTTCAATTCTCGTGGCACATCGGCCTTGCTACGTGCAAAAGCCCAATAGCTGCGAAAACTGAAATCCGTATGGTCTGCCCCTAAACCGTTAACCCCCAGCCGTTACCGGAACAGCTGGCCGATCACGTCATCCGTCGCCGCTTGGCGGTCTTCTGTTGAGCCCCGCGCCGCCAGGATGTCCGTCAAGGCGTCGTCAACGCCGGGACGACCCATGTCGAGGCCGTCAAATACCGACTCACCCTCCTCGGCGCCGGTGGCAGAATGCTGCGGCAGGCGAGCCCAGTCCGTGGTTCGGGCGACGGGCTGGCGCCGATCGACCGCACGCCGTTCTGCGGGACCAACCTCGCGACCGAACGGTCTTTCTGCGGCCGCGACGCGGGCATCGGCAATCGAGGCGCCGTACAACTCGCTGCTCGGAAGTTCCACGGCGATTGCTCGAAGCATCTCCGGACCGAGTCCCACGATGGTCGCCGAAACTCCGGGAGACGGATCTCCAGCGGCCAGTCGTCCGGTCGGCGAGGCAGCGAGCGATTCACCTTCCGCGACCCCGCCGTTCGCCGCTTTACTGTTCAGCTCGTTGATGACGCCCAACACGTCCGCGGCCGTCACCGCGCCATCGGCCATGACATCCAGATAGATCTCCACCGGCATCCCCGCCGGGATCGCGCCCACTCCGAACGCGTTGATATAGTTGATGACGACCAACGCATCGAGAGCCGAGACATCGGTGTCTCCGTTCACATCGAACGGATTCGCCTGATTCTGGAAGGGGAACGCGGTCGCGACGCCATTCACGGTGACCGTCACCGTTTCAATGGCCCAGCCTTGCCCATCGGTTACCTGGTACGCAAACGTATCCTGCAGGCTCTGGCCCAGTTCCAGGACGCGCAACTGCGGCGCGCCGGTGGGATCGTACGTGAAACTGCCGTCCGGGCCGATCTGCACTGCTGCGCCGTACGTGCTGACAACGACTTCGTCCGCCGTCGTCAAGACGGTGCTGTCGATGTCCGTGTCGTTGGTCAGGACACCGGGCGCGGCAACCACCAGCACTCCGTCTTCATGGATCGAGTACGCATCACTCGTGGGCATCGGCGAGTCGTTCACGGGCGTGACCGTCATCGTGACCGTGCCGACGGCCGTCGAGTTCCCGTCGCCATCGTCGATCGTGTAGGTGAACGCGTCCGGTCCGTAGTAGTCCGCCTGCGGCGTATACACCACACGCACGCCGTCATAGGTCACGGTGCCGTGCGCCGGCGTCCCAAAACCGCCAGCCACGATCCGGATCGTCTGACCGGCTTCGTTGGCGGGACCCGGGCTATCGTTGCCCGTCAGCACGGTGGACGCAATGGTCAACGGCGTGTCTTCGGCAGTCGTGACGGTATCGTCCATCGCCTTGGGAGGGTCATTCACCGCTTGGACGGTCACCGTCACAGCGCCGACCGCCGTCGAGGCGGGGACGCCGTCGTCGACGGTGTAGGTGAATGTATCCGTGCCGTTGAAGTCCAACGGCGGTGTGTAAACCGCATTGCCGTTGCTGTACGACACGGTTCCATGGGCCGGAGTGCCAAACCCGGCGGGCACGATGCGTACGGGCTGTCCAGCCTCATTGCTCGGTCCGGGTTGATCGTTGCCGATCAAGAACGCTGCCGAGATGGTGACCGGCGTGTCTTCGGCCGTCGTTACGGCATCGTTCACGGCGAGGGGTGGGTCGTTGACCGGCGTCACGGTCACGGAAACCGTACCGATGGCCGCGGAGGCCGGATCACCGTCGTCGATCTGGTAGGTAAAGCTGTCCGGGCCAAAGTAGTTCAGGGACGGCGTGTAGACCACATTCGCGCCGTCGTAGGTCACCGTCCCATGCGCCGGTGTGCCGAAGCCGCCGGGCACCATGCGGACCGCCTGACCGGCTTCGTTGGCCGGACCGGGACTGTCGTTGGCCAGCAGGGTCGCCGCCGCGATGGTCACGGGCGTCTCCTCGGCGGTCGTGACCGCGTCGTTGACCGCCACCGGGGGGTCGTTGACCGCCGTGACCGTGACCGTGACGGTCCCGACCGCCCGTGAGGCGGCGTCGCCGTCGTCAATCGTGTAGGTGAAGCTGTCGGTGCCGCTGGAATTCGCTTGGGGCGTGTAGATCACGTTGCCGCCCATGTAGGACACGGTCCCGTGGGCTGGAGCACCGAACCCGCCGGAAACGATCCGTAGCGTTTGGCCGGACTCGTCGGCCGGTCCCGGACTGTCATTGCTCAGGAGGGTGGTCCCCGCCACGGTCACGGCCGTGTCCTCGCGAGTCGTCAACAAATCGTTTCCGGCCGTCGGCGGATCGTTGACCGTGCCGACTTGCACCGTGACGGTACCCACCGCCGTCGAGACCGGATCGCCGTCGTCGATGGTGTAAGTAAAACTGTCGGCGCCGGAGAAGTTGGCTGCCGGCGTGTAGGTCAGGTTGCCGCCACTGTACGACAAGCTGCCGTGCGCGGGAACGCCGAACCCATTGGCCACGATCCGCACCGTCTGTCCCACCTCGTTGGCCGGACCCGGACGGTCGTTGCTCAGCAGCGACGCGGCGGAGAAGGTCACGGGCAGATCCTCGGAGGCGGTGACCGAATCGCCGACCGCCGCCGGTGGATCGTTGACGGCGGTGACAGTCACGCTGATGGTACCGACCGCCGTCGACGCCGGATCGCCGTCATCGATGGTGTAGGTAAAGCTGTCCGCCCCGTTGAAGTCCGCCGCCGGCGTGTAGATCACGTCCGTCCCGACGTACGTCACGGCCCCATGCGCCGGCGTCCCAAACCCGCCGGCCACGATGCGGACCGCCTGCGCCGACTCGTTGGCCGGCCCCGGACGGTCATTGCCCAGCAGCACCGCCGCCGGGATCGTTGCCGCCGTGTCCTCGGCCGTCGTGATCGAATCGTTTCCGGCCGACGGCGGATCGTTCACCGCCGTCACATTCACAGTCACGGTGCCGACCGCCGTCGAGGCCGGCTGGCCATCGTCAATCGTGTACGTGAATGTGTCGGTTCCATGGAAGTCCGCCGGCGGCGTGTAAATCAGACTGCCGTTGCTGTACGAGACAGTCCCCCAGGCAGGCGTCCCGAACCCGCCGGGCACGAGGCGGACGGTCTGGCTGGATTCGTTGGCCGGACCCGGACGGTCGTTGCTCAGGAGCGTAGCCGCCGCCACCGTGACCGCCCTGTCCTCCGGGGTCGAAACCGTGTCGCTGACGGCCTGCGGCGGGTCGTCGACGGCCGTCACTGTCACGGTGACGGTTCCGGTCGCAATCGACGCCGGATCGCCGTCGTCGATGGTATAGGTGAAGGTATCCGTGCCGTTGAAGTCCGGCTGCGGCGTGTAGATGACGTTGCCCCCGTCGTAGGTCACGGTCCCGTGCGGGGGCGTCCCGAACCCGTTGGGCACGATGCGGACCGTTTGGCCCGCTTCATCGGCCGGCCCCGGAACGTCGTTGCTCAGCAGCGCGGCCGCCGCGACCGTCACCGCCGTGTCCTCGGCCGTCCCGATCGTATCATTTCCGGCCGTGGGCGGCTCGTTGTCGCCCACAATCGTCACGGTCACAGTGCCGACCGCCGTCGAAGACGGAACGCCGTCATCGATGGTGTACGTGAATTGGTCGGTCCCGTGGTAGCCCGCTGCCGGAGTGTAAATCACTTGGCCGTTGCTGTAGGCCACCGTCCCGTGCCCGGCAGGGCCAAATCCCGTGGGCACGATCCGAACCGTCTGGCCTGCCTCGTCCGCCGGACCCGGGCTGTCGTTGGCGGTCAGTGTGGCGCCCGCGACCGTCACCGCCAACCCTTCGTTGGTGCGCAGCGAATCATTGCCGGCCGCCGGCGGGTCGTTGACCGCCCTGACGGTAATCGTAACGGAACCGGTTGCCGTGGACGCAGGATCGCCGTCATCGATCGTGTAGGCGAAGCTGTCCGTGCCGTTGAAGTCCGACGGGGGCGTATACACCACGTTCGTCCCGTTGTAGGAAACGGTCCCGTGGAGCGGACTGGCGCCATCCACCGACACGAGCCGGATCATCTGGCCGGACTCGTTGGCGGGTCCGGAACGGTCGTTGCCCGTCAGCACGCCCGCCGGCAGCGTCAGCACCTGATCCTCGTCGGTCGCGACGGCATCGTCGGCCGCCACCGGCCGGTCGTTCACGGGCGTCACGCTCACCGTGACGATCCCGACCGCCTGCGACGCCGGATCGCCGTCGTCGATCCGGTAGGTGAAACTATCCAGGCCGTAGAAATCCGTTTCGGGACGGTAGACCACGTTCGCCCCGTCGTAAGCAACGGTTCCATGACTGGGATTGCCGAAACCACCGGCGACGATCCGCAGGGTGCCGCCCTCATTGGCAGGTCCCGGACGGTCGTTCAGCAGCAAGCTGGCCGCCGCCACCGTCGCTGCGGTGTCCTCCGCGGTCGTCAGGGTGTCGTCTCCGGCTTGCGGCGGATCGTTGATCGCCTCGACCACGATGGGGATGGTCACGGTGTGCGACAGGCTGGATGCGCCGCCGCTGTTGCCGTGATCCGCAACCATCGCCACCAGCGCCAGCCGGCCGTTGAAATCGGGAGGCGGCAGGTAGTGCAGCCCATCGGTCGCACCGAGGGTATTCGTGATCGCCACGGGCGAACCCGAAATCGTGAGTTGGGCGGTCCCGTCGCCGGAGATCGAGCCGCTGAAGCCCGGAAGAATCCCGCCCGGCACGTCCGTCCGGACGCGCAGCTCGCCCACCGTGTCCAGCGGGTTGCCGGAGGCGTCCGTCAACTTCAGGGTCACCGTCACCGCTTGCAGCGGATCCGCAGGGCTCTCGTCTGCGTCGACATCCTGGACGATCAAGGGAATGTAGAAATCTTGGTTGTCTTCGTCGAGGAACTTCTGCCCGGGCGAAAGAATCCGGGGCGGATCGTTGACCTGCCGCACCGACAGCGGAATGGTCCCCCGAATCTGCAGCACGCCGCCCAGTCCCCCATTGCCGAGGTCATCGACGGTGATCACGAGCGCTTCGTCCAGGTCGGGATCGCGATCCAAGCTGTAGTCATTGTAATTCAGCCCGCCACGATACGCGACGCCGGTCGCATGGGCCAGCGTCTTATTGATCCGGGCCGACGATCCGATCAGCGTAACCGTACCCGTGTCATTGCCGCTGGCCATCACGATGCCGCCCGGTACGCCGGTATTGACATGGATCGTACCCCGCGTGACTTGCAGCGTGACCTGCAACAGCGGCGAGGCGAGGAACGGTTCGTCCTGGGCGTCGCCCACGACGAGGCCCGGCAGCGGCAGGTCCGTCTCCTCGGACCCGACCGTGTTGGTGACGCGGCTGACGTCAAGCGTTGGCCGGTCGTTCACCGCGGTAACGGAGATGTTCACCGTGCCGCGGACATCCGGATTGGGTCCGGCGCCGGTGTTCTTCTGGTCGTTTACGTTTACGATCAAGCTGTCCGGACCGTTGTAGTCCGCGTCGCTGCGGTAGATCATCCCTTCCAGCGCGGCAGTGATGTCGGCCGGCGTCCCCCGCAACACCAGGGCCCGGTCGGCGACGCCGTCCACAACGTCGCCGGAGTTGATCAAGCCGTCGCCATTGACGTCCAGGTCCGGCACGCCGTCGCCGTTCTGGTCGGCCGACAGGCCCAGGCCGGCCGTGGTGGCCAGGGTCAGCACGCCATGACCGACGCTCAGCACGACCCGCAAGGCTCCCCCCGGCGTCTCCAGCACGTCGACGTCGGCCACCGAGATGGCGTTGCTGGAGAGCGTGCCAAAGACCAGCGGCGTATCTTCCGGGATCACTTGCGACAGGGACTGCAGCGTCAGGGTTGGCGGATCGTTCACCGGCGTCACGCCGATCGTCACCGTGGCCGCGTCGCCCAGCACTCCCAGATCCGCTGAACCGTCCGCAAGATTCTCCGTATTGCCCAAATCGTCGATCGCGATCCTCAGCAGATCCGGCGCCGTCATCGTGAGGCCCGAATTGAAGTTCGGGTCGACCTGGTACCGCAGGCTGGCCAGAGCCGCATTCAAGGCATCCAGCGATCCCTCAAACACCATCGCCGGGTCGGCGTCGCCATCGGAGCCGTTCAGGAACGTCAAGCCGGTGCGGGTTGTCAGCGTCAGCCGCCCGTGGTCCGCCGTCAGGGTGACGCGCCCCGTCCAATCCGGATCGTACACCAAGGTGCCTCCGCGGACCACCAGGTCGCTGCGCGCATCGAAATCGAAGACGGTTACGGGCAATTGCACCGGCCCGGCGTCTTCCGCGATCGTCGTGTTGGCAGGCATGCTGGCGATCTTCGGCGGGTCCTGCTCCGGATTGACGATCAAGTTCACCGTGAACTGCTGCGTGCCGCTGGCGGCGGCAGGATTCAGGTCCGTGTTGCCCAAGTCGCTGAAGGTGACGCTCAGGACGTCCGGCGCGACGGAACTCGGCACGCTGGGATCGCCGGAATTGTAGTGCAGGTCTCCCCGGTAGGTGACCTGCCCATTCAGGACTGCATTGAGGTCGTCCAACGAGCCCTGGAAACTGAGCGTCCGTTCGCCGCCCCGCCCGTCGCCCTGCACGAAGATGAGATCGGGGGCCGTCACCGGCCGGCCGTACACGCGGACCTCGGACAGGCCCACGTGGCCGCCGCCGGACTGGCCTTGCAGGTCGCCCAGGAACAAGTAGCGGCCCACGACGGCCAGGCTCGAACGGTCGCTCGGACCGCCGTTCTCGTCGGCCAGTTCGTCGGGAATCGCGGCCGCCGTCGCGCCGCTAAACAGGTAGGTCTCGCCAAAATAATTCAGGTCGCCGCTGGCGGCACGGGCCAGCGGTTCGTCATCCAACACCGGAGTCATCAGCGACGTGTCCGCCGGCGGGGCCGCATCGGAGGAGACCCAGAGATCGTAATGGGCGGGACCGTAGGCCTCCAACCCGGCGGCCGCAAAGTTCCAGATCTGCAAGACGTCGATCTTGTAAACCGCGCCCAGATCGATCAGTAATCCACCGCTTTCCTGCCGCAGGCTCCAGCCGTCGTCGCTGCCTGCTCCGTGGACCAGCTTCGCCACGCCACCCACATTCCAGCTTGACAGCCCGGCGCCGTCGATCGCCCCCGCCGCGCTACGTTCCACGGCGCTGGCGCTCAGCACGCTACCGTCGGCTTGCCGGCTGAAGGCCGCGGCCGTCACGCCGTCCACCGCCCGAGGCAGAGGTTGCGTCGTCAGGTCCGGCGACAAGGATAGTGTGCCATGATTTACCGCCAAGGTCACTTGACCCTGCCACAGCGGGTCCAGGTCCCGGTTCACCGCCGTCCAGGGAACAACGCTGGAATCCACGACCGGCTGCCGTGCGTCGACATCGAACAACGCGATCGTCGGCAAGAGATACGGGGTATCTTCGATCACGGCGGTATCCGGGATCGTGGGAACCACGGGGATGCTCGGCGGGTCCTGCCGCGGATTGACCGTCACGCCGAGGGTCGCTTCGTTCGTCAGGGGCGCAGCGCCGCTCTGGGAGTGTCCCAAGTCGCTGACCCGGACGACGATCGAGTCGGGTACGACGTTGCCGGCCACGGGGTTGCCCGAGTTATAGTCCGGGCGGGGCTGGTACACGACGCCATCCAGCGCCGCGTTCAGGTCCGCCAAGGCGCCGGTGATCGTCACGGTCGCATCGCCAACCCCGTCACCGGCGTTGATGATCACGTCCGGCGAGCCGTCCTGACGCCCGTACAAGCGCAGCTCCGACAGCCCCACGTGGCCGCCGGCCGCCGCGGTCCCGACCAGGTTGCCGAAGAACAAGTACCTGCCCTTCAGGGTGGTCGCCGAGAAGTCGTCCACGATATCGTCCTGGTCGCCCAACTCCGCCGGAATGACGTTGGCCCCGGCGCCGCTGAACAGATACGTTTCGCCGAGGTATTGCACGCTGCTGCCGGGTGCGGTGTTCAGCGGCACGCTGCTGGCTACCTGGATCATGTCCGCCGTACTGGCCGGCCGCGCCGCGCTCGAGGACACCCACAGGTCGAAGGACTGCGGCCCGTAGTTCACCAGACTGTCGACATTGAAGTTCCAGAGCTGCATGACGTCGATCGTGTACACCTGGCCAAGGTCGATCAGCAGGCCGCCGGACAACTGGCGGATGCTCCACTTGCTGTAGTCATCCAATCCGAACCCGTGTACAAGCTTGCCCGCCGCGTTGACGGACAACCCATTGCCGTTGATCACGTTGTCTTCGTCGCGGTTGCCGCGTTCGCCGTTCTCCGGAACCGGATTCCCCGTCCCGTCCGCGTTGGTGCCGTTGACAAAGGCGTCGCCCTCGCGGAGGGGGACCAATTGGGGCCGCACCGCCGCCGGCAGCGTCAAGGTGCCATTGGCGGCCGTCAGCGTCACTTGGCCCTGCCAGTTTGGATCGTAGGCCCACGTTCCGTCCGTGGCGTCCACATCGGAGATGACGACCGGTCCCAGCGTCAACGAACCGTCTTCGTCCGCGGTCTGCACAGTCGCCGAGCCGGCGTTGACAAAGGCGAAAGCATTGAGCACCAAGGCTCGGTTGTCGAGCGCACTGAAGTCTGCGTCGTCACCTAGTTGGGTGTCGCTTAGGAACACGACGCCGCCACTGCCCGGTCCCAACACGCCGGGATCGATCGCCGCCACCGCCGTGTTTCCGTTGGAATCCAATACTCCCAGTGCAGCGGCGTACGGTCCCAGATTGTCGAACCAGCCGGGCGCCCTCGTGCGGAATGCCTGCACTAAACCGAACGGGCCATTGGTCAAGGGATGCGCGCCGGGATTCAGGATCGTACCGTCATCCGGCACGCTGCCAAACCCAGTCGTGTCGAGCAAGAACGGATCGATCAGGTTCTCGTTCGGCGCCTCAAACCCGCCGTGATCTACGGCGAGAATGGCGCCTCCGCCATTGACGACAAAGTCATACAACGCCTGCTGCTCCTGCGGCGTGAGGTTCACGCCGGGGAACCCGCCGGCGCTGGTGATGGAGTTGATCATCACCACGTCCACCGTCGACAAGTAGGCGGCGGTCAACGTGTCCGTTTGGGTAAATGTCGCACCCGGGAAAGCGGACAGAACCGCCGTTCGCATTTGGCTCATGCGCGAACCGCTGGGGAACGAGAAGACGCCTCCGCGAACCGCATCGAATCCTCCGAAACGCGTCGGCAGACCGGCCCCCGTCAAAGCCGAACTGACGTCGATCCCCGGCCGATCCTGCTGCGGCTGCACCGTGATCGGTACGGCCGCGGTCCCCGCCAGCGCCGGCGCGGCCCCCGTCACATCGGTATCGCCCAGATCGTTGACGCCGATCACCAGCGTCTCGGACGCGGCCGAGTCGCCCGAGTTGAAATCCGGGTTGGATAGGTAGCGGACGCCATTCAGCGCGGAATTCAAGGCATCCAGGCTGCCTTGGAACGTCATCGTCGCGTCCGACACACCATCGCCCGACGTAAACACCAGCCCCATTTCGCCCACCAGCCGGCCCGACACCTGCACTTCCGACAGTCCCACGTGACTGGGTGTGCCCGCCACGCCCTGCAAGTCGCCCAGGAACAGGTACCGGCCCGCGACCGGCGCCGTCGTGGTGATGTAAGTCACCCCGCCCGTCTCGTCACCCCATTGGGCCGGCGCCGCCGGCACGTCGAACAGGTAGGTCTCGCCCAGGTACTGCAGGTCGCCGCGCACGGCTTGCGGCAACGCCTCGTCGTCCAGCACCTGCGTCATCCCGGCCAGGCTGGTCGGCATCGTCGAACCGGCCGCCGAGACCCACAGATCGAAGCTCTGCGGGCCATACGACTCCAGACCGTTGATATTAAAGTTCCAGATCTGCAGCCCGTCGATCACGTACACGGCGCCCAGGTCGATCAACAGACCGCCCGTCAGCTGCGTCATGCTCCAACTCGACGGCTCCAGCACGGACTCGCCCGCGTGATGGTACAACTGGCCGCCCGGATTGGTCCGCAGCCGGCTCCCGTCGACGGCGTTCGAGGGCAGCCGGAAGGCATTCTCGGCCGCCGGATTTCCGGTCCCATCGGCCTGCCGCGACTCGGCCTGCAACTGGCTCGCCGGAATCACCCCTGCAGGCCCTTGCCCCAGGGTCAACGTCCCGTGGCTCACCGACAGCGTGACTTGCCCCACCCAATCCGGATCGTAAACCGTACCGCCCGTCAGCGCACTCCGCGCGTCGACGTCCAGGACCTGGATCGCGGGCAGGACAAGTTGCGTATCTTCCCGGGCGATCTGCGGGTCCGGCACGACCGCCACCTTGGGCGGGTCCTGGCTCGGATCAACCGCAATCGCAAAGCTGGCCTCGGCCGTGCCCGGTACCGTCCGCTCCGTCGCGGGATCCACCGGTACGTGCGTGTGCCCCAGATCGTCCAGGACCACATGCACCACGTCCGGCGTCACCTGGTAACCCGGCACAGGCAGCACGCCGGTCGTCTCGTCGTTTTGCGGGTCGCCTGAGTTGTAATCGGGCAGAGGCCGGTAGACCGTGGCATCGAGCCAGGCGGTCAGTTCCGCCAGCGTCCCCGTCAACGTCTGCGATGTGGTTTCCGGCCGGCCGTACAGTTGTACCTCGCCCAGCCCCACTTGGCCGGATCCCGGCTCGCCGTTCAGGTCGCCCAAGAACACGTAGCGCGCCCGCACCAGCGTGCCGGAATGGTTCCGCACCGAGCCATCTTCATCCCCCAGCGTGGATGGCACCAGGCTCGTCTGCATGCCGCTGAACAAGTACGTCTGGCCCAGGTAGGCCGTGTCGCCGCGCACGGCCTGTGCCAGCGGCTCGTCGTCCAACTCTTGCCTCATCTCGCCGATACCGGTGGGCGCCACGTCGCCGGTCGAAACCCACAGATCAAAGGTCCGCGTCCCGTAGGATTCCAACCGATCTTCGTTGAAGTTCCAGATCTGCAGCACGTCCAGCGTATACAGTCCGCCCAGATCCAAGAGCAAGCCGCCGGTTTCCTGCATCAGGCTCCAGCCCTCGTTCCCGGCAGCATGCACCGTCTTGAAATCGTCGATCGGCCCCGGATCCAAGTCGACGAGCGACAAACCGGTCCCGTCGATCGCGCGGACTGCCGGCCGCGCCGGATCGTCCACCGGCAGCGTCGCTTGGCTCCCGTCCGCTTGCGTCGCGATCACGGAAACCGGCAGTACCTGCTGCATCTGCACGCCGACCGGCAGACGTAGCGTCCCATGGTCCGCCGTGATCGTGACCCGCGCCTGCCAATCCGGATCGTAAGGCTGGTCCACGTCCGCCAAGGCGATCCCGCTCAGCGTCAGGTCGCTGTCTTCGGCCACGCGCACCGAGGTCACGCCGCTGACGTCCACTTGGGGCGTGTCCTGGATCGGCCGGACCGTGATCGGCACCGTGGCGGTCGCGGTCATCGCCGGCGCCGTGCCGCTGGTGTCCGTGTTGCCCAGATCGTCGATGGTCACAACCAGTTCCTCCGGAACGACGTTCGACGGATCGCCCGTCGGATCGCCCGAATTGTAGTCCCGGTCGGGCACGTAACGCAGGCCGTCGAGCGCCGCGTTCAGGGCGTCCAAACTGCCGCGGAACCTCAGCCGCGTGTCGGACACGCCATCCCCTTCCAGGAACTCGAGCCCCATCGCGCCCAGCAATTGGCCCGACACCTGGATTTCCGACAACCCCACGTGGCCGGGCGATCCGGCGGCGCCGCGCAGGTCGCCCAGGAACAGGTAACGTGCCAGGACCGGTTGCGCCGCGCTCACGACCGTCGCGCCGCCCGTCACCAGGTCGGGCGTCTCATCGCCCCAGGTCGCGGGCGCCGCCGGCAACCCAAACGCCGCCGTTTCGAACAAGTAGGTCTCGCCCAGATACTGGGGGTCGCCCGCCACCGCCCGCGGCAGTGCCATATCGTTCAGGACCTGCGTCATTCCCGTCAGGTTCGTCGGCAACGTCGAGCCCGTGGCGGTATACCACAAATCAAAGCTCTGCGGACCGTACGACTCGCGGCCATTGATGTTGAAGTTCCAGATCTGCAGCCCATCGATGACGTACACGGCGCCCAGGTCGATCAGCAGACCGCCCGTCTCTTGCGCCAAGCTCCAACTGGACGGTTCCAACACGGACTCGCCCGGGTGGTGGTACCACTGGTTGGCGGCATTCAACCGCAACCGGCTGCCATCGATCGCGCGCAACGGCTCGCGGTAGGTATTCTCTGCCGCCGGGTTGCCGGTGCCGTTGGCCTGACGCGACGCCGCCTGCATCTGGCCCGAGGGAATCACGTCCGACACCCCACGCCCGATGCTCAACGTCCCGTGGCTGACCTCCAGCGTGACTTCGCCCTGCCAGTCCGGGTCGTATTCCACGCCGCCGCTCAAAGCGCTCCGCGCGTCCACGTCGAACACCTCGATCTTCGTGCTGCCCTGGAAGACCAGCTCGCCATCCTCGTCCATCTGCAGCGGTCCCGGGAGCGTCGGAATCGACGGCGGGTCCTGCACCTGCTGCGGCTCGACCGGCAGCACGATAATCTCTACGAAATCCTCGTCCGTCAGCGCTCCCGGCGAAGGCGTCGCCGACGGATCGATCGGCACATGGGTGTTGCCCAGGTCGTCCAACCGGATATGTACCCGGTCCGGGACCACGGAAGTGGTGCCGGAGTTGTAGTCGGGCAAGCCGTGGTACACCGTGTCGTTGATCCAGGCGTTCAACTGGGCCAGCGTGCCCGTCATGGTCTGCGTGCTCGCCTCCGGCCGCCCATAAAGTTCGATTTCCGACAGCCCCACCTGGCCTGCGCCCAACTGCCCGCTCAAGTCGCCCAGCAAGATGTACCGGGCCCGCACGGGCGTGCCGGCATGGTTCGTCGGCGTGCCGTCCTCGTCGCCCAAGGTCGCCGGCACCATTCCCGCCGTCGTCCCGCTGAACAGATATGTTTGCCCCTGGTACGCCGTGGCACCCGGCGCTACGCGCCCCAGTTGTTCGTCATTCAGCAGTCGCTGCATGTCCGCCGTGCTCGCCGGGACGGTGTCCGCCGTCGAGACCCACAGGTCGAACGTCTGCGAACCATAGGCTTCGAGCAAACTCTCGTTGAAGTTCCAGATCTGCAGGACGTCCAGCATGTACACCTGTCCCAAGTCCAGCAGCAAGCCGCCGGTCTCTTGGCCCAGCGCCCAGCCCGTCGTCAGGCTGTCATGCACCGCTTTCAGCACGCCGCCGCCCACGTCCGCCACCGCCAGGCCGCTGCCGTCCAGCACCTGGGCCGGCGGCCGTGCCGTGTCCACCGCCGGTAACGGCGTCCGACTCCCGTCCGCCTGCGTCGCCAGAATCGACACCGGCGTCACCCGCTGCCGCCCCACGTCCGCAGGCAGCCGCAAGGTGCCGTTGTCGGCCCAAACCGTGACCGTGCCTTGCCAATCCGGATCCGTGAGCGCATCGACATCGCGCAAGATGATATCGCTGAGTTCCAGGTCCGTGTCCTCCAGCACTGTCACAATCGGGACTCCGCTGACGTCCACGTCCGGCGGGTCCTGAATCGGCCGCACCGTGATCGGCACCGTCGCCACCGCCGGGACGGTCGCCGCCGGCGGGATCCCCGTGTTCCCCAAGTCCCTGACCGTCACGGTCAGGCCGTCCGGCACCACGTTCGCCGTCGCCGAGGTTGGGTCGCCCGAGTTGTAGTCCGGGTTCGGCGTGTACCGTACGCCGGCCAGCGCTGCGTTCAACGCGTCCAGGCTACCTCGCAGCGTCATTCTGGCGTCGGCGTCTCCGTCACCCTCGGTGAACACCAGGCCCGCAGCGCCCAGCAGCCGGCCCGAGACCTGGATTTCCGACAAGCCCACATGGCCCGGCGTGCCGGGTGCCCCGCTCAGGTCGCTCAGCAACAGGTAGCGGCCCACGACCGGCGCCGTGATGGGTATCACCGTCGCCACGCCCGATTCATCGCCCCAGACGGCCGGTGGCGCGGCCGTGCCGAACAAATACGTCTCGCCCAGATAATTGGCATCAAACCGCACCGCCCGGACCAGCGGCTCGTTGTCCAGCACCTGCGTCATCGGCGCAGTACTGGCCGGCAGCGTCCCGCCCGTCCCCAACACCCATAGATCGAAGCTCTGCGGGCCGTACGATTCGCGGCCGTCGACGTTGAAATTCCAGATTTGCAGCCCGTCGATCGCGTACACCGCACCCAAGTCGATCAGCAGACCACCGGTCTCCTGCGCCAAGCTCCAACTCGACGGCTCGCCGACCGAATCGCCGGCGTCATGGTACAGCGGGCCGGCCGGATTCCGCAGACGGCTTCCGTTCACCGCGTTGCCGGGCAGGCGGTAGTTGTTCTCCGCCGCCGGATTGCCGGTCCCGTCCGCCTGGCGGGACACCGCCTGCAACTGCACGGCCGGAATCACCTGCGACGGTCCCGGCTCCAGGCTTAACGTCCCGTTGCGGACCTCCAACGTCACCTCGCCGATCCAGTTCGGATCGTAGGTCAGCGTGTTGCCGCCGATCGCCAGACTGCTGCGGGCATCGATGTCAAAGACCTCGATCTTCGGCAGCAGAAGGGCTGTCGACGGGTCCTCGTCCACCTGCTGCGGCGGCGGCACCGTGGGGATCGCCGGTGGGTCCTGCACCGGGGTCACGGTGACGGCGAAGCTGGTCTCCGCCACAGCTGGCGTCCCAGGCGCGGGCGCTTGGGTGTTCCCCATGTCCTCCAACCGCACGTGGATCTGCTCCGGGGTGACCGTTGGGCTGCCGGAGTTGTAGTCCGGCAACGAGCGATAGACGATCCCGTCGATCCACGCCGACAACTCCGCCAGCGTGCCCGTGGCGCTCAGCGTCGCCGTCTCCGGCCGGCCAAACAACTGAACTTCCGACAAGCCCACGTTCCCCGCACCGAGTTCGCCGCGCAGATCGGTCAACAGCACGTACCGGGCGCGCACCGGCGTGGCCGCATGATTTCCCACCACGTTGTCTTCGTCGCCCAACTGCGCCGGCACCACGGCCGTCGTCGCCCCGCTGAACAGGTACGTTTCGCCCAGGTAGGCCGCGTCCCCCGCGGCAGCCCGCGGCAACGGCTCGTTGTCCAGGATCCGGCTCATGCCCGCCGTGCCCAGCGGCATGGCCGCGTCCGTCGACACCCACAGGTCGAACGACGGCGGCCCGTAGACTTCCAGACCGTCCTCGTTGAAGTTCCAAATCTGCAGCACGTCCAGGGTGTACACGGCGCCCAGGTCCAACAGCAGACCGCCCGTCTCTTGGGGCAGCCGCCAACCGAGATTGGCGCCCGTGGCGTGTGCCGTCTTCAGTACGCCGCCGCCGACGTCGACGTCCGCCAGCCCCGATCCGTCCAGGGCCTTGGTGGGCTCGGACGGCGGCAGCGACGGCAGTTGACTGCCGTCTTCCTGCGTCACGGTCGCGGCCGGCGCCAGTTTCGTCACGCCCGCGGCCGCCGGCAAACGCAACGTGCCGTGGTCGGCCCAGACGGTGACCGTCCCGCGCCAATCGGCGTCGTACCGCGCGTCCGGATCCTGCAACAGCACACCGCTGAGCGTCAATTCCGCGTCCTCGGCCACGGTGATCGAAGTGACCGAGCCGACATCCACCACCGGCGGATCCTGGACCGGCAACACCGTGATCGCCGCCGTCGCGATTACCGTCCCGGGCACCGTCGGGTTGACGTCCGTATGGCCCAGGTCATCCACCGTCACGGTCAGCACGTCCGGCGTCACACTCGGCGGTACCGCGTTCGGGTCTCCCGAGTTGTAGTCCGGATCGGACCGGTAGACCACGCCGGCCAGCACGGCCGTCAAGTCGCCCACCGAACCGCGGAACGTGAGCGAATCGTCGGCTACGCCGTCGCCCCGGCTGAACACCAGGTCAGGTGCGGAAACGTCACGGTCCACCGTGCCTACGCGGTGGCCTGCGACGTGGACCTCGGACAAGCCCACGTGCCCGCCGCCGGCCAGCGTCCCCTGCAGGTTCCCCAGGAACAAGTAACGTCCCACCAGCCCGATCGGATTGCCGCCCGCGTCCAGCATGGGCGTCGCCCCGTCGCTGTCGCCGAAGATCGCGGGGGCAACCGCCAGCGCCCCGTCGACGTCGCTGACATTCCGGAACAGGTAGGTTTCTCCCAGGTACTGGTCCAACCCCGGCGCCGGATTCAGCGCAACGCCCGTCCGCACCAGCGTCATCCCGGTGGTGTCGGCCGGCAGTACGTCGCCGGTCGCGGAGACCCACAGATCGAAGGACGTGGCACCATAGTTGGTCAGGCCGGCGACGTTGAAGTTCCAAATCTGCAAGGCGTCGATCGCATACACCGCGCCCAGGTCGATCATCACGCCGCCCCGCTGCTGGGCGATACTCCAACTTTCGCTGACGTCGCCCCGGGAATGCTCCCACGGCGCAAAGGCGGTGGTCAGTCCGCCGCCGTTGATCAGGTGGTTCTCGTCCCGGTCGCCGTTCTCGCCGCCCTCCGGCACGGGGCTGCCGATCCCGTTGAAATTGCGGCCGTCGATGATCGTGTCGTCCGTCGCCGCAAAGGTCACCACTCGAGCCGTGGGCTCGATCGGCAGCGACAGCGTGCCGTTGGCCACCGCCAGCGTCACGTCGCCCTGCCAGTTCGGATCGTACTGGATGCTGCCGTCGGCGCTGGCGATGTCGGGATCGGCCAGCCGGATCGGACCCAACAGGCTGTTCTGGTCCTCGATCACCACCGAACCAGGCACGGCGGTCAAATCCAATTCCGGCAGGTCCTGCTTCGGCTGGACGACGATCGTGAAACTGGCCTGGGTGGTCAGCGGCGCCGCCGCCGGCGAGATGTCCACGTTCCCCAAATCGTTCACCTGGACCCACAGGGTCTCCGGGTGATTGGGATCGCCCGAATTGTAGTTCGGATCGGGCTGGTAAACCAAGCCGTCCAAGGCGTCATTCACGTCCGCCAGCATGCCGCGGATCACGACGGTGTCATCGCCGTCCGCGTCCACGACGGTGACGCTGGGCGAACTGGTCCGGCGCCCGTACAGCCCGATTTCCGAGAGCCCGACGTGCCCCGTACCGTCCGTGTCCTCCACGA
The DNA here is from genome assembly GCA_964645045.1 of uncultured Pirellulaceae bacterium. Classification (GTDB taxonomy): domain Bacteria; phylum Planctomycetota; class Planctomycetia; order Pirellulales; family Pirellulaceae; genus Anammoximicrobium. Next base: position 70,381 of record CAZXYZ010000012.1, on the reverse strand, counting down.
CCAGCAGCAGCCACCGGCCGGTGACCCCGATCGGCTCGCTGGAAACACTGCCGTCCTGATCGCCCAGGCGGCCCGGCAACGCGGTGGTGGTCGCACCGCCCAGCAGGTACGTCTGGCCCAGGTAATCGGCCACGCCGGACGGAGCCTGCGCCACAGCGATCGGACCCGTGCCGCCCGTCAACGGAGTCATGGCGCTGGCGTCGGCCGGACGCGTCAGGCTCGACGAAACGTACACCTCGAAACGGTTGGCGCCGTACGACACGTAGCTCTGGGCGTTGAAGTTCCACAGCTGCAGTACGTCGATCGTCCACTCGTCGTCCAATTCGATCATCAGCCCGGCCTTGTTGCCGCTGACGCTCCACTTCGTAAAGTCGTTCAGCCCGATCGCCGAGTGGACCAGGTAGTCGGTCGCGGGATTCGAATCGCCGGTCAGCCCGCTGCCGTCCACCAGGTAGTCCTCGTGCCGGCTGCCGCCCGTGCCGTCGGGCGGCAGATCGGTATCGCCCAGCGCGTTGGTCGCGTTGATCGACACGATGCCCACGGCCTGCGGCTTGCTGGCCGCCGGCAGGGTCAGCGTCCCGTGCTGCACCGTGACCGTGACCTGCACCTCGATATTGTCCGGGTTGCCCAGCGCGCTGTTCAAATTGTCCAGATCGTCGATCGCGATGCCCGTGATGCTCAGCGGCGCATCTTCCTCGACCGTGGTCACACTCACGCCGGAGACGTCCGCCGTCGGCTGGTCGTTCTGCGCCTGGACGGTCAGCGTCACCGTGCCGACGTTGCCGGAGGTCAACCGCGGGTCCTTGGCCCGGTAGGTGAAGGTGTCCGTGCCGTAGAAGTTCGGCGCCGGCGTGTAGACGAAGGTCCCGTCCGGATTCAGCGTGAACTGGGCGGCATTGGCCGGCCCCTGGGCCAGGATGGCCTTCAGCAGCGGCGGCACGTCGTCGTTCGACAAGACGCTGCGCGGCGAAACGAAACCGATCGTGTCTTCCAGCAGCACGAAACTGTCGTCGTTGGCGTGCGGCGGGTCCCCGCCCACAATTTCGACCCAGTAATCTTCGACTTCGCCGCCGATCGACAGCCCGTAGGGCGTCATCTGGCCCGTGGGGCTAAGCCGGAACCGTGCGTAGGCCGTGACCAGTGGTGCATCCGCCGGCGTTGCGATCACCAGCGTGTTCGCGCCCGCCACCACGCTTTGGCCGGCGATCACGTGCTCGTTGTCCTCGAACACCGAGTTCGTATTGAAGTCGACCCAGGCGTCCAACACGCCGGAGCCGGAAGCCGTCACCGTGATGGGCGTATCGATGCCCGGATGCAAAACGCCGTCGAACACCACGCCGTCTTCGTCGTCCTCCAGATCGAATGTCTTGCTGATCAGGTCGACCTGGTAGCGGTTCGTGGCGGTGTCGAACGAGTAGCCGGCGGTCAAGTTCGGCAGGGCCCGGCCGATCGCCTCGGTCATCCGGCGCGCCAACAACAGGTCCGAGTCGGTGTCGAGGAACTCGATGACGGTGACCGTCTTGTCCGCGCCGTAGGTATCGTTGCTGTTCAACTCGAACTTGACCGGTTCCCTGCCGCCGTCGGCGATGGTGAAGGTCTGGCCATCGGCGGTGGCCGGATACCCCACGGGCAGGGCGAGCGACAACGGCAGACGGTCCAACAACCGGATCTCCGGCGTCAACAGATTGCCGGGGGTGACCGTCACGTGTACGGCGCCCCGGATCACGACGGCTCCCGCGTCCAGATTGGCGGCACTGACGCCCGCCAGTCCGCTGGCCGCCATCGCCTCGACGATCCGATCGGCGATGACCGTCGCGGGGTCGCCCGTGTAGTACCCGATGGCCCACTCGTTCGGCCCCAGCGTCAGACCGCTGCCATCGAGATCGAAGATAAACGTCGTCGCAGTGACGCCGTCGTCGACGGTGAACCGAGTCGCGTTGTCCAGAATGGCGGACTCGCCGTCGGTCGAAAGCTGCAGGGTGAAGCTGGACGGTCCGCGGACAACGGCCAGGCCGCTGGTCCCCACGTCCACGGAATAGTCGCCGTCGTCGCCGTCGGCATACGGCCCGGGCTGGCCGTCGCGGTCAGCGTCCACCGTCTGGCCCAAGTACAGCGGCTGGTCGGGAAGGATCGCGTGCCGGGCGCCGTTGTTGGCCAGCAGCGTCTGGTAGTTGGCATCCGGCGCGTCGCCGTAGTCGATCCCGACGTCGCCCAGGATGATGGTGAACTGGGACCGGCCATCCGGCTGATTGCCGCGCAGGGCGTTGCCCGCGTAGTCCCGGATGGCGAGGTTGCTCTGATTGGCCAGCGTGATCTGGTACACGCTGTTCGGCTCCCACACCTCCGACAGCGGCGTCAACAGCAGGAGGTTGCTGCCGGCACTGTAGCCCAGCCGGTAATGCGTCCCTTCCTCCAGCAACACGCCGTTGCGAGTAATCTCGACGCTCTGCCCCGTGATGGTGCTGGGGTCGGTCCCCGTCCCCTCGTTGGGGAACGGATCGCCGGGCCCGTCGGCCAGCAGAATGCGGAATTGCTCGAACAATCCGGTGCGGCGAACGACCACGGTCTCGTTCGGATCCGCGTCCAGACCCGCGATGTCGTTGTCCACCGGGTCCAGCAGCTTGGCATAGGGGCCGAGTTCGTCCACATGGTCCACCGCGCCCCGATCCTTGAACACGCTGGAACCGGCGCCCAGCGGATCGGCCAGCGGATCGGAATCGTCCTTGCGCAGCTGCCCGTACACGTCGCGGTCCGGTGCCAAAATGGCCGAAGGCGGGATGCCCAACGGGTCCTTGACGTCGCTGGCAAACAAGTCCCGATCCTCCATGCGGTGCAGCGAACTGTCGATCGCCAACGAACCGGACTGGAGGTAGAAATTTCCCGTCTGAGGCCCGATGAAAAGGGGGAAGTCATCGGCACCGCTCCCAGGGGCATCAATGAACGGCACGGATCCGGTTGTACCGTTGGCCGTGTTGCGCCAAAAGACGTTATGCCCCACCACGGTACCCGGCCCGGAAACAAGATTGATCGCCGTCTGTGTATTGGCCAGGATATTGTTCAAGATGGTCGGGCTCGCGGCATCACTGACGAGGATGCCCGTTCCTTGAGCAGTCGTACCGCCATAGATTGAGTTGTTCACGATCCGCCCGAACGGCACCGCTCCATTCGGTCCCGCCGCTGCATCGCCGCTGAAGCTGACACCTTCCTGCCCGAAGAAGGCAATGATGTTGTTCTGAATCACCGGTCCTGGCGCGAGCCGTGCCGTGTTGCGGGCCAGGCCGGGGAAATTGATCGGCGTACCCGGATGCGGGATGGTGTCCGTGGCAACCCATGCCGGAGTGTTGACGTTCCCCCCCGTCGCCACCGTGCGATCGCCGGCCTGGACCAGGATTCCGGACTGGGCCGCATAGGTGATGGTGTTGGACTCGATCACAATCTGCCCCTGCTCGCGGTGGCGGTTCGGGTCGCCGGTGCGGTTGTAGCTTTCCAGCCCGTCGCCGACCACGTCCAGGGTGTCGCTGACGCTGGCAAAGCCGTCGGCAAAGGCCGTAATGGTCACGGTGCGCGTCCCGTCGGAGACCAATTCGTCCACCGCGTCGATCGGGAACGTAAAGCTCACCGCACCGGCGGGGATCGTGACCGTCGCAGCGACGGTGGCTTCGCTGGGATCGCTGCTGACGAGGTACAAGGTCAGGTCCCGATCCAAGCCCCGCGAGAGGAACACCGTCCCGGTCAGCGCGGCGGCGCCGGCGCTCTCCAAAATCGCGTCGGTCACCAGCAGATCGGCACTGCCGACGACCAACCGCAGGGTCGCGGTTTCGTTGTCCAGCACGTCGATCGCCGCGCTGATCGGCGAATAGGCGCGCGTTTGCCCGGCCGTCGACGGCGTCATAATGACGGTCTGCGTTCCATCCCGCAGCAAGTCATCCATGACGCTCAGCGTGGACGAGGTCGTGGTGGCCCCTGCGGTCAGGGTAAACGCCGGCGTCAGGAAGCGGGCTTCCGTGGTGTCGCTGCTGGTCATCGTCCCCGCAAGCGCGCCGACCGAATCACTGCGCGTGAGTTGAATGCTGGCCGTGCCAAAATAAGACTCGGTAATCGCCGTACTGAACGAGCTGGCCGTGATGGTCGCATACAGATGGGTGGCGGCGTCCAGCACATCGACGATGCTGCGCATCGAATCGTAGCCGAGGGCCGCACCGCCGTTGGCCAAGGTGCCGATCGGCGCCGTGGTGCCATTGGTGGTCGACGTCGCCAGCGCCGTTACGTTCGTGCCGGCCAACGCGTTGCGGAACACAATCGTGAACGGTCCCGCCGCGGCGCCCACCACGGTCACGTTGCCGTTCAAGGCGGTAATCGAGTTCAAGTGCGTCAGCAACTGCGCAGCAGTGGGGGTAAAGGCGGTGCTGTCGTACGTCAGCGGGGCGGTGGCAGCTACCCCGCCGTACGAGACGGTGAAGGTCCCGCCGTTGGCGCCGCCCGGCACCAACGTCTGCACTTCGTTTCCGAGGCCATTGGTGACGATGCTCGGCGTCACCACCCCGCCCGGCACGCCCCCAATCGTCAGCAACGTGCTGTCCGTGGTGATCAGCGCCAGATTGGCCCCGCCCAGGTTGTTCCGGAAGGTAATCGTATAGTTCGTGGCCGACAGGGCCGTCACCAACGTGTTCCCATTGCCGAAAATCCCGTTCAGGGCCGTCTGGATGCGGTTGGTGAGAGTGAAGGACGAAGGGCTCCAGAGAATCGGTGTGGTCGTTAGGTTGCCGTTGTAACTGATCGTGAACGTTCCCCCGTCCACCGCGGGATCCAAGTTCAGTTGCTGGACCTCGTCATAGCCCGTCAGCCGGGGCGTCAGCTGCACCGTCTGATCGCCCAACACGAGCCGCTGGGTGGCGGGCGTCACGGTGATGGCCGCGGACACCGACGCGCCGGCGGGGATCGTGAACGTCAAGGTCCCGGTGGTGTTGCCGTTCAAGCTGACCTGCGCCGGGTCGAACGTGATGATGCCGTTCAGGGGGACCGTTGTGGCGGTGGGGATTTGAACCGTTGCCGTGACCGACGTAGGCACCGTTCCCCGGCTGGTGTCTTCCGCAACCGCCGTGGTTGTGCGCGTGCCGAACACGACTCGGACCTCTTGATCGTACGGCGGGGGCCCGGGATTGGTGGGATCGTCGACCACCGTCAGGTCCGCATTCGCGCTGCGGATGCCCGCAACCGTAGCGACGATGGGGAAGGTGTGGCTGGGAGAAGCCGGATCCTGCCCGTAGCCGTCATCCACGGCCGTGACCGTAAAGCCGATCGAGGCCTGACCGGCGGGAATCACCACGCTCGCCTGCACGCTGGCTTCGGAGGGATCCGTGCTCAGCAGGTTGACCGTCAGCGCATTGGTCGTGTTGAATCCCGCCAGGCCGCCACCGTCGGCGACCGGGATGACCGAGACGCCGGTCCCACCGCTGACGGTAAAGTCCAGGGGCAAGGCGTTGGCCCCGGCCAGCCCATTCTGGAACACCACGGTGTACGGGCCCCCCGCGCGGCCGACGACCGCAACATTCGAGGCCAGTTCGGGAATCGTGGCCAGATGGTTCTGGACCGCCAGGGGCGTCAGGGCCGTATAGGGCGAGGTGATCGGGGCGGTGGCGGAGACGCCGTTGTACGACAGCGTAAAGTCCCCGGTGGGGCCGTTGACCGTGACCATTTGCACGTCGTTGCCGGCACCCTCTTGAATCGTGCTGGGGGTCACCGCGGGCGTCGTGCCCGTCAGCTGAGAACCATCGGCCGTGAGCTGCGGCAGATCGGCATTGCCCAGGGAGCGTTGGAACATGATCGTGTATTCGGTGGCCGACTGCGAAGCCACCACCGTGTTGCCCGCGCCGAACAGCGCATTGAACTCGGTTTGGATCTGATTGACGACGAAGCTCGGCGTGCTGCTCCAGAAGATCGGCCCGGTGGTCAGATTGGGACCGTAGGTGAGCGTGATCCACCCGCCGTCCACCGAGGGATCGAACGCCAGTTGCTGGATTTCGTTCCGGTAGATGCTGCGGGTCACCGTGGCGGTCGTGAACGTCGGGCCATCCGCCGCCCGTTCGTAGATCGTCGGCGTGGCAATGCTCAGGCTCAGGGCCTCGGTGTAGCCCGAATCCCGCACAACGACGGGCGTGCGCACACTGGCAAAACTCGAAGCAAACGCGACCAGGGTCGACGTCTGGTTCCCGTCCACGACATAGTCCTGGACCGGGATCAGGTCCACGGTCGCCGAGGCAGCGCCGGCCGGAATGGTCATCTGCAGTTGGCTGGCCGCGCCAAGCGTCTCCGCCGTTACATTCTCCAAGGAGACGTTCAATTCGTAGCTGGAACCGGCCGGCACACTCGTACCGAGTCCCTGCACTCGAATGACGTACGTCCCGGGTGCCGTGAACGTGTACTCCATCAACGAATCGTAAGTGTAACCGGCACCGACGAAGCGGTCCGAACTGCCGGGATCGGTCGGAAACGTATCATCGTTCGCAGAGAGGAAATTGCCCGCCGCATCGAACAGTTGGAGGTACGAGTCGGTCAACGTACCGGTCGTCCGATCGATGTCGAAGATGCCGCGGCTGTTGGCCGCGGTCACGGTGAAGGCATAGTAGTCGTACGTGCCGTCCCCCGTTCCCCGCACGGTCACGTGAGGGATGGTGGTCGACGTGTTGGTGTTCGTCAAATCACCGACATTCGCGTCGTAAGCCAAAGTCCACTGGCCGTCGATGTTCTGCGCCGTCGCCAACGTGCTATTGGGCTCGACCTCGGTAACCAGACCGCTGCCCGTCACCGTGCCGAAAATCCGCAACTCGCTCGGGTCCAAGCTCACCAAATTCACCGTCAAGTCCCGATCGGTCGGCGTGTTGCGGGTGATGGTGGCGACCGCCGCGCCGCTGGCGTCGGTTTCGCTGAGCAATCCCGGCGCGACGGTCAGCGTCAATGCCGCCAGTTCGTCGTCGAGGACATCCACCGTGTCGCTGACGCTCGTATAGCCCGGCGCCGCAGCCGCGATGACCGCCGTCTGCGTGCCTTGGGCGATCGCGTCATCCAGGGCGGTCAGCATAAAGGTCGTGGAGGGCTGGCCGTCCGGAATCGTCACGGTAGCGGGCAGACTGACGCGGCCGCCGTTCACCGTGGCGGCCAGCGTAACGGCCAGATCGCCCACCCAGTCGGCTGCCGTGGCGCCCTCGCGGGTGACGGTCACCACGGACGATCCCCCAAATTCGCTGATGCTGGCAGCCGTCACGGCGACCGACAGATTGGGCAGCGTCAGGTCGGACTCCAAGGCTTTGGCGTGCAGCAAGTCCACCCGGTTGCTGGTGGCCGTGGCCACGATCGCGGCCACCCCCAGGTCCATCTGGTTGTTGATCGTGTTGCGGATCGTCACCGCCAGAGCATCCGGAGACTGGCCCACGGTAAAGGGCACTCGAATGTGCCCGTTGTCCAGCGGAACCGTGCCCGCGTCGAACTCAAACACATGCACCACCCGGCCGGTGATGGTAAAGGTCTGGCCGTCCAGTTCCGCCGTTGCCGACGGGGCCACAATCGTATAGCCGTCGGTTTGACGCTCGTTGGTATCGACCAGCAGGCCGGTGACCACCGAAATGTCCCCCGGGAGCGGAGCGTCCGTCAGCACCGCGTACTCCTCGCTGCGGCGGATCTCCAACTGGTAGTAGCCGCTTAGCTGGTCCGGCTGGCGGCTGGGATCCGTGTTCTGGGTCCGTGCCGTGGTTGCCAAATTGGTGTAATCGCGGTCCGTGTAGTAGCCTTCGCTGACCACGGCCTGGGTGACCATTTCGCCCCGCTCGGCGAACCCGATGATGATATCGTCGACGTAGAAGCCTTCGTGGTTGTTGTTCAACCCGCGGACCGGCCTGTCCAGCGTGCTGCCCGAGTGGTCCTGGCCCTGGTAGAAGAACTCGCCAAACCCCTCAAAGCGAGACACGATGCCGTCGCCGTCCCAATCCTCGACGAACCCCAGACTGGGATCGTTCATCTGCCCGGCCGTGCTGAAGTCGAACCGCAGCATCAGGTTCGGCTCGCCGGCGTAAGCCGTGAGGTCCACGCGCGCCTGCCGCCAGCGGCCGGTGTTGTCGAACAACTCCTGCACCTGTTGCCGCTCCAAGGGGACCGGGTCATCACTGTTGAGCCCCGCGGTCGCCGAGTGCGACAGGAACCGCGGCAGTTCGGAGTCCAGATCGGTTGAAAGCGCGTTGGGGCGGCTCAAATCCGAATTGTTCGTGGCCACCAATTCCCAGCTCTGCCCGCCGTCGCTGGACACGAACACCCGCGCACTGTCGCGGAACGGATCCGAACTGTCGCCCGGGGAGTACTGGCTGCTCCGGCCGGCGGCGTCCTCCGTCTCGAGAAAGTAATTGAAATACAAGGTCGGCTTGTCGCGCTGATCGTAACCGTCCAGGTTGAAGCCGTCCGTGACCAGGCTGCCCAGCGCACCGCCGGGCAGATTGTAGTTGTTGCCGATTTCGGTGTTGGACGCGAGGTCCATCTGGGCCACCGCGTTGAGCATCCCGTACTGGCCCGCCGTCACCGGTGAACCGAATCGGGTGTCGTAAGAATAATACTGCAGGTACTCCCTGCCGTCCGGCTGGAAATACTCTTCCAACCCGAAGTAGAAGCTCAAGCCGCCCCAAACCTGATCTTCGGCATAGCTCTGCACCAAGGCGCCGGTATCGCCACGCGTGATCTGGGTCCGGGCGACCGCCAAGCCCGGCGTGCGGCTGTTGTCCAGCGTATAGTTGATCCCGTGCCCGGCAATCTCGTCCAGACTGGCGGTCGGAAGATTCGCGATTCGGTCTGGATCCCCGCGCCGCATGGTGGGATGCCAGAGGTTGAAATCGAGGGGCGAGAACGCCAGACCCGTGAAGGTGGTCGGGCCGGTGATCTGAATCGAAGTCGCGTCTCCCGCGTTGTCCCCGTCGGTGTCGAACACCGTCTGCAGCTCGCCCAGGGTATTGAATGCAACCAGATAGCCGTTGCGGCTGATCGCGAACAACAGATTCTCGTAGTAGCGCGCCGTGGCGACGCCGTTGGCGTCATAGGCCGCGACGTTCTGCGGCCCCAGCGCCAGCCCTTGGAAATCGTCGTCGGGCACCAAGCCCGTGACGTCCACGGTTAATGTCACCTGGCCATTGGCCTTGTTGATCGCCAGGAACTCGCCGGCACTGGTCACGCCGAACAGTTCATCCTTCAACTCGTCCCGGTCGCCGTCCGCGAACGCCAGCCCCGTCACATAACCTTGCAGCGGCGTTCCCACACCGCCCGCGGTCAGGTAGACGTCCCCCACCAGGTTCTGGCCTTCCTCGCCCAGATCGCTGTTGTTCGCCACGCCGGCCGTAACCAGCCGGCGGGCGTTGCCCTCGTTGTTGATGGCGTCGACAATCGCCTGGGCGCTGTTGGTGACGTTGCCGTTGCCGTCGACGTTCAACTCGACCGTAATCGAACGGCCGGCAACGCTCGCGCTGACAAACAGCCGGTTGCTGCCCACGAAGCGGATCTGGATGCCGTTTCCGTTGATGCCGGCTTCCTTGGCCTCGATCTGAATCACCGCCGAGTCGCCGTTGCTGTCGTTATCGAACACCGAAATCGACACCGTACCCTTGGTGACGCCGGCAGGTTGGATATCGCCCTTGACGCCCCACGGCTGGTTCTGCACGGGCGTTGCCGACGAATTCGCCGGGTCCGCGCGGTACAGCTTTGAATTGATGGCATTCGGCAGGTTCGTCTGGTCGTAGCTCGCCTGATCCGATTCCCGGACCGCGTAGTACTGCGCATAGACCACCGCGTTGGCGTCGCTGTCGAACCCCAGGCGTTCGTAGGCTAACGCCTCGGCCTCGTCCGAAGTCGTGACCTGGTTGCCGCGGCTGGGGTTGTTGTAGTCGGCGACATTCACGTAAATGTCCCGCGGCGTGACGGCTTGTCCGGCGATGTTGTCCTCCTGATTGCCCCCCAGTTCGCCGGTGCCCGCATTGACCGTGACCACCGCGCCGACGTCGTCGTTGTCGCCGTTCAGCCGGCGGTAGCCGTACATCCGCCCGTCCGTCCGCATCGCCAGGTCCCGGACCAGCTGATCGTTGTTCCCCGTCTGATCCAGGTCATCGTCCACCAGCGTGATGTACTGCCCGCCGTGCAGGGCGTCGGCGGTATACAGCCGGTCCCCGCTGGTGCCGGTCAGGAACAGGACCACGTCGCCCAGGTTGAACGGCTTGACGTGCGTCGCCAGTTCGACCTCGTTGGAAATGTTGAACAGTCCATCCGTTTGCACGGGATCGACCTGCGACCCATTGGAATTGTATCCCTGAAACCCGATATGGTCTTCCACCAGGCGCTGGACCGAAGTCACCGGCTCCAGACGGACGGCCTTCTGCGAGTTCGAGACGTTCGCCGTGAAGTACTGGGACAGGGCCTGCGCCATCTGCGTATTGGACGAAACGGCGACGTAGTAGATTTGCCCCGGGCCCTCGGCCAGATGGGCCGAACCGATGAAGGGATCGAGCGCTCCCACGGAGCCCCGCGACAGATCGTCGATGTCCGCGCCCTGACCGAGGGTCGGATCGCGCTGATCGTCCTCTACGAACGACTCGCGGCCGATGTACAGCATCCGTCCGGTTTCGCCGTCGAACACGGACAAGGTGGCGTCCGGACCAGGCAGACCGTCCGCGTAATCCAGGTCGAAGGTCGCCGCGATGGTCTTGGCCCCCGCGTTGACGCCGCCGATGGCCTGGATGAACTCGTGATCCACTTCGAACCGGTACCAATCCAGGTCGTTCGCGGTACCCAGGTAGCCGCCGACACTGAGTGCGGCGCGGTCGGTCGTCAGCAGATCGAACAGGTCCTGAGCGCCGTCAAAGGCGTTCGAGGCGTCGCCCACTTCCTGGCTCTCGCCCAGCAGATTCGAATGGGCGGGCAAGCCGAGGATCTCGACCCCGTTGGTGGCGTAGCGGATGTCGGCGTACCGCACCGTGGAACCCGGATATTCGTCCAGTTGACGCAAGCGGATCTGCAACTGGTACTGGCCGGAGGTCCAATTGGCGCGCACCACGGCGCCGGCCGGCACGCCCAACTCGTCGTTCAGCGTGTCCGCATCCGCCAGAGTAATCGTGCCCGCCGTGACACCCGCGATGGTGTACACCCCGTCATTGCTTCCGGTGCCGGTCACGATCAGTTCTTGTCCCGGCGCAAATCCGGCCGTGACGAAACCGCTGCCCAGGTCCGTAATCGTGGCCGGCGAGCCGCTGTGGAAGCGGAGATTGGTCACCGTGCCGTCGTCGGTCAGCGAACCACCGTTGCTCCGCACGCGGAGATGATAGGTGCCCAGGGCCTGGCCAAACGCGGGCAACAGCACGCGCATCCCGGCATCCCGCGGATTCAACGTGTAAAAATCGCCGACCTGGTGAACGTTCTCGGCCACCGGATAGGCCAACCCGGACAGGAGGTCCCGGTCCGTGGACCGCGCCAGCACGATGCCGCTGGTGTCGACCAGTTCCAGCACTCCGTCCAGCGCGCTGCCGGTGCGGTCCAGGTCGAACCAGACTTCCGTGCCGGGCGTGGCCTGGAAGCTGTAGACGTCCACATCCCGGGGATCGTCGGCGCTGACGAAGCCATGCACCTCGAAGCCCAGGCGGCGGCTCTCGTCGCCGCTCTTTTCGTTCGGCGCCAAGATCCCCAGCGACTGGGCCGTGTCCGTCGTGGCGTTGATGTCGTTGCCGTGCGTCAGGGCCCCCTCCAACTCGTTGACCACGGCCACGTTTCGGTCGTTGCTGTAGCGGTCCAGCCGGATGCTGCGCCAAGCCCCCGCCGCCGGCGTGGCCAAGGCGTTGTCGGTGTCGGTCTGAGCCAGGCCTTGCGGCGTGTACCCGGCGCCGACGGTATCGTCGGCCAGGGCCGTCAGCACGACCGGGTGCCCGATGGTGCCGATCACGTGAATCGTACCCCCGATCCGGTCGTCGATTTCCAAGGGAATGCCGTTGGCGGTGAAGCCGGTGTTCACGCCCGCCAGTTTGACCACCAGGCTCTCGGTGCTGCTGCTCTGCAAACGCACGCCGCCGTAGGTGTGCTCGTTGTTCACCCGCACCTCGCTGCGGAGCACGTGGACGATGTCCGTATCGTCCCAGACGGTCTGCGTCGTAATCTCCTCGCCCCGCACGTCCAGGCCGTTGGTAGCATTGCGGGCCAGACGGTTGTCCCGGATCAGCGGACCGTGGTTGTCGCCAAAAGCAGCAAATGCGTCGAGCGCCCCGAAGCTGCGGCCGTAATCGGCCTGCAGGTCCGAGCGGAGGGCATCGGCGTTGATGCTGATCGCCCCGCCGGCATTGTTCTGGAACACGTTGTTGACGATCACGGGCTGCGCCCCGCGCACATAGACCGTGGTGGCGGCATTGGTGCCGCGGCCAAAGCGAGTCGTCGCGGCGGCGCCGGCCGCGTTATGCTCCAGCACGCTGTTGGCGATCCGCACCGTGGCTTGATGGATCTCGACGGCGTTGAAATCGTCAAACGTGCCTTCGATCGGGATCTCGCCGCCCGCGTAGGTGATCAAGCCGTAGTCGATGCTGCCGCGCGAGGCATGATCGAAGATCAAGCCGCCCCAATCGCCCGGGCTCGGGAGATTCTCGCCTGCGCCCAGATTGTCGTCGTTGTTCGTGTCGAACGTGCCCCCGATGCCGAAGCGGTCGTCGGCGGTCGAGGTGAACACGATCGGATAGCCGGCGGCTCCTTCGGCGATCAGGTTCGCCGCCCCGCGCGTCGCCTCGATCCGCGCTTCGTGCAGCTTGACCACGATCCCGGGGTCGATCTTCAGCCGGCCGCTGGGACGGGCCGCCAGGCCGCCATCGGCGCCCGACACGGCCATCACCACGGCGGGCAACGTCCCGCCGGTCAGCCCCCGGCTGTCGGCCTGCAGATCGGGAACGTCCTGCCCGAACCAACGGCTGCCGAACCGGACGTCGGCCACCGTGCCGGCATCGAACCCGCCCGTGACGGTCACGTCGCCGGGATTGATGCCTGGCAGCTGCTCCAGCGCCAACCGGATGACCGCGGCGGTGGCATCGTAAGCGAGCGCATAGGTCGTGTACCCGCCGAAGCTGAGCGTAAAGCTGCCGCCGGTCGGCGCACCGGACATCGTCAATTGCTGCACCTCGGCCGCCGCCGTCGGCCCGCCCGGCTGTCCGTTGATGTGCAGGTTCTCGGTGATCACGTGGACGATATCGCGGTCGTTAAACCGGGCGCTCACGTCCAGCGTATCCAGGGGCGCGCCCAAGTCGGTGCTGATCCGCACGAACAGCCCGTTGACCGTGTTGTCCGTCAGCGTGTTGCCGTGAATGTCGGGGCCCAACCGGCCCAGCGTGTCGTCAAAGCTGTTCGGATTGGCGGAGATCGCGCCGCCGGAGTTGCCCGTCAGCGTGTTAAATGCCACCGTGGGACGCGATGTCTCCAGGTGGATCGCGGTGAACGCCTGTTCCAGACCGCCCACAAACACCTTGCCGCCGGCGTGCTGGATGTCGGCGTGGTTGATCCAGTTGAGGAAGATGCCCTGCTGCTCCATGTCCGAGTCGCCGCGGAGCACGATGCCCCCCCAGTCGCCGGCCACGGCGGCCGCGTCCGTGGGATCGGTATCGCCGCCGTACGGGTCGAAGCGGTACGAACGGAACCAGACCGGATGCGCCGGCGTGGCCAGCCCGGACGGCGTGCCCAGCACCTGGATGGCGCCGCCGCTGCGGTCCACGTTCACCGACGACGTGCCGGCGTCCAGGTTGCCTTTGCGCAGCTTGAGCAGCGCCGCCGCGTCGATCATCAGGGTCGCGCCCTGCGGGACGCGCAGCGCGTCCCCGTCCGGCAAGACCGCGTTGCTGTTGTTCAAGCCGATCAGGTACGCCCGATTGTCCTGCGGCGTGGCCAAATCGCCGTCCGTGCCGCCGTTGCCCAAAACGCGGACCAGGTTCGCGCCGGACATCAGTCCCGCCGAACCGCGGACGTCCAGTTGCGCGATGCCGCGCAATTGCACGACGTTGTCCTCGTCGGCCCCGGTCTGGGAGTCCGCCGTCACGGTGTTCGCCAACAACCCTCCGGCCCGGGCCGTCTCGATCGCTGCCTGGATCGCGTCGGCGATATCCACCGGACTGGCCGTGGCGGGATCGAAGCTCACCGCGTTGGGCGGATTGCTGCCGTCGGTGTCGATCGTGAATACCACGGTCGGGTGTACGCCGTCGTTGACCAAGAACGTCTGGCCGTCCAGCACGGCTTGTGCGCCCCGTCCCGGCACCACGATCCGCGTCCCGGCATCCGCGAGGGCCGAGGGGATGTTGTCGTACGGACTGGCCAGCGAGCCGTCGCCTTCGACGACGTTGGTGACCCGGTCGTTGGCCTTGTCGACGAAAATCGTCTCGGCACTGCTCTGGAACCAGAAACGGAATTCGCCGCCCGGCACCCCGTCGGCGTCGCCGTCCAGTTTCACCCCCGTGCTGTCCGTCAACGCGGAAGCCGGAGCCGCGCGCACGCCCAGAGAAAGCTCGTACAGGCCATCCGTGGTCCCCCCAAAGCCCGTGTCCGGGACGCTGGGATCGTAGGCCGTATTTCCCGTACTGGAGACCCCGACGTAATACGTGCCGGGCTCGAGCTGGAGTTCGAGGTACGAGTCGTTGCTGTAATAGTCGTCGTTGCGGGCCAACACTTGGCCCTGGCTGTCGAACAGCGTCAGCACCGTGTTCAACAGGCTGCTGTCCGGCAACCGCTCGGCGGTCGTTTCCGCGGTGAACAGGCCGGCCGTGGCCAGCTGGAATTCGTACAGGTCGATGTCGGTGCTGTCCGGCCGATGCAAACGCTGCAGATGGTTCACATCGTAGTCGCCGGGGAAAACCGTGTTCGGCAGGGCAGCTCCCATCAGCGCCGGCAAGTCGTAGGCATGCCCCAGGCCCAACGAATGCCCGATTTCGTGGGCCATGACGCTCCAGAAACCGTCGCCCCAGTTCGTGCTCGTCCACCCCTCCAGCGCGTCCAGCACGACGCCCCCGCCGCCGCCCAGCCCCGCCGCGCCGCCCGGCCCGTTCGTCTGCGTGGGATCCAAAGCCCGCAGGTCGCCCTTGGCAATGGTCGTGCCGGAATAGGGGGTCTCGATGAACTTCATCCCGATCAGCGCGCCGTAAACCTCGTAGATTTCCCGTACCAAGTCCTTCTCGGTCTCGGTGATCAGGTTGTGCAGCGCGGTGCCGTTCGGCAAGAAACCATAGATGTCCTGGAAGTTGTAAGCGCCGATGTCGATCGGCGTGGGCACTGTCCAGTCCAGGCCGCCGCCGGCGCCGTGGCCCTCGGCCTGGATCTCCCGGTGGCCGGGCTCGTCGTCCCCGCCCGCGTAGGGCGGCAGCGGCAACGGCTGCGGCTCAATGGCAGCGTTCACCCACTGGCCTGCCAACCCCAACGCGCCCAGACGGGTCGCCGTGGCCAGGCTGGAGTTGCGGTCGGTCGGATCGATCGCCGCGCCGGGCAGATCGATGTCCAACAAGTACGGCCCCGTCCCCGACGCGCTGCTGACTTCCACGTACATCGGCCCGTCGACGTTGGTATAGGTCAGCAAGTCTGCCGTCCCAAGCCCTCCCGGTGTCAGGACTCCGCCCGCGATGGGGTTCCCGTTGGCGTCCACCACCCGGATCACCGTGTCCAACCCGGTCACCCCGGGCGTTACGGTGATCGTCAGCTTGGCCGTCGCCAACTGCTGCAGGTCCGTGTCGGCCAGGTCGCCGATAAACGAGATCGTGTACTGGGTGGCGGACGGGGAGGCGACGACCGTCCGGCCCACGCCGAACACGCCGTCCAAGGCGGCCTGGATGTTGTTGACCAAGGTGCTCGGGTCCGCACTCCAGGCAATGTTGCCGGTGCTCAAATTGTCGCCGTAGATGAGCCTGAAGAAGCCGCCCGTGATGGTCCCGCCGAACGTCAACTGCTGGACTTCGTTATCGCCACCGCCGTTGGCAAACGTGGCCACCGTGGCCGTCGTCCCCGTGCTGACGATCGTGTCCAAATGCGACACATCCGCGCCAGCCAAGGCGTTACGGAAGACGACGGTGAAGGGCCCGCTGTCCGAGCCCAGCACGGTAACATTGCCAGCGAGCGCCGGGATGCTGTTCAAGTGCGCCAGTAATTCGGCGGCCGTGGGGGAAACACCCGTGGTAAACGTCAAGTACGACGATCCGCGGACGCCGTTATAGGACAGCGCAAACAACCCGCCGGACATGCCGCCCAACGATACCGTCTGCACTTCGTTCCCCACCCCGTTCTTGACCGGCGTGACCGTCAGCGTTCCGCCGCCGGTGGGAATGCCCGCCGTCAGCGGCTCGTGGTCGGCCGCGGCCAATTCCCCCGTCAAGGTCACCAGGTAGTCGGCTGCCGACTCGATGCTGACGACCGCGTTGCCGGCTCCCAGCAGGTTGTCGAGCGCCGTCTGCAGATTGGTTGCCAACACCTCCGGCGAGGCGTCGTAGGCGATCGCCGCCGAGGTCAAGTTGGCGCCGTAGGTCAAGGTAAACGTGCCGGACAGCGGGCCGCCGAACGTGAGCCGCTGCACCTCGTGTTTGCCGCCGTCGGATTCGGCGAGCGTGGTCACAATGGCCGTCGCGCCCCCGGCCGTCGTCTGCCCCAAGGCTGAGACGTTCGCTCCGGCCAACGCACCGCCGAACACGAGCGTGAACGGGCCGCTGTCGGGCCCCAGTACGGTCACGTTCCCGCTCAGGGCCGGGATCCCGTGCAGATACGCCGAGACCACCGCCGCGGTAGGCGAAACCCCCGCCTGGTACACAAGCTCGGCGGGCGTGGGCGTGCCGCCGTCCCGGACGGTCGCGGCCGCCGCCGTCGCGCCGCCAACGGGAGTCGCCTCGATCTGCGCGGCATCCACCCCCGCCAGGCCGCTGTGAAATACCACGGTGAACGGCCCACCTATAGGACCCTGGACCGTGACGTTTCCGGCCAGGGCCAGAATCGTATTCAGATTGGCCTCGACGCCGGCGGCGGTCAGGGCCGCAAAGTCCGATGCAGCCAGCGGGGGCAGCGCGTCGTTCCCCAGTCCCACCGGTCCGTACGACAGCATCACACTGCCCGTCGTCCCGCCGAGGGTCAGCGTCTGCACCTCGTTGCCGCCGCCGTCGTGGACCGTGGCCACGGTGCCGTTGGCGGGCGTGGCGCCCGTCCCCGTGGCGACGAAGGCCGGCAGGTCGGCATTCGCCAAGTCCCCGGCAAATAGGATGGTGTAGTTCCGCGCGTCGTTGGCCACGACCGAGAACCGGCCGGGCCCGAACGCGGCGTCCAGCGCAGCCTGCAGGTTGTCCCGCGTGGCCGCGGCGCCGGCGCGGTACGTGCAGTCCGCCGTCGTCGTCCCGAACAGCGACAGCGTGAACGTCGCACCGTCGGAGACGCCTGGCGGGAACGTCAGCAGTTGGACCTCGCTGGCCGGCACGGCGCCGTGGTACGACAGCGTCACGGTCCCGCCGTCGGTGCCGCCCAGCGCGAGCGTCTGGACTTCGTTGCCCGCACCGTTGCGGAGCGTGGATACCGTGACCGACGGACCCGTTCCCGTCAACCCGGCCGCGTTCGCCGTCAGTTCGTCCAAATTGGCATCGGCCAAGCTGCCCGCGAACGTGATCGTGACCGCCGTGCCGGATTGGGAGCCGACGACCGTATTGCCCGCGCCGAATAACGCATCCAGTTCGGCCTGGATGTTGTTGACCAGCGTGCTGGGTATGTTGCTCCAGGCGATATTTCCCGTGGTCAGGTTGCCGTCATAGGTCATCGTAAACGCCCCGCCGGTGATCGTGCCGCCGAACGTCAGGGTTTGGATCTCACGATCTCCGCCCCCGTCCGCCGCCGTGGCGACCGACACCGCCGTGCCCAGTCCGCTGGCCGTGGCCTCCAACTGCGAAACGTTTGCCGCCGCCAGCGCGTTGGGAAACACGATCGCGAACGGGCCGCCCGCCGCTCCGGCCACCGCCACATTGCCGGCCAGTGCGGGAATCGTCTCCAAGTTGGCTTGGACCCGGGCCGCCGTCAGGCTGGTATACGGCGCGCCCAGCGGCGCCGCGGCCGGCACGCCGTTGTACGCGAGCTGGAAGCTGTCGGAAGAACCGCGGACGGTGAGGATCTGCAGTTCGTTGCCGCTCCCCTGGCGGATTGTCGAGGTGGTCACCGAGGGCGCGGTTCCCGTCAATCCCGCCTCATTCAGGAACGTCTCGATGCGATACACGTCGACGTCCCCCGCGTGGCTGCTGGTTCCGTCGTCGTCACCCAGGAACCCCGGATACACAAAGGCGGTCGTCTCGAACAGCGTCCCCACGTTGACCGCCGTCCGCGGCAGGTTGTTCGTTTCCTGCGAACTGCCCACCCGCAACTCGTAGGTTCCATCCGGAAGGTCCGCCGCAAACAGCAGCGTGGCCAGGTTCGCGTCCGCATCGTACGCCACCCGGACCGGCAACTGGACCACGTCGTCGGCGTCGTCCAGGGTCGCGGCGGTATCGATCAAGCGGTAGTACCGCGGGTCGATCGCCGCTGCCGGATCCAGATCGTCGTCGTTGAAGTACACCAACACCTGTTCGCGGGCCTGGTGCATCAGGTTCAGCTGGACCACCGACACGGCGGTGCTGTCGGGGACCAGACGCGCGACGATACTGTCGTTGTAACGGCCGTGGAAGGCGATGGTCCAATCGCGGGCGCTGCCTGTCACCACGACATCGCCAAGCTGGATGCTGCTCAGGCTGTTCTCCAGGACCCCGCGCAGTTGGTCGGCCGTCGCGGCCACCGGGATCGGGGCCGTCGTTTCATCGTTCAGCGTGAGGGTAAAGAAGCCGCTGGCCGGACCGGCCCCGGAGATCTGCACGCGCTGCACGTTCCGCGTCACGGGCTGGGGCACCACCGAGACCACTTGCGGCCCCAGATTCAGGTCGAAGTCGACGATTTCGCGGCTGGCATACGGGTTCCGGGTGACCAGCGGATTGCCCGACTGGTCCTGCAAGGACGTTTGGCCGGCGGGTGCGTTGGCGGCAAAAATCTCCAAGCGGTAGAAATCGTCCGCCAGCGCATCGGCGAATCGCACGATGACTTCGTTCCGATTGAGGCTGGCCTGCTCGTTGGGGTTCGTGTTCGCGACACCCGGATCGTCGTTGCCCAAGCCGACATAGCCCAGCGTGACAACCTGATCGTTGCCGCCCCGCAGCAGGAGAGGCGAATCATCGATCGCCTGATCGCCTAGCGCTTCGGCGATCCCACCGTACAGCAGCGTGGCCGTCACCAGCGCCCCGGCCTGCGCGTGCGCGTTGATCGCCGCGATCAACTCCTGGGCCGTCGTCGGAGCGGCGGCGTTGCTGTTCAACTGGACCGCAATGGTCTGGCCATAGACGCTCACCAAGGGCAATGCGCCAGGCCTGGCCGTGCC
Source organism: uncultured Pirellulaceae bacterium (assembly GCA_964645045.1). Taxonomy (GTDB): domain Bacteria; phylum Planctomycetota; class Planctomycetia; order Pirellulales; family Pirellulaceae; genus Anammoximicrobium. The sequence continues at coordinate 50,943 of CAZXYZ010000012.1, read as the reverse complement.
CAAGTCGACGCTGGTCACGTGGACGCGAATCCCGTCCCCGGCCGGTCCGGTGCTGTTGGCGGCCAAGCGGATGCCCACGCGGTTCGCGGTGCCGAAATCCGAGATGGTTTGCGCTTGGTTGGCTTCCGACAGCACCAGGGTCAATGGAGCGCTCAAATGGTCGCTAATCTTGACGCTGCCATCCGTCCCGGGAACCAACGACGCGCCGACCACGACGCGGGCCGCCGGATTCGTATTCAGGGCCTCGATCAAGTCGCTGGCCCGAGTTTCGCTGCCCGGATGCGCATTCAATCGGACCGTAACAACCGAGCCCGCCACGCTGACCGCCGGGCGGCGGCTGCCCGCGCCCAGGTCCGCTTGATCGAGAACGATCTGGATGCCGTTCTGGTCTTCGCCCAGATTGCGGGCCGTGAAATCCACCACGGCCAGGCCGCCCGAGCCCAAGTCCGAACGCGTCGACGCCACGTCTAATTTGCCGTCGCCGCCCGCGCGGGTCACGCGGATGCCGCTGGTGCCGGCCGACACGATGTCCGCCAGGTTCGCGCCCCCCTGGAACAACAGATCCAACTCGCGCGGAGCCGTCGTCAAGTTGTTGGCAACACTCAGACTGAACAAATCGCCATCGTTCGGCCGGATGGCAAACAGGTGCGGACCATTGATCAGGACCGTGTACTGCCAGCTGACGCCGGCCAGATCGTTGCCCGTCAGATCTTCGATGTCGTTGGCATCGCCGGCCAGAATGACGTTCAGCGTTCCACCCGCCAGGCCGTTGACCGGGAACCGCCAGGTATTGCCATTGATGTTGACGGGCGTTCCGACCGTGGCGACGCCAGCGGCCGCGCCCGTCAGAACCATGTCCGTGGCGTCCACCCCGGTCACGGTCTGGGAAAACGTGACGTCAATGCTGGTGCTCGGGGTGCTGATCGTCGCTCCCGCCGCCGGAGCAATGCTGATCACCGTGGGAGGAGTATCGACCGAGTACTGCCACGTGACATTGGCCAGACTGTTGCCGAACAGATCCCGGATGTCGTTGACGTCGGGGGCCAAGCTGAGATCGAGCGTTCCGTCCCCCAGACCGCCGACGGGGAACCGCCACGTATTGCCGCCAATGTTGGCGGGCGCACCGACGGCTGCGCCAGCGGCACCCGTGCCCGTCAGCACCAGATCGGTGGCATCCACACCGGTAACTACCTCGCTGAACGTGACGTCGATGGCGGTGTTCGAGGTGGTAATCGTCGATCCGGCCGCCGGACTGATGCCGGTGACCGCCGGTGGCGGATCAAAAGCCACGGGGTACTGCCAAGTGACCGGGGCCAAGTCGTTGCCGGCCAAATCTTCGATGTCGTTAGGGTCGCGGGCCAGACTGATGTTGAGCGTCCCGCCGACCAGGCCGCTGACCGGGAAGCGCCACGTATTGCCGCTGGTGTTCGTGGGCGTCCCCACCGCCGCGCTGCCGGCAGCCGTTCCCGTCAGGATCATGTCCGTCGCGTCGACACGCGTGACCGTCTCGGAGAACGTGACGTCGACATTGACGGTGGATGTCACGATGGTCGATCCCGGCGCAGGGTTCCGGGCGGTAATCGTCGGCGGCATCCGGTCGGACTCGATGAACGTCAAGCCTGTCGTCGGGGTGAGGCTCGGCCCCACCACGGTGGAGGTGCCGGTTGTGGGGGCAAGCGTATACAGAGTATCACCGCGGGATACATACAAGGTGCCCGTGTCGGGGTCGACGTCCATCCCCGTCACGAATTCAGTCGTCACGGGAATATCCGTCGCCCGCTGGGAAATGATGGCCCCCGTCGCCGGGTTCAAAACCAGCAGATTCATGGGGGGCAGCGTCGGTGTCCCCGTGAGCGCGTACAGCGTACCGTCATTCGCGAAAGCCAACCCCGACGGATCGTGATTGACGCCCGGGGGCGTCGGGTTGACGGCGCCAACGACGGTCGCAGCCCCCGTGCTCACATTCACCGTGACCAGTTGGCTGTTATTTCCGCCCGTGATGCCGTAAAGCACCCCCGTTGTGGGGTGAAAATCGAGTGCGCCTTCGGTGTACCCCATCCCCAGACCGCCAACTCGCGTGGAGGCACCGGTAACCGTATCCAGCCTGTAAAGCGCGCTTTGCCATGTCGCGTACAGTCCGCCGTTCGCGGGATCGCTGGCAAGCCCGGCAACGGTCGTCAGCCCCGTAGGCCGCGGATTGGTCACCGCTCCGGTCGCCGTGTCGATGTCGTACAGGTTCTCGTCGTTCCACGCCATACCGACCAACGGAGCCAGCAACTGGCGTTGCTCCAAAGCCTCGACGAACATCTTTCGCGAGGTCGCCTTACGGGCGAACTTGGCACGATCTTTGTTCTTCTGACGCGGTTTTCGTCCAAGGGACATAATCTGTTCCTAATCGATCCCGGATAACAAAAGGGGCATGTAGATATCGAGGTCGGTAACAGGTATTGCAGTGGGGACTGCAAAGAACCCGTAGAAATGACGGATGTCCCCGGCTGCTACAGCCTGGCGACAACAATTGTTAAGTATAGCCGGCAGTGCAGGCTTGTCACGTGTTTTGAAAAACGGCCGCATGGCGTAAGTCCATCATTCACCATCTGCCCGACCACCGCCGGGAATCAAAACGATGCAAACAGCAAGTCCACGGCATCCTCCCCGGACGCAGCGTCCGCTGCCTCCACGATTTCCGCCAGATCGTCCCCCAGATTCCAGCTGTCGAGTTCCAGATCGTCGAAAATCGAGTTCGATGGGCTGTGAACGCTTTCAACTTTCCCCGGATCCGGCCGTTGAACTGGGGCAGTCATCCGATCCGTGAGTCGGTCCGCCGGTCCGGAGAAGCGGTTTTCGGCGATCCTGTGGACGATCACTGGGGCGAACAGTTCGCTGAGGGAACCTTCCCCTTCCCCGCCCGACGACTCGCCGGCCGCCTGGGAGTTCAACTTGTTGATGATGTTCAGCACGTCCTGGGCGGTAACCGCTCCGTCGCCGGACACATCGGGGAACCACATCGGGACTGGCCCGCTGGCCGGCCCTTCGCCGTCGGGCGGCGAGAGCGAGCCCGCTCCGTACCGGTTGATGTGGTTGATGATGAGCAACGGATCGAGGGCCGAAACGCTACCATCGGCATTGACATCGAACGGGTTGACGGGGTTCTGGAAGGGCGGGTCGGTGATCCCGGTCACCGTGATCGTCACCGTCGCCGAGGCGGTTCCTTCGTCTCCATCGCTGAGCTGGTACGCAAAGGTGTCCTGCCTCGTTTGGCCCGCATTCAAGGCCCGCAGCTCGTAGGAACCGGTTGGATCGTATTGGAAACTTCCGTTCTGGTGAATCTGCACGGCGGCACCGGCGGCGGTGACCAGGGTCTGGACCGTCGCGGTCAACGGGTCGTGATCCGGATCGATGTCGTTGGCCAAGAGGCCGGGCGCGGCAACGTTCAGCGCGGCGTTCTCAGCGGCCGTATAATGGTCGTCAACACCGGAAGGTTTGTCGTTGACCGACAAGACCATGATCGTCAGAGTGCCCGTCGCCTGGGCCGACGCAGGCAGCCCGTTGTCCCCGACAAGGTAGGTCACCGTGTCCGTGCCGTAGAAGTAGGCAGGTGGCGTGTAAGTAATCAGACCGGCGCTCAAGACCACGGTACCGCCCGCAGCGCTCTGCGAACTGACGCCGATCACGGCAAGCGTCTGGGATTGCTCGTTGTCGGCTGTGCCTGCAGGCCCGATCGGTCCGCCCAAGTCGTTGCCGAGCAATTGGGCCGCGACAAAGGTCATCGGTTGGCCTTCATTCGTCGTCCCCTGGTCCGGTTGCAGCGCTGGCGGGTCGTTGACGGGATTGACCGTCAGCGTCACCGTGGCGGATGGTTTGGTCGCCGACTGGCCGTCGTCGACTTGGTAGGTGAACGTGTCCGTGCCGTTGAAGTTTTCATCCGGCATGTACCGGAACGAGCCATCGCTGCTGAAGGTCAGCGTGCCGTGGCTCGGCAGGCCGAGGATACCGGCGGTCAGCGGATCGCCGTCCGCATCCGTATCGTTGCTCAACACCCCCGGGAGTGCGATGACCAATTCCACGTCCTCGTCGGCCGTGTAGGTGTCCGCGACGGCCCGTGGAGCGTCGTTGACGGGTGTCACCGCGATCGTCACCGTCGCCTCGTTCGAGTCCGTGAAGCCGTCGAAGACCGTGTAGGTGAACGTGTCCGTGCCGTGGAAGTCGGCCGACGGCGTGTAGGCCAACCGGCCGTTGGGGCTCAGCAGCACCGTGCCGTGGCCAGGTTGGCTGACGACGCGAGCCGCCAACAGATCGCCGTCCACGTCCGAATCGTTGGCCAGGACGCCGGAAGCGGCCACCGTCAGCGGAGTATCCTCGGCCGTGGTGTAGCTGTCGTGATCCGCCTGCGGCGGATCGTTGACGGACGTCACTACGACCGTCACCGTCGCCACGTTGGAACCGGCCTGTCCATCGCGGGCTTGATACGTAAACGTGTCCGTGCCGTGGAAATCGGGATTCGGCGTGTAGGTGAACGAACCATTGGCGTTCAGCGTCAGGACGCCGCTCGCCGGCTGGCTCACCGCGACGGCCGTCAACGGATTGCCGTCCGCGTCCAGATCGTTGCCCAAGACGGCGGGCGCCGCCACGGTCAGGGGCGTGTCCTCCATCGCGGTGTACGTGTCGTTGACGGCCACCGGCGCGTCGTTCACGTTCGTGACCGTGAGCGTGACGGTGGCGAGGTCCCAGGCCGCCCATTCGTCGTAAGCTTGATAGGTGAAGGAGTCCGTGCCGAGGTATCCGGCGTGGGGGATGTAGGTGAACGCGCCGTTGGCGCTGAGCGTCAGCGCACCGTGAGCGGGCTGGCTGACCACCCCGGCCGAAAGCGAGTCGCCGTCCACGTCCGTGTCGTTCTGCAGAACGCCCGGCCCACCGACCACCAACGGCGTGTTTTCCAGGCCCGTGTAACGGTCATCGACGGCCGTCGGCACGTCGTTGACTGGGGTGACGGTGATCGTCACGGTCGCCAGACCCGAATCGGCCAGCGAATCGTTCGCGCGGTACACGAAGCTGTCCGTCCCATGATAATCGGCCACCGGCGTGTAGGTGAAGGATCCATCGCCGTTCAGGGCGACGCTGCCATGCGCCGGCTGGTCGCTGATGCGGACGGTGAATGAGTCGCCGTCCGGGTCCAGGTCGTTGGCTTTCACGCCTGGTGCGGCAACGGTCAGGGCCGCATCCTCCGCCGTGCTGTAGGCGTCGTGGCCGGCTACGGGCGCGTCGTTCACGGGCGCGACGGTGATGGTCACCGTCGCCTCATTCGAATCCGCCGCGCCGTCATTCACCTTGTAAGTGAATTCGTCCTGACCGTGGAAGTTGAGGGACGGCGTGTAGGTGAACGACCCGTTTCCGTTCAGCGTCAACGTGCCACGCGTGGGCGGGTTGATGACGAGGGCCGTCAACGGATTGCCTTCCACGTCCGTGTCGTTGCCGCGCACGCCAGGCGCGGCGATCGACAGGGGAACGTCCTCGGTTGCCGTGTAGCTATCGTTGACCGCCCCTGGCGCGTCGTTGACCGGCGCGACCGTGACCGTGACCGTGCCGACGGCCGTCGAAGCCGAGTCGCCGTCGTCGACCGTGTACGTGAAGGTGTCGATACCAAAGTAGTTGGCCACAGGCTGGTAGATCACATTCGTCCCGTCAAGGGTCACGGTGCCATGCGCGGCGGCGCCCAAACCGCCGCTCACCAGCCGCAGAACCTGGCCGCTCTCGTTGGCCGGTCCCGGCCGGTCATTGGCGGTCAGCACGCTTGCCGCAAGGGTCACGGCCGTGTCCTCGGCGGTCGTGGCCGGATCGTTCACGGCCACCGGCGGATCGTTGACCGGCGCGACGGTCACCGTGACCGTGCCGACGGCCGTCGAGGCCGGATCGCCGTCGTCGATCGTGTAGGTAAAGCTGTCGGCGCCGAAGTAGTCGGCCTCCGGCCGGTACACCACGTTCGTCCCATCATACGAGACCGTCCCGTGCGCGGGGGCGCTGAAGCCACCCGCCACCAGCCGCAAAACCTGGCCGCTCTCGTTGGCCGGTCCCGGCCGGTCATTGGCGGTCAGCACGCTCGCCGCGAGGGTCACGGCCGTGTCCTCGGCGGCCGCGACCGGATCGTTCACAGCCACCGGCGGATCGTTGACCGGCGTGACGGTCACCGCGACCGTGCCGACGGCCGTCGAGGCCGGATCGCCGTCGTCGATTGTGTAGGTAAAGCTGTCGGCGCCGAAGTAGTCGGCCTCCGGCCGGTACACCACGTTCGTCCCATCATACGAGACCGTCCCGTGCGCGGGGCTGCCAAAACCGCCGGCCACGATGCGCACCGGCTGGTTCGACTCATTCGCCGGACCCGGCTGATCGTTGGCCGTGAGCGTCGCCGCGGCGATGGTCACGGGGCTGTCCTCGGGGGTCGTGACGGAATCATTCCCTGGCACCGGCGGATCGTTCACGGCTTCTACCGTCACCGTCACCGTGCCCACCGCGGTCGACGCGGGGCGGCCGTCATCAATCGTGTAGGTGAACGTGTCCACGCCGATGAAGCTCGGCTCCGGCTGGTAAATCACGTTCGTCCCGTCATACGAGACCGTCCCATGAGCCGGCGTGCCGAAGCCGCCCGGCGCGATCCGCACGGTTTGCCCCGCCTCGTTGGCCGGGCCCGGACGGTCGTTGACCGTCAGGACGCCCGCGGCCACCGTCAGCGGCAGGTCTTCATCCGTCGTGAACGCATCGTTCACGGCGACCGGCGGATCGTCCACCGCCGTCACCGTGACGGTCACGGTTGCAGCCGCGGTCGAAGCCGGATCGCCGTCGTCGATGGTGTACGTGAACCAATCCGTTCCGTTGAAATCCGCCGGGGGCGTGTAAATCACGTTCGTGCCATCGAAGCTGACCGTGCCATGCTGGGGCGTCCCCAGTCCGCCGGGAACAATCCGCAGAGCTTGCGCTGCCTCGTTGGCGGGTCCCGCACGGTCGTTGCCCGTCAGGACGCTCGGCGGCATCGTCAGCGCCGTGTCTTCGGGCGTGCTCACGGTATCGTCGACTGCCGCCGGCCGATCGTTCACGGCCCGGACGGTGACCGTGACCGTGCCGACCGCCGTCGAAGCCGGCTGGCCGTCGTCGATCGTGTACGTAAAGGTGTCCGTTCCGAAGAAGTCCGCCTGCGGCGTATAGACCACGTTCACTCCATTGGTGCTCAACGAGCCGTGGGCCGGGGTGCCGAAGCCGCCGTTCACCAAGCGGACGGTCTGGGCCTCGTTGGCCGGTCCGGGGCGGTCGTTTCCCGTGAGCGTGCTGACGGCGACCGTCAGCGCGGCATCTTCGTCCGTGCTGACGGAATCGTTGACCGCCACCGGAGGATCGTCCACCGCCGTGACGGTGATCGTCACGGTGCCGATCGCCGTGGAAGCCGGACTGCCGTCGTCGATGGTGTAGGTGAAGGTGTCGCTGCCATAGAAGTCGGCTTCCGGCCGGTAGATCAACTGCTCGCCACTGAAGGTCAGCGTTCCGTGAGCCGGCGTGCTGAATCCGCCGGCCACGATCCGCAGGGACTGGCCGGTCTCGTTGGCCGGGCCCGGCACGTCGTTGCGGAGGACGAACGAGAAGGCCACCGTCACCGCCGTGTCCTCGGCAGTGCTGACCGTGTCGCCCCCGGCCACCGGCGGATCGTTCACCGGCAGGATCGTCACCGTCACGGTGCCGACGGCCGTGGAAGCCGGGTCGCCGTCGTCGATCGTGTACGTGAACGCATCCGTGCCGAAATAGTCGGTCTGCGGTGCGTACACGACATTCGTGCCGTTGTAGGTCAGCGTGCCGTGGAGGGGATTGCCAAAGCCGCTCGCCGTGATTCGTACCGTCTGCGTGTTCTCGGCCGCGGGCCCCGGCCGGTCGTTGTTGGTCAAAGCCGTTGCCGCGATGGTCAAGGCCACATCCTCGGTGGCCGTGACCGCATCACTGACCGCTACCGGCGCGTCGTTCACCGCCGTCACGTCGATCGTGACGGTGACGACGGCAGTCGAGTTGGGGAAGCCGTCGTCGATCGTGTAGGTAAAGGCATCCGGGCCGGCATAGTCCGGTTCCGGACGGTACACGACGCTCACCCCGTCGTACGAGACCGTGCCGTGGGCGGGAGCGCCAAAGCCTCCCGGCACGATCCGCGTCGTCTGGCTGGACTCGTTGGCCGGACCCGGGCGGTCGTTGCTCAGCAGCGTGCCGGCCGCCAAGGTCAGCGGCATGTCCTCCGCCGTCCCGGCCGTGTCGTGCCCCGGGACCGGCGGATCGTTGACGGAGGTCACGATGACGGCGACGGTCCCGACAGCCGTGGAAGCCGGATCGCCGTCGTCGATCGTATAGGTAAAGCGATCGATGCCGTTGTAGTCCTGCTCCGGCGTGTACACCACGTTGGTTCCATCCCAGCTCACGGTGCCGTGCCCCGGGAGCCCGAAGCCGTTGGCCACGATCCGCAGGACCTGTCCGGCCTCGTTGGCCGGCCCGGGACGATCGTTGGCCAGCAGCGTGGCGCCGGCCACGGTCACCGCCGTGTCCTCGGGGGTGCTGGTGGAATCGTTCACGGCCGTCGGCGGCGCATTGGCGGCACCGACGGTGATCGTCAGCCGCTGCGGGATCGAGTCCACGTCGTCGGCCGGATTCGCGGGCGTGCCGCCATCGTCGCGCAGCGTCACCTCGAAGATCGCATAGCCACTCGTGTCCGGGAGCACCGCGTAGGCCAGGTCAGCCGTGTGTGTCACCGGATCGAGTTGCAGCGCCGGATTCGAGGCAAAGGCCAGGCTGCCGGTCTTGGTCACCAGGGCAATCCGGAAAGTCAGGTTCTGCGCGTCCTCGTCAGGCGCCGTCGCCGGGCCCGGACGCACCGTCGTGGCCCAATCGGCGACGGTCTGGGGAGGAGCATCCTCGTTGACCTGCAATTCCAGGTTGCCGGAGGCGACGGTAAACCGGGGCGGGTCGTTCACCGGCAGAACCGACAGCGTCACGGTCTCCCGGGCGGTCAAGGCGGGATCGCTTGTCCCGATCTGCCCCAGGTCGTTGACCTCGATCACCAATCGCTCCGCCACCGCGGTGGTATTGAAATCGGCGGCCCCGTAGTACTTCAAAGTGCCCAAGGCGGCGTTCAAGTCCGCAATCGTTCCTTGGAGCACTCGCTTCTGATAGGTCCCGGCGTGCAACGGCTCCAACCCGTCCAGACCGGCCGGCACCTCCTGGAGGCTCATAAACGTGATCCCGGGTGCCGGTCCAAACTCCAGTCCGCCGTGCAGCACGTCGACCGCCACCTGCACTTGGGTGCCGGCGGAAGCCTGCAGCAGATCCAGATCGGAGATCGCGATCTGGCGGAAGGCCAACCCGTCCACCGCGTCCTCGGCCAGCGTCCGATTCGCGGGCGTTGTCGCCAGGTTCGCGACGTCGATCGCTGGCGGGTCGTTCTTCGGATTCACCGCCAACGTGATCGTCTCCGTATCCGTCAACCGCGTGACGGCCGTCGCACTCCCGCCCCCGGCCGGCGTAAGCACGTCCGTGTTGCCGCGATCGTTCAATTCGATCACCAACCGGTCCGTCTGCGTGGCCGTGTTGAAGTTGGCGTCCGGATAGTACTTCAACGATCCCAACGCGGTGTTCAGGTTTGCGATCGTCCCCCGCAAGACGCGCTTTTGATAGGTTCCGGCATACTGGGGCTCGGTCCCGTCCGCCGCCGCCAAGATCTCCTCGGCCGTGACATAGGTCACGCCCAGAGTCGGAGTCAATTCGACGCCGCCATGCAACACGTCCAGCGTTACCTGCACGACGATGTCCGTGGGATCGTCAATGTCGTCCAGATCGGAGACCAGGATCCCGCCAAACGCCAGTCCCGCCAAGCTGTCCTCGTCGACCGTGCGGCCGGCGGGCACCGTCGCCAGGGCCGTCAGGTCGATCGCCGGAGCATCGTTCTTGGGGTTCACGATCAGCGCCAGCGTGTCCGTATCCGTCAAGGCCGTATTCACCGTCGGCGTGAGGATGTCGGTGTTGCCGAGATCGTCGACCACGATCCGCAGGCGTTCCGCCAGGATCCCCGTGTTGAAGTTTTCGTCTCCGTAGTACTTGAGTGTGCCCAAAGCCGCGTTCAGATCGGCGATCGTCCCCCGGAACACTCGCTGCTGGTGCAAGCCCGTCACCAATGGCTGCCGGCCGTCCACCGACGCGGGCACCTCGTTCACCGTGACGAAGGTCAAACCCGTGGTGGTCCCCAACTGCAATCCGCCGTGCAGCACGTCGACCGTCACCTGCCATTCGATGTCCGCCGGGTCGAGGAGATCGTCCCGGTCGGAGACGCGGATGCCGGCGAAGGCCAGTCCCGCCGCCGCGTCTTCGTCCACCGTCCGATTGGCCGCCAGCGTCGTGACCACGGACAGGTCGACCGACGGCGCGTCGTTCTTGGGTTGGACCACAATCGTCAGCGTGTCGGCATCGGTCAGCCGCGTGGCGACCGTGGGATCCGTGTTCCCGGCGGGCGTCAAAATATCGGCGTTCCCCAAGTCGTTGACCTCGATCGCCAGCCGCTCGTCCAGCGGCACCGTGTTGAAGTCCGCGTCGCCATAGTACTTCAACGTCCCCAGGGCGGCGTTCAAGTCCGCGATCTTGCCCCGGAATACCAGCTTCTGGTACGTGCCCGCACGGAACGGCTCCTGCAGGTCCGCACTGGCCAACATGCTGTTGGCCGTGACCACGGTCAGTCCCGTCGTCGAACCCAGTTCCAATCCGCCGTGCAGGACGTCGGCCGTCACCTGCAAGGAGATGTCCGCCGCCGCGTGGATGTCGTCCAGGTCCGAGATCACGATCCCTTGGAACGCGAGTCCCGCGCCGGCATCCTCGTCGACCGTGCGGCCGGTGGGCGTGGTCGTGGCCCCGGTGACGTCCAGCACGGGCGCATCGTTCTTCGGCCGCACCGTCAGCACCAGCGTCTCGGCGTCCGTCAACCGCGGTGCGGGGACCAGCACGTCGGTGTTCCCCAGATCGTCGACGGTGACGATCAACCGCTCCGCCTCGGTCCCCGTGTTGAAATCCGCATCGCCGTAGTAGATCAACCCGGCCAGCGCCGCGTTCAAGCTGGCAACCGCGCCGCGGAACACCCGCTGCTGGTACAATCCCGGCACCAACGGCTGCCGGCCATCCGCCGCCGCGGGCACCTCGTCGGCCATGACGAATGTCAAACCCGTGGTGGTTCCCAGCTGCAACCCGCCGTGCAGGACGTGCAACGTCACCTGCAGTTCGATGCCCGGAGCATGCTGTTCGTCCCGATCGGAGATGGTGATGCCCCGGAAGACCAGACCGGCCGGGGCGTCTTCGTCCAGCGCCAGGTTGGGCGGCGTGGTGCTGAGCGCTGCCACGTCGATGTCCGGCCGGTCGTTCTTCGGGTTGACGGTCAGCGTCACCGTCTCCGCATCCGTCAAGGCGGTGGCCACCGCCGGATTCACGTTGCCCGCCGGCGTCAGGATGTCCGTGTTCCCCAAGTCGTTGACGGCGATTACCAGTTCCTCACCGGCCGTGCCGGTGTTGAAGTTCGCATCGCCGTAATAGGTCAGCGTCGCCAGCGCCGCATTCAAGTTCGCGATCGTCCCGCGGAACACGCGTTGCTGGTACGTGCCCGAGACCAAAGGCTGCTGCCCGTCCACACTGGCCAGTACGTCCTGGGCAGTGACGAACGTCAGTCCGCCGGCCGTCCCCAGCTTCCAGCCCCCGTGCAGCACGCTCAGCGTAACCTGCAGCTCGATGTCCGTCGGAGCCTCGGCGTCGTCCAGGTCCGAGACCACGATTCCGCCAAAGGCCAGCCCGGCCGCCGAGTCCTCGTCCAGCGTCCGATTGACGGGCACGGTCGTGAGGGCCGCGACATTGACGACCGGCGGGTTGTTCTTCGGCCGCACGGTCAGCGCTACCGTTTCCACGTCGCCCAGCGCCGTGCCGGCCAGCGGGTTTACGTTCCCCGCCAACGTCAGGACATCCGTGTTCCCCAGGTCGTTGACCGCGATCACCAGCCGTTCCGGCCGCGTGGCCGTATTGAAATTGGCGTCGGGGTAGTAGCGCAACGACGCCAAGGCGGCATTCAGGTCCGCGACCGTGCCGCGGAACACCCGCTGCTGGTGCAAGCCCGGCACCAACGGCTGCTGGCCGTCCACCGACGCGGGCACCTCGTTGGCCGTGACGAAGGTCAAACCCGTGGTGGTCCCCAACTGCAATCCGCCGTGCAGCACGTCGACCGTCACCTGCAATTCGATGTCCGCCGCGTCCCACAGATCGTCCCGGTCGGAGATCACCATCCCGGAGAAGATCAAGCCGGCCGGCGTTACCGCCGTGTCCACGTTCTCGTCCATCGTCCGGTTGGCGGGTTGGTTGGTGAGGGTGCTCAACGTGGTCAGCGCCGTGATGTCCAGCAGCGGAGCATCGTTCTTGGGGTTCACCGTCAGCGACAGCGAGACCTCATCCTTGCGGGCCGTGGCGACGCTGGGATCGGCGTTGCCCGCCGGGGTCAGCAAGTCGGTATTGCCCAGGTCGTTGACTTCGATCCACAGGCGTTCGGTGCGCGTGGCGGAAGTGTTGAAGTGGGCATCGGGATAGTACCGCAGCGATGCCAACGCCGCATTGACGTCGGCGATCCGTCCGCGGAACACCCGCCGCTGGTGCGTCCCCGAGCGGAACGGCTCCTGGCCGTCCGCGCTGGCCAGGACGTCGCCGCCGGCCACGAACGTCAAGCCCGTCGTCGTCCCCAACTGGAAGCCGCCGTGCAGCACGTCCACCGTGATCTGCACGGAGATATCGGCCGGAGCATGGATGTCATCCAGGTCCGAGACGACGATCCCGCTGAAGGCCAGACCCGCATCCGCGTCTTCGTCCACCGTCCGATTTGCGGGCGTCGTGGTCAAGGCCGAAACGTCGATCGCCGGACCGTCGTTTTTCGGACGCACGGTCAACGACACCGACTCCGTGGCCAGCAGCTTCGTCGGCACGGCCGCATCGGGAAGAGGCGTCAGCACGTCCGTGTTGCCCATGTCGTTCACCGAGATCAACAGCCGCTCGGTCAACGTGCCCGTGTTGAAGTTCGCGTCCCCGTAATACGTCAACGACCCCAACGCCGTGTTCAGATCGGCGATCTTGCCTTGGAAGACCCGCTTCTTGTAGGTTCCCGGTTGGGCCGGTTCGACACCGTCCGCGCCGGCCAGCACTTCGCTGGCGGTGACAAACGTCAAGCCATTGACCGTCCCCAGCGTGATGCCGCCGTGCAGCACGTCGACCGTCACCTGCAGCCGGATCTCCGCCGGATCGTGCGCGTCGTCCAAGTCCGAAAGGATGATGCCGCTGAAGGCCAGGCCCGCCGCCCAGTCCTCCTCCAGCGTCCGGTTGGCCGGCGTCGTAATCAGACTCGTGACGTTGATCGCCGGTGCGTCGTTCTTCGGCTGGACAGTCACGTCCAGCGTGACGTCATCCGTGAGCGCCGTCGGCCACGCCGGATTCAGGTTCCCCGCCGGCGTCGCCGCATCCGAATTGCCCAGGTCGTTGACCACGATCACCAGCCGTTCCGCGTTGGCCGGCAGATCCTGCGTGTTGAAGTTCCGGTCGCCGTAATACTTCAACGAGGCCAGGGCCGCGTTCAGGTCCGCGATCTTGCCGCGGATCACCCGCTTCTGATACGTCCCTGCCCGGAACGGTTCGATCCCGTCCGCGCCGGCCACCAGCTCGCTGGACGTCGCAAACGTCAAACCGGCCGTCGTGCCCAACTCGATCCCGCCGTGCAACACGTCCAGCGTCACCTGCAGCACGATGTCCTGCAGGGCGTGCTCGTCGTCCACGTCCGAGACGACGATGCCCCGGAAGGCCAGCCCGGCCGTCGCATCCTCGTCCATCGTCAGGTTGAGCGGCGTCGTCACCAGCGCCGACACGTCCAGGATCGGCGCATCGTTCTGCGCCCTGACGGTGATCGGCAGCGTCTCCGTGTCCAGCAACCGCGTCGTCACCGCCGGATTGATGTTCCCGGCCGGCGTCAGCACGTCGGTATTCCCCAGATCGTTGACCGAAATCACCAGCCGCTCGGCGAGCGTTCCCGTGTTGAACTCGGGGTCGCCGTAGTACTTGAGCGTTGCCAAAGCGGTGTTCAAGTTCGCGATCGTGCCGCGCAACACCCGCTTCTGATACGTTCCACCGACCGCCGGCTGGATGCCGTCCGCGCTTGCCAGCACCTCCTGCGCCGTCACGGCCGTCAGACCCGTGGTGGTCAATGCGATCCCGCCGTGCAGGACGTCCAACGTCACCTGCAGTTCGATGTCCCTGGGGTCGTGCGCGTCGTCCCGATCGGACACGGCAATTCCGCCGAACGCCAACCCGGCCGCCCAATCCTCGTCCAACGTGAGGTTCACGGGCGTCGTGACCAGCGCGGCCACGTCGATGACCGGCGCGTCGTTCTTCGGATTGACGGTCAACGTCACCGGCTGGGAGATTTCCAGTCCCCAGCTTGGGTCCGTGTTCCCCGCCGGCGTCAGCACGTCCGTATTGCCCAGATCGTTGACGGTGATCAGCAGCCGCTCCGCGTTGGCCGGCAAATCGCCCGTGTTGAAATGGGCGTCGCCGTAGTACTTCAAGGTCGCCAGCGCCGCGTTCAGATTGGCAATCGTGCCGCGGAATACCCGCTTCTGGTACGTCCCCGGCTGGAACGGCGCGGTCCCATCAGCGGTCGCCAGGATCTCGTCGGCCGTCACAAACGTCAGGCCGGCCGTACTGCCAAGCAGCAAACCGCCATGGTCCACCTGCACGGTGACCTGCACGGGGATTTGGGCCGGGTCGTGGATGTCGTCGCGATCGGACACCACAATCCCGCTGAAGGCCAGCCCCGAGAGCGAATCCTCGTCGACGGCGAAGGCGGGCGGCGTGGAAGTCATCGCCGACAGATCCAGCGCCGGCAAATCGTTCTTGGGATTCACCCGCAGCACGATCGCCTCGCTGTCGCTCAACGCCCCCGGCGCCGGCAACGTCACGTTGCCCGGCGGGGCCGAGATGTCCGTATTGCCGAAATCGCTGACCTGGACCGCCAACCGCTCGGCCAGCGTCCCCGTATTGAAGTCCGCGTCCCCGTAGTACTCCAAGGTCGCCAACGCCGTGTTCAAGTCCGCGATCGTGCCGCGGAACCGCAGGGCTTGGTAGGTGGGCTCGCCGTGCAACGGCTGGACGCCGTCCCACGCGGCAGGCAGCAGATCATCGAAGCCGTCGCCGTCCACATCGAAGGTCAAACCCGTGATCGTCCTGAGCAGCAACCCGCCGTGCAATACGTCCAAGGTGACCATCAGTTGAATGTCGCCCGCGTCCGCGGCATCGTCCACATCGCTGACCACGATCGGGGCCAGCAGGAAGCCGGCGTCCTCGTCCACGTCCCGGCCCGTCACGCCGCTGGTGTCGATCACGGGCGCATCGTTCAAGGGCCGGACGGTGATCGTCACCGTATCCTCGGCAACGAGCGGTCCAAGATCCGCGAAAATGTCGCTCGGGTTCTCCGTGTTCCCCAAATCCTCGAACTTGACCCGCACCAAGTCCGGCGTGACCACCAGGAGGGGATGCCCCGAGTTGTAGTGCGGATCGACCTGGTACGTCAGGCCGGCCAAGGCGGTATTCAGGTCGTCTAGCGAGCCACGGAAGACCATCGTGCGGTCGGCCTGGCCGTCGACGTCCAACGCATCAACCAGACCGTCCCCGTTCAAATCGTCATCGAACCCGTCGCCATCGATGTCCGCGAGGAACGTCAGGTTCAGCCCGGCGAGATTGGCCAGACTCAACGCGCCATGCTCCGCCGACAGCGTCACCTGGCCGATCCAATCGGGATCGTAGACCAGCGTGCCCGCGTTGATGATCAGCGTGCTGCGCGCATCGACGTCGAACAGCGTGATGGGCAGACTCCGCGGCCCGGCGTCTTCCTGGAGCGTCACGTTGGGGGCAGGGATGGTCAGCACCGGCCGGTCTTGCTCCGGATTGACCGGAACGTCGATCGCCACCTGGTCCGTGCCATTCAGGGCCGCGGGCGAAATGTCCGTGTTCCGCAGGTCGTCGATCGTGACCGTCAGCACATCGGGGGTCACCGAACCCGGAACGCTGGGATCTCCCGAATTGTAGTCGGCGTCGCCCTGGTACCAAACCTGGCCGTTGAGCACCTGATTCAAGACGTCCAGGGGCGCCTGGAAGCGGAGGGTCCGCTCGGCATCATCGTCGCCGCGCCCGTCGCCGAGCGCGAAGACCAGGTCCGGCGCGGTCACCGGCCGGCCGTACACGCGCACGGCGGACAGTCCGACGTGACCGAGTCCCGCCTGCCCCTGTAGGTTGCCGATGAACAGGTAGCGGCCCTGCAGCACGAGGCCCGACAGATCAGTGGAAACCCCGCTCTCGTCGGCCAACTCGTCCGGAATGACTTCCGCAGTCGCACCGCTAAAGCGGTACGTCTCGCCGAAGTAGTTGGGATCGCCGTAGACCGCGCGAGGCAGCGCCACGCCGCCCTGCACCAGGGTCATCCCCGAAGTATCGGCGGGCACGGCCCCATCGGCGGCAATCCACAAATCGAACGACTGCGGCCCGTAACCGGTCAAATCCTGTCCGGCGGGGCCCTGGCCGATGAAGTTCCAAATCTGCAGCACGTCGATCTTGTACTCGGCGCCCAAGTCGATCAGCAACCCGCCGCTGTCCTGGTTCAGGCTCCAGCCGTCTGCCGTGCCGGTTCCGTGGATCAGCTTGTTCGCGCCGGCCACGTCGACCGTCGTCAGTCCTGCCTGATCGATGGCGCCGTCCGCCGTCCGCGTCGCGTCCTGGACGCCGACGCCTAGGATGCTGCCGTCCGCCTGCCGGCCCTCGGCCGCCATCGTCACGGGATCCGCCGGGAGCGGCAACTGCCGCGTGGTCAAGTCGTCGGACAGCCACAGCCTGCCGTGATTGACCGACAGAGTGACCTCGCCGCGCCACGCCGGGTCGAGTTCCCGCATCGCCGGCGTCCAACCCGCCGGATCGACGACATCTTGCCGCACGTCCACGTCAAAGACGCTAATTTGCGGCAGCAAGTACGGCTCGTCTTCCACCACATCCGTCCCGGGGATCACGGGAACCGTCGTGACCTGCGGGTCGTCCTGCTTGGGGTTGACCGTGACCGCCACCGTCTCGGTGTCCGTCAGTTCGACACCGCCGGTGTGGCCCAGATCGCTGACGGTGACCACGATCGAGTCGGGTAACACGTTGCCCGCCGCGGGATTGCCCGAGTTGTAGTCGTCACGGGGCGTGTACACGATTCCATTGAGGACCGCGTTCAGGTCCGCCAGTTTGCCGGTGATCGTGACGATGGCGTCATCGATGCCGTTTCCATCGTTGTAGACGATGTCCGGCGAGGCCGCCGGGCGGCCGTACAACCGGATCTCCGAGAGTCCCACATGGCCTCCGGCCCGATCCGTGCCCTCCAGGTTGCCGAAGAACAGGAAGCGGCCTTCCACCAGATTGCCGCTCAGGTCCTGGACCGTGCCATCCTCGTCGCCTAACTCGGGAGGGATGATCCCGGGAGTGGCTCCGCTCAATAGGTACGTCTCGCCCAGATACCCGTCCGCATCGCCAGCCGCAGTGGCCCGATTCAACGTGGTTCCCGTCAGCACCTGGGTCATGCTGCCGGTGCCGGCGGGCAAGCTGGCGGCCGACGAAACCCACAGATCGAAGCTCTGCGCCCCGTAATCGTAATTCCCGGCCGAATTGAAGTTCCAGATCTGCATCACGTCGATGGTCATGACCTGTCCCAGGTCGATCATCAACCCGCCGTACTGGCGCGCGATGCTCCATTTGGTCGAGTCGTTCAGACCATTGGAATGGACGTACTGGTCGGGAGTGGCGGGGTCGGAGTCGACGTCCCGGAGGGATAGTCCGGCTTGGTTGACGGCGAAATTCTCGTCCCGCGTGCCGCCTTCGCCGTTTTCCGGCGCCACACTGGCCGTGCCGTTAGCGTTGGTGCCGTTGACGAACGCATCACCGGTCTGCAGCGGAATCCACCCCAACCTCCCGGCCGGAGGCAAGCTGATCGTCCCGTTGGCCACTTGCAGCGTCACCTGGCCCGTCCAGTTCGGGTCGAAGACCATCCCGCCGATCCCGTAATCGGCGTCCGAAATCACGATCGGGCCGAGCGTCACGGCCGCCTCTTCATCCGTCGCCAGATCCGTCGGACCCGGGTAGGCAAAGGCGAACGAGTTGAGCGCCAGAGCCCGATCGTCCAACCGACTGAGATCCGCGTTACCCAGGATGTTGTTGTCGCCCAAGAACACAACGCCGCCGCTGGCGGCTGCCAGGGTACCGGGTGCGATCGCGGCAATCCCGGTGGTTCCGGTGGACCAAACGCCCAAGGACACGGCATTGGCTCCCAGATTGGTGAACCATCCCGGCCCGTCGGCGTAGACGCTGTTCACGACGCCAAAGGGCCCGTCCGTCAACGGAGAAGCGGCCGGATCCACGATCGTGGCAACCTCCTGGGACCAGATCGTGCCATTGGCCACCAAGCCAAACGCATTCACCACGCTCTGGCTGGCGGCGGCGGTGTACCCCAAGGCATCTTGGCAGATCGCCAGCACCGCGCCGCCGCCGGCCTGGACGAAGTTCCTCAGCGCCGTTTGCTCCGCAACGCTCAACGGGATTCCAGATCCGCCGGAAGACGGGGACAATCCCGCGGCGTCAACAAACACGACATCGACGGTCGAGAGATAAGCGGGCGTCAACACGTTGGTCTGCGAGAACGTCGCGCCCGGGAAGCTGGCGGCAAGGGCCGTGCGCAATTCGGCCATGTTCGAACCACTGGCGAGACTGTTCACTCCGCCCCGTGTCGCATCCAGGCCGCCGAAACGGGTCAGGGGCGTCCAACCGTTGATTCCGCTAATGTCGATGACGGGCGGATTCTGCGTGGGCAGCACCGTGATCGGCACCGTCGCCGTGGCGGTCAGTGCGGCCGCCGTTCCCGTCGTGTCCGTGTTGCCCAAATCATTGATCGTGAGCGTGAGCGTTTCAGACGCCGCCGGGTCGCCGGAGTTGTAACCCGGATCCGGCGCGTAGCGCACTCCATCCTGGCTGATCAGCGGGTCGTTATGAAGCACCGCGTTCAAGTCGTCCAGGCGGCCCTGGAATCGCATCCGGCGGTCATTCACGCCATCCCCCTCGACAAAGACCAGGCCCGAATTGCCGACTAACCGCCCGGATACCTGCACTTCCGACAGACCGACGTGGCCCGGCGCGCCGCTGGCACCGGTCAGGTCGGCCAGGAGCAAATAGCGCCCCACCACCGGGGCCGCGGTGACCGTGGTCGTCTGCCCGCCGTTCTCGTCGCCCCAACCGGCCGGGGCGGCGCCGCCGTTGAACAGGTACGTCTCGCCCAGGTACTCCGCGTCGCCGCCGGTCGCCTGCGCCAGCGGCATATTATCGGCGACCAGCGTCATGCCGGCCAAACTCGTCGGCGGCGCCGATCCCGTCGCCAACACGTACAAGTCAAAGCTTTGAGGTCCGTAGGACTCGAATCCGCTGCGGTTGAAGTTCCAAATCTGCAGCCCGTCCAGGACGTAGACCGCCCCGAGATCGATCAACAGGCCGCCGGTGGTCTGCGCCAGGCTCCAGCCGGACTCCTCCGACACCGAATGGCCCGGATCGTGGTACAATTGCCCGCTGCCGTTGGTCCGCAGCCGCGTGCCATTCACCGCGTTGGCAGGCACCTGATAGGGATTCTCGGGTGCCGGATTGCCCGTGCCGTCGGCCTGCCGGGCGTAAGCCGTCAACTGGCCCGATGGGATCACATCCGAAGCCCCCTGCACCAAACTCAGTGTCCCATGACTGACCTCCAGGGTGAGTTCGCCGATCCAGTTGGGATCGTACACGGTCCCTCCGGTCAGCGCGCTGCGGGCGTCCACGTCGAAGACCTCGATCGTGTCCACATACAGCACCCCGCCCTCCGCGACCTGTTGAGTTCCGGGCACCGTGGGAATCGTCGGCGGATCTTGAGACGGCTCGAAGGGCACCCGCGGCTCGACGGAAACCGTAAAGCTGTCCGCGTCCGTCATCGGTCCCGGCGAGGGAGGAACCAGAGCGGCATGGGTATTGCCCAGGTCGTCCAGCGTGATGGTGATGATTTCCGGCTGGCCGGGATTGGCGATGTTGTTGTAGTTCGGGTCGCCATGATAGACCGTGGCGTTGATCCAGGCGTTCAACTGGGCCAGCGTCCCGGTCATCGTCTGCGTGGACGACTCCGGATGCCCGTACAGCTGCACCTGGCCCAGCCCCAACTGGCCGGCGCCCGGGGCCCCGCGCATGTCGCTCAGCAGCACATAGCGGGCCCGCACCGTGCCGGGGCGGATCTGAGGCGCGTCCTCGTCGCCCAAGTCCGCCGGAGGCACCGTCGTTCCGCTCAGCAGATACGTCTGGCCGAAATACGCCGGATCGCCTTGCACGGCCCGGGCCAGAGGGGCGTTGTTCAGCACCTGCATCATCCCCGCGGTAGCGACGGGCAGCGTGGCGTCCGTGGAAACCCACAAGTCGAAACTCTGGGGGCCATAGACCTCCAGCAGGTTCTGGTTGAAGTTCCAGATCTGCAGCACGTCCAGCGAGTAGATCGCGCCCAGATCCAGCAGCAACCCGCCACTTTCCTGCAACAGGGCCCAGCCGGCATTGCCGCTGCCGTGGATCCACTGGCTGCTGACGGGGTCCAGGGACAAACCGCTGGGATCCGACAGCTGCACAAGCGGCCGCACCGGATCCTGCGCGGGCGGCACACTCCAGGTACCATCCACCTGCGTGGCCGTCGCCGTGTAAGCCAGCGGCTGCAGGCCGACTCCCGGCGGCAGACGCAGGGTGCCGTGGACTGCCTCCACCGTTACCGTCCCCTGCCAATCGGAATCGTAGGCCGCGTCCACGTCGCGCAGCACCACGCCCTGCAAGGTCATGTCGGTGTCCTCCGTGGCGACCAGCGACGTCACGCCGCTGACGTCCACCTCAGGGGCGTCCTGGATCGGCAACACCGTCAGCTCGACGATAGCCTGCCCGGTCAGCGCGGTGGCGATGTTCGGATTCGTGTTCCCCGCCGGCGTCTGGATGTCCGTGCTGCCCAGGTCATTCACCGTAATGGTCAACTCATCCGGCGCCACGTTCGGTGGCACCGCGTTAGGATCGCCCGAGTTGTATTCCGGGGCCGGCGTATAGACCGCGCCGTTCAAGGCCGCCGTCAAGGCCGCCAAGGTTCCCCGGAAGGTGACCGTGGCGTCCGCCTTGCCGTCGCCCGCGATGAAGACCAAGTCCTCCGCCGCCGCGTCCCGGCCGTACAGCCGGATCTCGGACAGGCCGACGTGGCCGCTGCCCGTCGTCCCGCGCAGGTCGCCCACGAACACGTACCGGCCTTCCAGCAGGATGCCGGAGCGGTCCGTCACCCCGCCGCTCTCATCGCCCAATTCCGCTGGAATCACCGGCGCCGTCGCGCCGCTGAACCGGAACGTCTGCCCCAGGTAGTTCGCATCGCCGGCCAACGCCCGGGCCAGCGGTTCGTCATCTAGCACCCGCGTCAACGTCCCCGGACTGCTCCCGATCCAGAGGTCAAAACTGCTCGTCCCGTAACTCTCCAGCCCCGCCACGTTCATGTTCCAGAGCTGCAGGACATCCACCGTATAGCTGGCGCCCAGGTCGATCAACAAGCCGCCCGTCTCCTGGCCCACGCTCCAGGCGATCGCCCCGCCGCTCTCGTCGCCGCCGTGGATCAGCTTGCCGCTGACCGGGTCCAGCGTCAGACCGCCGCCGTCGATCGCCGCCGCCGCCGAACGGCCCGCGTCGGCCGTCAGGTTTCCGCTGCCGTCCGCCTGATGACCCGAAGCCACCGCCGTCCCCGCGAGCGGCAACTGCGCCGCCGTCAGCGCCGACGGCAACGTCACGGTGCCGTGATTGACCGCCAGAGTCACTTGGCCGTGCCAAAGCGGGTCGTCCGCGATATCGACATCGGTCAGCGTCAACGGCCCCAGGGTCAGCGAGGCATCCTCGTTCAATTCCGTGACCGTCACGCCGCTGATGTCGACGCCCGGCGGATCGTTCTTCGGATTGACCACGACGAACACCGTCCCCGTCACCGAGTTGCTCTGCACCGGATCGGGCGGAACGGGCGGCGCGTGCGTGCTGATCACCGTGCCGATCTTGTCTTCGACCGTGATCCGGATTTCGTCCGGCGTCACGGGCCCCGCGTCCGGATTGCCCGAGTTGTAGTCCGCGTCCGGGGCGTAGGAGAGCCCGGCCAACGCCGCATTCAGTCCCGCCAGGCTGCCGCGGATCGTCACCGTGGCGTCGGCGATTCCGTCCCCCACAACATATTGCACGTCCGGTGCCCCGGCCGGACGCCCGTACAGCTTCAATTCCGACAGGCCCACATGGCCCGAAACGCCCGTGTCCCGCAGCCTGAGGAACAGGTACCGTCCCGTCAGTTCCTGGCCGGTCGCATCGACGGCCCCGTCCTCGTCGCCGAGTTCAGACGGAATGACGTCCGGATTGCCACCCAAGTACCTCTGGCCCGCCGTGCCGAACAGGTACGTCTCGCCCAGGTACGCCGCGTCCTGGTTCGCCGCCCCCGGCAGCGTCAAGCCCGCCTGCACCAGGGTCAAGTCGGCCATCGTCGTGGGCCGCGTCGCACTCGCCGAGACGTAGACATCGAACTCGTCCGTCCCCCAGTTCTCCAGACCGTCCGCGTTGAAGTTCCACAGCTGCAGCACGTCCAGGGTGTAGTCCTGTCCCAGGTCGATCAGCAGGCCCACCTCGTCGCCGCTGACACTCCACTTCGTGAAATCATTGACGCCGAACCCATGCACCCACTGGTCCGGCGTGCCCGGATCCCCGTCCGCGTCCGCCTTCGTCAGGCCGGCTCCGTTGAGCGCGTAATTCTCGTCCCGGCTCCCGTTCTCGCCGCCGTCCGGCGGGATGGGCGTTGCGGGATCGGCCACCGCGGTGCCGTCGATGCGCGTATCGTCATAGCTGGCAAACGCGAGCGGCTGGGTGGTGAGGTTCTGCGGCAGCGTCAGGGTACCGTGCAGTGCCGTGAGCGTCACGTCCGCCTGCCAATCCGGGTCGTACGAGTCGTCCACGTCATCGATCACAATCGCCCCCGTCTCCGTGATGGGATCGCGCGCCACGACATCCAGCACGGACGTCATCACGGCGCTGTTGGCCAGCGGGTCCACCCTCCAGGCGAAGGCCGTCGCCACATCGGCCGGCCCGTAGATCAAGCCCAGATCGGCATCGAACGAATAACCCAAGGTAGGCCAATCGATATATCCACCAATCGAGTAAAACGTGCCGGGGCCCGTGATGGCGTTGCGCAGGTCCACGGCGTCGTCCGCCGCCCAGCCGTCATACGTGGCGTTCGTCAACTCCGGCCCTGTGAAATAGAATCCGCCGTGGGCCAACCCCACCCGCTCGGCGTCGTCCAGCGTGTAGGCGCGGAAGTCCGGGCGGCCGGGCGTACCGGCAGCATACAGCACATCATCGCCCGCTCCCTGGATGCCCGCGTCCGAGTAGCTGATGAAGCGGATATTTCCCAGCGGCGCCGTGCTGCTCAACGTGAGGGTGTTGTACACGGTCGCCATGCCGTCGTCAAAACGGGTCTGAACGCGCCAGTTGACCGTTCCGTTGGGGCCCGCGAAATTGCCCTGGCTTTCCACGAGGTCCGAACTGACCAACGTGGGTGCCGTCGTGATCGTGGTGGTGCTCAGGTCCACCGCCCCGCCCGGGAACCCCACGTCCACGTAATTGGTAAAGGCCGTGATCCAGTCCGCGTTGGCAAACAGCAAGGTCCTTCCCTGGGCGGTTACGCCACTGGCCTGGATGTTGCCGCCGGCCAGCGGCCGCGCTTCGAAACGTCCCGGCGTCCCCGCCAGCACGTCGTTGTCGATCAAGGTGCCCTGATCGACTTCGGGTCCCGTCGGCAACAACGCCACAAGACTGCCCGTCTGCCCGCCCTCGTCCACCGCCAGCGCACCGTTGGGCAGGGTCAGCGTCGGCGTATCCTGGATCGGTTGGACGGTGATCGGGATCGTCCGGCTGTCGGTCAGCGCCGAAGGCGTGGCCGCGCTGGCGTCCGTATTCCCCAAGTCGCTGACCGTGACCAGCAGCCGGTCCGGCACAATGTTGGGCGGAACCGCGTTGGGGTTCCCCGAGTTGTAGTCGGGATCCGGCACGTACATCACGCTGCCGTCGAGCCCGTCGAGCAGATTGTTCAAGGCCGGCAGCGAGCCCTGCAACACCAGCGTGCGGTCGCCGGCGCGGATGTCTCCCTGGACCGGCGTCACATTCGGCGAGGTGGCCGGACGGCCGTAGACCCGGATCTCGGACAGGCCCACGTGGCCCTGCCCCGGCTCGCCCTGCAGATCGCCGATGAACAGGTAGCGGCCCCGCACGGCGATGGCCGATCGGTCCGTCGGCCCGCCATTCGAGTCGCCCAGTTCGGGGAGAATCGCCTGGCTGTTGGCGGCACTGAACAAGTACGTTTCGCCCAAGTAGTTCAGATCGCCCGCCGTTGCCCGCGCCAACGCCTCGTCGTCCAGCACAAGCGTCATCCCCGTGGTGCCCGCGGCGGGAGTTGGCAAGGTATTGGAGACCCACAAGTCGAACTTCTGCGAGCCGTAGCGCTCGTTGCCGGCGCCGGCGTAGTTCCAGATCTGGAGGACATCGACGTCGTACTCCGCCCCCAGATCGATCAGCAGGCCGCCCGCCTCCTGCGCCAGCGCCCACGAATCGGCACTGGCCGACGAGTGGATCAACTGCCCCAAACCGTTGGGGCTTAACCCCGCTGCGTCGATCGTCTGGGACGCGGCGCCCAGCGCCCCCGTTCCGTTCGCCTGGCGGGCTTCCGCAGTCATCGTCACGCCGTCCGCCGCTAACGGCAGCTGCCGCGTCGTCAACTCGTCGGTCAGCCGCAACGTCCCGTGCGTGACCGTCAGCGTCACTTCCCCGATCCAGTTTGTGTCCAGCGTCCGATCGGCGATCGCGGTCGCATGGCCCGGTATCGGGCCCATCGTCGCCACGGGCCCCGACTGGTCCACGTCCGACACGGTCATCGCCGGCAGCGCGTATTCCTGATCCTCGATCGCGTCCAGCACCTGCGTGGTCGATACCTGCAGCACGGGCCGGTCCTGGATCGGAGTGACGGTCAGTGGAATATCCCCCACGACCGTCATCGCATTGGCTGGGTTGGGCGGTGTGCCCGTGTTCCCCAGATCCGTGAACTCGACCCGGATCACGTCGGGCAACACATTGCCGGACGGGTTGCCCGAGTTGTAATTCGGGTTCGACTGGTACTCGACGGCCGCCAGCGCCGCATTCAAATCGGCCAGCGAACCGCGGATCGTCACGGTCGAGTTCTGGGTGCCGCTGCCCAGGACGTATTCCAGGGTCGGGTTGCCCGCCGGCCGCGCATAGAACTGGATCTCCGACAGCCCCACGTGGCCGCCGGCGGCGGCCGTGCCCGTCAGATCGCCAAAGTACAAGTATCGGCCCGTCACGGTCAACGGCTGGCCGTTCATGTTCAGCGGCAGGCTCTGCGGCCCATCCTCGTCGTGCAACTCGGGTGGAACCACCTGCGCGTTCGCCTGACCGAACAGGTACGTCTCGCCAAAGTACCTCGCCGGATCCGTCGCCACCGTGGCCGGATTCAGCGGGACGTTGTCCAAGACCTGGGTCATGGTGCTGGTATCCGGGGGCATGACCGTCCCGAGCGAGGATACCCACAGATCGAAACTGGCCGGCCCGTAGTCCTCCAGACCGGTGGCGTTGAAGTTCCAGATCTGCATCACGTCGATCGTGTAGACGGCGCCCAGATCCACCATGAAGCCGCCGGTCTGCACCGGAATGCTCCATTTCGTCGAGTCGTTCAGACCCGTGCTGTGGACCAGTTTATTTACGGGTGCGGTCGCGGGATTGTTGTCCACGTCGACCGGAACCTGCAGCAGCCCCAGCCGGTTGATGGCAAACTGCTCGTCCCGCGGGCCGCCATTGCCGTTCTCCGGATCGATGACGATACCGCCGTCTGTGCCCGTCCGCCCCTCGGCGGTCACCGCCGTGCTCCCGGTCACGACACCCCCGCCACCGAATTCGGCCAGCAATTGGTCCGTCGTCAGGAAGATCTGCGCGTTCGGATCGATCACCTGCAGAAAGGACAGCGTGGCGCCAGCCCCAGCACCGAACGCCCGCACGTTCGAGGCGAGCGCGCGGACTGCGGCCACCGTGGCGGGCGACACGAAACTCTGGCCGTCCGAGATGAAAATGACGTTGGTCGTCGCGGGGTCCGAGTTCAGGATCTGGAGGACGCGGATCGTTTCCAGCAGCGCCTCGTCAAAATCCGTCCCGCCCGAACTGTCCAGCGTTCTCAGCACCTCCTCCACGTCGCGTTGCCCACTATTGTCGGCGTCAATATGCGCCCCGGTCGACAACTGAATACCGGCCATCACCGGATTCATGTCCGCGGCGGTCGCTGCGTCGTCAAAAGGAACGATCGCGATCGTGGCATTGGAGCCGAATTGGTCCACCAGCGAGTTGTTCAGGGCGATGAAACCCGCGATTTCACCATCCATCACGGTATTTGGGAAATTGTCGCCGTTCCAGTCGCCAATGGGCGGCCCCCCGAACTGCGCCCCAGTGCTTCCCGAGATGTCGATCACGTACACGACGGTGGCACCGCTGCTGGTGGTGCCCAGTCCCGTGGCCAGCGGACTGGCCCGCACTTCTTCCGGCAGCGTCAGCACGCCGTTGGCCGCCGTCAGCGTAACCTCGCCGCGCCAAGCCGGGTCGTAGGGTGCGTCCACGTCGCCAAGCACGATCGGACCCAAGGTGACGGTGTCGTCCTCCTCGACCACGCCGCCCAACGCCTGGCTGACATCGATCGTCGGCGGATCCTGGATCGGCCGCACCGTGATGCTCACCGTCCCCGTCCGCGTCATCGCCGTCGGGATCAACGGATTCGTGTTGTCCGGCGGCGTCAGCACGTCGGAGTTCCCCAAGTCGTTGATCGTGATCACCAACTGTTCCGGAGCCACATTCGACGGCACCGCGTGGGGGTTCCCCGAGTTGTAATCCAGATTGCCCGTGTACACCACGCCGTCCAGCGCCGCGTTCAACGCCGCCAGGCTCCCCTGGATGGTGACCGTGGCGTCGTCCTTGCCGTCACCGGCCATGAACACCAGGTCCTCGGCCGCCGCACCGCGGCCATACATGCGGACCTCGGACAGGCCGACATGGCCGCCGCCAACGGTCCCCCGCAGGTCGCCCAAGAACACGTACCGGCCTTCCAGCAGCGTGGTCGAACGGTCGGTCACGCCGCCGCTCTCGTCGCCCAAATCCGCCGGGATCACCTGGGCCGTGGCCCCGCTGAAGCGGAACGTCTGCCCCAGGTAGTTCGCGTCGCCGGCCACCGCCCGCGCCAACGGCTCGTCGTCCAGCACCCGCGTCAAGCTCGCCGGACTATCGCCGACCCACAGGTCAAAACTGCTGGTCCCGTAGCCCTCCAACCCCGCCACGTTCATGTTCCAAATCTGCAGCAAGTCGACCGTGTGCGACGCCCCCAGGTCGATCAGCAGGCCGCCCGTCTCCTGAGCGATGCTCCAGGCGATCGCTCCGCCGCTTTCGTCGCTGCCGTGGATCAGCCGCCCGCCGACCGGATCCAATGTCAGCCCGCTGCCGTCGAAAGCCGCCGCAGCCGGCCGGCCCGCGTCCGCCGCCGGGTTGCCGCTGCCGTCCGCATTGTGCCCCGTGGCGACCGCCGTTCCCGTCCGCGGCAACTGCGCGGTCGTCAAGGCCGGCGGCAACGTCAGCGTGCCGTTGGCCACCGCCAGCGTCACCTGGCCCCGCCACAGCGGATCGTCGGCCGTGTCCGGATCCGACACGACGATCGGACCGAGCGTGATCGACTGCTCCTCGTCCACCTCCGTCACCGTCACCCCGCTGACGTCCACGCTCGGAGGATCGTTCTTCGCCCCCACGGTCACGAACACCGTCCCGGTCACCGCATCCGTCGAGCCCGCCGGCGGCAGCGTCGCCGGGTTCACCGGCACGTGCGTGCTGACCGTCCCGCCGACCACGTCCGTCAGCGTGATGCGAACCTCGTCCGGGATCACCACTCCCGTGAGCGGGTTGCCGGAGGTGTACCCCGGATTCCCCGTGTAGATGACCGCGGCCAGAGCCGCATTCAAGGCCGCCAGGCTGCCGCGGATCGTCACCGTGCTGTCCGCAATCCCGTCCCCGGCGATGTACTGCACGTCGGCCGCACCCGCCGGCCGTCCGTACAGCTTCAATTCGGACAGCCCCACGTGGCCGGAAGCATCGCTGTCCCGCAGCACGAGGAACAGGTACCGGCCCGTCAGTTCTTCCGCGTTTGACGTGGCCGCGCCGCTCTCGTCGCCCACCGCCGCCGGAACCACATTCATCCCCACGCCGCCCCACAGGTACGTCTCGCCCAGGTAGTCCGCATCCCGGTTCCCGGCCGTGGCCAACGTCAGACCCGCCTTGACCAGCGTCAGGTCGCTCATCGCCGCCGGACGCGTCGGGCCCGGCGCCACGTACACGTCAAAACTGTCCGCGCCCCAGGTCTCCAAACCGTCCGCGTTGAAGTTCCAGATCTGTAACGCATCGATCGTCCGGGCCGTGGTCAGGTCGATCAGCAACCCCGCCGTGTCGCCGCTCACGCTCCACTTCGTGAAGTCGCTGACCCCAAACCCGTGGACCCACTGGGCCGGCGTGGCCGGGTTTCCGTCCGCGTCCAAAGCCGTCAGCCCGGCCCCGCTCAACACCAGGTTCTCGTCCCGCATGCCGCCTTCGCCGCCGTCCGGCGCTACCGCCAGCGACGGATTGGCAGCCTGGGTGCCATCCACCACCAGATCGTTCAACGCTCCGAACGTCACTTCCTGCGCCGTCAAGGTCTGCGGCAACGTCAAGGTACCGTTCAGCGCCGTCAGGGTCACTTCGCCCCGCCACGCCGGATCGGCCGCTGCATCGACATCCCCCACGGTGATCGGCCCCAGCGTCACCGAGCCCTCTTCGGCGACCGAGCGATCCGCGCCGGTCACATTCAGCGTCGGCGCATCCTGGATCGGCCGCACCGTCAGCGGGATCGTCTCCACGTCCTGCAACGCCGTCGCCACCGCCGGGTTCGTGTTCCCCGCGGGCGTCAAAATGTCCGTGTTGCCCAAGTCGTTCACCGTGATCGTCAGCACGTCCGGCACCACGTTGGGCGGCACCGCGTTGGGATTGCCCGAGTTGTAGTTCAGGTTCGGCGTGTACACCACGGCGTCCAGAGCCGCGGTCAACGCCGCCAGACTCCCCTGGATCGTGAGCGTCGCATCGCTCTTCCCGTCGCCGGCCAGGAACGTCAAGTCCTCGGCCGCCGTGGCCCGGCCGTACAGCCGGATTTCCGATAGGCCGACATGCCCCCCGCCAGCGGTGCCCCGCAGGTCGCCCAGGAACAGGTAGCGGCCCTGCAACAGGATGTTCGAACGATCCGTCACGCCGCCGCTCTCGTCCCCCAACTCGGCCGGGATCACCTGGGCCGTCGCCCCGCTGAAGCGGAACGTCTGCCCAAGGTAGTTCGTGTCGCCCGCGGCCGCCTGCACGATGGCCTGGTCGTTCAACACCCGGATCAGGCTCCCCGGGTTGTCGCCCACCCAGAGATCGAAATTGCTGGTCCCGTAGCTCTCCAGCCCCGCCACGTTCATGTTCCAGATCTGCAGCAAGTCCACCGCGTACGACGCGCCCAGATCGATCAGCATCCCGCCCGTCTCCTGCGCGATGCTCCAGGCAATCGGGCCGCCGCTCTCGTCGCGGCTGTGGATCAGCCGGCCGCTGACCAGGTCCACGCTCAACCCGCTGCCGTCGATGGCCGCCGCGTCCGATCGTCCCGGCTCGGCCGTTCCGTCGGTGCTGCCGTCCGCGTTCTTGCCGGCTGCCGACAAGGCAGGCTCCCCCGGCCGCGGCAGCAAGTCCGTCGTCACCGCATCCGGCAGCGTCAGCGTGCCGTTGGCCACGCTCAACGTCACCTGGCCGCGCCACAGCGGATCGGCCGCCGCGTCGGGGTCCGCGATCGCGATCGGCCCCAGCGTCAGCGAGCTGTCTTCGTCCAGCACGGTCACGGTCACGCCGCTGACGTCCACCACCGGCGGATCGTTCTTCGGATTGACCGTCACGAACACGGTCCCTTCGATGAACGTGCTTTGCGTCGGCAACGTCGCCGGATTGACGGGAACGTGGGTACTGATCACCGTCCCGATTTGGTCATCGACCCGGATCCGGACCTGATCCGGCGTTACCGGACCCGCGTTCGGATTCCCCGAGTTGTAGTCCAACGCGCCGGTGTACCGCACGGCGGCCAGGGCCGTATTCAGCGCCGTCAGGTTGCCACGGATGGTCAACGTCGAATCGGCCACGCCATCGCCCACGACGTAGTTCACCGCAGGTGTACCGGCCGGCCGGCCGTAGACCTTCAATTCCGACAAGCCCACGTGGCCCGACGCATCCGCGTCCCGCAGCACCAGGAACACGTACCGGCCCGACAGCGCCTCCGCGTTCAGCGTGGCCCCGCCGCTCTCGTCGGCCACGGCATCCGGAATCATGTTCGTCCCGGCACCACCCCACAGGTACGTCTCGCCCAGGTAGTTCGCATCCCGGTTCGGGGCCGTGGCCAGCGTCAGGCCCGCCTTGACCAGCGTCAAGTCGGTCATCGCGGCCGGACGGACCGGTCCCGGCGCCACGTACACGTCAAAACGGTCGGCGCCCCAAGCCTCGAATCCGTCGGCGTTGAAGTTCCAGATCTGCAGGGCGTCGAGGTATCGCGCCGAGCCCAGGTCGACCAGCAATCCCACCGTGTTGCCACTGACGGACCACTTGGTGAAGTCGCTGACTCCATACCCGTGTACCCATTGCGCCGGCGTGAGCGGGTTTCCATCCACGTCCACCGCCGTCAGCCCGCTGGTGTTCAGCAGGTTGTTCTCGTCCCGCACTCCGCCTTCGCCGCCGTCCGGCGCTACCGGCACCGACGGATCGGCCGCCTGGGTGCCGTCCACCACCGTGTCGTTGACGGCCGCGAACGTCACTTCCTGGACCGTCAGGTTCAGCGGCAGCGTCAAGGTGCCGTTCAGCGCCGTCAGCGTCACATCCGCTTGCCACGCCGGATCCCGCGCCGCGTCGATATCCCCCACCACGATCGCCCCCAGCGTCACGGTCCCTTCCTCGTTCACCGCATACGGGCCCGCGGGCACCGCCAACGTCGGCGTGTCCTCGATCGGCCGCACCGTGATCGGCATCGTCTTGACATCGGTCAGTGCCGTGACCACCGCCGGGTTGGTGTTGTTCACCGGGGTCAGAATGTCGGTGTTCCCCAAGTCGTTCAGGGTGATCGTCAGCACGTCCGGCGTGACGTTCGGCGGGACCGCGTTCGGATTCCCCGAGTTGTAGTCCGGGTTCCCTTGGTAGGTCACCGCCGCCAGCGCCGTGGTCAGATCGGCCAGCGAGCCCTGGAAGGTCATGGTTGTGTCCGCCAGCCCGTCGCCCGCCGTAAACACCAGGCCCGGCGCGCCCACCCGGCGGCCGTAGAACCGCACCTCCGACAAACCGACGTGCCCCGCGCCCAAGGCGCCCTGCATATCGCCCAGGAACAAGTAGCGGCCGGTGATGGAGGTCGCGGACAAGTCCGTGGGCGCACCGTCTTCGTCGTCCAAGTCGAGTGGAACGGCGGTCGTGCCGCTCAGCAGATATGTCTCGCCTTCGTACCCGTTGAGATCCGCATCGGAAGCCGGGTTCAGCGGCACGTTGTCCAGCACCTGAGTCATGACCGCCGTGCTGACCGGCAGGGTTGACCCGGTGGAAGAGACCCACAGATCGAACGTGGCCGGGCCGTAGTTCTCCAAGCCCGCCACGGCGTAGTTCCAGATCTGCAGGACATCGACCGTGTAGACCGCGCCCAAGTCGATCATCAACCCGCCGAACTGCTGCGCCAGCCGCCAGCTCTTGCTGACGTCGTCCGTGACGTGGACCAGTGTCCCTAACCCCAACGAGTCGGGCACCAGCCCCGCCCCGTTAACCGCAAACGCCTCGTCCCGGTCTCCGCCTTCGCCGCCGTCCGGGGCCACGCTGCCCAGGCCGTTCGCGTTCCGTCCGTCCACCGCGGCGTCCGTCACGCTGGGCAACGGGATCCACTGCGTGGTGCTCTCCCGCGGCAGGGTCAGCGTCCCCTGGGTGACGGTCAAGGTCACTTGGCCGCGCCACAGCGGATCCCTGTCCGTGTCGATATCCGAGATCAGGATCGGCGGCAGCACCGTGGCCGCATCTTCATCCACCATCGCGCCGGTCCCCGTCGGCGTGACCAGCGGCTGGTCGTTCTTCGGGTTGACCGTGATCGAAACGTCCTTCGTCACGGTTCGGGGCAGCAACGTGCCGCCTGGAGGAGGAGGCAGCGTCGTCGTTACCGTGGGATCGACGTTGCCGACGGGCGTGCGATCGTCCACGTTGCCCAGGTCGTTGACGGTGATCTGGACGGTATCGGGCGTCACCGCGCCCGCCGCCGGATTGCCCGAGTTGTAGTTCAGGTTACCGTGATAGATCAAGCCGTTGAGCGCCGTGGTCACGTCGGCCAGCGTGCCGCGGAACGTCATGCTCGCGTCCGCGATGCCGTTCCCGCTGGTGATGAAGATATTGGGCGAGCCCGCCGGCCGGCCGTACAGGCGGATTTCGGACAACCCGACATGGCCCGCGCCAAGGGCGCCGGACAGGTTATCCAACAGCAGCCAGCGGCCGCTGATCGGCGCGGCGTTGGTCAGAGCATACGCGCCGCCGTTGGCGTCGCCCACCTCGGCCGGAATCGCTGCGGCGTTGGACGTGCCCGACACAAACGTCTCGCCCAAGTACTGGGCGGGATAAGTCCCCATCCGCGGCAGCGGCACGCCGGTTTGGACCGGCGTCATGGCGTTCTTGTTGGCCGGCCGCGTCGCGCCGGACGCGACGTACAGATCGAAGGAATCGGCCCCGTACGTCTCGAAGGTGCCGGCGTTGAAGTTCCAGATCTGGATGACGTCGATCGTATAATCGCCCGGCAAGGCGATCATCAGGCCGCCGGTCTGCTGGGCCAGGTTCCACTTGGTGGAATCGTTCAAGCCGGCGGAGTGGACCCACTGCGGCGGCGTGCTCGGGTTGCCGTCCACGTCCACAAGCGTCAGGCCGGCGCCGTTCAGGACGAGATTCTCGTCGCGGTTTCCGCCTTCGCCGTTCTCGGGCGCCGGCGCCCCCGCGCCGCCCACGTTGGTCCCGTCGACCACGGTGTCGCCGTAGGAGGGGAATGTAGTCTGCTGCGGAATCGCGCCGCTGGGCAGCGTCAGCGTCCCATTGGCCGCGGCGACGGTCACCTGGACCAGCAGGTTGTCCAAGTTGTCGATGTCGTCCAGATCGTCGATCCGGATCCCGGTAATGGTAACCCCGGCCGGAGCGTCCTCGTCGACCGCCAGGTTGGCCGGCACCGCCGTCAGGTCAATCGTCGGATCGTCGTTCAGCGCCAGCACGTTGATCGTCACGGTCGCCACATTGTTGGACGTCAAACGCGGATCCCGGGCGCGGTAGGTGAAACTGTCCGTGCCGTAGTAGTCCGGAACCGGCGTGTAGGTGAAGGTTCCGTCCGGGTACAGCGTAAAGGCCTGGGCATGGGTCGGGTTGGTGATCAGCACCGCGCCGATGACCGGGCCCAAACCGGCCGTGTCGTTGCTCAGCACCGTCAACTGCGCCGTCGCCGTCGAGTTCAACACGGTGTCTTCCAGGATCGTATACGCATCCGCGTAGAGATTCACATTACTCGGATCCGAATCGTTATCCGGATCGTCATGGGCCGTGGGCGGCACCGCGTTGACGATTTCGATGGTATAGTCTTCGACCTCGCCGCCGATGGCCTTCCCGGTCGGACCCAAGCCGCCGTCCTTGCTGAAGCGGAAGCGGGCATGGGCCGTGGCCACGACGGCGTTCAGCGGCGTCGAGGCCTGCAGAATATTGACCCCGGCAGCCAGGGCAACGCTGTCGAAGATCTTCTCGTTGCTGTTGAAGATGTTGTCATCGTTGAAATCGACCCAGGCGTCCAGGTACCCGGCCGCCGAGGCCGTCACGGTGATCGGCGTCAGGTTGTTGACGGCCGTATAGAAGGCCCCGCCAAAGACCACTCCGTCTTCGTCGTCGCGGACGGCGAGCGTGCCGGCGAGCACGTTCGACGACAGGTCGACCTGGTAGATGCCGAGCCCCAGATCGGCCACGTCCGCCGACAAGTTCGTGAGGGCCGCCTCCAGCGCGGCTTTCATCTTGCCGGCCAGCACATAGTTCGAGTCGGAGGCATTGAACGCGATGGCCGTGGTGGTCGGCAGCTTGCTGTTGTTATTGTCGAACTCGAAGGTCACCGGGGCATGGATCCCGTCGGCGACGGTAAAGGTCTTCCCATCGAGATCCGGCCCGGCCGGCAGACTGGCATCCACCGCGGCAAAACCGGCCACGGGGATCCGCAAGCCGGCCGGCAGCCGATTGGTATTCTGGAGGTTGCCTCCCGCCAGCACAATGCTGGCAGCACCGTTGATCTGCACGGCGCCGCCGTTCAAGCTGACCGCGGTGACACCGCTCAGGACCGTGTTGTTGGCGATCGCGCTGACAATCCGGTCCGCCACGTCCTGGGCCGAATCGCCCGTGTAGAAACCGACCTGATTGGCGCCGCCGACGGGAACGTTCCTGACAAAGTCAAAAGTCACGATGTTGCCCGGCACATCGGTGATGGTGAGCGTGTCGGTCGGTGTGCCCGGCGGGTTTGCCGCCAAGCCGCCGGCGGCAGGCGTTTGGATCACGAAGGGCGACTTCGGCACGAGCGTCAAGCCGGAAGTCCCCGGCAAAGCGTAGTAATCCGCATCATCCCCGGTCGCGTCGGCCGTGGGCCGGCCATCGGGATCGGCGTCGACTCCCGCCCCCAGCCACCGCGAGTACACCGCGTTATTCGCCAGCAGGACATGCCGCGCCCCGTCGCGGGCCAGCGTCGTCCCGAAACTGTCCGGGGCGTCGCCGTAATCCACGTCGTGGCCGCCCAGCAGGATCGTGAACTGCGTCGTTCCGTCCGAGCGATTGGGCGACAACACGTTGCCCGCCAGGTCCTTGATGCCGAACAAGGCCGAATTGTCGATTGAAATGGTGTACACGTGATCCAGCGGGAACGTCGAGGCCGACGTGAAAATGGCCTCGTTGGTGTTGGCGTTGTAGGCGAACACGTAGTCCGTGCCGGCGACCAGGGCCACGCCGTCCTGCAGCAGCGTGTACTTGGAACTCTGGCTGGCCAAGGTGTCGTCCACGCCGATCCCGGCGTCGGCGATGGCCACGATGAACACCGTCGTCGGCGGCGCGCCTTCCGGCGGGTCGATATGGATGTAGGTCAGCGTCGAGTCCAGGTCGTCTCCCGCGCTGTCGTTGTCCAACGGGCTGACGATCTCGGCGGTGGGGCCGGCAAAGTCGGC
Source organism: uncultured Pirellulaceae bacterium (assembly GCA_964645045.1). Taxonomy (GTDB): domain Bacteria; phylum Planctomycetota; class Planctomycetia; order Pirellulales; family Pirellulaceae; genus Anammoximicrobium. The sequence continues at coordinate 15,382 of CAZXYZ010000012.1, read as the reverse complement.
CCGCTCGATGGCGCCCCGGTCGATGTAGATGTTCGAGCCCAGCCCCGTGGCGTTCGGCGTGCGGGGATCGTCCACCCGCAGCTGCCCGAAACGGTCGATCGTGGGCGCGAACATGTCCTGCTGCGGGATCCCCAACTCCCTGGTAACATCCGTGTACAACGTTCGCGCGATTTGCGTGTTCAGCGAGCTGTCGATCGCCTGGTTCGGGTTGCCCGGCAGGCTGGCCGTCAAGTAGAAGTTGCCCAAGGCCGGGCTGACGAACAGCGGCGCCCCGGGAGGCGCCAGGATGGCGTTGCTGCCGACGGTCCCATTGACGTTGTTGCGTTGGAACAGCGTGGTGGTGATGTCGGGCGGGGAACTGAGACCCGCGGACGACGCATCCACCGAGATCCCCGTGGCCGTGTACGACACGATGTTGTTGACGAGCGTCGGACTGGCATTATTGCTGATTTGAATCCCGGTTCCAACCGGCGTGGCGCCGCCGTAGATCGTGTTGTTGATGATCTTGCCCATGGGCACCGCGGCCAGCGGATCGATGGCCGCCGAGGCGTCGCCGCTGAAGCGGATCCCGGCGGTCCCAAAATCCGCCACCACGTTGTTGACGATCGCCGCCGCGGTGTACAGGCGGGCGTTGTTCACCAGCGGCGTGCTGCGCGCGGCCCCCGGGTACGGGAATTCCGTGGGGTCGAGCGCGGCGCCGACGCCGTCGCGCAACGCCGGTTCGATGACGATCCCGGTCTGCGACACATTGCGGATAAAGTTGCCCTCGAGCACGACCATGCCCTGCTCGCGCGGCACGTTCTGGTCGCCCAGCCGGTTGGGGCCCGGAGCGCCACTGGGAATGACCAAATTGTCGATATAGGCGGCATCCGCGCCGAACGCGGTGGAATTAGTGCCCCTGACGTAACGCCACTCGAGCGTGTGCGTCCCCGCCGTCACGTTGAAGGAAACCGGCACGAACGACGGATTCGTCGTTCCCTGGGCGGGGAACAGTGTCGGGTCGAGCACGAACGGGTTCGCCGCACCCGCAAAGGTCCACGGTTGCGCGACGCCGTCGATGTAGAACCGCAAACCGTTGAAGGTGTTCAAGAGCGGGAAGGGAGTCAAGGTTCCCAAGGCGCCGTCCACTTGCGCGTCGAACGTAATCGCTCCCGCGGCCGTCGTCACGTTAATCTGAGCCGACGAGTACTGTCCCGCGGCGATCGGGCCGGACTGGAAACTGCGCGGCCCCGACACATAGTCCGTGTCGGTCTGGGCCCACGGCGCGGAACTGCCGGCCGCCTCCGTCCAGGTCAAAGGGTACGGATCGTATTCCCAGTGCAGGTCGAACGCCTGGGAAATGGACGGCGATGCCGCGTCCTGGGTGATGACCAGCCGGTCGTTGGTGTCAAAGGTTTGGTAGATCGCCAAAGCCGGTTTCTCCGCCGTGTTGGCGTACTCGGTGCCGCGGCGGATCTCGAATTGATACTCGCCCGCAGTGACCCGGGTCGGCGGCTCTTCCAAATTTTCGATGCTCGCCCGGGCGTTGGCAAAATCGCTGTACAGGTTATCGAAGCCCGTTTGGTCCCCCGGCGCGTTGGTCACCATCTCGCCGCGTTCGGCAAAGCCCACAAGGATGTCGTCAATGAAGAAGCCTTCGTGCGCATTGGTCTGCCCGCGCTGAATGGCCGTGGTGGCGGTGCCACCGGTGGCCGCCGAGAGCTGGCCGTAATCCTCGCCCGGCAGGCCCGCCTCGCCGATCTTGCCGGCGGTCGAGAAATCGAAGCGGAACATCAGGGTTGCCGCGCCCGCGAAGGCGGACAGGTCGATGCGGGCCTGGCGCCAGTTGTCCGTGTCGTGCAGTTCCTGGACGAGCGTCGTGCCGGAGTAGCTGGACGAGTGAGCCAGGTAGGGCGGCAATTCCACGTCGAGGATGGAGTTGTTGGTGGCGATCATGGTCCACGTGCGCCCGCCGTCGGCCGAGGCGAAAACGCGGGCACTGTCGCGCATGTTGGTGGTGCCGGCCGCCGCCGAAGCGTTTTCCGTGTCCAGGAAGTAGTTGAAGTACAGCGTGGGTTTATCGCCGGCCGTGTACGCCGATAGATTGATGGGACTGGTGACCATCTTGCCGTATGCGCCGCCCGGCAGGTTGTAGTTGTTGCGGATGCCCGCGCCGGCGGGGCCCGTCGCGGCCTGCGACGTCAAGTCGCGCTGCCAGTTGTTGACGCGCACCCCGTATTGCCCGTTGGAGGACTGGTAGTTCAGGTACGGCGACGTGCCGCTGTTGTACTGCTCCAGTCCGAAATAGAAGCTGGTGCCGCCCTGACTCTCCGTCTCGTTGCGGGTATTCCCCCGCCCATCGCTGATCGCATGCGGCTCCGTCGCGGGCGTTCTCGTGTTGTCCTGCACCGGGGTCACGCCATGACCGGCGACGGTGGATTGCCGCGTCGTCGGATGCCACAAGTTCATGTCCAGATTCGAGAAGGCCAGGCCGGTCGGAGCCGTCACCCCCGTGGCGACGGTCGATGTCAGCCGCACCCCGTCACCGCCGACGATCGGCGTGGTCGCGTTCACCGTGCCGCCGACCATGCCGGCATTGTCAATCGTCAACGCGACGACGTTCTGATCCTCGTAGAAGCCCTGGAATTGGATGGTGACCGGAGCCGCGTTCAACGGCCCGCCCGCCACCGCAATGTCGGCCGCCAGGAACGGATACAGGCCCGACGTGGTCACCATGGCCTGCAGCGCGGTGCTGACTTGAGCGGCACTCGCGTCGTAGGGCAGATCCGCGGCGAGCGTTTCTCCGCTGACCGGATCGGCGTAGCGCAGCGTGAACGTGCCGCCCGCCGGTGCCCCGGCCCACGCCAACTGCTGCGTCTCGTTGTCGCTGCCAAAGGCATTGACCAACACGCCGCCCGTTGTAAACGCCACCAGAGTGCCGTTGTTCGTGATCGCGAACAGGGTGTTGGCGAACAGGCCGTTGTGCAAGTTCTCAGGCCCCGCGGTCAGACCTTGGAAGCCCGTGAAGCCCGCGACGCCCAACTCCGCTGGAGTGAACGTGTGGATCAGCGTGGCGCCCTGGTTGGCGTTCGGGTTGTTCACCGTATCCTGCGCCGTGTCAATCGAATAAAACTCGCCCGTGCTGCTCACGCCATACAGCACGTCGCCGATGACCGCCATGCCCGTGGTCCAGCCCGTCAGCGGCGTCCCCAGACCGGATGCCGTAGTAAACGACGTGTTGGCCCCCCCCACATCCGCCCCGCCGTTGTTGCCGGCGGCGGCCGTCACGAGGGCCCGAGCCGCACCGTTGGCGTTGATGGCGTCGACCACGTTCGTCAAGGTGGATCTTCTGCCTGCGTTGTTGTTCGCGACCACATTGATCGTGGTGCCAACCACGTTGACAGTCGGATTCCCCGGCGTGGTCCCCAGGTCGGCATTGGTGATGTTGATGCTAATGCCATTGCCCGCCGCCCCGTCCACGCGGGCGTAGAATTCGATGCGGGAATTGTTCGGCATGTTGTTGCCGGTGCCGATCCCGGCCCAGGCCCGCCGAGCGTTGATGTCGCCGAGGAAGCCGTAGCCGTTGCCGGTATCCTGGGCCGCCGAGCCCGTCGTGGGATTGGCCCGGTATAGCTTGGACTGGGTTGCCTGGGCGTTGGGCGTGTTGTCGCGGACCGCGTAGTACAGCCGGTACGTATTGAGATTGCCGCCGTCATAGGTGTTCTTCCGCCACGCGACTGCGTCGACTTGGGTGGTCGTCGTGTACTCGCGGCCCGTCGGCGTCGGGTTGAACGGATTGTTGTTGTCGCCGCCGGGAATGTTGTCGTTGACGACGCCGGTCCGCGCCCCCGTGCCGGAATCGATCGTCACGCGCCGTCCCGCCGTGCCCGCAGTACCGTTGCCGGGCGTGAAGGTCTGATACCCGAACAAGGTCCCGTCGGAGCGCATGGCAATGTCTTCGGTGCTGTAACCGGCCGTCGCATCCAATCCATTGTTCCCGAAGTTCGTTTCGACCAGGCCGGTCAGCGGATCGACGGTCTGCAGCCGATTGGATTCCGAGACGAACAGCACCACGTCGTCGAGGCTGAACGACGGCACGTGGGTGTTCAAGCTGGCCGTGGTAATCCCCAGCAACGGCCCGGTCGTGGGGGCGATTGGGGTGCCATTGGATCCGTAGCCTTGATACCCGATGTGGTCCTCGGCGATCCGTTGCACCGAGTTGATCGGCTCCAGACGGACGTTGGTGTTACCGGAACTCGAGAGGAAGTTGGCGCTCAGGGCCTGCGGCTGCATCTGGTTGTTGAACACCGCCAGATAGAAGAACGTGGCGTTGGCCCCCGCACCGCTGCCGGCGGCTTCGGCCAACTGCGCCGTCCCCAGGAACGGATCCTGCGGGCCGGCCGATCCGCGCGTCAGATCGTCCACGTCGGTCCCCTGGCCCGGCGCGGCGCGGTCGTCGGCCACATTGGATTCCCGTCCGATGTACAGCAGGCGTCCCGCCTGATCGAACACCGCGAACGACGTGTCCGGCCGCGTCAGTCCGTCCGCCCAGTCCAAATCGATGATCGTGGCCCAGCTCTTGGCGGAGGCCGGCCCAATCTCCTGAATCAGTTTGTAGTCGATCCGGAACTTGTAGAAATCGACGTCGGTCGCACCGTCCAAACGGCCGGCGGCGCTGAAGGTATTGCTCTCGGAAAACAGCAGGTTGCCCAGTTCGATGGCCCCGCCCCGAAGGTCGTCGGCAATTTCGGTGGTTCCCCGGTAAGTGGGCGTCGTCGTTCCGTCCGCCTCCGTGGTATTTCCCGTCAGCGGGCTGTTGTACGGCAGCCCGCGGACACGGATGCCGTTGGTCGCATAGCGGATGTCGGCGAACTTGACAGCCACGCCGGGATGTTCGTCGCGCTGGTGCAGCCGGACCTGGAGCTGGTACTGGCCGCTGGTCAGTCCGCCCTTCAGATCGGTCAGGTTCGTCAGGTCCGCTTGATTGGTCGTCGAAGCCGGGTTGCTGCGGACGCGGACGTAATACGTGTTCTTGCTGTCGGCGGCCCCGTTCAGGACAACCCGCATTCCGGCGTCGAAGATGGTCGTGGCGTAGAAATCGCCTCCCAGGTTCACTTCCTCTTGCAGCGGCAGGGCGGTCACCGCTCCCGACGTGCGTTGCGACATCGCGTCGCTCTGCGCGCGGGCCAGCACGGTTCCGGCCGCGTCGACCAGTTCCACAATGGTATCCAGCGCGGGCGTCGTCCGGTCGATGTCCAGCCAGACCTCCGTGCCGGCCTCGGCCACAAAGCTGTAGACATCCAGGTCGCTCGGCATGTCGGCGGCGATGTAGCCGTGGACCTCGAAGCCGGCGCGGCGGTTCTCGTCCGCGCTCTTGTCGTTGGGGGCCAACTCACCCAAATTCTGCGCCGTGAAGGGAGTCCCGTTGGCGTCCACGCCGCTGGTAAACGGCTTCTCCGTCTCGTACAGCAGCACGACGTTGCGGTCGTTGGCGTACTTGTCGAACAGGATCTCGTCCCAGTCGCCCGCGGCCGGGTCCGCGGCTGCCGGGACGGTGCGATAGTCCCCATCGCCGTTGGTGTCCGTTTGCGGGAACCCGGTCGGATCCAGGCTGGCGCCGACCGCGTCATCCCGGATCGAGGTGATGACCACCGGGAAGCCCGGTCTGCCGACGATCTGCATCATCCCGCCGACGCGGTCGTCGATTTCCAGCGGACCATTCTTGGGCTCCAAGACGCCGTTATTGTCCTTGTCCGGATTGCCGATTTCGAACCCCGCCCCGGGCAGCATCTTGACGACCAGGCTGGCGTCGGCGGCGCTGACCAGGCGGATGCCGCCGTACACGTGCAGGTTGTCGTCGTGGATCGTGCCGGACAACACGTGGACGATGTCCGTGTCGTCCCAGACCGTGGACGTGTCGAGCGTGCCCGCGCGGATCTTCATGCCCAGATAGGCGCCCAGATTCCGGTCGTTCGCCATGCGGTTCAGCCGGACCAGCGGCCCCTGGTTATCGGCGAACTGGGTAAAGGCGCCGGATTCCCCCGTGGCGCGGCCGCCGTCGGTGACGCGGATCGCCTTCAGGGCGTTGGCGTCAATGCTGATCAGCGCCCCGGCGTTGTTGTGGAAGACGTTGTTGACGATCACGGGCTGGGCGCCGCGGACGAACACCGTCGCCTGGTCGTTGCTCTCCCGGTCGCTGCGTTTCCCGTCGGGACCGCCATTGCTGGCTCCGTGGGCGTTGTCCTCGAACGTGGTGTTGGTCAGCCGCAGCGTGGCTTCGTGAACCTCCACGGCGTTGAAGCTGCCCGCCCCGCCTTCGACCGGCGTCTGGCCGCCGGCAAAAGCGATGTAGGCGTGATCGATGCTGGCACGGCTGTTCAGATTGAACAGCAGGCCGCCCCAGTCGCCCGGCGCCGGCATGTTCGGCGTATTGGTGGTGGCCGGATTGTACGGGGTGTAGCCGTCGCTGGCCGTATCAAACGTGCCGCTGGCCCCGCCATAACGGTCGTCCGTCAGCGAGGTGATTACGACCGGCAGCTCGGCGGTCCCTTCGGCGATCAACTGTGCCGACCCGCGCTCGGCTTCGATCCGCGCCCCGCCAAGCTTCACGACCACGCCCGGATCGATCTGCAGCCGGCCGCCCGGCCGCGCCGTCCGGACGCCGCCGTCGGTGACCGTGTTCAGCTTCAACGCGCCGCCCGACAACGGTGTCCAGGACGGAGGCGCATTATTGACCGCCAGCGGCGCGATATTCGCGCTGCCTCTCCGGTGCGTGAACTCGATGTACACCGGCGCCTGCGGGAGGTTGCCGCCTGTCACCTTGACATTCCCCGGTCCGATGCCGGCCAAGGCTTCCAAAGCGGACTCGATCTCCGCCGCCGACGCGGTGCTGGCGAGCCGGGTCGTGATCTGCGAAGAACTGACCGTGGCATTGACCGGGTGGGCGGCAGCCGCGGTTCCGTTGAAACCGCGCACGACCGTGAGGATGTTGCCCACGATGTTCCGAACCGCCATCTCCTCGCCATCCACCAGAATGTTGAAATCGACCGTGGCGGAGTCCGTATCCACGGGCGGGAAGACGCTCGAGTCGGTCACGTACAGGTACGTCTGCACGGCGTTGGCCGGTTGATTCAGGACCGTGGTCCCCCGGATCGCCCCTCCGCCGGTATATGTCAGCGTAAAGAAACCACTCGTGGGCTGCCCCAACACGATCAGCTGCTGCACCTCGTTGTTGACGATGCTGCCGCCGGCGTTCCCCACGATCGCCAGGTTCTCGGTGATGACGTGCGTGATGTCGGCATCGTCGAACCGGCCGGTGACGCTCAGCTTGTCGATCGGCACTCCGGCCGACGTCTCGATCCGCACGAACAGGCCGTTTAGCGAGTTATTGATGACGGTGTTGTCGTGAATGTGCGGACCGCTGCGCCCGAACGAATCGTCGAAACTGTTCGGATCGGCCGAGATGGCCGCATCGGCGCTGTCGGTGATCCGCGTAAAGGCGACCGTGGGGCGTTCCCCGACCAGATGGATCGGGTCGTAGACGTCCAGCGAACCGCCCACGTTGACCTGACCGCCGCCGTACGTCAACTCCGCCTGATAGACCGCATTCAGGAACACCGGGCTGGTGGCGTAGTCGCGGTCGCCGAACACGCTATCGTCCGCGTCGGAATCCTGGCGCAGCACCACGCCGCCCCAATTGCCCGGGCCCGCGCCCGCCGACGCCCCGTCGCTGTCGCCGCCCAGGAGGTCGTTGCGGAACGACGTCAGGTACACGCGGGCGTCGGGCGTGCCCAGGATCTGCACGGCGCCGTCCTGCCGGTCGACTCCCAGCGTCGACGTGCCGGCGTCGATGTTCGCCCCTTGCAGCTTGATGATCGTGCCGGCTTCGATCATCACCGTCACGCCCTGGGGGACGTCGAAAGTCCGGCCGTCGGGCAAGTCCGCGTTCAGGTTGTCGGCGCCGATCCGGTACGGGGCGTTATCGTTCAGCGTGCCAAGATTGTCGTCGGCCCCGCCATTGCCCACGATGCGGATCAGGTTCTGCCCCGCCAGCAAACCGCTGGTCGTCCCGGGATCGTTCAGGCCGCTGACGTCCAGACGGCTGGCGTTGGTCAAATCGACCAAGCCCGCGGCGGCGTCCGCCGTGGCCGTCGTGAAAAAGGCCGTACGCGTGGGATCGACCCCATTGACCGCGTTGGCAATCGCGGTGGCAATCTGGCCCTGGTTGAGCCCCAAGATATCGACGCGAATGTTCGAGTTGAGCCAACTGCCGTCCCGGTCGAACTCGAACACCTTGGTGCCGTGCGTCCCGTCATTGACCGAGAAGTAATCGCCGTCATGAATGCTCGTCGCAAACGAGGCCGGCACCACGATCCGCGAGCCCGCCTTTTGCACCGCGGCCGCGATCGTGCTGAACGGTTTGGCCAGCGTGCCGTCTTGCAGGGCCGGCGGAGTCGCCGAGGCTTTGTCCACGAAAACCGTGTTGCCCGTCTCGAACCAGAAGTTGAAGATACCGCCCGCCTGGCCGTCGGCGTCACCGTCCAGGGCGGTGGCCGGGAGCGACGGATTGTCGGTGTCCGTGATGGCCGAAATCGACGCGGGGCGGAACCCGAACTGCAGGTTGTATGCGCCGTCCGATTGGCCGCCGTAGCCGGAATCGGAAACGGCGGGATTGTAGCTCGTGTTCCCCTTGGCGGTCACCCCCAGGTAGTACGTGCCAGCCGACAAGTCGACGCCCAGGAACGGATCGTTGCTGTGGTAATCGTCGTTGCTCGCGATCACCTCGCGATTGCCGCCGCTCAAGGCCAGCGTCGTGCCCGCGGCCATCGTCGAGACGTCGGTGCCGCCGCTGGCGGCGGGCGTCGTCAGCGCCGCACGCACCAGCACGTTGGTGAACGGGTTGGCATTCAGCGCGTTGATCAGGTTGTCCGCGGTCGTGCCATTGGAATCCAAATCCACCGTCATACTGTGGCCGCTGACGCTGACGATCGGCAAGCCAATGTTCGCCCCGGAATGCGCGCTCTCGGTAAAGGTCAGCCGGACATCGTTCCCAAACACGCCGGCTTGGGCTGCGGTGAACTTGATCGACGCGGCACCGCTGGTGCCGAAGTCGGAGGTGACGCTGGCGTAGGGATCGCGGAACAGCGTCAAGGCGGCGTCCAGCAGGCTGGTCGGCGAACTACGTTCCGCCGTGACATCGGCCGTCAAATGCCCGGCCTCGGCCAGGGTGAACTTGTACAGATCTATATCGGTCGAAGACGGCGGGACGTTCCGGGCCAGGTGGACCAGGTCGTGATCCCCCGCGGGGGTCTCCGAGTTCGGGCCGCCGCCATTGCCGTCCATAAAGGCGTACAGGTCCGAAGTGTGCCCCATCAACGAGTGGCCGATTTCGTGGAAGGCCACGCCCATCCAGCCGCCATCGTAGGTGTTGTCGTTGCCGTTCTGAATGTAATTGATGATGACGTCCGATTTCCCCGCCACCGCCAGCGGGTCGTCGGTGGGATCGGACGCGCGGACGTCACCGGTGGAGATGGGGAGCCCCTGGTTCGCCGTCTCGACGGCCTGAAAGCCCGCATAGCGGGCGAAGGTCTCCATGATGTACCGCGTCAGCTGCTTCTGCCCCTCGGTAATCTGGTTGTGCAATTCGTTGCCTTGCGGATCCCGGCCGTAGACATCCGGGAAATAGTAGGGGAAGACGGTAATGGCCCCCGGATTCGCCGGGTTGGTGCTCGTATCGCCAGGATGCTGCTCGGGTGGGGCGATCGTGACCGTGATGTAACGGTGTCCCGGTTCGTCCGCGCCGCCGGGCAAAGGCGGGACCGCTACGTAGGCCTGATTGGTGATCGCCCGGGCGATCACTTGGCCCCCGGTGCCCAACGTACCGACGTCCGTCGCCGTCGCGTAGGAGCTGTTGTTGTCGCTAGTTGAAAAGGCTGCCGCCCCGGGAACGATCGTCAGCGCGTACGAGCCGGTCGTGGCCCCCCCCAAGGCGCTGCCGCCGGTGATCGGGTCGTAGCCGCTGTTGCCGCTGGCGGAAACCCCGGCATAGTAAGTTCCCCGGGTGCCGAGCGCGACGCTCAATGGGCTGGCGCCGAAACCGAGCTCGACGCCGCTGCTGCTGAACACGCGGATGAAGGGTACCAGCGTCGAGCCCGAACTCGGCGTGACCGTGACCGTCACCGTGTCCGCCGACTCCAGTTGGAATTCGTACAGATCGACGTCGTTGGTCCCGGCGGGGCTGTCGCCCAGGATGGCCGTGGTGTTGAACCCGGTGGTGGCAAATAAACTTCCCAGTTTGGCGGCCGTGCTGACCGTCGAATCCGTTTCCTGCGAAGTGCCGATCCGCAAGCGGTACGTGGCCCCGCCGGACAACAACCCCGCCGGAAAGACCAGCTTGGCCGCGTTTTGCGCGCTGTCGTAAGCGACCGACTGCGGGATGTGGATGGCGTTGGTCAAGGTGTCGATCAGCTGATAAAAGGCGGGGTCCTGCGCATCGGCAACAACGGCCACACGGTCATTGATGCTGTGCGCGCCGAGCGCCGTCCCGCCGAACCCTCGCTGCGCCTGCAAGGTGTCGCCGTCCACGACCGTCATCACCAGCAGACGCTCGCTGCCAATCTGCAGTACGTCGCCGGCGCTCACGCCGGCCGTCGTCGCGACGTCGAACGTCGCCGGGTCGGTGACGTTGTCAAGCCCGGTCGTCAAGGTCGTGGAAACCGCCTGGAGCGAATCCGCGTTGAAGTTGACCGTCACCACATCCAAACGTTGGGTCAAGCCGCCGTCGGCGACCAACAGCGGCGCGGAGGCTCCCGTCAGGTTGGTCAGCAGGCTGACCGTGGGATTGAAGGCGTTGCCGGCGATGGTCACCTGGTTGCTGCCCGCTGTCCAAGAGGCCACCGCATCAAGCCCCGAAGCGTCAATCTGGGCCTTGATCCTCGAGGCCACGGCAGCCGGGGTATCCCCCGACGAGAAAGAGACTTCCAAGTTCCCGGTCAGAACCCCGTCGTTAACCGCGTCGTCGTCCAATTCCAGGACGACTTGATTGCCGCCTGCCGTCAGAAAGATGCGGTCCCCGTCGCGGAGACTGACCACACTGCCGACCGTAATCGTTTTATCTCGCAGCACCGGCTGCGGCACCACCGCCGTGACCTGGGCGCCTAAGTCGACCGTGAACGACATCCGGTCGTCCAGCCCGTTGTTGAACGCCTCGCCCGGCTGATTCCGCAAGACCGTGCCGGGGCCCGTGCCATGAACTTCCAACCGGTACAGATCATTGGCCAACGGTTCGGCGAAACGGAAGACCACTTCATTGGTGTTCGTCCCGTTGAGCCCCACGTAACCGGCCGGCACGGACACATCGTTGGCCCCGCCCAACACCAGGGGGTTGATCGTCTTGACCGTGCTGATGTCGGTGGCCGGATCGCCGACGGGAATGCTCGCACGAACCACCGCACTGGCGGCCGCGCTGCCGTTGACCGCGTCCACCAGGCCCTGCGCGGTGGTGCGGTTGCCCGCGTTGGTGTTCAGCGTCACGGTGATGGTGGCCGGGGTCGCGGGATTCGTCACCGGCGCGGAAACGGTCACCGTCGGATTGCCCGTGGGTCCCAAATCGGCCTTTTTGAACGCCAGCGTGATGCCGTTGCCGGCCGGGCCCGCATTCACCGCCTGGAAGAGGACTTCCAACGGGCCGGGACTGACGTTGAAACTGGTCGAACCGAAAGCGGAGTCCGCCCCGCTGGTCGTGAGGGACGTGACCGCCGTGCCCGCGATACTGATCGTCCCCGCGCCCGAGCGGACCGCGGCCTGCACGAGCAGCGACGCGACCGGGTCGTCGTTGACCGCATCCACCAACGTCTGCGCGCTGGTCGGCGTCAGATTGTTCGTGTTCAAGGTCACGCCGATGATCTTCGCCGCCGCGTTGGCGGAAATCTTCGGGCGAACGCCCGGCCCCAAATCGGACTTCGAAAAGTTGAACCGGATCCCGTCGCCCCCGCTGCCCAACCGCAAGGCATCAAACCCGACAACCACCGCCCCGTTGGTGCTGAAGTCCGAGTGGATATTGCCAACCTCGAAATCGTTGTCGGCCCCGGCGCGGGTGATGACGATTCCGTCCAGCGTGTTCGTGTCAATCGTCTGCCCCGGGCTGAACCGGAGCGTCAACTCGCGCGGAGCTTCCGTCCGCACGTCGCCGTCCAGCAAAAATGAGCCGGCGTTGGGAAGCACGGTCACCAGTTGCAGCCCGGCGGGGACATTCAGCGGGTCGATGATGCTCCCCGTAATCGAGTAGTAACCCAAGCTGCCATAGTCGCTGTACCCGTAATCGGTGCCCAGCGCCGACCGGCCCGTGCCGTCGATCGAGAGGTAGTAAGTCCCGCCCAGCGAAGGGATGAAGAAGCTGGCATCCAGCGCATCGCGGGGGTTGCTCGTGGCAACGACGCTTCCGCTCGAATCGTACAGGGTCGCGAGGATGTCGAGGTTCGGGCTGCGGTAGAATGGATCGATGTCCAGGCTAATCATCCCGGGGCCGGTCGTGAACACAAAAAAGTCGACGTCGCTCGTCTGCTCGATAAGGCCCTCGTCGGAGACCAGCGTGCCTCCCGTCACGTCCAGCGGACTGGCCATCCCAAGCGTGTTTCCGTGACCGTCCACCCGGTAGCCGAAGCCGTTCTGGGGCCGGGTGGTGATGATGCTCAGGTCGTCCTGCTGGTTGTTGGCGCCGGGGTACTCGCCTTGGCTCCACTGAACCAATTCCTTGTTGTACCCAGCCCCCATGATCGGCGCCCAACCGGTCGGGCCGGAACCGTGGCCGGGATAGTAGTCCACGTCCAGCGGATAGCCGTCGTGCCCCACGCCAAGGGCGTGGCCCTCCTCGTGTGACGCAGCTTCGGCAACCCCTCTCTCGCTGACGTTAAATACGAAAGACGGCGTGTCAGTGGCCCATCCGAAGGAACCGTACGAGATGCCGCCGTGGCCCGTGCTCATCTGGTCGGGCCCAATCACGATCCGCGAGCCCCACTGCGTGTCGCCGGCTCCCGAATTGATAATCCCCGCGACTCCGGGATCCTCGGTCGTCACATCCACGTCGAACGGGATGTAGTCCTCGGCCACCATGTCCCAGACGTTCTGGATCAACGTCAATTCGGCGCCGGAGAAGCTCCCCGGATTGCCGTCGTTGTCATAGGGCGGCGTGATGATCGGATCGATGGTCGTGTAACTTGTATTCCAGAGCGTGCCGGTGGTGGTGTGCCCATCAAAGTCCAGGAAGATCACCTTGGAGGCACCCGGGTTGCTGTGCAGCTTGAACGTGTTCGCCAGCGGATACGCGGACGGTTCCATCGGACCCATCGCAGGTTCCAGAAAGGGTGCCGGTTCACGAGGCATGAAATCCACCAGGATTCCAGCCTCGTCGTCCCCGGTGTACGGCGAACCCGCCAATAATTGCCGCTGTTCGAGCGACTCAAGCGTCAGCTGCCGCGTCATCTTGCGCCGAAAGTCGCTTCGCCGCGACTCGCGCCGGCGTTGCGAGGTACTCCGAGGGGAACTTGAGGCGGACTCTGAGCGTCTGATGGACATGGACCGATCCTTCAAACCGAGTGACGGGAAAAAATAAAATCGATGAACGATACCATCCGAAGGTGGTGCAATCGAGGATTGACCCGTTTTACGACCGACACTTGAGCATTTAGCGACCCGAGCAAACGGACTTTCCGCGCGGTATCAAAGCGTAAGTATACCGATTGCTACAATACTGTCATCTCTTTTGTAGCCCGCCACTGGACGAATTTTTCAACTGGCGAAGCCAAATTGGCAAACGTTAACGCGCTCTGCGGTCTTCTGAAACGCGGTACTTCGCGATTTGTACTCGGTCTCAAGGAGCGTTGGCTGGCCGCTCGGCGCGCACGAAACCTTGATACTCCAATGCTCGACCTGACTAATGTAATTCCCAAAATCCGGAAGCGTCCTGCCATCAACTGATCACGGCTCGCCGTGCTTTGCCTTCCATTTAGCGTCCCTCATGCCGGTTCCCGGCACCCGGAATGATGAAAATGGTATCATAATGGTAGCTGGATGTCGCGGTGTACCAGTCATCGCCGCCCGGGCGCAAGGTGCCTCCGCCCGTGCGGGTTGTTGATTTGGGCGGTGACGGTACGTGTGTGGCAACCTCCCAGATTTCCTACACTGCCTATGTTAAATTGGCTATTTTGCATCCGTTGCCTGTTGCGGGTTACGATGATTCGTTGCGAGGGGTCTGCCAAGTAATCCGATCAAGACCTGGCCGAAGCCGGCTTGACCAGCCGACTGGGGTTCGAGAAAACATCTCAGCTACTCTGCAGGCCGAAAAAGAGAAAAGGCAGTCTGCAGGAAATAAATTACCAAGTTTGTAGGACGGACAATCGTGTCCGTCTACACTGCGACCGACTGGATTGTCCGTCGTACGGGTAGAATACTAACTGCGGCCGGCCTAAGGATCTGTCAGGAATGTTGCCGAATTCCTGTAGGACGGATTGGCAGTCTGTCCGCGATTTCGCGGACGGATTGCCAATCCGTCCTACTCCAAAACGGAAGGTTATTCTCTGACAGCGTCTAAGATCGTTCGCCGAGCGATCCGCATCCGTCGCGCTCGCCAAATCTAAATCAACCGTTTGTAAATCGGGGGCATCGAACACCGATGAGATCACTACTAGGATTTCGCAACGTTGCGATCAAGGCCACACCGGTTCGGCCGTGGCCATCGCAACTCGTAGGGTGGCTCGCAATATGCGTGCTGGGGCTTTCGTCTTGCGGCAAACCGACGGCTCCACCGCAGGAGAAACCACCGCAAGAGAAACCACCGCAGGAGAAACCAATGTCGACCGATGCAAACGTCAAACCCACTGTTGAAACCCCGGGTGAACCCCCGATGCACACCGAGCCTGTTCGGCATCAGGGTGAATCTCCAGCGAAAACCGAAACGAAGCTCGCGACGTTCGGGGCGGGCTGCTTTTGGTGCGTCGAAGCGGTGTTTCAGCAGTTGGATGGGGTGGCTTCGGTCCAATCCGGCTATGCGGGTGGGACAGTCGATAATCCGACGTACAAGCAGGTTTGCAGCGGGACGACTGGGCACGCCGAGGTTTGCCAGATCCGCTACGATCCGGCCAAAATCAGCTTTGACGAACTGCTGGAGGCTTTTTGGAAGACGCACGACCCGACCACGCTGAACCAACAGGGGGCCGACGTCGGTACGCAATACCGCTCCGTCATTTTCTACCACGACGACCAGCAGCGGATGCAGGCGGAACAGCGAAAGCAGGAACTGGATGCGTCCGGCGCCTGGGCCGATCCGATCGTGACCGAGATCAGTCCCTTGCTCAAGTTCAGAACTCCCGACATACCCCTTCATTCCTTTGGTTTTCTTGGGGTGGGG
>CAZXYZ010000011.1:2147-138691 GCA_964645045.1 uncultured Pirellulaceae bacterium | reverse complement strand
TGCCGTTCACGTCCCCCGTCAAGTCCACCGTCCCGTTGACCCGCAATTGGTCATAGTCCGTCCGTGGCGTCAGCCCGTTGATCTGCACCCGGAAGTAGCCGTTCTGGTCGATCACCACGTCGCCGGTCACCGTCAGCTTGCCGGTCAACGCGGAACAGTCCGCCGTACTCACGTCGCCCGGATCCAGATAGCCGCCGGCCAGGACCGTGACGTTCCGCTCGATCAGGCCGTCGGCCGTCCCGTCGTCGCTCCCGTCGCCGTCACCACCCAGCGTGGCCCCGCCGGCCACCGTCACTAGGCCGCCCGCCCCGTCGATCCGGCCGTTGACCAGCAGGAACCCCCGGTTCACGTGCGTCGTGCCGGCGTACGTATTGGATCCTCCGCTCAATCGCAAGGCGCCCGGCCGAGCCACGCTGCTGCCGCTCTTGATGACGTCGCTGGCAGCCACGATGTTTCCGGTCAGATTCCCATCGCAATCCGCCAGGCTGAACGTGACGGTCCCGACGCTCCCCGCGTCGATATCGCCCGCCAGCAGAATCGTGCCGTCGCCGTTGCCGCCCACGCTGCTGCCGTTCGCGTCGGCCGTGATGCCGATCGCGCCGCCGTTGCTGGTGATGTCCCCGCCTGCGGCGCCGAGCACGTCGTGATCCGCCGTGATCGAGATCGCCCCGCCTTGGCTGGTGACCACGTTGTTCAGCACCACGTCGCCGCGCGTCCCCGGCGATTCCTCATCCGTGTGCGCCGGGTCCAAGTTCGCGTCCAGGGCGATCGTGCCCAACGTATTGCCGGCATTGGCCAGCCGCACGCCCAACGTGGCAGCGCCCGCCAACACGGTCAGGTTGCCGTTTTCGACGGTCAACGAGATACTGCCTGTCGTGCCGTTCTGGATCGCCCGGTTCACGTCCAGGTCCTCGCCGACGGAAGGCAACAGCCCGGCGACCTCGAAGATCACGATGTCGCCGCTGGTGCTGTTGTACGCATCCAGCGTCGCGATGCTGGTCTGGATGTCCGCCGTACCGCCGCCCGAGCCGATGCCCGTGGCCGCACTCAGCGTGGCCAGATCGCCGAGGATGTTGGGCGCTTCGCCCGTCAGCACCTCGCTGATCGCTCCCACGTTGTTGGCCAGTCCGAAATCGTTGTCGTCGGCGCTGACCGTGATATCGCCTCCGCCCCCCGTGCTGAGGATGCTCAGCACCACGTTCGCCGTCGCCTCGAGGCTGATGTTGCCCGACCCGGACGTGATCGACCGGCCGTCGGCCATGACCACGTCGCCGTCGGCGTTTCCGCCTTGGAGGGGATTGTTGCCGTTATAGTTCTCGCCGGCGCTCAGGCTGACGCTCCCCGAACTGGCCGCCGAGATCGTGCCCAGGTTGTGCAGGATGTCGTGCCCCGCGTACAGGGAGATGCTGCCCGTCCCGCCGTTGGCTGTGACATTGTCGTTCAGCGTCAAGTCGTCCGTCGCGGCGCTGCCTTCGGCCGCCAGCACGATGTTCCCGCCGCCATTGTTCACCACCGGGTCGCCCGCGGCCACCGTCAGCGGACTGCTGGCCCGGATGGTGATGTGGTCGCCAGCACCGCCGACGGTGATCGTCACGCCCGACAGACTGTCGAACGTGTCGATGCTCAAGCCGCCCAACAGATCTTGAACGTGGATGTCGCCCGTGCGGGTGACCGCCGCCAGCGTGTTGATCGCCACGTCGATGTCGGCGTTATCGGGCGCCACGCCGCTGCCGATCCCCGTGCCGGCCCGCAGCGCGATCCGGTTGCCGGAAATGTTGGCCGTCTCGGCCGCCGTGTTGTCGATGATGGCCCCCACCGTGCCGAAGTTGCTGTCCGCAGTAACAATCACGTCCCCGGTGGTGCTCAGCGCGCTGAGCCGGATGTCGTCCAGGGCGGAATACGTGATCTGCCCGCTGCCAGTGCTGGTCGTCGTCCCATCGGCCATCTCGATGTCGTCGCCGTCGGCGGTCACCACCACCGTTGCGGCCCCGCCCGTGGTCACGTTCGCATTCTGGAAAACGTCGTCCTCGCCCGTGATCTGAATGGCCCCGCTGGTCGAACTGACCACGGCGTTGATCGTGACGTCGTTGCCGTCGGTATTCAGCGTCACCGTCCCCGAGCCGTGGGCCGTCACCACGGCACTGATCGTCAGGTCCCCTGCGTCCACGTCGATGTCGATGTTCCCGTCGCCGGCCAGCGTCCGCACCCCCGTGCCGCCGACGATCAGGCCGTTGGTCTCCTGGACGACGATGTTTCCGCTGGTCCCGTTGGTCGCCACCAGGGTTCCGATCGTCGTGTCGATATCGGCCGCGCCGCCCGTTGAGCCGATGCCCGTCTCGGCGTCCAGCGTGACCGTGCCGGTGGTCGACAAATTCACGGTTCCATCACCCGCGGAGTTGTCCGTGATCGCGCCGCTGCCGGCCGTGACGTTGATCGAGCCGCTGGTGCTGGTGATCAGGCTCAAGGCGACGTTCGCCGTCGCGTCGTACGTAATCGTCCCCGTGCCGCTGGTCGTCGTCGTGCCGCTGGCCATCGTGATGCTCCCGCTGTCGGCCGTCACATCGACCGTCGCGGCCCCACCGGTCGTGATGTCGGCGTCCTGCGTCACCGCGTCGCCCGTGACGTCAATGGCTCCGGTGCCGGAGCTGACCACCGCGTTGATGTCCACCGTCCCCGCGTCCGCGTTCAGCGTCACCGTCCCCGCCAGCCCCGCCGTGACCACGTTGTTAATCATCAACCCGCCGGCGTTGGCGTCGATGTCGATGTTCCCGTCGGCCGTCGTGGCGCCCGTCGTCGCCGCAAAACAACTGCCGCCGGAGATCGCGCCCACGATGAAACCCTGATTGTTCTGGAATTCGACTACGCCCGCCGTGGTCGAAGCGGCGGCGAAGGTCCCGGAAACGGCGTTGATCAGCGTATTGAGGTCCACGTTGCCGGCCGCCCGCGCGCCCAAGTCCACCGCGGTAATCACGCCGTCTGCGCTCTGAGTGATGTTGCCGCCTCCGGTGCTCAGCCGCACCGTGCCCGTGGCGCTGAGGGCCGTGGTGATGTCCAAATTCCCGGTGGTCGTGCAGAGTGTCACGTCCGTGGCGCCGGTGATCCCCGTGGCTCCGGGGAAGCACCCATCGAGTGTCACTGTGCCGATCGCAAACCCGTCGGAATCCGCAAACGCAAACGTCCCGCCGACCACAGCCGCCAGCGTGTCCACGTCGTTGGCGTTGGGTAAGCTGATGCTGCCGCTGGGCGCTGCCAGCCCCAAGGTCGCCGCCGTCACCGTCCCGCCCGTCTGCGTGATCCCACCCGTCGAGGCGGACAGCCGCACCGTCCCCGCCCCCGCCGAGATGCTCTGGCTCATCGACAGCGACGTGGCGCACAACCGCACGTTGTCGCTGGACGTCGTGATGC
The DNA here is from genome assembly GCA_964645045.1 of uncultured Pirellulaceae bacterium. Lineage (GTDB taxonomy): Bacteria > Planctomycetota > Planctomycetia > Pirellulales > Pirellulaceae > Anammoximicrobium. The sequence continues at coordinate 135,286 of CAZXYZ010000011.1, read as the reverse complement.
CGGCCGTCGTCACCGTCCCGATGGCCAGCGAAGTGGCGTCGGTGTATGCGATCGCCCCGTCGGTGCTGGCCGCGATCGTAATGACGTCGTTGGTGCCTCCGCTCAGCGCGAAAGAGCCGCCTCCACTCCCGCTCAGCAGCCGCAGGCTCGAAGCCGTCAAACCGCCCGCCGTCTGCGTGGCCGCCCCCGCCTCGTCGTTCAGATCGAGGGTAATCGTCACCCCCGCCGATACAGTCCCGGCCAGCGCCATCGAGCCATCGTTGTCCGTGTCGGCCTCGCCGGACTCGAAGGTCACGTTGCCCGAGGCCGTAACGGCGCCCGTCGCATTCACGACGATCCGGTCCCCCGCCTGGAACAGGACGTTCCCGCTGGTCGCCGTCACGGTCACCCCCGCGTTGACCGTGATGTTGTCGGTGTTCACGGCCGCGCTTTCCGTGGCGATGGCCGTGATGCTGGCCTGCGTATCGCTGACCGCAAACGTAATCGGACTGCTGGCCGTCAACGCCGTGTGCCCGACGTTGCTGGACGTCGTTAAGGTGCCCACGTTGTTGACCGTCAAGCTGCCCGCATTCACGACCCGCACGTCGCCGGACGAGGTGTTCGAGTACGCCAGGTTCGAGATCGTCGTCTCCAACGCGTCCGCACTGCCTATCCCGCCGACGGCGGTCAGGGCCGCCGAGGCGGCGGTGACGTTGTTCGCTGCGCCGTTGTTGTCGACGATCGCCCCGGTTTCCGAGGTCAGCGTGACCGTTGTCCCGGAGGCTAGGTTCAAGTTCATCGTCGAGTTCTCGCTGATCGCGACCGTCGTCGTAGCCATCGCATCCAGACTGCCGAAGTTGGTCGTCTCACCGGCTCCGCCGCCGATGTCGATCGCCCCGGTGGCGCTGAAGCTGGCATTGCCCGTCACGGAGATGTCGGTCCCGGAACTGCTGTCCGAGATCGCTCCGGCCGACGTGAGGCTCAGGCTTCCGGCACCGTTCGTCAGAACCAGGATGGTCCCCGAATCCTCCTGAATTGATACCGGGCCACCCGAAGCGAAGGTTATCGTGCCGAAGTTCGTTGTCTCGCCGGCACCGCCCAGCGAGATCCAAGTTCCGCTGAACCTCGCATTGCCGGTCACGCCAACGTTGCCGCTGTCGCTGATGAACATCCCCGCGTCGACGACCAGGTTGCCGCTGATCGTCGACGTGCCCAAATCAATGGCGTTCGTGTCCTTCAAAGTGACGTTGTTCCCCGACACAATGGACACCGCGCCGTGGAAATCGTTGGAGTTGTTCAGCGTGATGTGATTGCCCGCCCCAGCGGCCAGGCTGGTGGTGCCCGCGATCGACAGGTCGCCGGTGTCGGTGATGGCCCCGTTGGCGGAGACGACCAGCGACCCGCCGACCGTCGAGTGCCAGAAGCTGATGCCGGACGCGTCGGTCAGGCTAACGTTACCCCCGGCCGTGACCGCGACGTTGGAACCGAAGTCGTTCCCGGCGTTGGTCAGCATGATGGGCGCAGCCGATCCCTGGTTATTCAGCGTCGTGCCGCCCGCAACCGTGACTGGTCCGGTCTGGTCGATCATCTCGGCCGTTAACTTCAGGTTGCCCGCGCCCAGCGTCAATCCCCCGCCGGTCTGCAGGTGGATTTCGTCCGTGCCGCCCTGTCCGCTGACCGTCAGGCTGGCGGCAAAGCTGCTGCCCACGCTCTGGACGTTGAAAATGTCCGGGTCAACGTTGTCGCCGTTGATCGTCAAGGTGCCCGTGATCGTGCGGATCAGCGTGCTCTCCAGCCCGCTGCTGAACGAAACCAGCGTATCCGTCCCGCCGGACGCCGCCACCGCCGTGGTCACCGTCCCGGCGACGGTGCTGGACGGATCGACGTTGATCGTATAATCCCCGAGGCTGGAACCCGTCAGGTCCGTCGGCTCCAGGCCCGTGAAGTTGATGACCGACCCGTCCAGCGTCAGCGTCCCGTTGTGCGCCGCGGTGGCGTCGTACACCGCCGCGGTAAACGTGCCCCCCGCCACCAACAGCTTGTCGCCTGACCCGGACGTCGGATCGCCGCCGTGAAACGTCAGGCCGCCGGCAGGAACGGGGTTGCCGAGGAAGTAGTCCACCGTGAGTGTGTCGTTGCCGTCGAGTCCGTCCAAGGTCAGACTCGTGGGGGCGCCGGTGTAGATGACGTTGCCGTTGAGTGACACCTGGATGTTGACGCCGTTCCTCTGCACCAGGAACGTGTCGCCTCCCGGCGTGCCTTGAAGCGCGGGGGCGGCCGGGTTCAGCGCGGTCAGCACCACGTCGTTGCCGTCGCCGCCCTGGTAGGTGATCTGGAACACGGAACCGCCCGCCGTCACGACTTGACCTTCCGCCTTGCCGCTGAAGGTGCCCGTCACGGCGCCGGCCGACTGCTTGTCCACAATCGTGTATGTGTGGCCGGCCACGGGAGTGTAAACGCCCGTATTGAGCGTCAGGTTCAGGTTGGCCCCGCTGACGGTGACTGCGCCGGACGTCACGATGGCCTGGTCGTAGCCCGCCGTGCCGTTGCCAGGCGAGTTGCCGAGGATTTCCACGTCCAGGTGCGAGCCGGATGATAAGCTGAGTGCCGCTTGGGCGAGGGGCTCGGGACTGGTGCCCGGCGCCAAGTGGCCGCCGCTGTCGACCGTCACCGATCCGCCCAGCGATCCGGTGCCCCCCAGCGTGGCCCCGCTGCCGACGGTCACGGCGGTGTTGGCCAGCGAGCCGTTGACCAGCAGCGTTCCGCCGTTGACCGTGGTCGCCCCGGTGTACGTGTGGTTGCCGGTCAGGGTCTGCGTCCCCGCGCCCAGCTTGGTGAACGCCACCGTCCCGCTGCCATTTTCCACCAAGCCCGAGAACGAATCCGATCCGTCATTGGCCCCGACCGTCAGCGTCGCCGGCCCGGCCATGCCGCTGGTCACGGTGCCCCCGCCGCTCAACGCGTCGAACGTCTCGGCCTTGCCGTTCAGGTCGAGCGTGGCCGCGGCGCCAAGGGCGACGTCCGTATTGTCGTGGACTTGCTCGTTGGCGTTCAGGCGGTAGGTGCCCGTCGTCAACGTGGCGGTGCTGCTGCCCGCGTTCAGACTGGTGACCAACGCCGATCCGGCTTCGGCCAGGAAGATGCTCCCCGCGCCGCCCAGGTCGGCTGCCAGGCTGTTCACGTCGGTTTTCACGGCGTTGGTGCCGTCGCCGATGCCGGTGCCCGCGTCCAGATTGGCCGACCCGGCGGTCGCTTTGAGCGTGCCGCTGCCGTTGGTGGTGATGGCGCCGGCAGCGTTCACCGTGATGGTGCCCGTCCCATTGCCGGCGTTCCCGGTATTCGCCGCCGTGCTCAAAACGTTGGCATTGATGGTGATGTCGCCCGCCGTGGTGGTCAGGGTTGTCGCACCATTGGTTCGCGCGTTGATCTCCGCGGAGATAGTCAGCGTGCCGCCCGTGGTCAGGACGATATTCCCGGCTGCCGTACTGAGCCCGATGGTCGTGTCGACACCGGCGGCGGGTAGGGTCAGGTCGTCGATATCCACGATCCGGATATTGTCCGTCGCGCCCGAGCCCCAACTCCGGGCGGCCAAGTTGTCCGCATCGATGCGAATCGGATTGGTCGGGCCGATCCGCTGATCGGCGGTCATCACCAAGTTGGGCACCGTGATCGTATTGACCGCGTTGTTGTTGTCAATGCTCTGAAACCCGCCGCTGATCTCCAAGGTATTCGTGCCGCCTGGCGAAACATCGCCGCGGAGGGTCGCGCCATTGGTGCTATTGACCGTCAGGATGCTGGCCGTGATCTCATCCAGTTCAGCATCCACCACGCTGAATTGCCCGGCCTGAATTGCGCCCAACGAAACCTGGGAGCTGCCGATGGTGACGGAGTTGCCTGGGGCGTAGACCGCCTGGTGGGGTCCTCCTGTCGAGATATCGATATCCTGGGGATACAAAATGACGTAGCCGCCATTGGGGCGGATCGTGTGCTCGCCGAGATTGTCCGGGATGGAGAGAAGAGCCGGCCCTTCGATTTTGACCGAGCCGCCGTTAGTGGAAATACCTTTTTGGCTACCCACGGTCGCAATCGTCAGGCTGGATGTCTGGTAGATCGACATGTGCTGCCCCGCGCCGCTCACATCGGCTGCCAAGTACATAACGTCCGTGAGGAACCCCTGTCCAAACTGCCCGATCGCATAGCCACCGCCGCCGCCGTGCGCTTGCAGGTTGGCCGAACCCGCGGTCGCCTTCACGGTGCCGCCGAACCGATCCATGCGACCCGACGCCGAATCCAGAGTGATCGTACCGCTGCCATCGCCTGCGGAGCCTGCGCCCGCCGTGCTCAACACGGAGGCGTAGAGGAAGATGTCGCCGGCACTGGCCAGAGTCACATTCCCGTTCGCGCGGGCGTTCACCACTGCGTGCGTATAGAAAGTACTTCCCGCGGTGACTTCGACGTTACCGGCCAGCGTGCATACGCCCACGATCCCGCCCACCCCGGCGGCTGGGAGGTCCAGTCCGTCGGTATCGTTGATGCGGATGTTGCCGGCCACCCTGCTGCGGGCGGCCAGATTGTTCGCGTCGATCCGCAGCGAGTTGGTCTGCCCGATGTGCTCATCCACATCCAATCCGAGGTTCGCGACGGTGATCTGGTTGGCCGCGTTGCTGCTATCGATACTCGTGTCCGTGGTGATCACCAGCGTCGAGCTAAGGGCCGGCGAGACGGAACTGGTCAGGGTAATCGTACCCGTGGTGCCGTCACCGATCTGTAACGTCCCCGCGGTGAGCAGGTCGAGCTCGGTGTCGGAGATTTCCAGCGTGTTGCCGGTGCCGACGTTGGAACCCAGATGGATGGCGTCGCCTGCATCAGCCGTGGATTCGGGGGCGAGGGTCAGGAGGTTGGCGCCGGCATTCACGGAGGAGGCGATCGTCATCTTGTCCGCCGTCAAACTGCTGTCCGCGCCGCCGCTGACCGTGGCGCTAACCGTCAGCGTCTTATCATTGCCGCCCGCAGTCAGTTGAAAAGCCGCGGCGCCGGCGTTGACGGCTTGATTCACGGTCAAGGAACCATCGGCGGTGGCGACCGAGATGGCTCCGCCGTTCGTCGAGATCCCCGAGACGCCGCCGACGCTGGTAACATCCAAGGCACCGCCACCCGATTCTTCGGTGATAAAGACGCCGCCCGAGGACGTTGCACGGGCGGCAATGTCCGCAGTCCAAGTCTCCACAAAATCCCCGCTTGCGCCCACACCGGCCGTGGAATCGAGCAGGATCTTCCCCGTTGTGCCTCCCGCGCGCACGTCGAAACCGCTGCCGCCATGATTGTCCGTGAGGGCCCCGGTCGAGATGATCTGCAGAGTGCCGTTATCGCGGACGCGCACCGAGTTATTAAGGGTCGTGTTGCCACCGCGAACCGTCAAGCCGTAGCTCGCACCGCTTACATCGATCGCTCCTGCGCTGCCGACGTTGACCGCTCCCGTGCCGCCGCTGACACCGACGGTCACCGTGCTGAAAGACGATAGCAGTCCCAACTCGGCAGCCGAAACGCTGAAATTACCGGCGGCGTCATTCAACGCGATCGTGCGGCTGAGGGTGCTCGGCTGCAGCGTCAGCGTGCCCGTGCCGGTCAGAGTGCCGACCATTGCGACATCGATCGCCGTGATGGAGATGCTCCCACTGCCGGTCGAGACGGCGCTCCCTGCGTCGTCCTGCGAGTAGGCGCCGGTGTTGTTGCCGTCGCTGTCGGCGCTGACCGTGAACGTTCCACCGCCGGTCGTCACGTCAGCGCTCGCACCGGAGAGCGTCACATGCTCCGTGGCCGTCAGGCTGACGGCCCCGCCGCCGCTTGCCAAGGACTCGGTCACGGTGATGGAACTGGCCGCGGAGATCGCAATTTCGGCGTTCGTGGCACTCACGCCAACCGTCGCGCCAATTCCGCCGAGCGTCAGATTCCCGGTGTTCGAGACAAACACGCCGCCGCTGCCGCCAACCGCCTCGAGGTTGCTAAGGACGGTATCCAAAGCATTCCCTGACGCGCCGATTCCCGATGTCGAACTCGCCACCAGGCTCGCCGCGGTGACGTCCGTATCCGACCCTGTGCCGCCGTCGGTGATCGCGCCGTTGTCTGCGGTCAGCGTGACGGCGTTGCTCCCGGCGGCCAGTTGGGTGACTGAAATCGAATCGCCGAGGATCGTGACCGGATCCGCAAATGCCGAGGCATTCACGTCCACGGCGGCCGTGTTGGTGGCGTCGCCAAGGGTGATCGAGCTGAACCCATCTTGGAGGAAGCCTAGTTCGGTGGCGTCCATGTTCAGCGTACCAAGGGCCGACGCGCCCAGGCCGATGGACGTACTGACCGTGCGTGGTTTGATCGCCAGCGGGCCCGCGCCGCGGACCACGGCGCTGCCGGCCAGTTCGAGCGTGTTGGCGATCAGCGTCAAGTCCCCGGTGCCCGCCGCATCGCCCAGCGTCGCGTTGCTGACGCGCAAGTCCGCCGCGCCGTTGGCTCCCGTGCCTGTGATCGTGACATCGCCCGCGTTGGCCGTCGTGCCGGTCGCCTCGATCTTGGCCGAGTCGCGGACATGCACGCCGTAGCTGAGCGTCCCACTGGCCGTGCCGCCCGTGCCGACGACGGTGATGTCGCCGTCCACGGCCGCGATCCGCGTATTGGCATCATGCAGCCGCACGCCTTCGATCTCGTTCGTACCGCTGCCACCGGTGGCATCGATCGAGATATTCGCCGCATCGCTGCCCGTGCCGGTGGAAGTCACTTGACCGCCGGCAAAGACCACGAAACCCAGACTGGTCGCACCCGTGCCGGCTCCGCCGGTGCCGGCAATTGCGATATCCCCGTCTTGGGAGGTGACCAGCGTCGAGGCGCCGCTGATCTCGATCCCGTGATTGAAATCGAGGCCCGTGCCGCCTTGGCCGTTCATCGTGATCGTGCCGGCAGTGGCTCCGGTGCCCAGCGACTTGACCGCGGCGCTCGCCGTCATCTGAATGCCGATTTGAGCGTTCGCGGTCCCGGTTCCGCCGGTTCCCGTGACCTGAATCGCGGCATCCGTGCTTTCCACGCGAGTGCCGCCGCCCGTGATCGAGACGCCAATGTTGGCATGGGTATCGCCGTCCCCGGCGCCTTGAATCGAAATCGCGCCCAGTCCCGCTCCGGTCCCGATGGACTTGATGACCGAACCCCCGTGAATCTCCACGCCGACGTTCGTGTTGCCGATCGTGCCGCCACGCCCGTTCAGCGAAATCGTGCCGCTGGTCGTGGTCACGGCGGTGCCGCCGATTTCGATCCCCTTGAAGGTTCCGCTGGAGCCGCCCGCGAGATTGGCTTCCATGTTGATATTGCCGCCAACGGTCACGATGCTGGAGCCGCTGGCCACCAGGATATTCTTGCTGGCCTTGAACGTCGCGCTGCCGGTTCCCGAAAAACTCAAATTGGCAGTCCCCCCGACACCCACGTTGATCACGTCCGTGCCCGGCGTAGCATCATCGTCCTGGAGATTGACGTCAAGACTCTTGTCCGCCGCGAACGTGATCGCCGTCTTCAAGTTGACCGTGTCGTTCCCCGTGCCGCCGTTGATCGTCAATGCCGCGTTGAACGGGCCATCGGCATCGACCGAGTTGATGTCGACGATGTCGTTCCCCGTGCTGGCATGGATCGTCAGGCTGCCGGTTGGATTGGCGAAGGTGACGCTCTCGCCCATGGTCGAAGCGATCGTCATGTTCGCGCCGCTGGCATCCGCCAGCGCGATAGTCTCCGTCCCGCCGTTGAACGTAAACACGCGGTCGGTCGCGGACAAATTGTCCGTCACCGGTTCCAGGCCGGTGTAGCCGATCGTGCTGTTGCCCGTCACGTCGATCGTGCCGGTCGAGGCGTTCGTGAAATTGTGGGTGACCGTGGCGAAGCTGCCGCCGCCAGTCAGAGTCAGGCTGTCGCTGATCGTCTGCGTGCCGCCGTCATAGCTGATCGCCTTGGAAAAATCGCCGCCCGCGAAACTCACCGTCAATGCGTCGTTGCCGGCCGCCGTGCCGACCTGAATGCCGCCGGAGATGCCGGCCACGGGAATCCGCACCGTGTGGGCATCGACCTGCGTGGCGCCCGCGCCGGCGGAGACCGGCCAGGTCGCGTCGGTGATCTGCACGTCCGCGCCGCCGTTGACCAGGGTGAGCGTCAGGACGTTATTGAACCCGGCCAAGTCCGTGAACACGGCGTTGCCGCCGGTGAGTTCAAATCTCGACGCAGCGACTAGCAGGGCCACGTCGTTGCCATCGCCGCCCGCGTAGGTAATCGAAACATTCAACCCAATGCCGTTCACGTTGCTCGCAACTGTCGCGCCTTCGGGCAGACCGACGAACGCCCCTGTGTGATCGCCTGGCCCGGCGCCGTCGTTGTTGATGATGACGAATTCCTTGCCCGCCGCTTCCGTCAACGTCAACCCCGTGGCATCGAGTGTCAGCGTCGCCAACGCGCTGTCCAGGTTCACCGTGCCGGTCACCACGACTTGATCGTGCCCGTTGGCGTTTCCCGGGCCACCGTCGCCGAATAAGTCGATGAACAGATCGCCGTCGAAATCCAAATCGCCGGAATCGATCGCGCCCGGACTGGTGCCCGGCAGCACATCGCCGTTGTCATCGACCGTCAGCATCCCGCTGATTACCCCCGTGCCGGTTAGAGTGCCCGCGGCCTGGACCGTGGCAGCGCCGGCCAGCGAACCCGTCAATTGCAGCGTCCCGGCCGAGACGGTGGTCAGGCCGGTGTAGGTGTTGATGCCGCTCAACGTGAACGTGCCGCTGCCCGCTTTGGTCAGCGAGACCGTGCCTGCGCCGTTGACGATCGTTCCGTCAAACGTGCTCGAACCGTTGTTTGCGCCGACCGTCAACGTGGGCGTACCACTGGTGCCGGAGTTGACGCTCCCGATGCCGGACAGTTCGTCGATGGTCTCGACGACCGCACCGCCAAAGGCCGCCATGTGCAGGATCGAGCCCGCGTTGTTCAGCGCGACGTCCGAGGTATCGGCGATGTGGTTGGAAGAATCAAGGACCACCGAACTGGCCGTCCCCGCGTCGCCGATGACCAGATTGCCCGGGATCTGGTTGCCCGACCCCCGCAGCCGAAGCATGCCACTGGCGGCCAAGACCGTCGTTGTTCCATCGTAGGTATTGCCCGACGCACTGTTCATGACCAGCGAAATCGCCCCATACACGGTCAGGCCCCGCGAACCGCCGCTCTGGCCGATCGAGCCGGTCAAGGTCAGTTCGTTGCCCGCACCCGACGTGCCGCCGATGGCCGCATCGCCGGCCAGCGTAATCGGGCCGCTCCAGGTGTTGTTCGTCGCCATGTTCCGCAAGGCGCCGTCGCTGCTGATGCCCTGCCCGTTGAGCGTCAGCGGTTCCGCCACACTGATCCCGCCCTGAACCTGCAACGCCGCGCCGCTGGCGACCGTGGTTCCCGATCCGGTGCTGCCCAACGCCGAGCCATGCTGAATGTTGAGCACGCCCTGGTCGACGTTCGTCGTACCGCTGTAATTGTTGGCCTTCGATAACGTCACCGTGCCGGCCGTGGATTTGGTCAGGCCGACACTACCGGCCAGAGCGGCGCCGATCGAGCCGCTGCGGACGTCGAACGTGCTGCCGCCGGTGAGGGTACCGCTCCCGGTGACGCTGCCGTCGGTCAGGATCAATTGATCGATGGTTTCCGAGTTGCTCCCCAGCGCCAGTTCCACCCCGCCGGCGACGTTCACGTCGGCCGCGTCGTTGATGCGATTGGCACCGCCCAGGTGGAACGTGCCGCCGTGCAGGGTGATCGTATTCGCACCGGCGTTCAAGCCGCTGCTGCCGAGCGTGACGGAGTCGGTTTCCTGCAGGAATTGACCGGCGCCGGCGCTGGCCGTCAACGTCGTGGCATTGAAGTTGAGGTCGATGCCGCCGTTCGGCGCGTTCAAGGTCAAGCGGTCGGTGGTGATCAGGTTTCCGCCCGCGCCCGCCGTCCCGTCGTGGATCGCCGAGGCCGTGTTGTTGCCGGTGCGCAGCGTCAGGTCCTGCGTGCCCAGGTTGAGCGCGCCCACCACGCTGATCGTGCCGGTGGCCAACGCCGTGTCGCCGATGATGATCGCGTTGTTGCCGCCGGTCGAGATCGTGTTCAAGGCCGCCTCGCTCAGTCCCAGCGTGCCGGCCATCGTGGGCGCACCGGTGCCGATCTCGATGGGCCGGTTGGCGGTGAACGGCCGCAGCACCACGTCCGCGCTGCCGGCGCTGATCGTGTTGCCGCTCCAGCCCATGCCGTCGGCGATCAGCGTGATCGTCCCGCCGTTGGTCTGCATCGTCTTACCGGCCGAATGGCCCAGGGCATTCGCCCCCGCATCCACCGTGATCGTCTTGCCGGCGGTCGCCGCCGTGCTGAGTTCCTCGACCGTAATGTTCCCCGCCGTGCTCCGTGAAATCGCGATGTTGCCGTTGGCCGTGACGACGCTGTTGAAGAGGTTCGTATTCGTGCCGCCGCCCGCCGAGGACGTGAACACGATGTCGCCCGACGTGGTGGCCGTGGCCGAGGTGACCGTGACCAGGCTGTTGTTGCTGTCGCGCAGATCGATGTAGATGCCGCCGGTGGCCGTGGTCGCAGCCAGCGTGTCGACGTCGATGTCCAAATCGCCCGCGGCGGTCGACGTTCCCAGGCCCGTCGCGGCGGTCAGCGACAGGTTCGACACCTTGAGGTCCACCTGCTCGCCACCGGTATTGTCCGTGATTGCCGCGCCGGTGACCAGTTGCAGGTTAGCGACCGTGTTCGCGCCGCCGGTCATATCGACGGGTGCCTGCCATTGGATGTTGCCCGACGCCTCGCCGTCGTTGCGGCCGATAATCAGCGTGCCGGCTGCCACGCGGTCCAGTTCCGCTTCGGTCAGTCCGAGAAAGCCGAAGCCGTCGCTGCCGGCGCCGAGGTTGATCACGCGCCCGGCGTTCCTGTTCCGCAGCGTGACCGTCGATCCGGCGGCGCTGACCGCGGCCCCGATCGTCTGGTCGTCGGCCGTGAACCGGATGGTGCCGCCCGTGCTGGTCACCGCCGCGCTGGTGCTGATCGTCGGCGAGGTGAGGTCGATGTTGCCCGAGAACGTCGCCGCGTTGCTGACGCTAATCGTATCGGTCCCCGCGCCGGTGGCGATCGTCAGGCTGGCATTGGTGTGAGCATTGTTGGCGCTGGCGATCGTGATCGTATCGTTCCCATCGCTGCCGCCGGTGACCGTGTCGATCACGATCGCCGAGCCGCGGACGCGGGCGTTCTCGAAGGGCGTTCCGCCGCTGGAGCCGGAAATCTTCAGAGCCGGCGTGACGTTGTCGGTCAGCGTGCCGTTCTCGATCGTCACCACGTCGTCGCCGCCGGGCAGATTCAACGTGAATGTGCCGCCGGTCACGTCGTAATCGACCGGCTCCAGGCCCGTAAAGTTGATCATCGACCCGCCGCCCAGATCGATCAATCCGTCGCCGAAGATCGTGGCATCCGGCGTGTACACGCCCGCCAATCCCGATCCCGTGATCGACAGCAAGTCGTTTCCGCCCGCCCCGCCGTCGTAGACAATCGGCTTCCCGACCGCGCCGTCGACCGTCAGCGAATCATCGCCGCCCGCCGTATCGACCATGATGCTGCCGGTGATCGCCGCCAACGGGATCGTGAGCGTCTTGTTACCGTTGCTCAGCGTCCCGCCGGCCGGCGCCGCCAGGAACTGCTCGTTGGCGTCGGTGATCACCAGATCCGTACCGCTGACGCTGATCGTCAGAGCGTTTGCCGTGCCTGCGCTGTCGCTGACGATTAGGTTGCCGGAACCGTCCAGGGACGCCGACAGACTTCCGAACACGAAGTTGGCCAGCGAAGCGAGTTCCGCCGGCGTCAGAAACGCCGCCGCCTCGCCGCCAAAGCCGTTGGCCGTGACGAGTGCCGCGGCCGCCGCCTCGGCGCCGGCGCGAGTGCCGTCCAGGATCGTGAAATGGGCCAGCCGCACGGTCTGGCCGGCGGGGACCGTCAGGTTGTACTCCCAGAAGATGTTGTCCCCGACCACCTGCACGTCGTTGGGCTGCAGTCCGCTGGGACCGTGAAGGTAATGAATGATCGCCGGCGTTCCCGACCCGTCGGCGTCGTCGGTCCCGATCCAGCGGTCGGTCGGATGGACCGTCGCGTCGAACGAACCATCGGCATTCAGCGTGTTATATACGGTTGTCGCCGCATCGGAACCGAGATTGCCCACGATCCGCACCGTCGTCGCGATCGGACTGCCGGTCGGATTGGTGAAGGCATCGACCGTCCGTGCAAAATTGTGCGATCCGGTACCAGGGACAGTCACTTCGCGAGCTGCAACTAAGTTGTTGGAAAGTGTCCTATCTTGAGTCACAACGGTTTTTCCAGTGTCGGTTGTAACCGCCGCGGGAATTCCATTAAACGTAGTGGCCCGCATCATGGGCGTGTCAGGGGTTCCACCGCTAAATGCCTTTTGAACGGTGAAGTTCCCATACGGGTAAACCTCGACGCTGACCTCCGCAGAACTCGTGCCTGGAATCAGTTCCTCAAGATGGATGCGGGTTGTGCTTCCTGGAGCGACCTCGATAATTTGCGGAACGCCGCTGAAGCCGCTGCCATCTTGGCGGATCACGACTTGAAAGTACGGACTCCCAGAATTGTGAGTAATCGTGAAGTCCGCCGTGACGAGCGCCGGGCCTTGTGCCCCCTTGAAGCCCGCCGAGGCCTCAAGCACCTTCACCCACGCCGCGCCGCTGATCGTTTGGTCGGGGGCCGTGAAGTGACCATAGGTGCCGCCACGAAAGCCGTAACTGATCGGTGAACTCTGGGCAGGAACGGGATTGAACGTAGTGGCCCGCATCATGGGCGTGTCAGGGGTTCCACCGCTAAATGCCTTTTGAACGGTGAAGTTCCCATACGGGTAAACCTCGACGCTGACCTCCGCAGAACTCGTGCCTGGAATCAGTTCCTCAAGATGGATGCGGGTTGTGCTTCCTGGAGCGACCTCGATAATTTGCGGAACGCCGCTGAAGCCGCTGCCATCTTGGCGGATCACGACTTGAAAGTACGGACTCCCAGAATTGTGAGTAATCGTGAAGTCCGCCGTGACGAGCGCCGGGCCTTGTGCCCCCTTGAAGCCCGCCGAGGCCTCAAGCACCTTCACCCACGCCGCGCCGCTGATCGTTTGATCGGGGGCCGTGAAGTGACCATAGGTGCCGCCACGAAAGCCATGGGACACTGAAGGCGTGGTTGCAAAGGATGTGGACACCGCCGAACCATCCACAAATAGGCGATTCAGGCCGTCGAACGCCCCACCCGCCCCCTGGACAAGTTGGCCTGCGCCGAAGCCGCCGTACTCAATGTCGAAAGGATAGCTATTGGGGGCCGGGGAAGTGAGGGTCGTCGAGTGCGCACCGGTGACGAAGTCGCGCGTCCAATCGCCGCCGGAGGAGCCGTTGGCGTCGCCGTCGAGCGAGTTGCCGACGGCGTCCGTGATCGCGTCCGTCACGGTCAGGCGATAGATATCTTCGACCAGCGCGGGGATGGTGAGGGTGGCCGTGCTGCCGGTGTAACTGACCGCCGAGGGGTTGATGACCGTGTCGCCGGCCAGCAACAGCCCATCGCTGCCGGCCCGGCGCAGTTCGTAGTTCGCCGCCACCGCCCCCTGAAGCACCGGCTCGCTGAAGGCCACCTGAATCGTCGTCGTCCCCGCCGCCAGCGCGCCGCTGGTCGCGAACGACGGCGTTGTCCCGGTGACCGTGGGCGGGAGGATGTCCGCCAACACCACGTCGTTGCCATCGCCGCCGCCGTACGTAATTCTCTTCTGGAACGGCCCGCCATTGATCGTGACGAACGTACCCTCGAACAGGCCGTTGAACGTGCCGATCACCCCGTCGCTGCCGTCGTTGGCGACGATGATGAAGCTGTCGTTCGCGGTGGGCTGATAGCTGCCGCTGATCACGAGATCAACACCGGTGAGATTGACCATGCCGGTCACGTTGAGTTGGGTGTAGTCCGTATCGACCGTCGTGCCATTGACGATGATCGCCAGGTCGCTGCCGAAGGAGAGCGTGCTGGCGGTCACGTCGGTTCCCGCCTTGGTGGGCTTGACGGCCGCGGGGGAAGCGCCCGAATCGAGCAGCAGCGTGCCGCCGCCCGTGTTGATCTGGCCGCCGCTGAGGATGATGTCGCCGCTGCCGGCGAGCGTCATGTTCGTGGCGGCCGAACGCGTGATGTCCGCACTGACCGTGATCGTCCCGCTGTTCGCATCGCCGATCTGGATCGTGCCGGCCGTGATCAGGTCGAGTTCCGCGTCGGCAAGTCCGACGCCTCCCGCAAGGCCGACGTTGATCCCGAACCCGTTCGTGTATTGGCGCAACGTAACCTGACTGGAACCGGCGTTTACGCTGCCGCGCTGCAGGTCGATGACATTGGCGGTTAGGGAAATGTCGCCGCCCGTGGTATTGGTGATGGCGCCGACCCAGTTGCCAACGGAATCACCGAGCATGATGCCCATGTGAGCCCCGTAAGGCGATGTGATGATAACATCACCGCCGCCCGGACCCGAACTGATCTTGGCGTTGTTTTGCACGACCCAGACGCCGATCGCGACGGAACCGCTGCCGCTTGTTCCGGTCACGATGACGTCGCCCGCGCCGCCGGCGGTGATCAGACCGGTGTCCACAACGACCACGCCGGAGCCGGAGTGCGAGTTGGCGCCTTGACCGATAACCGTCACCGTCCCGGAGCCTCCCGAGGTGATCGTGCCGCGGACGCCGACGCCGCTGTTGCCGGTGCCGGCACTGCCGATGCTCGTGCCGTTCACGTTGACGGCGCCGCCCGACGAGGTGATGGTGCTGCCGACACCGACGACGACACCCGTACCACCGCCCGTGCCTTCCGCGAAACCGGACCCCGTGACCTGGACCGTTCCCATCCCCCCGGCGCTGATCAAGCCGCCGCTGGCAATATCAACGCCGATGTCGCCGCCACCAGCCCCCGCCGCGCCGCCGGTACCCGTCACCTGCACGTTCGCTCCGCCCGAGGTGATGGTTGAGCCGGTGCCCGTGACTTGGACGCCGACATTGGAGCTGTCCGTGGATGCGCCGCCTGTTCCGGTCACGATCAGCGTGCCGCTCGTCCCGCCGCCGATGTCGCCGCCGCCGCGGACGCGAACCCC
The DNA here is from genome assembly GCA_964645045.1 of uncultured Pirellulaceae bacterium. Taxonomy (GTDB): domain Bacteria; phylum Planctomycetota; class Planctomycetia; order Pirellulales; family Pirellulaceae; genus Anammoximicrobium. The sequence continues at coordinate 120,117 of CAZXYZ010000011.1, read as the reverse complement.
GACTTGGCCGGCCCCGCTGTTCCCGCCCTTGCCGGTGACGCTCACGGCGCCGCTGCCCGTACTCTGAACCAAACCGTTGTTGACGTCCACGCCGACGAAGTTGTCGGCGGTCGGCGACGCCTGTTGGTTCGCGGCCAGGGCCAGGGTGCCGTTGACCGTCGTGATGCTGGACCCGCTGCCCAAGCTGATATTGCTGGCCGTCGTCAGCGAAATCGCCCCCGTGCCGTTGGCAGCCAGATCGCTGCCGGAGTTCGGCAGACTGATCGTGCCCGACGCATCCACGGTCAGGTTGTTGTCTGCGGTGAGCGTCACCGGGCCGCTGAACGCGACCTGGTCGAACTCGCTGCCCGCGTCGCCGATCTTCAGGCCGGCGGTGAAGCCGCTGGTCACCAGGTCCAGCACATTGAGATCGTCCGCCGCGCTGCCGCGTTGGATCCACAGCGAGTTCGTTGGATTCGTGAATTCCGTGAACTCGAACGAATACGCCGGACCGGTGCTGTCGTACAGCGCGCTGGTGTTCGCCGTGTTGCCGTTGGCATCCTGCACGCCGCCGTCGTCGCCCAGCGTGATGCTGTCGGCTCCGGCGGGCAGCGTGATCTCCAGGTCGGCCGCCGTCCCGCCCAGGGTCAGCGGCTCGATCTCGTCGAACGTGATCGTCCCCAGTCCGGCCACGACGACCGTACCCGAATCGCTGCCGGTGTGCGTCACGCTGACATCCGCCACGCCATCGGCCGTCGTCAGGCTGTAGCCCGTGACCGACAACGCATCGTCGCCGCCCACGCCGCCGTTGAACGCAATGCCGCCAGCCGGAACCGGATCGCCGCCGGAGAAATCGACCGTCAGCGAATCATCGCCGCCGAGCGTGTTGACCTGGATGTTGCCGCTGATCGAAGCCAGGGGAACGTCCACCGTGTGACCGTCGACTTGCGTCGCTCCGCTGCCGGCGCCGAGTAGGTTGTTCGGGTCGGTGACGCGAACGTTCGAGCCGTTGCGCGCGATCGTCAGGGTGTCGTTGGTCGTCCCACCGTCGGTGTCCGTGAGCACCAGATTGCCGCCGCTGAGCGCCACGCTGGTCGTGCTCAGCGGCAGCAGCGCGACGTCGTTCCCCGTGCCGTTCGGGTGCAAATACGTGATCTTCTTGTTCGTTCCGTTGACATTGACCGTCGCGTCTTCGGCAAGCGTATCGAACGTCCCGATCACGGCGTCGCTGCCGTCGTTGGCGACGATCACAAACGTGTCGGCCAGCGACGGGGTGTACCCGCCGGAGATCTTCAGGTCCACGCCGGTAAGATCGACGACGCCCGCGACGTTCAGTTGCGTGTAGTCGGTATCGACCGTCGTGCCGTTGATGACGATCGCCAAATCGCTGCCAAAGCTCAGCGTGCTGGCGGTTACGTCCGTGCCCGCCTTGGTCGGCTTGACGGCGGCGGGGGACGCCCCCGAATCGAGCAGCAGCGTGCCGCCGCCCGTGTCGATCTGGCCGCCGCTGAGGACGATATCGCCGCCGCTGGCGAGCGCCACGTTCGTGGCGGCCGAGCGCGTGATGCCCGCACTGACGGTGAGCGCCCCGCTGTTGGCATCGCCGATTTGCAGCGTCCCGGCAGTGATGGCATCGAGTTCGGTGTCGGAGAGTTCCAGCGTGCCGCCCGTTGTGTCCACGGCTGAGCCCAAATTGATCGCCACGCCATCCGTCTTCTGCCGCAGCGTCAACGTGTTCGTGCCGGCGTTGATGTGAGTATTGAAGGCAGGTGCAACTTCGAGAGCCATCTTGTCGGCGATCAAAGTCACATCGCCGGACCCTGTCGAATCGATGGGATTAACCCCGCTTGACGAGCCATCCACGACAATCCCGATTGCCTCGGTCCCCGACCCGGCTGTCCCCTCGAGTGTGATGTCGCCGCTGCCGGTCGATTGATACCAGGAACCTGAGAAAACATAGACGCCGTAGTTCCAGCCGCCGCCGTTCCCGCCAGTCCCCGTGACGCTGATGTTCCCGCTGCCGGTCGTTTGGATCTTCGCGAACAGCACGGAGATCACACCACGATTACCGCCTCCCGCTGTCCCACCACCCGTTCCCGTGATCTGCATGTTGCCGTCGGCCACCGAGACCATGGCATCGTTGATGTACACTCCGTCGTTAATCGCCCCCGTTGCTCCACCCGTTCCTTGAATGGTGATCGTGGCGGCATTCGTGGCTTGAATCGTCGTGCCGCCGGAATCTTCCGAACCGATGACCACGCCGGTCGCCGAATCGGCGCTCACGGCAGATCCCGTGATGGAGATCGCTCCCGACGCCGACGAGATCAAATTCGTGCCCACCCTATCCACATAAACGCCCGTCCCCCCCGACGCCCCCGCTCCGGCCGTGCCGTTCAATGTGATCGTCCCCCCGAAACTGCTCGCTGTCGATTGAATCGTCGAGCCGCCGGTCACGCGAATGCCTCGGTTGTTTGCGCCGGTCCCTGCCTTGCCCGTGATCGCGATGTTTCCGGAGCCCGATGTGGACAATATGGCCCCCGTCACCGTCACGCCATGGAACGATCCGCTGGTCGGCGTCGTCTGTTGATTCGCCTCGAGCGTGATGCCGCCATTCACCGTCGCGATGCTCGACCCGCTGGACAGACTGATGTCCCGGGCGGTGGTCAGCGAGATCGCGCCGGTACCACTGGCCGCGAGATCGCTGGCCGTGTTGGGCACGCTGATCGTGCCCGTGGCGTTGACCGACAGGCTCTTGTTCGCGGCGAGCGTCACCGGGCCGCTGAAGGTGACCTGGTCGAACTCGCTGCCCGCGTCGCCTATCTTCAGGCTGGCGGTCAGGCCGCTAGCCACCAGGTCCAGCACATTGACGTCGTCCGCCGCGCTGCCGCGTTGGATCCACAGCGAATTCGTCGGATTGGTGAACTCGGTGAACTCGAACGAGTAGGCCGGGCCGGTGCTGTCGTACAGCGCGCTGGTATTGGCCATGTTGCCGTTGCCGTCCTGCGCCCCGCCGTCGTCGCCCAGCGTGATGCTGTCGGCTCCGGCGGGCAGCGTGATCTCCAGGTCGGCCGCGTTGCCGCCCAGAGTCAGCGGTTCGATCTCGTCGAACGTGACCGTCCCTAGCCCGGCCAGCACGACGGTGCCCGAATCGCTGGTCATGTGCGTCACGCTGACATCCGCCACGCCGTCGGCGGTGGTCAGGCTGTAGCCCGTGACCGACAGCGCATCGTCGCCGCCCACGCCGCCGTTGAAGTCCACGGGCTTGCCCAGCGCATTAGCCAGGTTCACTTCCAGCGTGTCGTCGCCGCCCGCCGTGTTGAGGATGATCTTCGGCCCCGTGACCGAAGCGATCGGAATTGTCAGCGTCCGGTTCCCGTTGGACAGCACCGCCCCCGCGATTCCGCCTGTGCTGCTGAACTGCTCGACCGCGTCGGTGATGACCAGATTGCCGGCTCCGTCGTTGCTGACCGTCAAGTGATTACTCTTGCCCGTGGGGTCCGCATCGGTGATCGTCAGGTTGCCCGAACCGTCCAGGGCCGCCGACAGGCTTCCGAACACAAAGTTGGTCAGCGACGCGAGTTCCGCCGGCGCCAGAAACGCCGCCGCCTCGCCGCCAAAGCCGTTGACCGTGACAAGTGCCGCGGCGGCCGCCGCCGCGCCGGCGCGAGTGCTGTCCAAGATCGTGAAATGCGCCAGCCGCACGGTCTGGCCGGCGGGGACCGTCAGGTTGTACTCCCAGAAGATGTTATCGCCGACCACTTGCACGTCGCTGGGCTGCAGCCCGGCCGGGCCGTGGATGTAATGGACGATCGCCGGCGTGCCGGTCCCATCGCCGTCGTCCGTCCCGAGCCAGCGGTCGGTGGGATCGACGACCGCATCGAAGGTACCGTCGGCGTTCAGCGTGTTGAAGACCTCCGTCGCGCCGTCACTGCCCAGATTGCCGACGATCGTCACGGTGGTCGTGATTGGGCTGCCTGTCGGATTGGTGAAAACGTCAACGGTGCGAGCGAAGTCCTGTGAACCGGTCACAGGGACCGTAATTTCGCGCGCAACTTGCAGGCCGGCGAGGGGTTGTGACGTAGTGAGCATGGTTCGATTGCCATCGCTCAGCGTCGGCGTGGGAATCGGGTTGAACTCGGTGATCCGGAGCGTGGTGTATTCGTCGCCGCCCGGCCCCACGTTGGCGTGAGCCGCGTAATCGCCAGACAGGCCCGGGTTGGTGACGTCGACCGAGACGGTGTGCGTGCCCGGGCCGAGGGTTACGTACTGTTCGAAGCTAAACGGTTCCCACGTGCCGGCCGGCACCTGCTTATAGAACTGCTCGGACTGCACCAGTCCATCGATGACAAACTTGGCGGTCGAATGGCCGGACCCGCCGCCGGTATGGTTCTGCAGGAGGGACGCACTCAGGAGTACCGGCTTGGTCGTGTCCAACGTGAACGTCGTGGCCAGAACGGTATTAGTGCCCGCCGCCCGCGCATGCGTCGGTTGGAAACCCTCGGTGACCTCGATGCTGGGGCCGACTTGTGGGATGGGGTTGAACTCGGTGATCCGGAGCGTGGTGTATTCGTCGCCTCCCGGCCCCACGTTCGCGTGGGCCGCGTAATCGCCGGACAGGCCCGGGTTGGTGACGTCGACCGAGACGGTGTGCGTGCCCGGGCCGAGGGTTACGTACTGCTCGAAGCTGAACGGCTGCCACGTGCTGTTCGGTACTTGCTTATAGAACTGCTCGGACTGCACCAGTCCATCAATGACAAACTTGGCAGTCGAATGGCCGGACCCGCCGCTGGTATGGTACTGCAGGAGGGACGCACTCAGGAGTACTGGCTTGGTCGTGTCCAACGTGAACGTCGTGGCCAGGACGGTATTGGTGCCCGCCGCCCGCGCATGCGTCGGTTGGAAACCCTCGGTGACCTCGATGCTGGGGCCGACTTGTGGGATGGGGTTGAACTCGGTGATCCGGAGCGTGGTGTATTCGTCGCCTCCCGGCCCCACGTTCGCGTGGGCCGCGTAATCGCCGGACAGGCCCGGGTTGGTGACGTCGACCGAGACGGTGTGCGTGCCCGGGCCGAGGGTTACGTACTGTTCGAAGCTAAACGGTTCCCACGTGCCGGCCGGCACCTGCTTATAGAACTGCTCGGACTGCACCAGTCCATCGATGACAAACTTGGCGGTCGAATGGCCGGACCCGCCGCCGGTATGGTACTGCAGGAGGGACGCACTCAGGAGTACCGGCTTGGTTGTGTCCAACGTGAACGTCGTGGCCAGGACGTTGTTCGTGCTCGCCGCCCGCGCATGCGTCGATTGGAAACCCTCGGTGATTTTCACGCCCGGCAGGGTGGGGACAGCAGGTGTGAAGTCCGCTCCCGCCACCTGCAATCGGTTTAACCCATCAAACGCATTTCCCGTCCCCTGGACCGATTGTCCCGCGCCCCAGCCGCCGAATTCGGGGTCGATCGTGAAGCCACTCGGAGAATTGAGTGAGTAGCTCTGGGCCCCGACCACGAAATCGCGCACCCAGTCGCCGCCAACCGTGCCGTTGCCATCGCCATCGAGGGCGTTGTCCGCCAAGTCGGTGATTCGATCTTTGACCCTCAGGCGATAGACGTCTTCCACCAGGCCCGCGAAAGTCAACGTCGCCGTATCGCCGGCCAAGGCGACCGACAAGGGCACGGCCGGATCGTCGGCCGTGCCGAGCAAGCCATCCGTTCCAGCGCGACGGAGGGTATAGTTGGTGTCCAAATCCGCCCCGGCCAATTCAGGGTGATCCGAGGGAACTTCGGCCCCGCCGCGGATCCAGATGCGGTAGGAACTGAGGGTCTGGCCGCTGGCGGCATGGTAAGGCCCATTGTTGGCAACCCCGGGCGAGGCGGGAATGGTTGTCATCGAGTTGCCACTGTAGTACCAGTTGGCCCCATACGGGGATGACACGAACGGCGCGCCGATGCTGCCGCCGATCAAGACCGAATTGCCGGAGGAGGTGGCGAACGGGCCGAGCAGCGTCTGATAGGAATCGGCGACGTAGCTGCCCGAGAACGATCCCTGGCCGACATTGTTGCCATCGATCTCGTGACGCACGGTGACCGTCGCCGCGCCTGCGAAATACGAATTGAGATTGCGCGTGTGGCCCGAGCCCAGCCCCGGCGTCCCGGTATTGCTGGTGATGTCGTTCGTGGCCGCCTCGCTGCCGAGGACGCTATTGACCGCCAGCATCCAGCCGCCATCGTCGGTCCCCATATCGCAATAAACTTCCATGGGAGCGATCGCCCCGGGACCATCCGGGTCGATCCAATACAGGCCGCTCGGCGCGATTGGATTGTCGGCCAGGATCTCCAGAGCCGAAGCAGCGGGAAACGCCTGGCTGCCGAGCGTGGGCAACGTCGGAGTCGAGGGCACCTCGGCGCCGCCGCGGACCCAGATGCGGTACGAGTTGAGCGTCTGGCCGGTCTGCGGGTAGTAGGGACCGTTGTTTCCCAGCGTGGGAGTGGCCGGAATGGTCGTCAGCGAGCTGCCACTGTAGTACCACGGCGCGCCGAAGGGAGAGCCTGTCAACGGCGTACCGATGCTGCCGCTGATCAAGGCCGCATTGCCGGAGGAGGAAGTAAACGGTCCGAGCGGTCCCTGATAGGAATCGGCGACATAGCTGCCCGAGAACGATCCCTGGCCGACGTTGTTGCCGTCGATCTGGTGACGCACGGTGGCCGTTGCCGCGCCCGCGAAATACGAATTCAGATTGCGCGTGTGGCCCGAGCCCAGCCCCGGCGTCCCGGTATTGCTGGTGATGTCGTTCGTAGCCGCCTCGCTGCCGAGGACGCTGTTGACCGCCAGCATCCAGCCGCCGCCGTCCGTGGTCATATCGCAATAGACTTCAAAGGCGACGATCGCCCCGGGACCATCCGGGTCGATCCAATACAGGCCACTCGGCGCGCTGGGATTGGCATTCTTGATGGCGAGCGCAGAACTTGCCGGGTAGGCCTGGCTCCCCAGTGGAGGCACCACTTGGCTGTAGGTGGAAGCGACCGCCTCGCTGAACGTCACGGCGAGGCTGGTGGCGCCGGCGGCAACCGTCCCCGTCGCCGCGAACGACGGAGTCGTGCCGGTCACCGCCGGTGGCGTCGCGTCGATCGGAATCAGGGCCACGTCGTTCCCCGTGCCGTTCGGGTGCAAATACGTGATCTTCTTGCTCGTTCCGTTGACATTCACCGTCGCGCCTTCGGCCAAGCCGGTGAACGTGCCGATCACCGCGTCGCTGCCGTCGTTGGCGACGATCACAAACGTGTCGGCCGGCGACGGTGTGTAGCTGCCGGAGATCTTCAGGTCCACGCCGGTGAGATTCACAATGCCGACGACGTTCAGTTGGGTGTAGTCGCTATCGACCGTCGTGCCGTTGATGACGATCGCCAGGTCGCTGCCAAAGCTCAGCGTGCTGGCGGTCGCGTCCGTGCCCGTCTTGGTCGGCTTGACGGCGGCGGGCGAAGCCCCCGAATCGAGCAGCAGCGTGCCGCCGCCCGTGTCGATCTGGCCGCCGCTGATGGTGATATCGCCCGCGGTGAGGATCTGGAGATTCGTGGCAGCGGAGCGCGAGACATTGCCGGCGACGGTGATGCTCGGGGTATTCGCATCGCCGATCACGAGGGCGCCCGCGGAAACGACATCGAGTTCGGCATCGCTCAGCCCGAGCACTCCGGCTGGGCTGGTGCCGATGGTGATTGAGGTGGCCGCGGTTCGCTGGCGGAGTGTGGCCGTATTGGGAGTGGTGATCGTGCCGGTGCTGAGATTCATCCGATCCGCGATGAAGAGCAGATTCGCCGCGCCGGTGGCGGAGATAGATCCGGTGCCAGTGAAGTCGATCCCGGTGCTGTTGACGCCGTTCTCGATGCCGGTGAGCGTGAGGTCCCCGGCGGCGGTGATCACGCCACTCGAGAAGTGGCGGATGCCGCTCGCGCCGCCGTAGCCGGCGGTGCCGTTGATGGAGAGCGTGGCGGTGCCGCCGGCAGACAGAGTTCCATTCGCGCCCACGGTGACGCCGTGGTTGCTGCTGGCCGTGCTGCCGCCGCCGGTGCCGGTGATGCTGACCGCACCGCCATTCGAAGTGATCGTCGCGTTACTGTCTTGGACCGTGACCCCGTCCGTATTCTGGCCGCCGCTCGAGCCGGTTCCGGTCACCGTCACCGTGCCCGAACCGCCGGCCGTGATCAAGCCGCCGTTGTACACGTTCACGCCGTAGCTGCCGGAGTTGCCGATATGCGTACCGCCGCCGAACCCCGTCACCTGGACGTTGCCGCCGGCGGAGGTGAGCTTCGAGTTGGCTTGGCGCACCTGCACCCCAATGATGTTGTTGCCGCTGGTCGCAGCGCCGCCGGTGCCGACAACGATCAGGCTGTTGCCCGTCGTGCCGCCGGAGACGACGCCCCCGTTGAAAACTTGTACGCCGCGCGTAGTGACCGACGTATCATCGCCGCTCTTGCCCAGTAACGTCACAACGCCAGTGCCGGTGCTCTTGACCTGTCGCCCGTCCACGTCGATGCCGACGAACGGGCCGCTGGTGGGCGTCACCTGCTGGTTGGCGGAGAGGCTCAGATCGCCGTTGACGGTCGTGATGTCGCCCGAGAGGACGCGGATATCGCGGGCGGTGGTGAGGCTAATCGCGCCGGTCCCGGTTGCGGAGAGGGGGCCATTGACCAGGATCGTGCCATTCGTCGTGCCGAGGGCCTGGGCGGTGAGATTTTTGTTCACGTCCATCGCGACCGAGCCGCTGACCGTGATTCCCGCCCCGGTGGTGAGCGAGAGGTGGGCTCCCGCGCCCGCGCCGGGCGCGTTCAACAGACCGCTGACGGTGAGCGGGCCGCTGTCCGAGTCGCCAATTTGAATCGTGCCGGCCGTGATGCGGTCGAGTTCGGCGAGGGACAGTTCGAGGGTGTCGGCGGTGGTATCGACGGTTGAACCGAGGTTGATGGCGTCGAGATCGTCATCGCCTGCGAAATCACTCGCTTTGGCCTGCCGCAGCGTGGCGAGGTTCGAGCCGAAATTGATCGTCGTATTGGTGAGCTTGAGGCTGTCGGCCACGAGGGCAAGATTCGCGCCGCCGCTGCCGCTGATCATCCCGATCGCTCCCAGCTCCATGGAGAGCACGCCGCCCATCTGCGAGCCGGCGAGCTCGACATCGCCGCCGGCGCTCGTGATGCTGACGCTTTGATCGGTGAGCAGGCCTTGACCGGTGGCTGCGTTGCCCTTTCCTTTCAGATTGATTCTCGCGCTGCCGGTCGATTGCACGGCGACGGAGCCGCCGTTGCCGTCGAGAACCAGCCCGTCACTACCCGCTCCGCCCCCATTCCCTCCGTAGCCGGTGACGGAGATGTCGCCGGTGGCCGAGGCAATCGTGGTGGTGAAACCAGTGGAACTCTGAAGGCGCACTCCCTGGCTGGAGACATTGTTGACGCCGGCGGTGCCCAGCAGGGTGATCTTGGCTGCGCCCGTGGACTGAATCAGCGTGTTGGCAGAGAAGCCGTTGGTGACAACGATCGCATCCGAGTCAGTCCCGGTGCCGGTGGAGGTTCCGGTGATCTGAATATCTCCGGCGACCGATTTGACCGAGCCTCCGACAAGCACCCCGCGACTGCTGTTTCCTGCTCCGCCGGTCCCAACGATTGTCACCTTCGCGACCCCAGATGATTCAGCCCGAGCATCGCTGTTGATGCTCACGCCTCCGTTGGAGGTCCCGTTGCCGGCGCCGGTGCCCGTGATCTGGATATCACCGGCGCTGGAGAGAACCTTCGAGCCCGAGCCGCTCATCCAAACTCCAATGCCATTCGACAGCGAGTTGCCGCCGGTTCCTGCCAAAATGATCGAGCCCGCGCCGGCCGCGGTGGAGGTCGAAGAAACCGTTCCACCCGAGAAGAGAGAGATTCCAAAATGACTGTTCGTCCCCGTATCCACGCCGCCCTTGCCGGTCAGACTGATATCACCCGTTCCAGAGGTCGTGATCGTTGCGTTATCGAGTGTGACGCCGGAAAAGTTGCCCGCGGCCGTGCCGGCGGAGTTGGCGCTCAACGTGACGTTGCCGTCGACCGTGGAAAGACTCGAGCCGGAGGCGAGCGAGATGTTCCGGGCCGTGGTGAGCGAGATGGTCCCCGTGCCGCTCACCGCCAAGTCGCTGGTGGCGCTCGGCAGGCTGATCGTGCCCAGGGCGTCCACGGTCAGGTTCTTGTCCGCGGCGAGCGTCACCGGGCCGCTGAACGTGACCTGGTCGAACTCGCTGCCCGCGTCGCCGATCTTCAGGCTGGCGGTGAAGCCGCTGGTCACCAGGTCGAGCACGTTAAGATCGTCCGCCGCGCTGCCGCGTTGGATCCAGAGCGAATTCGTCGGATTCGTGAATTCCGTGAACTCGAACGAATACGCCGGACCGGTGCTGTCGTACAGCGAGCTGGTGTTGGCCGTGTTGCCGTTGACGTCTTGCGCGCCGCCGTCGTCGCCCAGCGTGATACTGTCCGCGCCGGCGGGCAGCGTAATCTCCAGGTCGGCCGTGTCGCCGCCCAGGGTCAGCGGTTCGATCTCGTCGAACGCGATCGTGCCCTGTCCCGCGAACACGATCGTCCCCGAATCCGCGCTGGTATGCGTCACCGACACGTCGGCGACTCCATCCGCCGTGGTCAGGCTGTAGCCGACGATCCGCAGCGCATCGTCGCCGCCCACGCCCCCGTCGAAGGTCAGCCCGCCCGCCGGAATCGGATTGCCGCCGCTGAAGTCGACCGTCAGTTGATCGTCGTCCGCTCCGCCGCACAGTTCGAGCACGCCGGTCACGGCGGACAGCGGGATCGTGAGCGTCTTGTTGCCGTTGCTGAGCGTCCCGCCCGGCGGGGCCGACGCGAACTGCTCGTTGGCGTCCGTGATCTCCAAGTAGTCGGTGCCGGCGACGGTGACTTTCTTGACCGTCAAGCCGTTCGCCTTGCCGGTTACGTCGGTGTCGGCGATCGTCAGATTCCCCAATCCGTCCAGGGTGGCGGCCAGGGTTCCAAACACGAAGTTGGCCACGGAGCTCAGGTCGACCGGCGCGAGGAACGTGGCAGCTTCACCGCCAAACCCGCCTGTTGTGACGAGCGCCGCGGCGGCCGTTTCGGCTTGAGCGCGGGTCTCGCCCAGAATCGTAAAGTGCGCCAGCCGCACCGTGTCGCCGGCCGGAACCGTCAGGCTGTACTCCCAGAAGATGTTGTCCCCGATCACCTGCACGTCGCTGGGCTGCAGTCCGGCGGGCCCGTGAAGGTAGTGAATGACCGCCGGCGCCCCGGTTCCATCGGCGTCGTCCGTTCCGATCCAGCGATCGGTCGGATCAATCGCGGCGTCGAAACTGCCATCGGCGTTCAGTGTGTTGAAGACCGTGGTCGCCGAATCGGACCCGACGTTGCCGAGTATCCGAACCGTCGTCGTGATCGGGGTGCCGGTTGGATTGGTGAAGGTATCGACCGTGCGAGCAAAATCCTGTGAGCCGGTGTTGGGAACGTTGATGTCTCGGGAGACAGAAAAGCCAACCACCGAAGCTACCGCTGTTGTAAGTGTTTTTCCTGCGTTGAGTAGTGTTGGACTCGGATAATTAGCAATATCCAAGACTCGGATAGTCGAGGCGTTGAGATAGTAAATCCCGCTGATGGTTTCCGATGCCTGAAAGTTGCCGGTATTCGCTTGAATAATGACGGTGTGAGATCCCGGCGTTAATCCGCTGACGATCGACTTTAGTTCGATGCTCGCCGGGCGGGCCGGCGCCAAGTAGGCGTAAATGTAGGGTTCAGGAACTCCGTCCACTACGAATCGCAGCACCAGCACCGAAGCGTTGATTGAGCTTGCCGCCATGAAAATCTGACTCGACAACTCCGCTACCGTGCCTTGGGTCGTGAAGTTCGATGAGGCGTTCGACAATGTGAGGTTCGTCCAACCGGATGCAAACGATCCGCCGGTCAACGTTGACCCGATGGCCGCCGACGTCGGGTTCAACGTCGTCAAAGTTGCGCCGGGACCAACATTCGGAATCGGCGCGAAGTCCAAGACTCGGATAGTCGAGGCGTTGAGATAGTAAATCCCGCTGATGGTTTCCGATGCCTGAAAGTTGCCGGTATTCGCTTGAATAATGACGGTGTGAGATCCCGGCGTTAATCCGCTGACGATCGACTTTAGTTCGATGCTCGCCGGGCGGGCCGGCGCCAAGTAGGCGTAAATGTAGGGTTCAGGAACTCCGTCCACTACGAATCGCAGCACCAGCACCGAAGCGTTGATTGAGCTTGCCGCCATGAAAATCTGACTCGACAACTCCGCTACCGTGCCTTGGGTCGTGAAGTTCGATGAGGCGTTCGACAATGTGAGGTTCGTCCAACCGGATGCAAACGATCCGCCGGTCAACGTTGACCCGATGGCCGCCGACGTCGGGTTCAACGTCGTCAAAGTTGCGCCGGGACCAACATTCGGAATCGGCGCGAAGTCCAAGACTCGGATAGTCGAGGCGTTGAGATAGTAAATCCCGCTGATGGTTTCCGATGCCTGAAAGTTGCCGGTATTCGCTTGAATAATGACGGTGTGAGATCCCGGCGTTAATCCGCTGACGATCGACTTTAGTTCGATGCTCGCCGGGCGGGCCGGCGCCAAGTAGGCGTAAATGTAGGGTTCAGGAACTCCGTCCACTACGAATCGCAGCACCAGCACCGAAGCGTTGATTGAGCTTGCCGCCATGAAAATCTGACTCGACAACTCCGCTACCGTGCCTTGGGTCGTGAAGTTCGATGAGGCGTTCGACAATGTGAGGTTCGTCCAACCGGATGCAAACGATCCGCCGGTCAACGTTGACCCGATGGCCACCGGCGTAGGGTTCAACGTCGTCAGAATTGCGCCGGGTATCGTGGAGGTATTTGCATTGAAATCTGCACCTCCCATTTGAAGCCGATTGAGCCCATCAAACACTCCGCTCGGCCCTTGCACGAGTTGCCCCGCGCCAAAGCCGCCAAACTCCACGTCGAAAGGATAGCTATTAGGGCCGGGCGAAATGAGTGTCGCCGAAAGCGTGCCGACAACGAAATCCCGCACCCAGTCCGCGCCTGCCAACCCATTCCCGTCGCCGTCCAGGGCGTTGCCGGTTGTGTCGGTGAGGGTGTCCTTGACCGTCAAGCGGTAGACGTCCTCGGGCAGGGCGGCGAAGTTAAGTGTGGCCGTGGTGCCCGCGACGCTGGCGGAGGCAACAGTTACGATGGGATCATCTCCCGTTCCCAGCAGGCCATCTGCGCCGGCCCGCTGCAACTGGTAGTTCGCCGCCAGATTCCCCCCGACCACCGGCTCGCTGAAACTCACCGTCAGCGAAGTCGCGTTCGCCATCAGCGTGCCCGAGGCGAGGAACAAGGCATCGGTCACGCTGGGCGGAGTTTGATCCAGGAGGCTGGTGACAATATCGTCGACATTGAAGAAGAACTCGGGGCTGGGCTGTCCGCTGCTGGCTGCCAGCAAGGCCGAGGTGAAGCTATCCGTGTCGTCGATCAGACCCAGGAAGAAGACGCTGCTGCCGTCCAACAGGGTGCCTTGGACCTTGGAGTCGTCGAGCGACACGGTCTCGCTGCCGACCTGGAGCGTGATGTCGTTGTTGACCAGTGGATCCAGCGACATCACGAACAAGCCGACGGCGCGGGTCGGCGCAAAGCTCATTTGGAACGAGTCGCCGTCTTGAAACACAGCCAAGTCGTCCGTCCCTAAGGCGTTGGGCGACGAGGTCGTCGGCAGGTTGACGACCTGCAGGCTCACGCCGCCCAGGTTGTAGTTGAAGGTCACGCCGTCCAACGCGCTGCCGTCGGCGATGACGGTCTCCGCGGTCGCGCTGTCGAAATCCAGGGTTTGCGGCGTTCCGGGCAGAGCCGCCAGAAACGCGGCCTGGTCGGTGTAGGCCGTGACTGCCAACAGACGGCGGTCCTCGAGCGGCTCGAGGAGCAACTCCCGACGGCGAACCCGGCCGGCTTCACGATCCGGGCGGCGTTTGCGACGAAGGAGCCTGCGGACGTGTCGGGCGGCGGTCTTCAAAGATCTCATATTGTTCAAACCTCTAGTCAGAAAAATGGAACCGTTGCTCTCCTCTGCGCCGCCGACGGGCGGGCGGGCTTGCCCAGGGAGCGAATCGCCCGGTCACGCGATTCTTGATGTGGCGCATTCGGAGTCTGGGGCTACTGGCTCCGCCCGTGTTCCGGCATTGACAAAGCCCGTGGCATCTTCAGTTCTGAGCCTTGACACGGCACCAAGCGGAACGTGCCGGCTCATCTGCACCGCAGGGCCCCCGAGTAGTTCACGGGGCGACCTGGAGTCGCCTCCACGAGGTCCCGTCGCTGAACTCGATCGTGTTTGTCGCACCATTGAATCTCATCGTTCCAGGATTGACCGCGGCATTACCATCGAAGCCGACTTGAACACTGCCGAAGGAAATGAGGCTTGGACAAGCGAGTGGGCCGGTCATCGTCCCCCCGGACAACGGCACGAATTGCGCGGCTACCTGGGCCTGAGTCACGACGTCGGGTGGCAGTCGGTTCAAGGAAAGCACTCCCGTAATGTTCGATGCTGGAATCGCCTGGATACCGGCCTCCAGGGCAGCGACCCGCGTCTGCAGAGTGGCGATCTGGGCCTGCAGATCGGCCAGGGAGATCCGCGTTTGGGCTTCGGCGGTTGGCGGCGAAACGTCCAACAACCGATCGGCCAGAAAGCCAAACACAATTCCCAATCCCAGGGTGACGAACAGCGGCAACCGATGCATGCGGGACATGAGCAATCTTCCTTTCATGAACGAACAGATCTTGTCACAGGACACAACTACGTCGCGAAACGAATCCGGCGAAACGGGACGTTTCCAAGCGGCCCGGTCACGCCACAGCTCCGGCCATCGTCGCCCGCGAGTCAGGCTTCCCTGGCAAGGCGTTGACCAAGTTCCGGGCGACTTGGCTGCCGCCAGCCACCTTCCTTCCCCGCCTTAATGGCCCAACGGACGGCGAAGCGGACAGATTCGACGAAAAGAATTCTTGGAAAAGTCTATGGGACAAATAGAGATGGAAACCTGTAACGTGCTGTCATTGACCGCTGCGGTCTAGCGGGCCAAGCAGGCGAGAGTCCTGGTGGGTAGGATGCGAGCGAGTGCGTCTTGCGGAGCGTTTCCGTGGGATGCAACCACGAATCACACGAATGACACGAATGAGGGAAAGGATGGCAGTCGTTCCGGGATTCGTGTAATTCGTGTGATTCGCGGTTCTTCCGCCGTTTTTGGGATCGCATTTTGAGTTGCGGGCGCCGGTTTGCGTTAACGGCGACAGGGGCAATCGACCGGTAAGATCAGAAAGGAACGGCACGTTGGCAGAAAAATTGTTGGCAGAAAAAGGCAGATCGCCTTCACATCTTTCTGCTATCAATCTTTCTGCCGAATGATGTCCGGAATCGACTTCAGCCGCAGTTCGAGTTTTTGACGACTTGCTATCGCCTGGCTACAATTGCCTCTTATTGCCTGCCACAGATCTCGGATTCCTATGGGTTACGAATGGCCGATCCCGCGACCGGGGCCACACCGTTTGACGTCTTGCTCGACCGCCTGCGGCAAGGCGACGAGGACGCGGCGCGCGAATTGGTCGACCGCTTTGGGGATGCCGTGCGGCGCGAGATCCGGTTCCGGTTGCGCGACAGCCGGGTGCATCGCGTCGTGGGCACGAGCGACGTGTTTCAGTCGGCCGTGGTGCAGTTTCTCTGGGGACTGCGGCTGGGCAAGTTCGACGTGGCAAGTCCCCAAGAAATGCTGGCTCTGCTGCGGACGATCGCCGAGCGGCGGGTGTGCCGCATGGCCCGGTTCTGGAACGCGCAACGCCGCGACCTGCAACGCACCAGCGATTTGGCCGACGTGTCGGACACGGCGCTGATCGCCGCCGATCTGACGCCCAGCAAGGCCTTTTCGGACAAGGAACTGATCGCCGAAACGTTGGCACGCCTGCCGGAGCAGACGCGGCAGATGGTCCAGTGGCGGCAGGATGGCTTGGGTTGGGCGCTAATCGCCCAGCGGCTCGGCGGGACGGCGACGGCGGACGCGGTGCGAAAGCAGTACGAGCGGGCCCTCGCGAAGGTGGCGGCCGAACTGGGGCTGGAGGATTTCGGCTGAGTCGCGGTCGGAGTTTGGTCCACCGCGGGGATCCAACCACGAATGACACGAATGACACGAATGTGAGGAAGACAATGCGGCCGTTCTTGAATAGGTCATTGGAGCCGCGTGTCTTGGGCGTTTTGTGCTCCTCGTGGCCGTCGACCGCGCGGGCTGTTGATTTAGTCGTGGCGTAAGCTTCCAGCTTGCGAAATGGGCAACGGAAGCAAAATAGCAAATTGAACATAGGCAGCGTCGGCAAGCTGGAAGCTTACCCCACGTCCCACCACCCAGTGAATCAACAGACCGCACGGGTGGTTGGTAGCACTGCCGCCGGTCCGCTGTATAATGCGCCGCATTGCCTCAGGGGCCTGTCGACTGTCCGTTCGTGAGGAGATTTCATGCGGCTGGGAATCAAGCCGACTGTCGATTTCGCGTTCAAGAGGATCTTCGGCAGCCCGGAGAACGCCTCCGTGCTGATCGGACTGCTGAACGCCATCCTCCGGTTATCCAGCCCGATCGTTCGGGTGGAAATCCTCAATCCGTTCAGCTACCAGGATTTTGCTGGTGACAAACTGATCGTGCTGGACCTGCGTGCCCGCGATTCGGAAGGCCGCTGGTTCAATGTCGAGATGCAGGTGACGGTTTTCGGCGGTCTGCTGCAGCGGTTGGTCTACTACGCCTGCAGCTTGTACGTCGACCAACTCCAAAGCGGCCAGAACTACGCCGATCTGCAGCCGGCGATCTCGATTTGCTTGCTGCGCGAGATCCTGTTCCCGGACAGTCCCGCCCGGCACCACCGTTTCCGGCTGGTGGATCAGGAGCACGCCTGGGAACTGGCGGATACCATCGAGGTACACACCGTGGAGCTAATGAAGTATGATGTCGATGTTGAATCGATCTCCACCGCGACAGCGATTGACAAATGGGTATTTTTCCTGCTCCATGCCAGCGAGTATGGTCCGGAGCAGTTACGACAATGGCTGCCGGAACGCGAATTCCAACAGGCGATCACCACGATCGAAGCCATCGCGTCCAAGACGGAGGACCGGATGATGTATGACCAGAGGGAAAAGGCGCAGCGAGACTATCAGTGGGCCATCCAAGGCGCGCGCGATGAAGGTATTAAGATTGGCCTCGAACAGGGCCTCGAACAGGGCCTCGAACAAGGCTTCGAACAGGGGATCGAACAGGGCTCGCTGACGGGAAAGATTCAACTTCTTCAGCAGTTACTCAACCAAGCCCCAACGGCGACGGAGAGCCTGCGGGAGCGATCCTCGCAAGAGCTGGAGTTGATGCTCAGCGACCTGCAGCAGCAACTGCGTTCGCGCGGACTGTGACACACCACGCGAGCGGGCGAGGCAGGGCCCTTGTGTTTCCACGTCCGGCGCGGGCAGGTTCAGGCCGCGCGGCATTCTGTTCCGCAAAGAACCGGCGGGCTTACGCCCAATGCCGCTTACTTTTAGCGGCACGGCGCGAGCCGTTCGGTATTACAGTCAAAGAAACCGGGCGGCTTGCGCCGCTCCGCTAACAATAACTCCCGTGTGATTCGTGGTTCTTCTGCGGCGCGTTGAGCTTCGATCTTGAGTCCGTTTTGGACGTGTTGCATGCCTTCCGATGACACTCAGAATTTTGCCGTACTGGCCGACGCCTTGCAGGCGGCGTGGGAACGCGGCGGGACGGTCCCGGATTTGGCCGACATGCTGCGCGGCAGCGGCGGGCTGTCTGCCCAGCAGTTGCTCGAACTGTGCTTGACGGACCAGGCGTTCCGTTGGCGCACGGCGGAACCGATGCGGGTGGAAGACTACTTGGCCTTGTGCCCGCCAATCGGCCAGGACCGGGAGTTGCTCGTCGACCTGGTTTACGGAGAAATCCGCACGCGGCAACAGCTGGGCGAGCCGCTCGCGGCGGACGAGATCGAAGCTCGCTTTCCGGCGCTCGCGGCTGTCCTGCGCGAACAATTGGAGGTGAGTTCTTGGATGGATGAGGGGATCGCATCCCCGGCGCCGGCGGACCCGTTGCGGCCGTTCTGCGTGTTGCATCCCTCCCGCTCGCCGACGGTCCCGCTGTCGCCGGTCTGTACGCTGCACCAGTCGGGCCGGATGGGACCGTACGAACTGGGCGAAGTCATCGCGCACGGCGGCATGGGCGTGGTGTTCCGGGCTCGCCACGTCCGGCTGAACCGGATTGTGGCCCTGAAAGTGATCCGGCCCGACCGGATCACGCACGAAGACGACCGGCGGCGGTTTCAGAACGAGACCGAGACGATCGCTCAGCTGGATCATCCGCACATCGTGCCGATTTACGACGTAGGCGAGGTCGACGGCGTCCACTATTTTACGATGAAGCTGATGGAGGGCGGCGATCTGCAGCAGCATTGCCGCCGCTGGCTGGACGATCCGCGCGCGGCGGCCCGGATCATCGCGGACGTGGCCGGAGCCGTCCATCACGCCCATCAGCGCGGCGTGCTGCACCGCGATGTCAAGCCGTCCAACGTGCTGCTGGACCGGGCGGGCCGGCCGCATGTCACCGATTTCGGACTCGCCCGCCGGCTGGACGATGAAGCCCCGTTGACCGATACGGGCGATCTGCTGGGAACGCCGGCCTACATGGCGCCGGAACACTTGACGCCGGAACGCGGACCGCTGACCGTGGCCGCCGACGTGTACGGCTTGGGCGCCGTGTTGTACGTGCTGCTGACCGGCCGGCCGCCGTTTGTCGGCGAGCACGTGGTGGCCGTGTTGGACGGCATCCGAAACCGGGAACCGACTCCGCCGCACCAGCTGAATCCCCGGGTCGATCGGGACCTGGAACAGGTCTGTTTGAAGGCACTCGCCAAGCGGCCCGCCGACCGCTACGCCGGCGCGCAGGACCTGGCCGATGACTTGCAGCGGTTCCTGGCCGGAGAGGGGGTGCGCGCCCGGCCGCTAAGCTGGCGCCAGCGGCGCTGGCGGTGGGTCCGCCGGCATCCGGATCTGACGGCCCTGAGCGCCGGGATCTTGTTCGCCGCCGCTGTCCTGCTGACCCTGTTGGGCGTGCAGACCGCACGCTTGGCTTCCGCCCGCCGCGAAGTGGACGAATCGCTACGGATTGCCCACGCCACTCAAGCCGAAGCCGCGGCCAACCGCCAGGAGGCGGCTCGCTTGCGGCATTCCGCCGGGCAGCAACACGACCAGGCAGAGGCGGCCCACCGCGAGGCGGAGGCTCAGCGGCAGGCTGCCTGCGAAACGGCTTATGCTGCCGCAATCCGCTACAGCGAAATTGCCTGGGGCGCCGGCGATACGACCGAGTTCTCACGGTTGCTGGACGAGCAGGTTCCCGAGGACGGCCAGCCGGACGTACGCGGTTTCGAGTGGTTCGTCCTGGACCGGCTGCACCGCCCCCGCCCGGAGCGTCTGCCGGTGTTTGCAGGTCCGGTCCGCAGCGTTTGCTGGTCGCCGGACGGCTGCCTGCTGGCGGCGGCTGGAGAACCGGGGTTGATCCAGATCCTGGACGCTGCGACGGGGCGGGTTTCGGCTTTCTGGCCGTCGCTCACCACGACGCGCGATTTGGTGTTCTCGCCGGACGGTACGCTGCTGGCGGCGGTGGGGGACGACGGACGCGTGCGGATCTGCCCTGCGCGCGGTGGCGCGCCGCAGGTCTGGCCCGTCGCCTCCGTGCCCGTTTGGCAAGTCTCCTTCGTGGGCGACGGTCCGCTGCTGGCGACGTGCGACCAGGACGGCAAAATCCGGCTGATCGACCGCTTGCAAGGGCACGTGGCCGCCACACTCGACGCCGGGCCGGGGACGATCGAGTGTCTGGCTGTGGGGCCGGATGGCGGCTGGCTGGTCAGCGGACATCGCCGTGGGAGCCTCCGAGTCTGGGACTTGGGGTCGCGGCAGGGCGTCTATGACTTTGACCTGGGCTCGACGGCGCACGTCGTGTGTCTGGCCGTGTCGGCGGACGGAACTTTGGCCGCAGTCGGCGACACGGACGGCTTCGTGCGCGTCGCCCGCTTGAGCCGTCCCTGGTCGCACCAGTGGATCCTGTCCGGCCAGCATTTCGATCGCCTGCAGGACGTCGCCTTTTCGGCCGACGGATGCCGCGTGGCCGGTTGCGATAAGAACGGTGCGGTGCGGGTCTGGCGGATTCCGGAAGGAGCGGCCGGCAGCGATGCGGCCCCACGGCTGCCGGAGCACACCTGGCAAGCGCACAATGGCCGATGTTACGCCGTCGCTTACGATCCCGGCGGAAACCGGCTGGCCACCGGCGGCCAAGAGGCCCACGTCGCCGTCTGGGAGCCGCAGGACGGCGCCGACGCCCTTTCGCTGGACCTCACGGAACGGAACACGGGCAACGACCGTTCGCTCGCCTTTGCCCCGGACAGCCGGCTGCTGGCGGCAGCCGAGGAGGATGGAGTGCAGTTGTGGGACCTGGAGACGCGAAAGCTCGACTCCCGGCTGTCCCGCGATGGCTCCCCCTGCAGCCACGTGACCGTGTCGCATGATGGGCAATACCTGGCCGTGGGGCGAGAGAAACAAGCGACGGTCGAAGTTTGGCGGAAATCCCCCGCCGGCTGGCAGTGCGCGTGGGCGGCGAAGGACCAGCCGTCCGACCATCTCGCCTTCTCGCCCGCGTCCGCTGCGCTGGCCGTCGCCGATTGGAGCGGGGACGAAGTCGCGGTGTACGAGGTGGCCACCGGCCGCGTCGAACACCGCTTGCCGGCCCAGCAGAGTTGGGCCGCCGAGTTCTCGCCGGACGGGCAGCAGCTGGCGTGTACCGACGGGGACGATGTGGTCGTCTGGGCCTGGACGGCGCGTCAGCCACTGTGGCGGCTACGGGGACATCGCAGCACGGTCACCGACCTGGCTCACAGCCCCGACGGGACGCGGCTGGCCTCTTGCGGCGGCGACCGCCGGATTGAGGTGTGGGACATGCAGTCCGGCGCGTTGTTGCGGACGATGATGGGACACCGCAGCCCGGTGGCGCAGGTCGCTTTCGTGGGGAACAACCGCCTCGTGTCCCTTGGGGATGACGGTACGGTCCTGGCCTGGCACGTCGAATTCGGCACCCAACTGTGCAGCCTCCGCGAAAGCGGAACGACTGCCTGCGTCCGCTTCGCCGTTTCCCCGGACCAGCGGTGGCTGGCCTGCCGGCTGTCCAACGGCGACATCTCCTTGATCGATCTCTCGCGAGGCGAGACCGCTTCCACATCGGCGGACCCAGCGGATGGGCAGCCGTAACGATGGTCGCCGAAGCAAGCCGAAGCTGTTTCGGCCACTGCGGCTACTTCACTCCTCGTCCGCGTCCTCGTCCGTGGCATCCGGATCGGGCTTCAGCGGCAGCGTCCAGAGATAGATGTAGTGCTCGACTCCGTCTTGCTTGGAGGTCACCGTCAGTTCCTTGTCCGGCTTGAAACCCGCGATGGAATAGTCGTGGGCGACGATCCGCGTGCCGTCTTTCATTTTCTGCAACTGGGGAACCAGCTTCTTGTTCATCCAGGGCAGCAGGTACAGCGACACGACGGTCGCTTCGCTGAAATCCACGGTGAAAATGTCCTTACGTTCGATGCGAACCTGCTTTTCCACCCCGTGGCGTTTGATGTTCTCCAACGACTCGCGGATCCGCACGGGATTCAAATCGAAACCGACGGCCTTGCAGCCGTACTTCGTCGCCGCGGCGACGCAGATGCGTCCGTCTCCGCAGCCCGGATCGTACAGAATGTCGTCTTTCTTGACTTGCGCGATTTCCAGCATCTTGGCGACGATGTCGTGCGGGCTGCCCACGTAGACCACGTCGGGCGTGCGGGCTTCGGTCGTCTCTTGAGCGACGCTCGTCGCCGCACCGGCCAGGCAGAGCGAGGACAGAATCAAGCAACCTAAACTCATCCAGCGGATCATGCAGATACTCCTGAGAAAAAAGTTCATTGGCTTTCGGGCGACTTGGCGGCCTTGCGTCCCGCCGACCATTGACTGAGCGCGTACAGTGGGAGACCGACTGCGAGGGGTACGAGGCCCAGCAGGGACAGACCCTTGGCATAGTCGATCGCGGAAAACAACATGAAATGGCACATGCCGCAGAACAGGATCGGTTCCAGGGGATAAAACGGCGCGGAAAACGGCCGATGAATATCGCGGTCGATCGCCCGTAACAGGAACAGCGAGTATCCGGTCAGCAGGAAGAAGGCCCAGAACACCGGCGCGGTCGCCGCCACGAGCGTATCGAATCCGCCAAAGTACTTGTCCCACGGCAAGGGGTTCAAACGGAGCGTCGTCATCACGGTATCCACGCTGTCGCGTCCGACCTGCGTTCCGACGATCAGAATCAGCAGCAGCGCGATCGCGCTCTGCGTCAGCAGCGAACGGACCGGCGTAGCACGCTGAGCATTCCAGCGGCCCAGCCAGGCGAAAATCCGATGGTCGGCGCCCAGGCTGACGTAGATCCGCGAGCCGGTGAAGATCAACCCGTTGATGGCCCCCAACGCGGAAGCCATCACCAACAGGCTGATGCCCTTGGACCCCCAGGTCCCAAAGGCGAGTTTGGCGACGTCGGCCGCCGGCGCGCGGGACGCTTTGACGCCTTCAAACCCCAGGCCCCACAGGAAGGCGGCGTTCACCAGCAGGTAGATCACGGTGATTCCGGCCGTGCCCAGGATCAGCGCCAAAGGCATATTGCGATGGCGATGCCGGACTTCGGCTGCCACGAAGGCGGCGTCGTTCCAGCCGCCATAGGCGTACAACACAAAGACCATCGCCAAACCGAAACCGGGGCCGGCCATCGGTTGTTGGCTGGCCCACGAAGCATCGCCACCCCAGACGAAGCCCGCCACGACAATGGCGCCCAACCCCACCACCTTGATCGCCGTCAAGACGTTTTGGACGGTCTTGCCAAACACGACGCCGATCACGTTCAGCACCGTCAGCACGGCGACCGAGCCCACGGCCAGCCAGACGGAATGCTTGGCGTCCAAGCCAAAAAACTCGATGGCATAATCCCCAAACGCGTAGGCCATCGCTCCGATGCTGCCGGTCAGGATCACGGTCAGCTGGGCCCAGCCGAACAGGAAGCCGGCGCTGCGGCCGAAGGCCCGCGTCAGGTAAACGTAATCGCCGCCCATCCGCGGGTACGTCGTCGCCAGTTCGGCGTAGCACAACGATCCCAGCAGCGCCAAGATGCCTCCCAGCAGCCAGCAACCCATCCCCAGCCAGGGGCCGTGGACATTGGCGAAGACGTACTGCGGCGTCTTGAAAATCGCCGTGCCCACGACAATCCCCAGAATGATGCTGACGGCATCCCAAAGACCCAGATGAGCATAGGGGGAATCGTCGTCCGGTTCGCGGTCGTGTGGGTCGGTCATTCCAGGGACATTCCGGGGTTGGTGGGCGACTCGGATAGGAGACGTAACTCTGGGGCGCGACCAGGAACAGAATGAAATCCGTTCTACGCGGGATCGTGGCCTGACTAATCCTCGAAGATCGCCAGGCTCGGTGCGGCTTCCTTGAACTTCTCCTGCCCCTCCTCGGTCACCTTGGTGCCGCCGACGTACAGCATCCGCAGTTCTTCCAGGCCGTACAAGTGCTCCAAGCTTTGGTCGTCGACGTCGCAGTCGATCAGATTCAGCACGCGCAAATCGGGCAGCGATTTTAGATGCACCAAACCAGCGCCCGTCACCTTGCTGCCGTTGAGGGCCAGAACACCGAGCGTCGTCATCTTCTCCAGGTGCGCCAAGCCATCGTCGGCGACCGCGCACTTGCTGACATTCAGCACCCGCAGGCTCTGCAATCCTTGGACGTGTTGCAGGCCGGCACCGGTGATTTGAGTGCCGGAGACCACCAAGACCTCCAAGTTCGGGAACCCCTTGACTTGGGCCAACCCCTCGTCGGTGATCTTGGCGCCCTCCAGATAGAGCTCTTGCAGGGCGGTGGATTTGCCGAGGGACTTCAGCCCGGCGTCGGTGATCGGCCGGTTGCTCAGGTCCAGCGAAGCCAATTGGTGCAGGCCCTGAAAGTGGACCATCCCCGCGTCCTCGATGGTGGCCTCGGTGCCGTCTGCGGAATGCACATTACCCTTCCCGTTCAAATCCAGCTTGACCTTCAATTCCCTCAACGCCGCAACCGCTTGCGCGTCGTCGGGAACGTCGGGCACTTCGATCTTTGCCACTTTCTCGGCCGGAATCACGACCAGGTTGACCTCGTCGCGATGGACCCACCCCGTGTACCGTTGGCCGTCCTTCAAGGCGTAGCCACCGATCCACGAACCGCGGACTTCGGTCACCCGCACGGTGTCGCCGGAATTCAAAACCGTCGAGGGCTTGTCGCGCAGGCCCAACTCGACCTGGTCCTTGACGACCGTCACCGTGTCGCCCGCGTAGATGACGTCGGCCGGTTCGTCCGATTCGCTGGCGGGAACCGGAAACGCAAGCGTCAAGGGAAACAGCACAGAAGCAACAAGGCGGTACAGTGCGTTCATCATCGAACTCGCTCAGCGTAGGCTAGAAAGGCTGGTCACCAGCCGCGTCCGAGGCACGTTGGCTTGGCCGGAATCTGCCGGCCTTGGGGGATTCGTCGCGTTCACGGCCAGTCCTCGGGACGGTGTCTGAACCCCGGTTTCACCGAGAAAGCCGGGCACGGGAGACAGCAGTATAATGCTGCGCCATGCCCGAGGAAAAGTGCGCTAGGTCCCGTTTCCGGAAAAGACGCGGGGCGGCGGTTTGTAGCATGGCTCTCCCGAGCCGTGCCCGGCCACCCCTCATGCCGAGATTGCTGGCACGGCTCGGGAGAGCCGTCCTACGGGAAATCAAACACCAACACGGCTCGGGAGAGCCATGCTGCGGGGCGGAATCAACCGTCCCGGGGCCGCGGCTCCGCACCAGGCGTCGCTTCGGCCGCCGGTTCCGCAGCGGTTTCCGCTTGCGGTTCGGCAGGCGGTGGCTCGAACTTCGGCGCCGAAGCCGCTTCGTAATCGTCATAGTCGGACGAGGACTTCGAGGACTTGTAACTGGACGAGTTGTAGTTCGTCGAGTAAACGTCCGAGATATTGATTTGCGCTTGGATGTCGGCCAAGCCGCGCCGGAATTCCGTGTAGCTTTTACCAAGCGACTTGGCTACCTCCGGCAAACGCTTGCCGAACAGCAGCACGGCGATGATGCCGACAATAATCAATTCTGGCATCCCGAGACCAAACATGGACTTTCCCCCAGCGGTACGAGGCAGCGGAAGAGCGAGGACTCTTTTGGGTCGCAAACGATAGCCCATCAGCAGAGACGGCCACCAGCCACAGATCGCGATCCGCGTCTGAGCTTGGCTCCCCCGCCTGGAAACGGACCCCTTACTCGTTCAGCGACTTGGCGGCGGACTCTTTGGGGCTGGCTTTGCTCGCCTCCTCGATGTCCTCGCCGATGCCTTCCGCGCCCTTCTTGAACTCGCGGGCGCTGGAACCCAGACTCCGCATCACGCTGGGCAGCCGATTGCCGAAGAGAATCAGCATGATAACCAAGCAGATCATCAACTCCCAAATGCCGGGCATCCAAGCAAATAGTACTGTGGTCATAGCATCGCTCTCGCACTAGGTAGGAAACAATAACCTGTCGCTGACAAGCGGCGAAAGCGGGTCAATCGCCCGGAGGGGCATTGCCGGAACCGACTTGGCGCGTTTTGGCACCCCGCGCGGGGTGCGGCAACTGCCTGTATTCTATTGAAGTGGCACGGACTGTCAAATGGTCGAGCCTTCGAAAACCGGCTCATCCCCCTACTTTCAGCAGGTTGACCTCGGTGGTGTCCGCATCGTAAAAGACGCGAAATTGGATTTTCATCCCCTCTTCCAGCTTCTTCAGCAACTCGTCGATCTTTTTCATGTTTTGCACGAGCGTCGCCGCGTTCCTGACATCCAATTCAAAGGCAGGCAGATTCTGTTCAACCTTCTTTGCATCGAGGGCTTTGCTCTTTGCGTATTCCTGCATCATCTTGACACGCTGACTGAGTTCGTTGCTCTGAAACTCTACCTTTTTCAGGCTGTCCTGGAACATACGTTTGACAAACTTGTCAGGCTTGGGTGCGTCCGGCGACAGCTTGATGTGAGGGGTGGCCGTAAGCTGAAAGTCGCGTTTCAGAGAGGCGTCAAGTTTCAGAGACAACAATCCACCGCCGTCCTCGACGCGGATCCAGACCGTGGTTTTTTCCGCTTCCTGTGGTCCTTTGGGATCGACGGTGAACTTGGCGCCGGCGACACCCGTGATCTCGAACCGCACGCCTTCCGGAGCAGGGCACGCGTCGATCTTCCAGTCGTTCTTGCTGGTCGGTTTGTCGAAATCCACGACCAGCTCTTCGGCCTGCGCCGGCTCGCGCAGGGTCACCGCCTTGGCTTCGCCCGCACAGGCAAGGCTAAAGGCACAGTTGCTCAGATACGGAGCCATCGTCTGCGTCTTGGCTTCCGGTTTCCATTGAAACACGAGTTGCGATTTGTCGTCGATGACCAACGACGCAATCACCGTTTCGTTCCCCGCCGCACCTTCGCGGATCAAGATCTCCCATTCCCGTTCGGCCAGTCCGCCCTGGGCGTTCTTCATCGCGAACTGCTGGGTTCCTTTGAAAGCCTTTTCACCACCGCGGAGTTTTACGAAGCACAATTCGCCGGACGGAATGTAGACGGCGCCCAGCGACTTCGGCTGATCGCCGTCGGCGGCGGACACGTCGGGAAGCGCGGCAAAGTCCTTGAGGTCGGCAAACGGCTTCTTGCCCGGCGGCGGCGCCGGCGGTTTCTTGGCCTCCGGCTTGGCGGCTTCCGCCTTGCCCGCCGCGGGTTTTCCTTCCGGGGTCTTCGCACCCGTTTCGGTCTTTGTCGCACCCGGCTTGGCCGCTTCGGCTGTCTTGGCCGGCTCTGGTTTCGCTTCCTTCGCTGGCTCCGCCGGAACCTCGGCCGGTTTGGTTTCCGCCGGCGCGTCGGAGGATTTCGGCATCTCGGAGGCTTTTGCGTCGGGCGGTGCAGTCTCGGACTTGGCTGGGGGCGTGTCCGGTTTGGCTTCCGGCTTCGCTTCGGAGAGTTCAGCCGGAGCCGTCTCCACGACGACAACCGGGTCGACCACGGGGTCGGCAGGTTCGCTTTCCGGGGTGGGTGGGGATTGGGCCGGTTCCGGTTGGTCGGATGCTTCCCCGCCATCGCCGGGAGTCTTCTCCGTCGGCCCGGCGGCCGTTTTCGCCGCGTCGGCGACTTGTGCGTCACCGCCGCCGGAGAACACGAACCACGCCACAACGGCAATCGCCACGAGCAGCAGGCCACCTCCCACAGCGCCGCCAACCAGCAGGGCCGGTGAAAGAGCACGCCCGGATTTCGCTGCCGGCGCCACGGGTTCTCCGTCAGCCGCCTTGGCCCCCTCGCCCGTCTCGCCCCCTGCGGACTTCGCGGGTGACGCAGGCTTTCCGGCGGGTGCGGCACCTGGCTTCTTGCGGCGTTTGCCGGTGGCGATCTTGAATGCTTGGGGCGCGGCGGCGACCTCGACCGGCGTATCCTGACCCGGTAGTTTGATTTCGATCTGAGGACCCGACGGGGCCGCGGAAGAAGCCTTGTCCTGCGGCGCCACAGGACCGCTCGATGCCGGCGCGGCCGCAGCCGGAGCCGCGGCGCCGGCCGGTTTCGACTTGGGTTTCAGCTTGGGCGGGCGGATCTCGACGCCCGCGGGCATCGCCCCCGTTCCCTGTTCGGTCGGCCGTTCGGCGGTGACGTTCTCTTGGTCTGCGTTCGCCTGTTCCACTGCCTGCGGTTGTTCGGCGGGAGCGCGATCAACCTCGAGGACCGAATCGGAAGACGCCACCGCCGCGGCGGCCGACACGCCTCCGACAGGCTCGTCCAACGCGACATAGCAGGTGTCGTCCTGGCCTTGCGGACGATGGACCTCCACGAGCTTCCGGTTCTCGGCGACGGACAGCTTCTCCGCCGCCTCGACAAATTCCTGGACCGCGTCCGGACGTTCTGCCGCGTGGCTTCGCGACAGCGACCGCAGTTCGACCTTTTGCTCGGATTGACCGTGCTGGGCGAGGAACACGCGCGTGACGTTATCTCCGGCCGCCTGGTCCAGCAACTTGTAGGGCCCGATCATCAGGGCATAACGCCCGTGCAGCAACTGCCGGGCTTGCCATTTGGTCAGGCGCCCGTCGGCCAGCAACTTGCGAGCCACGTTCTTGGGATCGCCTTCGGCCGCCAATTGCTGACGCGCCAGTTGAAACTGCTCCGCGGAAAGGAGCGAACTCTTTTCGAGCACTTGAAAAAACTCTGCGACACTCATGACAGGCATAGAAATACCTACCGCGGCCAAGCCGCAACGAAATCCGAAACTCGAGTCTCGAAATCCGACACAAACCCAAAACGCAAAGGCCAAATGTTCCAAATCTTGCCGCTCGCCAAACCGGCGGGCTGACGCCGGCCGCTCGCCAAACCGGCGGGCTGACGCCGGCCGTTCGCCAAACCGGCGGGCTGACGCCGGCCGTTCGCCAATCCGGCGGGCTGACGCCGGCCGTTCGCCAATCCGGCCGCTCGCCGCCGAGACAACTGGTACCCGGGGAGACGATCCCGGGATTTGCCAGTGGAACCTTAAGGAACCGATTTTCGCACTGAGCGTGGGCTATGGCAAGCAGGTTGTAAGGTGGTTTCGTAGGATTTGCTCTGCCGATAAGTTACAATACAGCAAGGCGGATTTCGGCCGCAACTGCAGGCGATTCTTCCGTTTGGCCCGGATTCCCGGCCCAGCGGCGTGCAGATCAGGCAACCGAGGATGCGACGTGTACGAGTTTCTGGCGATTGGCCCCGGAATCAAGCAGACCTGGCGCCGGCGGCTGCCGTCCCAGGCGGTGATCCGGCTGGGCCGCGCACCCCAGAACGGCTGGGCGGTCCCCTGGGACATGAGAATCTCGCGCGAGCATGCGGATCTGGTCCTGGAAGGAGGGACGCTGCGGGTCCGTCGCCTGGTCTCGGCGCGCAACGCGATCTACTTCCATGGCGAGCCGGCGGAAGAGTTTACGGTCGGTCCCGGCGAGGACTTTCGGATCGGTCAGACGGTCTTTCGCTTGGACTCGGTCTCGCCGGAGTCAGCCGATGCCCCCCGGCCGGTCTCGCCGCCTGTGGCAGATCCGCCTACTTCTTGGAGCGATCTTTCGGCCGGTTCCGATCGCGCGCGTCTGCAGCGGATCTTGGCTCACCTGGACCAAGACGAGACACGTCTGGAACCGCAGGAAGACGCGCCGCCATCGGCGGGACGACCAGCGACGTGCCCCACGGACGCCCCGGACGGCAACGCCTTGGGCCTGTACGAACTCACGGATCAACTCCATCGCGGCCTAACAGGCCAAGTGCTCAAGGCTCGCCATGTCTGCCTGGATCGCTGGTCCGCGATTCAAATTCTGGCGTCGTCCAACACGGCCGAAGAAGCCGTGGCCCGTTTTCAGCGCAAAGTCGTTCTGACCGCCAGCTTCGATCACGAGAACATCGTCCGGATCTACGAAGGCGGCCGGATCGACGATCTGCGCTATTTGATCATGGAGCACATCGACGGTTGTACCCTGGCGAACCTGCTGCTCCGCCAACGGCTGGATGTGGCCACGGCGGTCGGCTATGTGATTCAAGCTGCCCGGGCACTTGGTTACGCCCACCAACGCCAAACCGTCCATCGCGATGTCAATCCGGCGCATCTGATGCTCAGTCCTCAGGGTCTGATCAAAGTCATCGGTTGGGGCAAAGCCTGGCGGCCGGGTTCTAGCTCCGTCGCCCGTTACGAAGGCGCGGGCCACATGATCGGAACGCCGGGGTTCATGGCCCCGGAGCAATTCGTGGACAGCTGCCAAGTCGACGAACGCACGGATGTGTACGGCCTGGGCTGCACCCTTTACGCGCTGCTCGCATCTCAAGCGCTGTTGCCCCCGGATTGGCGAACCGGGGGGGCGGCGGAACAAGCCGAAACGAAAGCCCCGCCGCTGAAGTCCGTGCGGCCGGAGGTTCCGGACTCGTTGGAGGCCGTGTACCAAAAGATGCTGGCCTACGCTCCCAAGGATCGTTGGTCTTCCATGCCACAGGTCATCAAGGCTCTGGAGCGAACCGTCTGAACTGAAAGACAGCCAAATCCTTGACGAAACAAAGACAACCGACCCCTTTTCGTTTCAAAGACACCCGACTCCTTTTCGTTTCTGACTTGAAAATCAGACCGCCGCCCCTAAAATTTTTCGGACGTTTTCCAATTCCTGAAACGCGTTCGCAACGAAGGAGGATAGCGCGATGGGCAAGGCCAAATTTACCCTCGATAGCAACGAAGTCATCGAGGTCGACTTCGACAAGAATGCTTCCATCAACAAGTCCAACGTCAAGGCCACCAAAGATGGCGCAACGGTCGATTACATCGCTTTGAAGCAAATCGTATTGATCGGAAATGGACACGACAATCGCCTCGTCGACGCCATCAAGAAGGTCAAACACTGTAAGGGCAAGATCACCGTCGACAAGGGTTCCATCCTCGACAAAGGTGAGCTTAAGGTGACCGGCGTCAGCAGCAACCGAAGGGAGTTCGAGGACGCCATCAAACTCTTCTCGAAGAAAAAGGTGACTTACCAGTAGCCGCCGCGGGTCGCTCAAGTTCGTCGAGCCGGCCCCGGGGGGACTTCCGCCGTGCGACGGGCACGCATGCCCTGCCGCTCCGGTGTGTGCCCGCTGAAATCGAACCGGAAAAAGACCGGAAAAAGGGGCAGGACTCTTTTTTCGGTCTCCTCTGAGGACGACGGGTGCTTTCCAAGTTCAACCGCACGGCGCGATTGCGCGCCCACGTTTCCTCCTCCAACGGACAACTGCGGCGGATGCAAGCCCGCAAAGCCTTCACCGCCGCCTCGGTCTGCGGCTCGTTGACCCATGCGAGCCACTTCCGCGGTAACGCCGGTTCGTCCGGGTGGGCTAGCCGTTGCGGCACCGCAGGCAGCTTTTGGCCCCGCGCCCAGGCCGAACTCCATCGCCACAGCTCCGCCCGTTCGGCCAAACCCGCACGCACCGGTTTCTGCCCTGTCGTCCGACGGGACGTCCCGACCTGATGCCGGTCGCAGTCTGCGCCGGATGGCTGAATGACTCACTCGTGGTCGCCTCTCGTCTCTCCGGGTCTACCGCCCTGCCGCCGCTGAGATTCCGCCCTCCCACTCTTGTCCGCTCGCGCCGTAAGTCCTACGCTGGAAACCGGCAGTGCCTGCGTTCCTAACCGTCTAACACGTCGGCTTGAGTGACCATGACCAACAGCGCCTCGATCGCCGGCATGCCGCCCCACGACGAAACGTGGCGGCAGATCGAGCGTCTGGTCGACGAGGTCCAGGCACTTGTGCAAGCAGGCGGCGAGGAAAAACCGTTCTATGCGGCGCTGCTCGACCATGCAGTACGCGCCGGGGCGGCCATGGGTGGAGCGGTTTGGGCGGTAGACGCTGCCCACGGATTCCAACTCGTTGCGGTGTTCCCCGGGAATGAAACACCTTGGGCGGCCGGCGCCGCCCAGCACGAACGGTTCTTGACGCAAGTGGGCAGCTCGACGGAGGTCAGAATCGCCGCACCGGAAGCCGCCGGGCTGGGCCATGCCGGGCCGTATCTGTTGTTGGCGGGGCCCGTCGTCGTCGAGGGGCGCGCGATTCGGATCGTCGAGATTTGCCAGCGGCCGGAAGTCTCGCCCGAGGCGGCCTGCGGCTTTGCGGAGGTCCTGTCCGCGTTGTGCGAACTGGCCGCGGATTTTCATCGCCGTGCCCGGCTGCAGGAGTTGCAGGAGCGGGAATCGCAGTGGGACCGCGCATGGCAGTTCTGCGAGCAGCTTCAGCGTCCATTGGATCTGCAGGGAGTTGCGTTTGCCGTGGCCAACGAGGGCCGGCGGGTGTTGAATGCCGATCGCATTACCGTCGTCGTGCGGCGGCGCGGCCGTCTGCGCGTGCAAGCGATCAGCGGGCTCGATTCGTTTGATCCCCGGGCGACGCCCGTACGCTTGCTGGAACGGCTGGCGGAACGCGTCGCGGCGACCGCAGAACCGCTGTTCTATGCCGTCGCCGGTCCGGCAGCGGCGCCGCAAGTACAAGCGGCCGTGGAAGAATATATCGACCAAACCCACGTGCGGACGCTGGCCGCCATCCCGCTGGCCGAACCGGCGCCGGACGCCGACGCACCGCCGGCACCGCACGGCGTACTGGTGCTGGAATCATTCACCCCCAAGCCGGCTGGCGATGGCGATCGCGCGATGCTGGAATTGGTTTGCCGGCAAGCCAACTTGGCCGTGGCACGAGCCGTGCGCTACGAGCGCATTCCAGCGGTGCGGCTGTGGGAGCAGTGGGGACGCTGGTGCCGGCCGGGCCGCGTGCTGCGAATGTCGCTCTGGTCGCTGCCTCTGGTTGCAGCCGTTGCTGCGCTGGTCTTTGTTCCGGCAGAATTCCGCGTGAACTGCCGAGGCCGGCTGCGGCCGCAGATCGAACGGCGGATCTTCGCCCCGCGGGACGGCCGCGTCGAACGGTTGCATGCGGACCACGGCGACGCGGTGGCCGTCAACCAGCTGCTGGCTGCCCTGCAGAGCAGCGACCTGGATTACGAATGGACGCGGCTGCTGGGCGAGATCCAAACGACGACCGAACAATTGGAATCGCTCCGCACCACGCGGCTGGGCGGCAAACCACTCACGGCCGACCAGCGGGATGAATATGTCCGGCAGACGGCGGAAGAAGAACGATTGAAAAAGCTGTTGGTGAGTCTGCAGGAGCAGAAAAGGCTCCTGGACGGCGAGCGTGAGGCGCTGCAACTCCGCAGTCCGATTGCCGGCCACGTGTTGACTTGGGACCTGACGGAGGCATTGCAGCAGCGTCCGGTGAAACGCGGGCAAGTGTTGATGACCGTGGCCGATACCGGCGGCTCCTGGGTTTTGGAAGTCGAGATCCCGGATCAAGATGCCGGTTACGTGCTGGCCGCGCGACGGGCGAGCCGGCCGGATCTGCCCGTCCGTTTCATCCTGGCGACGAATCCCAGCCAAACCTACGCGGGCCGGCTGGAGCGGTTGGCGGAGATCACCGAGTCAGACGAGCGGCAGCAGTTGTCCGTCACCGCGCTGGTCCGCGTCGAGGCATCCGCGATTCCGCATCGGCTGGCCGGCGCGGGCGTCGTCGCGCGAATCGATTGCGGCCGGCGCGCCCTCGGGTACGTCTGGCTGCACGACTTGATCGAAGCCGTGCGCTCGTGGTTGTGGGTCTAAACGGGTTTTCGCGAGGGAACATTGATCCACGCTGACAAGCAGGAATGGCACGAAGTTAAGCGTGCTGGCGGGTCTGCCGCGATTGTAACCCGAAGCGTAAGCGAGGAATGCGGCCGGTAAACGGTTCATCCCCGCTCACGCTTCGGGTTACGATAAGCGGCTTTGCCGCTTAACCTCGTGCCATTCCCGGCAAGCAGCTTGGTGACGCGAACCTGCGTCTCACGGCACGTGACTGGCCACTTGGTTGACTGGCCGGAGCATTCTCAGCAGACTGGAGGCGGGAATGCACGTTCGGAAGACCATCTGCAGGTTAAGTTGCCGCTGACCCTCTTGGGTATAGTAGATGGACTCGGTGCTGCTGACCACCGCGACCACTTGTCCCTGGCTGTTCAACACCGGCGCTCCGCTTGACCCGCGTGCGTAGTCGGCCGTGATGGCCATCGCATCGGCTGTCTGCCCCGCGGCTTGGATCTTCATGTACCGGGACACAACACCCGCCGTGTAGCAGAAAAACCGGCCATCCGGATGGCTGATCACGCTCACCGCCGAGCCCACCGGCGCGGCGGTTGCGCTGTCGGCCAACGGCAGCGGCTGCAGGCCTTCGGCATTCACCTTCAAAATGACCAGATCGTCGGCGCGGCTTGCGGCCAAGACACTTTGAACAGGGTACACGTGCGAGTCGGCGGTCATGACCACCAGCCCGCGCTCAGTCGAATCCTCGATGACATGGTAGTTGGTCACGATAGCCCCGCTGGAACTTAGCACAAACCCCGACGCCAGGTTGGCATGCCAGCGCGTACACTTGTTGCACTTGTAGAGACCGCCGACCACGACCACCGAGTCCTTGGCGACCCGGAACAGCTCGGTCGGATCGCTGACGCTCGTACGGGGTGGTGAGGCCTCCAGTTGGCAAGCCGTTACTCCCAATTGCTTGGCGAGTTCCGAACCTTCCACGGTTTGACCACGTTCGATCAGCGCCACCCCCTGCTCGATCAAGCTGCTCTTAAGAGTTCGATCCTCCATGCTGGCAGCAACGAGATGGTCGCTGTCGGCGTCCAAGCAGAGGCTGGCAGAACGATCGGCCTGACC
The DNA here is from genome assembly GCA_964645045.1 of uncultured Pirellulaceae bacterium. Taxonomy (GTDB): domain Bacteria; phylum Planctomycetota; class Planctomycetia; order Pirellulales; family Pirellulaceae; genus Anammoximicrobium. Next base: position 85,720 of record CAZXYZ010000011.1, on the reverse strand, counting down.
ACAGCTGACACACGAGCAGTGCCGCAAAAAGACAAAATAACCCGTTTGCAGCAACAGCAGCAATCCCGTGACCAGAGCAAGTGTCCAGCGCATCGCCATATCTCCCAGCTTTGTAACCCGTTGCTGACATTATACGACTTTGCGCCTTGTCCCGTTCGGGAATCAACCTCCAGAAACAAGAAAAGACACTTCGCGCCGGTGTCAGCGACGGACCAGGGCACACAAATCCCGCAAGCGTCAGAGCTTCTCTGTCTGCGGTCACAAATTCAATTCCGCCATTTGCTCGCCCAGCCGAGCCTGGGCCGAGCGGGCTTGGTCGAACAGCGGCAGCAGTTGGCGATAGACGGCGACGCGGGCCGGGTCGGGCCGGTCGGTGGATTCGAGTTGATGGACCTGGTCGATGCGGCCGAAGTCCGGCCACAGCCCGCAGGCCACCGCAGCCACGGCGGCAGCTCCCAGCGAGCCGGCCTCTTGACCCACGTTCGTCTTGAGCACGTCGATTTCCAGTGTGTCGGCCAGGATCTGCCGCCACAACCGGCTGCGGCTGCCGCCGCCCACGACGACCATCTCCTGCCCCACCTCGCCCAATTGCCGCAGGGCGTTCAGCATCAACCGGGCATTCAGCGCGATCCCCTCCAAGGCCGCGCGGATCAAGTCGGCTTGCGTGTGGCCCAGGTCCAAGCCCAGAAACGCGCCGCGGATGTGCGGACTGGGCTCGAGCGACGAACCGCCGGCCAGACTCGGGTTGAACAGCAGCTTCCGCGCCCCCGGCGGCGACCGCTCGGCCAACTCCGTCATCACGTCGTACACGTCGCGGCCGCCGAGTCCGGCCTTGGCCGCCAGGTGTACGCACAGCTGGTCCCGCACCCAGCGGAGCGAACTGCCGGCCGAAAACATGCCGATCGCGGAGGTGAACATGCCGGGTACCACGTGCGTGAATACATACGGCTTCGACGCCTCGTCCAATAACGGGCGGCTCGACGAGACGGCGATCCACATCGAGGAACCCAGCGATGCATAGATGCGTCCTTCGGCGATGTTCTTGGCTCCCAGCGCCATGCATGAATTGTCGACCCCGCCGCAGGCGACAGGAATCCCCGGCGGCAGTCCCAATGCCTCGGCGGCATCGCCGGTCAATCCGCCCAGGATCTCCGTCGCCGGCACAATCTCCGGCAGCAGGTTGCGCGGCAGATCTGCCGCCGACAGCAGTTCGTCGGCATAGTCCCAGCCCAACAAGTCGTACACGCCGCTGCCCGAGGCATACGAATAGTCGGTCGCCACGCGGCCGGTCAGCCGGTAGTTGACGTAGTCCTTCGTGCCCAGCACCTTGTGGATGCGGGCGAACATCTCCGGCTCGTGGTCGCGGTACCAGAGGATCTTGAACACCGTGTAGTGCGGCGCCGGAAAACCATTGCCGGTCAAGCGATACCAGTGCGCCGGATCGACCCGCTCGAAGAAGTCCGCCGCCTGCGCGGCCGGCCGTTTGTCCGACCAAATCGGCGTCGCGTCCCGCAACAGCCGCCCCGCTGCATCCAGGGGAACGCAGCCCAAGCTGTGCCCCGAGATGGCTATGCAGCGAATCGTCCGTCGATCGACAGCCCCGCCAGCCAGCAATTGCCGCGTGCTGCCGACCACCGATTCCCACCAGGCCGCTGGCCGCTGTTCATGCCAGCCCGCCTGCGGGTACTGCGTGTCGTAGGGGACAAACGCGGTGGCGATCAATCGGCCGTCCGCGCCGTACAGCGACGCTTTGTTGCCGCCGGTTCCCAGATCGTAAGCCAGTAGCGTGTCAGTCATGGTAGGGATCAACCGCCGAATCGTGAAAGGAGGCTTCGTATTTTACAGGGGTTCAGTCTGGCGAACGGTGGGCGTCAGCCCATCGGTGCATCGGTTTGGCGAACGGTGGGCGTCAGCCCATCGGTGCATGGTCTCTGCGGGCACTTCTTCTACCGTCGGCTGATTTCAACGAAGGTGACATCGCGAACCCCTCGCGCAGAGGTGCGGGTATTCGGAAGACCGGCGGGCTCACGCCCGCCGTTCGCCTGTGCAACTAGGGGGTCCATTCTACCGGATGTCGGCCGTGGCTGGTAGAATCGGTGAAGGGCCGCATTCGAAGGTTCGTGGTTGGGGGGCATCGCAGATGACTACACGTCAAGAGCGGGACGCCGTTGGTGTTGCCTGTCACGCGGGCGGCGTCACGGCCGCCCTTGCGGGGGCAACCGTCCTGGCTTCGATTCTCGTTTTCGGCTTGCCTCGGCGGTTGGACGCTCAAGGGCTCAGTTCCGGCGGCTTGAAGCCGTTTGTCATCGCCGTGATTCCGGTCGTCGGCCGGAATGGCGCCGTGGGAGGCGTGTCGATCGATGCCGGCGGCGTGGTCAACCGCAGTTCGCGGGAGACCACGGGCCAATTGCGGCGTGCGTGGTTGGCAGCGATGGTTCCCGCGGGCGGCGAAATGGCGCGCGCCAGTTCGTTCCGGAAGGTCTCGCTGCGGCGATTGGAAGCCGCGATGGTCGAGTGCCGCGCCAAGAACCAACCTCTGCCGCTGGACATGCGATTCCTGGCCGGCCTGCAACGCGTCCGCTACGTGTTTGCGTATCCCGAAGCCAAGGACATCGTCCTTGCCGGTGAAGCCGAAGGCTGGCTGGTCAACGACGCGGGCGAGGTCGTGGGGCAGACGAGCGGACAGCCCGTCCTTCAGCTGGACGACTTGCTGATTGCCCTGCGCACGGCCCCCGCGGCCGTGGCCGGGCCCGGGATCACGTGTTCCATCGATCCGACGGAGGAAGGGCTGGCCCGCTTCGACCGCTTGATGCGCGGCCAGAACATCACGATGAGCGAGGCGGCGATCCGTCGCCTGGAGCGGACGCTGGGCAAGAGCGTAGTCACGGTCACCGGAGTCGAACCCGATACGCATTTCGCCCAAGTGTTGGTCGCAGCGGATTTCCGGATGAAACGCTTGGCGCTGGGCTTCGAGCCCGCCCCGATCCACGATCTGCCGAGCTACCTGCAAATGCTGCAAGCCGGCGATCAGCCCCCGCCGCAGAACGCAATCCTGCGCCTGTGGCTAACGCCCAAGTACGACGCCGTGCTCCGCGACGCGGACGGCCTGGCTTGGGAATTGGTCGGCGACGGTGTCCGGACGCTGACCGAAGCGGGTCTGCTGGCCGGTCCGGGACGCGCCGCCGGTGCGGGTGCGCCGGATCCGCTGGCCCAAGCGTGGGCGGACACGTTCACAAACCGTTATGGCGAACTGGCCGCCAAGCTGCCAGTGTTCGCCAGCCTGCGGAACTGCATCGACTTGGCGGTTGTCGGCGCGATTGCTACCAAGGAACTGTGGTTGGGCCGTACGGGATTGGACGGGTCGCTGCTGGTCGACGCCCGCCAGGCCGATGTCGCCCGCTACCCGGCGCCACGCTCGACGCCGACTCGAGCCAGCTTCATGCCCCGCGGCTCGGAGTACATTGTCAGTTTGTCCGGCGGAGTCGACCTGGACTCGTGGTCCGTATTAAAACAAGCCACAATCCGTGCGACGCTGGCCTCGTTGCGGACCAGTTCCGCGGCGCCCAAGTCGAATGCCTGGTGGTGGGATTAAGGGCATCTGCTCTCGGCAAGACCCGGGCCAAGCGTTAGAATGTCTCCGATTCGTCAGGCCGTTTGACGTAACTTCTGCAGTCTCCCAGCAACCTGCGGCCAAGATGTCGAATACGGTGCCAGGACTCGCCACCCGCGGGTCGCACCGGCCGCTTACTCCAGATCACGAACTGACGTATGCCTGAAACTGCCCATCCAACGCCGCCGAAGCAGACGCCGAAGCCGAAAACCAAGACGAATACCTACCCAGCCTGGTCTCCCCGATTTTGGCATGGGATGTTAATGAGCGATTGGCTGCGCCTGCTGGCCAGGAATCGCTTTCGCGTTCATCCGACGCGCTGGATCCTGGTCGCCACAGTGACCTCTGCCACGGTGGTGAACTCGGTGCTGCGCATCGTCCAGAACGTCCTGTTCAGCAAGAAGGTCGCCCAAACCGAGATCGACCAGCCGCCGATTTTCATCGTCGGGCACTGGCGCAGCGGCACGACCTATCTGCACGAATTGTTGGTCCAGGACGAACGCTACGCTTATCCGACGACCTACGAGTGCTTTGCGCCGAATCACTTCTTGGTGAGCCGCCGCATGTTGCCTGGGATGATCCACCTTTTGCTGCCGAAGCAACGGCCCATGGACAATATGCTGACCGGCGCGTATTACCCGCAGGAGGACGAGTTCGCCCTGGGCAACATGGGCTGTCCGACGCCCTATTGGCGGATGGTGTTTCCCAACGAGCCGCCGTGTTTCATGGAACTGCTGGACATGGAAGGCGTCGCGCCGGCCTTGCTGGCCCGCTGGAAACGCGACATGGTCTGGTTCGTGCGGGCGATGACGTACTACAAACGCAAACCGCTGATCCTGAAATCGCCGCCGCACACGGGGCGCGTGGGAATTCTGGCGGAGTTATTCCCCGGCGCCCGGTTCATTCACATCACCCGGAATCCCGAAACCTTGTACGCCTCGACGCGGCGTTTGTGGCCCACGCTCGACCAGGCTCAGGGGCTGCAGATCCCGAAGAACAAGTACTTGGACGAATACATTTTCGAGGCGTTCGAGCGGATGTATCGGGGCTTCGAGTCGCAACGTGTCGGCCTCGCCCCGAACCAAATCATCGACGTCCGCTATGAAGACCTGGTGCAAGACCCGATCGGCCAAGTCGAGCGCATTTACCGCCAGTTGGAGATCGGCGGATTAGAGACGGTCCGCGACCGGCTGCAGGCGTTCATCGGGCAACGGAAGGACTACAAGCCGAATCGGCATGAGGACTTGGAGACGGAGATCCGGGCCGCGATCCGGCGCCGTTGGTCGGGATACATCGAGAAGTACGGCTACGCCGGGGAACTTGGCTGATCGAACTCGCGAACATCGCACAGTCGCTGATACCATGAGCACAGAACCCGCACACCGTTCGGCCGAGGCCGGTCAAGACGTCAAATCGCTGCGCGACCTGTCGCCGCAGCAGTGGAAGTCGGGCATTGCGGCCTGGCTGGGCTGGCTGTTCGACGGTCTGGACATGCACTTGTACACGCTGGTCGCCACGCCGTTTGTCGCCCAGTTGCTGCAGGTGGGGCAAACCGACGACGCCGTGGGCTACTACAGTTCGGTGATCCAGGCGGCGTTTCTGGTCGGCTGGGCGCTGGGCGGCGGGTTCTTTGGCCGGCTCGGCGACCGGCTGGGACGCGCGCGGGCGCTGGTCCTGACCATCTTGACCTATGCGTTGTTCACGGGTTTGTCCTTCTTTGCTCAGACCTGGTGGCAACTCATGCTGTGCCGGTTCCTGGCGGCGCTGGGAATCGGCGGCGAGTGGGCCGTGGGAGCGTCGTTGCTGTCGGAAACGTGGCCGCGCCGCTGGCGGCCGTGGATTGCCGCCACGTTGCAAAGTGCAGTCAATATCGGCGTCCTGCTGGCGATGGTCGCGGGGGTGCTGGTCTCGATCGTGGCCGCGTCCAGCGAGACCTATGCCTACCGCAGTGTGTTCCTTGTCGGCATTCTGCCGGCCCTGCTGGTGCTTTGGATCCGCCGCGCGGTGCCGGAGCCCGAAGAGTGGCACGCGGCCAAACTGGCGGCGCAGCATGCCGAGCCGAGCGTCTTGGATCTGTTCCGTGGCTCGGTCCGCCGGACGACCATCCTGACCATTTCGGTCTGCGCCACGTCCTTGACCGCCCACTGGGCCTTTATGTTCTGGTCGCTGCAGCACCTGCGCAACTTGCCCGATGTCAAGGCTTGGACGGACCTGCAACGGACGACGTTTGTCAGCAACGCGATGATCCTGTTGATGGTGACGTCGATTGCCGGCAACTTTTTGGCGGCCTTGATTGCCCGCTTCCTGGGCTATCGCCGGACGATCTGCCTGATGTGCGTGGCGTACTTCTGCTCGATGTACGTCACGTACAGCGAGGCCCGGTCGCACGACAACCTGTTCTGGTGCCTGTGTGCAATGGGCGTTTGCCAGGGGGTGTTCGGCCTGTTCACCATGTACATGCCGCCGCTGTTCCCGACGTTGCTGCGGACCACGGGGGCGGGGTTCTGCTACAACATCGGCCGCATCGTGGCCGCCGCCGGGACCGTGTTCTTTGGGCTTTTCTCCAAGGTCGGCGACCACCGTTTGGCGCTGCTGTACGCAGCCTGGCTGTTCCTGCCGGCCGCCGCCGTGGCCTTGTTCCTGTCCGAGCCCCCGGACGAGAAAGGCCCGGTCGCGCCGGCCGAATAGGACGACCGGCAAGGAAATTCATCGTCCCAGCAGCCGGTCCACCGCCGCGCCGATGTCGGGACTGGCCATCAGCGATTCGCCGACCAGGATCGCGTTGACGCCAGCGGCCTGGAGCATCTGGACGTCGGCCGCCGAATGGATGCCGCTCTCGCCGACCAACAGCCGGTCGCGCGGGATTTGCGCGCGCAGCCGCACGGTATGCTGGAGATCGACTTCAAAGGTCCGGAGGTCGCGGTTGTTGACGCCGATCAGCCGCGCCTCGCAAGCCAGGACGCGGGCCAGATTGGCGGGCTCGTACAATTCGACCAGCGGCGTCATGCCCAGTTGCAGGGCTTCTTCGTGCAGGCGGTGGAGCGACTTGTCGTCCAGGCATTCGGCGATCAGCAACACTGCGTCGGCGCCCGCGGCCCGGGCTTCGAGCAACTGGTAGCAGTCCAGAATGAAATCCTTGCGCAGCAGCGGAAGGTCAACCGCCGCCCGGATCTCCGTCAGGTATTGCAGGCAGCCCTGGAAATACGTCGGATCGGTCAACACGCTGATGGCCGCCGCGCCGTGCCGCTGGTAGATCCGCGCAATCTCCACCGGCTGAAAATCCTCGCGGATGACGCCCTTGGAGGGACTGGCCTTCTTGACTTCGGCGATCAAACGGATGCCGCCCGGATCGGACAGGGCGGCGAGAAAATCGCGGACCGGCGGAGCGTCCAACAAGGCCGCGCGCAATTCCGACTCCGGCCGCGCCTCGCGGGCCGCAGCAATCTCGTGCCGCTTGGTGGCGACGATTTCCTCGAGGATGCTAGTCACGTTGTTTCACCTCTCGAATTGCACGACAATCGAGCGGGCAAATGCCGGTAGACGCACCCCGTCGTCTTCGATCCGCGCGTCGGTCCAGGTTCTTTTCCAGGGATCATAGACCCGCGCGGTGCATCCCGCCAGCGGCCCGATGCCTTTCAAGGGCACGACGGCATCTTTCAGTTCCTCGGGGGCGAGCCCCTGCTCCAACTCCGTCTGCCAGGTGTTCTTCGTGTCCCGGCACCAGAGCAGCGAGGTCCGCCGGCCTTTGAGCACGTACACGCGCAGACGCGGGTGGCGGATCATCAGCGGCTCGAACCCTTCGGCCGGCGGGTCGATCCCGCGCACCGTATCGGCAAAAGCGCGGAACTGGTGCCAGAGGTTGTTCTTGTCGACGTACTCGCTCCAGTGCCAACACTGGCCCGCGCCGGCCGCGCCCGCAAAGAACGGTGCGAAGACCACGTCGTGCAGGATGATTCCGGCCTGGTCCTTGGCGTACAGCTTGAACGGCCCCGTGTGCCGCGGCTCGACCGCGCCGCTTTCCGCCAGGATCACCGGACGGCCAGGCTTGGTGGCCAGCAGCTCGCGCACGGCGTCGGCGGCCAGCACGTCGACCGGACCATGGCAGACCTGCAGGGCAGCGCCCAGATCGAGGTACCGGTGGACCTGCGCCACGTCGTTGTCCGGCATCTGGCACAGACGCTGGTAGGGCCCCAAGGCCCGCTCATTGTCGAAACTGCCCAGGCTCTGCAGCGTCAGGTTCTTGGGGAATCGCCGCTTCAGTTCGGGCAACATGGCTTCCGACCAAGCCAGGTAGTCGCCGCCGCGGACCGCGTTGATCTCGTTCCACAGTTCCCAGCCGAAAATGACCGGCTGGTCGCCGAACCGCGTTTGGAGCCAAGCCAATTTCTGCCGGAACTGGGCGCGGCTCTTTTCGTTGGCCAGCCAATCCGGCATGTCCTTGGCCGTGCCGCCGCGCGAGACGTGGTGCAACGGCTTCGTCGCCCATGATTGACGAACGTCGTCGGGATCGATCTCACGGAAATGCTCGATGGTCACCTTGACCCGGATGCCGTAGCGCCGGGCCAGTTCTAGGAGCCCGTCGACGCGTTGGGCCTGCTGCTCGTCAAAAACGCCGGCCTGCTCGTGTTCCACGTCCCAGAAGGCCGAACTCATCCAGATGCGGAGGTAATTCCCGCCGTTGTCCGCCAAAGCCTTCATCCACCCTTCCATCTGGGCCAGCCCTTCCTCCGTGGAAACACCACCGCCCGGATGGATCACGTTCAAACCGTTGGGGATGTACGGCGTGCCGTCGGACAGTTCCAAGTAACGCGGATCGCGCGGGCTGACCCGCACGAACTGCGTCATCGGGTTCTCTTGCCGCGGCACCGTCGTGGGTTCGTCGGCGGCAGGTGCCGCGGCGGCGAAGCCAACCCATGCTGACGCGATCAGCACAAAGATCTGACAAACGCGCGGATTCGTGTTCAAGGCAAGCGGTTCCACGGCGCAGGACTCCTTGGGGTCGAGGATTGCCGGAGGTTGCCCGAATTATATCTGGTCTGCCACCGACCGCAAGCAAGTGGCGTGCGTCACGCAGGACCAGTCGGCGGCCCACGCCGGCGCTGTGATCGTTCGTTGGAGTTCAGCCTTCAGGCTGTCCGAAAGGTCGGGATTTTTCGTAGCATGGCTCTCCCGAGCCGTGCAGCCAAGGCGCGATTCACGCGACGTTGGGAGACGAGACCGTCACGCCCCCTTGAAACAGGGCGACAAGGCGAAGGGCGCCACGTTGAACCGGTTTGGCTTGTTCACAACCTATGGCGGCGGCAGCTTCGTCCGAATCTACTTTGACGACTTGACGTACACATCAGGATCAGAAGAGAAGTCACGATGAACGCCGAGAGAAAGAGACGCACGGCTGGCGGCGCGGCGTTGCCTGTCATGCGCGGCGTTGCCTGTCGGGCATCCGCACCGGCCTTGAAGCCGGCGTCGGAACGCCCGATACTGGAGAACGAATAGACGATCGCGGCAACCATGACCAGGAGCAAGAGGCCACCGCCACTGCTGGTGTTTTCGCCGGCGGCGAACGCGGTAGTGGCGGTGCTCGCCACCGTGACCGGGGCGAGGAGCAATGGTTGTAGCTTCGTGGAAATGGCATCAGGATCAGAAAGGAAATCGCCATGAACGCCGAGAAGAAGAGATGCACGGGTGTCAGTGCCGCTTGCCTGCTGCGGCCGAGGGGGTGGTTCTGCGTGTGGCTCGCCTTGCCGCTGCTGGTAGCCGCTGGGCAAGGGGCCGATAGCCACGGGCAACGGGACGTGCCGCCGTTGGAGCTGGAAAAGATCCTGGCAACCCTGCGGCCGGAGCATCCGCGCGTGATGGCCACATCGCGGACGTTTGACGCGGTTCGAGCGTCAGTGCGCGGCGGGGGTCTGCCCGCGCGGATCTACGCGGAGGTCAAGCAATCCGCTGATCAAACCCTTGCTGCGACCGTGTCCAAGTACGAGATCCCAGACGGAAAGCGGCTACTGAGCGTCAGCCGCCGGGTGTTGGACCGCGTGCGCACCCTGGCGCTGGTGTACCGCATCGAGGGCGACCCGCGGTATGCGGACCGCGCGTGGAAAGAACTCGAAGCTGCCGCCGCGTTTCCGGATTGGAACCCACCGCACTTTCTGGACACGGCCGAAATGACCCATGCCTTTGCGCTGGGCTACGACTGGCTGTACGAGCGTTGGAGCGCGGATCAGCGGCGCGTGCTGCGCGAGGCGATAGTGTCCCTCGGCTTGCGCCCGGGCCTCAAGGTCTATGACAGCAAGAAAGGCTGGCCGCGCAACGAAAACAACTGGAACCAGGTCTGCAACGGCGGTTTGATTAGCGGCGCTCTGGCTGTGGCGGACGAGGAACCGCAGCTCGCCGCGCGGATCGTCCACGAAGCGGTCCGTAGCGTACCGCTGGCCATGCAGCATTATGCACCGGACGGCGCCGGTACGGAGGGCGTCACGTACTGGGACTACGGCTCGCGATACAACATCGTGCTGCTGTCGTCGCTGGAGACCGCCTTGGGCACCGACTTCGGCTTGTCGCAAGTCGGCGCGTTCGGCCAGAGCGGCTACTACCAGATTTACCTCTGCGGCGCCGGTCGAGTGGCCTTTGACTTCGCCGATTGCGGGCGGGCGCAAGTCTCGGAGCCCCAGCATTTCTGGCTGGCGCGCAAGTGCGATGTGCCGGCCTTCAGTTGGTTCCGGCTGAACGCCCTGGAAGGCGGCGAGCGCGGCGGCGCGTTGGACCTGCTCTGGTTCGATGACCGTGGCCGAGGGCTTGACTTCAAGACGTTGCCGCTGGACCGGTACTTCCGCGGCGCAGAATGCGCGTCCTTGCGGAGTTCGTGGGAGCCGGACGCGATCATGGTCGGCATCCAGGCCGGCGATTCGATGAACCTGGGCGGCCACCGTCACCTCGATCTTGGGACGTTCGTGCTCGACGCTTTGGGCGAGCGGTGGATCATGGACTCCGGCGTGGAGCATGAAACTTACATGGCCCATCGGCACAAGAACCCGCGCCACTCCTATTACCGGGTACGAGCCGAAGGCCACAACGTGCCGGTGTTCAATCCGGACCAGGGCCCTGACCAGAATCCCAAAGCGGCGGCGAAGATCGTGAAGTTCGAGTCCGCACCGCAGCAGGCCCTGGCGGTGGTCGATCTGACCCAAGCCTATCAGCCGCATGCGGACCGCGCGGTCCGCACCTTCACGCTGGCGGATCGGAACCGTCTGATCGTGACTGACGAACTGCAGGCACGGCAACCCGCGGAACTGTGGTGGTTCCTACACACCGAAGCCAAAGTCAAACTGAATGACGGCGGTCGTACCGCCGTGCTGAGTCAGCACGGGAAGACGTTCACCGTGCATCTGCAGGAGCCGGCTGACGTGCTGTTCCAAGTGATGGACTGCCGGCCGTTGCCGTCATCCCCCAATCCAGAGCCTCAGGCCGACAATCGCGGCCGCCGCAAGCTCGCCCTGCACATGACAGACGTGAAGGCCACACGCATCCAAGTCGCGTTGGAGCCCTGACTGGTCCGCTTCCTCGCCTTCGAGCTGCAGAAATGAACGCGTCTTCGGGCCATCGGTCTCTGGTTAGCCGGCTTTTGCGGCCGTGCATTCCTCGATTGGCTTTGTCTTCCGTTCGTCAGCGAACTTGAATCGCCGAGTCGCCCTCAGTTCGTTCTCGACCGCCCGGTAGTACTCGGCGACTTTCCTCAGGTTATGGCCGTTTTCTGCGGAGATCTGATGTCGAATTCGTCGAATCTGGTCGATTTCATAGTCACTCATCGGACACCCCCTCCAGGCTGCCGAAGTTCAGCGGCGTGGCCAAAATCGGCGTTGCCAAACCCAATTCGAAATTTACCATCCGGATGTGGTGGAATTTACTCGCATTTGCGGGATGCTTGCAGTTCCACGTGAGCAGCTCTTAGCACTAACGAACATCCCGTCCGGCGCTGCCCGGAACGATCGAATCGCGCGCCACCCTGTCGGCACCTCCACTTGACTTCTGTGTCGTCGCACCGTCGGCTGACCCGTTGCGTTTGCGCCTCAGCGGATGGCCTCCCATTCTTCGACGTCTATTTCTGCCCAAAGAGGGCGATCCCTGTACTAGTCCTTTCCGTATTTGTTCTTAATCACGAGGGTCAGCGACTCAAGAAAAGCGTTCTTGCCCATTCCGAAAACCTTTCGTGGCTACGTCGTGATTCAGCGCTCGGACTTGCCCGGCGCCGTGGCGCATTCTACTCTGCGGCAGTAGGTTACAGCAAGCGTAGCGTCCGAGTCCTGACGCGACGTTCGGCCGACATCCGCACTTGTGCCAAGGTCGCGGCATCGCGATCCGCGGTCGGGAATCGGTGGGGGGGGGACGGCATTGGGAGAAGGATCGAGCCCCACGAACCAGGGAATCGGTACGTGCCAGTCTCGGCAATGCCGCCGACAAGGGCTTTGACAAAGCACGAAGCGTCCGCGACTGGGCGGCCGAGTACATCGTGGGTCTGTATACGTCACCGGACGAGTTCACCGCGCCCAATGGCAAGGTCTATCGCTACGATCCGAAAGATGCCATGGCGTATTCGACCGCGACCCAACTGCTCGAAACCCGGCTAGAAGCCAAGGACGGCCAGAAAGACCTTCAAGTGATCCGTAAGCTCCGGGACCTCGATAACTACGGGGAAGTGTGGTACTACACGAAGCTGAACGAGGACAACGCCTGGAGCCAAGCCACCGGCGGGCCGCCCGAACCGGACGCTCAGGGCCACTGGCCGCTCCGCGAGAACGGTTGGGGTCACGGCTTCGCCTGGGACGTGAGCCGGCAACAACAGTCGCGGCAATACAGCTGGCACCGCTATGGGGCTTGGGTGGCCCTGGTGACAGCCGTTGAAGCCGGCGTTTCCGAGGCCCGGCAGGCATGGGAAATCATGTTTCCCCTGGCCGGGACGCAGGGTGAATACGACATGGAAATGGTACCGCGTGACGGGAATTCCGTCGCCAGAGCGGGAAAGGGCCGACTCCGATGATGATCAAGTTCGCATGTTGGGCCGCGGCAATGAGCTTCGTCGCCAGCGGCCTGAGCGTACGTGCGGCGGACGATCCGCCGGCGCGGGGGAAGTTCATTCCCTCGTTCGCGGTCAAGTACTCCGGGTCCGACGGCTGGCCCGATCTGGAAGAGGCGGCCAACTTTGATCTGATCATCACCGGCGCCGGCTCAGCGCGGCCGAAGGCGCATCCCTCTCTGCCCGGCAATACGTGGCAGGTGCTCAAAAGGTTGAACCCAGCCCAGATCATCCTGCTGTACGAACTGGGACCGGGTGAATTCAACACGGCCGACTGGGGCCAGTTGGGGCCGGGCTGGGAATGGCTCCGGCGGGAACACGGATCAGGCACCGTGGATCGCTGGACTGCGGTGGGGGCCAAGTTCGGCGAGTGTCTGCAAGGCGTTGATTACGCCAACGAACGGCTGATGCTGGTGGGCAATCCGAACTGGCAGCAGTTCTGGTTGGATCAGGTCCACGCCAAGCACTGGGGCCAGCCTGACACGCCCACGTTCCTGGCAGACGGCGTCTTCGCCGACAACACGCGGTACACGATCCCGTGGCAGCGGTGGATTCGCGAAGGCCATCCCGACACGCCGGACACCCCGGCGGATTACTCCGCCGATGGCCAATATCAGCCGGACATCTACCGGCGACAGATGAAGGAGTTCTTGGCCCGGGCCTTGCCGTGGATGGCCGTGCGCCAGCGCGCGGTCGGCATCAACTTTGGAGGCCTAGCCGGGAAGAACGGCCGAGCCGACTGGCAGGAACTGGATCAGGAGCGGCCGCCCGTGGTGGTGGCGATGGAGGAAGGCGCGTTCGTCCATCCTTGGGGCTGGCCCCAAGACTGTTTCAAGTTTTATACGGAAGACCAGTGGCTGCAGCAGGTCCAAGTCTTCCGCAACCTCCGGCACATTCGCGCCGCCATGAACGTGCATGGTCCGGTGCAGGACCGGGCAAACAATCTGCGGCGCATGGACTCGGCCGATGCTGCCGGCCACCGGGCCTGGGACGTCCTCTGGTTCGCGCTGACTTCGTTCCTGCTGGGTTACGACGATCAGCGGCCCAACGGCTATCTGAACTGCACCGTCTGGGGCTACGCCCGGTTTTACTGGCTCCGGGAGTTCGATCCGCGTTATCTGCACCTGGGGCGTGCCCAGGACGAGTTCCTGCGTGTCGAGGGCCGTACGGGGCACGTCTACCTGCGAGAATTCGAGGACGGCTGGGCGGTCGTGAATCCGACGACCACTCCGGCCGCAGGCGTCGCGGTGCCCCGAGGCCGAGCGCGGTTGATCGATCGCGATGCCCTGGAGCAGCCGGAGAGCCGTCCGCTGGTCGAGCAGTTCGACCTGGCCGCGCAGCGGGGCGTCGTGCTGCTGAAAGAGGACCGGACCCTGGGCAACGCGGACAACTGACCATGATCCATCAGAATCGCCCGTCAATAGAATTCCGGCAAGTCGCCTCGGTTTCGCCGTTCGTTGAAGCTGTTGTGGATTCCTTCCGGTCTCGAATTGCCGCCGGGCGGCCGAAGGGAAGCCAATCGCGGAAGATTCGAAGGAAAACCGAAAAACCGTCGCAAGACCTGCCCGCGAGCCATCGCACCGAGACCTTCGAGACCACGCTGGACTTCAAAGATGCCGCGACGGAATTCGGTCAAGTTGGGACGATTCAATTGACAAACGCTGATCAGGTCGCGTCCTTCCACAGTCAAGCCACGAATTCTTCCGTCTTCGAGGATTTCCAGGTGTTCTGCCAGCGGCACCTGGGCAGGGTCCAGGACACCGGTCAGATCGCGTTTGGCCGCATTGCATCGGACGCAGGTGTACAAGAGGTTGTCGTAATCGCAGACTTCCGCTACGGCCAAAGCTTGCGGCCGAAAGTGCTCGACGCTGAAGGAGTCTTCGCCGTCCGGGCACCAACGCTCGCGACAAAGACAGTACACACAGCGGAACTCGAACTCGTCGCGCAACCACGCTTTGTAGCGTTGCGGTTCTGCGTAGCCTCGGGGCCCGTGCTGGCGAACGTGGGGCGCCCGCGCATACTGGAAGGGCTTGACGAGCCGTCCATCAGTCATGGGACTGCTCACCGGTTAAACGTTGGACCGTCTGTCTCATTTCGTCAAGCTGGTTCAAGAGTCTAGTGTCAAACGACTCAAACTGTTCATCCAAGCAGCTCTGCAACTGATCGAGTTCTGCTTGTTCAGGCCCGGTCAGTTCAGACCGGGTGCTCTTGCGAATCAGTTCGAGGCGCCGCTGGTTGCGCTGGCCCCAGTCCCGGTCCGCCTTGAACGGCGGCACTGCGTCATCCAGGATCGTCGTGGCCAGCACCTCGACCGGGACCCTTCGATGGGCCGCCTCCACCTGCAGACGGCGGGCAAGGTCGTCATGAACGTTGATCACCACCGACATGGGCGTTCTCCAGGACTCCGACTCCAGTTGTTTTTCCCGAAACTGGATTATAGCCGATCAGCCGCAGCACGGAAACGGCGCCCCGGCCACCACCGGCAGTCGCGGCGGTTTTTTCCGTGGCTCTTGAAAGAACGCCTGCCACGGCACTGCGGCGGCGCGGCGGCGTTGCGGTTGGCGGACAAGCCGGTGCGGGTCCCGTTGACCGCCGTGCCTCGGCCGAAATTGCAACTGGCCGGGTAGCGCGCTTGCTCCTTGGCCACGCGAGCTGTCGAACGGCGTCGTCCAGAGACCGAACCACTGGCCAGTGAACCGTTTGCCGCTTCGGCACTGCTTCCGAACAAGCAACGTCGCGCTTACCGCGCAGCGCCACAGTCAGGCCGGCCACGGGTCCCATATGCCATTAGGTCAGCCGAAAGCTCATCGCCGTCCGCCCAACGACGGACGTGTGGCGTAGAGGCATCCATGCCGCCCACACCTTCACGCTGGCCGATCGGAAGCGTCCGATCGTGACGGACGAACTGCAGGCGCGGCACCGCGCGGAACTGTGGTGGTACCTGCACACTGAACCCAAGGGCAACTGGGCGAAGGCGGCCGGATCGACGTGCTGAGCCAGCACGGGAAGACGTTTACGATGCATCTGCAGGAGCCTGCAGGAGCGACGTTCCAAGTCATTGACTGCCGACCGTTGCCGTCGTCTCCCAATCCAGAACCACAAGCCGATAATCGCGGCCGCCGCAAACTCGCCATGCACCTGACGAGCGTGCGGGCCACGCGCATCCAAGTCTCGCTGGAGCCCTGACGGATCCGCATCCTCGTGCTCAAGCTGCAAGAACGCCTGAGCGTGTCGCTGGTCCTTTGATCCGATGGATCGACGCCAGGCTCATGCAAAAAGCGCGTCGAATTCGGTCGAACTCATCCCGAAGAGTGAAAGGGCTTTCTCGTGAATCTTCAGCGTGCGCTCCGTTTTCATGTCGGCGAACTTCCCAGGCTGTAGGAGATCCCAGGTCAGGAGACGTTCCTTCAAATCGTCATCCGAGTAAGCCGGCTGATCGCCTGGCTTCTTGAACCAAAGGTGTGGCGGCGTATCCGACTTGTTAAGATTGTCTTTGGCACGAAGGAAGTGAAAGTTTGCGTAGTGGTTCGTTTGTTCGGGGGGCGTTCCCTGTCTTTCTAGCGTCGCACGAGGGAAGATGTGGTCGCGCTGAAGGTTCTCCGGGTTATTGTCAAGGGTAATTCCGCCATGGGCAATGTTGAGGGTCAGGTCGAGATGTCGCGACAAGAGGGCCTCAAGCGAGCGAATGCCATAGTAGCTGGCGATACGGCGACCGACATTTTCGAGCGGGAAAGGTTTGCCTTTGATGCACGCCTCCCTCGCAAAAGCGCCCATCCGCGCCTCCGCGCTGGCGAAGACACCACTCATCAATGTCAAGTACACCGCGACCACGAGGCGACGCTTCTGGCCCGGGCTCGGATTCGGGTTCATGGCGAAATACAGAACGAACGGGAGCAGGGAGTTATGGCCACCCCGGAAGAACCGCTCGGACGTGATCTTGCAGTCGTCCATTAGCAATAACGTCATTGACTTCCACGCTGTCAGGACCGCTGGGAGGAGTTGCGGGAGGTCCGTCGCCAGCTTCTCTACACGACCACGAACAGCCACAAGCCGGTCGAATCGAGTCTCGGAACCCTTCGCCAGCAAAAGGCTTTTGAGCACGTCATCGCGCGTGATATTGAACGGCCGCGCGACGTTGATTTCCCTCACCGCCCGGTATAGCTCGGGCTGGATGTCGTTCCATTTGAGGTCCAGCAGGCTCATGAGGAGGTCGGACTTCTGAAGAACCAAGCCTCCCGAGTTAACGCGGACGAACACTTCGAGGACTTCCTCGATCGGCATCGGTTCTCCCGCGTCTTCGTCGATAAGGTGGATCTGCAATGCCGTCCGGCTAGCGAGCACAGTTGCGCCCTGGAGGTAGCTGGTCGTCATGCGAGTTGTCTGCGCCGAGTCGAGACCCAATTCTACTGCGCGCTGAGTTGCGATAACACCGGCTCTGGCGGCGGCAAGCTTTGTCAGGTCCTGAAATTTCACGAATACTGCACGCTCTGCCGTTCCATTCTTCTCGCCCGCCGGGCGTGGCCAGGCGTTGAGGTCCTTGGCTTCCTTTTCCGTGAGGAAGCGGCAATCCCAATAGGAGTCGCCCGGATCCCTTTCGCCCTTCACTCCGCTCAGAACGTCCACGAAAAGCTTCTTGCCGTCGTAAGTGCCGGCAATCGCGATGAACAGGCTCGTGAGTCGCTGCTGACCGTCGAGCACCAAGTATCGTTCGGTCGAGTCGTCGCTCTCAAAATCGACGGTGATGCCGGCGTCAGGCTGCACGTCTTTTCGAAAACGACGGAACCGTTGCATCGTAGCCGTCTTCCAAAGCAGCGCCGTTCCCAGGGGGAAGCCCCGAAGCAGGCTGTCCACTGAGCTTGGTGATCCGGTCCTCTTTCCAGACGAACGGGCGCTGCATGGCCGGGAGCACAATTTTGCCTGCATCGACCTGTGCCATCACGCCGTTCAGTGCCGCATCAAACATGTTGTTCAACCTCTTTCGGCAACTCGTGCTGCAATGCTGCCACAAACCAACATGGCAGGAAAGCTGTGATCGGGCAAGACCCCCAAATCGTGAGCAGTAAACTGGCCGGGGGGCTTGAAGAATACGGAAATCTGGGGCAATTCCCTCAGACTCGCCCTCGTGTTGTCCGTCTGAACTCGCCGAATGGAGTAGACTTCCGAGCGCTGGCGGCAGAGAAACAAGACGCCCAACCCAAGGTGTTCGACAGTGGATCACGACCGGCTTTTCAAGGAATTGCTGACGGTATTCTACAGCGACTTCCCGCAGTTGAACGAAATGAAACCATAATACCTGGGGGACGTCACGTGAATTCGGAGCACGAGTCATGCCCATCGAGATCGAAGCCACTTACGAAGGTGGCGTCCTCAAGTTGGAGGAACCGCTACCGCTCGAAAACCACCAGCGGGTGAGGGTTAGCGTTCATAAAGCCATGAGCCGGGCCAGGGCGAGTTACGGACTGATTGGCTGGACGGGCGATCCGGAATTGGTTCGCCGGATCGTTTCCGATCCTGACTTTAGCATTCAGGAGTCGCCTTGAAGCTTGCGGACATGCCCAGCGATCAAACTGTCTTCGTCGACGCCAACTTGTTCGTCTATGCGTTTGCACCCGGTCCGGTGTTCGAACCGCCTTGCCAACAACTGCTGGAACGGGTCGAGCAACAGGACTTGCAGGGCTTCACCTCGTCCGATGTGCTCCCGCGTAGGTGCGACGGAACCAGCGGCCGACGCCGGCGGGGGGCAAGATCCCTGTTCCTTCGTCCAAAGCTACTGGCGTGTCGACGTCACGATTCCGCACAACGCGCATCTAATGGTTTCGCTCCAACTACCAGCCCGGATTCTCGTACCAGATCACGCCCAGGCCCTTGTTGTCGAGCTGTTCTTCGGTGGTGATCACGTCGGGGTGACCGTCGGCGTTGAGGTCGAGGATGCCGACCAGATCGTGCTTGATGCCGTCCGCGCCGCTCAGTTCGTGGGCGGTCCATTTCCCGGCGGTGAAGCGGCCCGCGCACGACAGCCACATCAGGCCCTGCAAGGGCGATTTGGCTTGTTCGCAACTGAACACCAGGTCCAGTCGTCCGTCGCCATCGAAGTCCGCCGCGTGGACCGCCTTGGCCGTGCCGGCGGTGTCCGGCAACGCAATGGCGTGCGGTTGCCAAGTCCGCCCGGTGCGGTCGAGCCGGCGCAGCCACTGGATCTCGCGGGGCTTGACCGCGACCAGCACATCTTCGTAGCCGTCCTGGTCGAGATCGGCCAGTTGCAGGAACATGACCTCCCGGCCGCTGCCGCCGATGGCGTGTTCGCGCCAGGGGGCTTGCTGCGCATCGCCGGGGCCGGGGTTCTCCAGCCAGCAGGCCCCTGTCGCCGGGCCTTTGCGGTCCGAGAACACGATGTCCGAATCTCCATCGCCATCCATGTCGGCAGCCAGCAGCGACATGAGCCAGCCGCATTTCCGCAACACATGCCATTTCCAAGCGTTCAGACGCCGGGCCTCCCCCGGTGCCTCGAACCAACCGATGGCGGCGCCGGCGTCCTTGCCGCCCGCGATCAGATCGAGACCGTGCTGGCCGTCGACTTGGAGGGGCAGTGCGAACATCCACCTCATGAGCTTGCTCGAAGCGGGCAGCGGCCCGGTGCGCCAGGCCGTCGGTTCAAGATAACGGTCGCGCGGTGCGGGCGCCCAATGCATGAACATCGTGCGCGTCGGACCTTCGCAGCAGCTGACCACGTCCACCGCCCCATCGTTGTCGAGGTCGGCCAGCACGGCGTCCTCGACGTCCGCCACACGGCCTACCGTCACCGCCGGCCAGCGCTCGCGAGCCTTTCCGGGACCGGGGTTCAGGTACACGCGGACCAGCCCACCCTGCTCCCAGCCGGTGGCGATGTCCGGCAAACCATCCCCGTTGGCATCGGCCAAGCGGATGCCGTCCGCTCCGCGCGAGGAGTCGTCAATCACATGGCGTTTCCAGGCACCTGACGACGGCGTCGCGGCAACCGCCGTCGAGGCCAGACGCGGGCCGCAAAGCTGCGCCGATAGAATGGCAGCACAGAAAACAACAGCCTTGGGATGAGACAGGTTCACGGTTACCTCGCCGATGCCGGGGTGGAGCTTCGTTTCAACAACATGACGACGATCATCTCAGTCGATACTGCCCCACGCAAGATCAACGAGCGAAGAGCACCAGTTTCTCGTCGTCTTGGCAGCAGCAACGATCTCGTCGACAGTGCCCACGTGTGCATTTCTCCGCTGCATCGGCTCCGATCAGACCCGCGTGTCTGATCGAATTGTAGCGTGCGTCTCAGCGGATTGTCCAGCGCGACGAAGAGCCATTGTTGGCCGCGTGTGGCGTGGGGAGTACAATCACGCAAGGTCGGCAGGCCCAGGCACAGGTCGCCGTAGCGAACATGAATCAACTCGTGGGTCAGAATCGCTTTGAGATCTTCCGGCCGTCTGCCTTGCACGACGAGTTCCGGCAGGACAATCACCGGCCGGAATAGACCAACGCAGGCGAAGCCGGGTATTCGTTGTGGCTCTGTGTGGTACAATGGAGAGCGTAGTCAATCTTGGCTTGAGGATCTGGGACTATGACCATCAGCGAAACCTGTGTTGCCGATGCTGAAGCACGCGTTGCCTTGCCCACTGGTTTTGCAAACGCAACGCTAGTGATCGAGCAGCTTAGTGATGTCGAGGTTCGCATCCGGAAGAAGGACGCGCTCCAGGATGACGAGACGCTGTTCGTGGAGGAGCGAATAACGGTGTTGTCCGACCGCGACCGGGATCGCTTTCTGGAGTTGCTCGAGAACCCGCCTGAGCCCACCGCCGCGCTACGTAGGGCGATGGCCGAACATCGACGGCAACATGGCTGAAATCTCGATCGAACCCTTCGACAGGGCAAAGCATCAGCGCGCGAACTTTCGTTGTGGAAAGCCCCGCCTGGACGAATTCATCCAAACGCTGGTGACACAATACGAAAAACGGCGGCTGGGGAAGACGTTCGTCGCAGTTCAGACGGTTGATTCAGCAACCGTGGTCGGCTACTACACGTTGGCTTCCAGCGCGGTGGCCTGCGCGGATTTGCCCCCCGATCTCGCCAGGAAATTGCCCCGGCATCCGATCCCGGTGGTGCTACTGGCGCGATTGGCGGTAGATCAGAGCCTCCAAGGTCAGCGTATCGGTGAACGGCTGGTTGCCAATCCGCAACACGCTGCACAACGCGGATGTTGTTTCTTCTCAACCTGCCTGCCGACGCGGCGGCGCTAGGCCGCGCTCGCCAAGGTGGAACACGCCCCGCAACGCGGCTGGCGCAGTGTTTGCATCGGTTCGCCCCCGTTGCGGCTGGTGTTGAGACATCGAGAACGAAGTTGGGAGCGCCATGCGAGCTTACGAATTGGTCGAGCTGAGCGCTCTGATCGCGATCAATGGCCAGGCTTTCCTCGGCAGCCGGGGGCGTTTGTCGGACAGCGGGATTGCGCAGTATTGGTCCGTGTCCCGCAGCCGCTTTGACCGCTGGGCAGCGGCCCTGAAACGCGATCTGGAACGGTTGCGTTCCGGCGACCGGAAGGTGCCGGTCGCTTGGCGGCACGCGCGGCCCGTGCTGGAGGAGATCCTGACGGGCGAGATCTTGACGCGGGTCTGGACGGCCGCCGCGTGCGCGCACGACCGGCAAGCGGGCGTCAGTTACGTGTCGCCCGTCGTCCGCAGCGTGTTTCTGGGACACATGGAGGCCCGCAACCAGGCACTCCATTTTATGTTCTATGCCCAGGACCATGATCTGTCTGCGGTCCTAGATATCAATCGAATCCGCCACCGCAGCGAGCGTTGGGCGGACATGCTGCTGGCGTACCTTGCTCCCTTCTGTGATGTCGCCAGAGTCGCGTGCGACCCGAAACGCGTCGCCGACTTCGCCGAGGACGCGGCCGACCAATTGCGACGCTCCCACGAGGAACAGGTCTGGCGATTGCTGCGTCTGGCCCTGCGGTGCTCCTTCCACCGCAGCTTGGCCCAGCGGGCTCCCAATGCCGATTTGAACGCGCAAATCGCCACCAGCATTCTGACGGGCCTGCGGGCGGAAACGTTCGACGTCACCGGCACGCTCGATTCGCTCTGGATGGAACGATTGGAAACCACGACGGCCGACACCGAAGCGATGATCGAAGAACTGCTGGCCGAAGATGGCTTCGATGGCACTTTCACCTAATCTCCGGTCGTCTTCCCTCTCCTCAACGTCTGCCGGATTGTCTCCAATCGCCGGGCAAGCTCGGCCTCGAATCCGCGTTCCACCGGCCGGTAGTACTCGCGGTCGACACCCAAGTAGTCCTGTTCGGCCACACCACCGTCCACGTCGTGCGAGTATTGATAATCCTTGCCGTGGCCGAGCCGTTCGGCGCCGGCATAGTGGCCGTCGCGCAGGCGAACCGGCACCGGCAGCACGCGGCCCTCGCGCACGTCGCCCCGCGCCTCGCCGATGGCCGTCGTTGCGGCGTTTGACTTGGGCGCGCAAGCCAGGTACGTGACGGCTTGGCTGAGCGTCAGCTGGCACTCGGGCAAGCCGATGAACTCGCAGGCCTGCATCGCGGCGACCGCCAAGGGCAACGCCTGCGGATCGGCGTTGCCGATGTCCTCGCTGGCCAGAATGATCAGCCTGCGGCAGATGAAGCGGACGTCCTCGCCGGCTTCGAGCATCAATGCCAGCCAGTACAAGGCCGCATCCGGATCGCTGCCGCGGATGCTCTTGATCAACGCGCTGATCGTATCGTAATGGGCATCGCCCGTGGCATCGTACGAGACGGCTTTCCGCTGCACGGACTCTTCGGCCAATTGTCGGGTGAATTCGAGCGGGCGCAGGTCGCTGGACAAGACACCGATCTCCAGCGCGGTCAGCGCCCGGCGGGCATCGCCGTCGCAGACTTCGGCCAGGAAGTCGAGCGCGTCGTCGTGCATACGCACCTCGTGCCGGCCCAACCCGCGCGGCTTGTCCGCCAAGGCGCGGCAGACCAGCGTCTTGATATCGCCGGGCGACAGCGGCTCGAATTGAAAGATCTGGCTGCGGCTGACCAGCGCGCTGTTCACTGCGAAAAACGGATTGGCGGTAGTCGCGCCGACCAGCGTCACGACGCCCTCTTCGACGTCCGGCAGCAGGGCATCTTGCTGGGCCTTGTTGAAGCGGTGGATCTCGTCAATGAACAACAAGGTCCGGCGCCCGCCGGTGGTCAATTCGTCGCGCGCGTCCACCAGCACTTCGCGGAGGTCCTTGACGCCGCTGGTCACGGCGCTCAATTGCCGGAACCGGCGATGGCTCTCCGTGGCCAGCAAGCGGGCCAGCGTCGTCTTGCCCGTGCCGGGCGGGCCGTAGAACAGGACCGAGCCCAGGCGGTCGGCTTTCAGCAGACGCCGCAGCAGTTTGCCCTCGCCCAGGAAATGCTGCTGGCCCGCGAATTCGTCGAGCGTGGCCGGCCGCATCCGCGCCGCCAGCGGCTGAGCCCGCCGCAGGTGGTCGGCTTCGGCCCGTTCAAACAGCGGCTGCGCAGGCATCTATACCTCCTCGACATCGCGGACCACGATCCGGCTGCCCTGGATCTCGATGATCCGCACCTGGCGGCCGCGTTCCACAAAGTCGCCGTCGGTCAGCACATCGAGGTAGCGGTCGCCAAAGCGGGCCTTGCCGGAGGGCCGTAGCGGCGACAGGGCCAAGCCCCAATCGCCCACGTCGACGCCGTACGGATTGTCGGGGGCCAGCACGGGCAGCGGCTTGTCGGGATCCGCCGAGGCCGAGACGCGGGGTGCGGTGTCGGGCGCAGCCGGCTGCAAAACCAGCCGGTTGAAAATCGGCAACGAGCCGAAGTGCCGGCTGAGAAAAGCGGCGGCCGAGACGAACGCGACGGCCGAACAGCTGAGCACCAGCACGGAAGTGCCAAACACCTCCCACTCGCGTTTCGTTTCCGGAATCAGGAACGTTTGGCCCGCCATCAGCACGCCGGCCAGCATCAGCAGCAAGCCCGTGACGCCGGCCACACCAAACCCGGGCAACACGAAGATCTCGACCGCCAGGAACGCCACGCCGGTGAGGAATAGGACGATCTCCAGCACTTCGGCCGTGCCGCCCAGGAAGCGGCTCCAGAAGAACAGCGCAAAGCACAACAGCGAGATCAAGCCGCCCAGGCCCAGGCCCGGCGTGCTCACTTCGACATATAACGCCACCAGCCCCACGACGAACAGCAGGCCGGTGACCCAGGGCCAGTTCAGAACGTAGACGGCGGTGTCCACGCCGGACGGCTCGATGATCTGCGGCGATTCCGTCAGCCCCAGCGATTGTTGCAGCTGCTGCCGGCTGTTCGCGTTTCCCTCCGCCAGCCCCAGTTCCACAGCCCGCCGTCCATTCACTTCCAGAAAACTGCCTTCCCGCGACTCCAGCACCGGAGGCCCCTTCGTCCATTGGGCCGGGTTCGGCGACGATTTGATCTCGTGTTCCGACATGAACGTTTTAGCGCCGGTCTGGCGGTCGGTAGCTTCGTACACCACCAGGTTCATGTCCACCATCGCCTCGGCCAGGGCCGGCGGTCGGTTTCGCCCTTCGGCCAGGTCGCGGATCTTGCGGGCCAGATCGCTGCGCACTTTTTCCGGCGCGTGGCGGAACAGGAAATCCTCGCCCAGGACAATCGGCCCGGCGTCGCCCAACACGGCGTCGGGATCCATGATGATCTGCTCGCACCCCAACGCGACGATGGCGGCGCCGCTGAGCGCTTCGCGCGGCACATACGCCACGGTCGCCGCCCAATCCAGGTCCCGCAGCCGTTGGGCGATGTTGAAACTGGAATCGACCAGGCCGCCCGGACTGTCGATTTCCACGATCACCAAATCGGCCCCGTCTTCTTCGGCATCGTCCAGCTTGCGGTACAGGAATTGTTCCAGCAGCGGCGTGATCGTGCCCTCGAACCGGATCAGCACGGCGCGCTGGTACGTGGGCACCGGCGGCTCCGCGGCAGCGGCAGACAACGCGATCACCAGCCAGCCGGCGATTGCCGGGAGGATGCCGAGGATTGCCAACCCGTTTCGTAGTGCCATCATTGCGTGACGCCTTGTAGCGTTGAACCTCTCCTCTGTCAAAGTGCTAACCTCGCTGGAGTTCACGCTTTAGCGTGTCTCTCGTAGCGGGCATGGCCCGCCTCACACGCTAAAGCGTGGACTCCAACAAGGCCCGACGCTGCGGAATGTGCCGAAAACGCACCTTTACAAGGATGGTTGCTTCGAACCTATTCGCAATCTACCAGCTCGCGTCCCGATCGGGAATTCCCCCGACGGAAAGCGGCGGAAAGCGCCGGACCGTCACGGATACCGCAATTTCAACACCCAGGCTTTCCACGCTTCCTCGAACTTGGCCATGCCTTCCTCGTCCTTGATTTCCAGAATCGATTTCAGGGTTGCGTACCCCGTCGGATCGTTCCGCACGTTGCGGCGGAACTGACGGTAGTACTCGCGCAGCAGGCCGTGCTGCTGAAGGTAGTAACACAGGTACCTGGCCTGCGCATAGTTGCTGCCGGGATCCTCGTTGTAGAACTCGTAGGTCGAGGTGCCGCAGAGGGTCTTGAATGACGGCAGTGGTTCCTTCCCGGGAGGTTCCGCAAGCGTCGCGGCGTCTTCGCGCTCGAGGACATTGGCGGGTTTGGCAGCCGGCTTGGCATCTGGCCTCGCTTTGGCCTGTTCGTCCGGTTTCGGCGTCGGTTGGATCGCCTCTTGCAGTCCCTTCAAACGCCAATTGGTGCGGCCCCAAATGCGGCCGCGGTTCTCGCCGGACTGCTCGTACAGCGACGCCAAGCCTTCGTTGAACCACGCCGGGCAGTCGGGAAAGTTGGCCGCGATGAACGGATGCACAATCTCGTGTACCAGTGTTCCGCCCCCTGTGTCGATGTTCATAATCAGCGACTGATGCTGGTGCGAGAAGTAGCCGAACGGTGTGTCCGGCGTATCGCCGAAAATCTCCCGGGTGTGCTTGTTGTAGCTCGCCTCGTCTTTGAACAACCAGATATCCAGGATGGCGTCGGGATCGTTCTCGAAGTAATCCTGTTTCAGCCGATCGACGGCCCACTGGACCGTGCCCGAGGCCCAGCGGCGGACTTCGGCAATAGGGTCGTCGCCGATCACCACAAACGGCTTTTGCACGACGAACGAAAAGCCCTCGGGGGCCTTCTGTTTGAGGGCCAGCACGCGTTGGGCGTAATCCGCGTCGGTGAACCGGGCCGTGGAATGGACGTCGCGGATCGCAACGGGAGCCAGACGCAGACGGATCAGCGTCCAGCGATCGGCGTCGTACTTGAGCGGCCAGAGTTGGAGGAACAGGGGACGGGCCATCCGCGCGTAGGCTCCGTCCGCCACGGCCGGCTCGTGGTACAGGACTTCGTCCGTCGTGGCATCGTAGCCGAGCACCAGGCGAAAGTGCTCGGTGGCATCCGGCGCGTCGTCGTACCGCATACACACGATGTTCGGCACGCCGGCGATCAAGTCGGCGTGCAAGGTGCGGAAGTGAGCCTCGAGTTCCGCCGCGGCGCGGGCCGCGGGGACGGAGAACCAAACGGTCCCCGGCTGGAATCCAATCCGAGTCAGGGCTCGCGACAGTTCCTTGGTATGGCAGCCCCGGCCCAGCTCCGGATCGACGCCCCCTTGGTCGAACACATCGTCCTGGTTGATGCGGTGTCCGAGCTTGGTCAGATACATCGCCGCACACGCTTCGCCGCAGAAGTCGGGCTTTTGCTCCACGTGCGGCACCCCGGCGATGCGGACACTCGCATAAGCCGGCCGTTCCACAGGCGGTACCGCCGGTTTGGATTGGGCTTTGGCTGCCGACGGCGCATCAGCCGGGGGGGCCGTAGCGGCCGGCTGATTTGCTGCGAACGCGGCCGGATTTGCCGGCGTCGCCGATTCGTTCACCCGGGGGCTTACGCCCGCCGGTTCGCCGGCAGCAAACGTAGGATTCGCCGGTGTCGCCGATTCGCCCTGGCTCCACAGCAGGCCGGCGCCCAAGACAAGCGTTAGTGCCACGAACAGAAAAAGACGCTTCATTTCAGAGAAACCTCATCGTCATTGGAATCGGCCGGTTCCCGGATACGCTCCGCTCTCGGTAATCACCAGATCCATGAACACGTCGAGCTTGCCCGTCGGGACGGTCGGAAACACCTGACACTCGAACGCCAGACCGACCAGCACGGTGTCCGGGCGGGCGTGGCGCAACAGGCGGTCGTAGTACGCCTTGCCGTGCCCCAGACGGGCGCCGCAACGGTCGAAGGCGAGCCCGGGAACGGCGATCAAATCCAGCTCCTGGACGCTGCAACGTCTTTCGGTCTGAGTCCGCATGGCTGGCGGCGGCTCCCAGAGTCCGAACCCCGAAGGCTTCAACTCGTCCAGGTCGCGCAATACGAACAAGCCCAAGTCGCGGCCCTCGCAGAACGGAACCACGACCCGCCTTCCGCTGGCCAGGATCCCCGGCACGTGCTCCCGGGTGCGGACTTCGCTGCGGATGCCGATGTACAGCATCACCGTGCGTGCCTGCTGATACGCCGGCAATTCGAACAGCTGCCCGACGATCCTACGGCTCAGGCCGTCCTTGTCGTCCTGAGCCGCACGTTTCGCCAATGCTTGCTGCCGGAGCTGCTGCTTCTGTTCGCGCACATCCATGATCGGTCATACCCTCTTAGCACGTTGGCCGTTCATTCTAGGGAGTCACGGGACCAACGGCCATGCCTGCCCGGTGACGGAATCGAACAGATGGGACTTCGTCATGTCCAGATACACTTCCAGATGTTCGCCTACGGTGGGTACAGGATCGTCGGCGATCCGCGCGGATAATTCGTGCGTGCCGCAGCACAACTGCAGGACCGAATCCGCGCCCCGCGATTGACATTGTACGACTTGGACCCGTAGCGGCTGCCACGGACCATCGGGCGGGCGGACGGTCCGGATATCTTCCGGGCGGAGGCCCAGGGTGATCTCGCGGCCGGACCACGAGTTCATTCCTGGCCATCGTCGGCTTGGCAACGCCAGACGAATTGGCGGACATTCAATTAGCGGCGTGTCATCCACGATCTGCAGAGTGCCGGTCAGGAAGTTCATCGGCGGGCTGCCGATGAATTCGGCGACGAAGCGGTTCACGGGCGTGTGGTACACATCCCTCGGACTGCCGATCTGCTCGATCCGCCCGGCGTTCATCACGGCGATCCGCTGGCCCATCATCATCGCTTCCAGCTGGTCGTGGGTAACGTGGATCGTGGTTGTGCCCAGTTGCTGTTGCAGGCGGACAAGATCCCGCTGCAAGCTCTCGCGCCAGCGGGCATCCAGGTTGCTCAACGGCTCGTCCAGCAACAGCACCTGCGGATCGCGCACCACGCTGCGTCCCAGAGCGACCCGCTGCCGCTCGCCTCCGGACAGCTCCGCGGGGCGGCGCTGCAGCAGATCGCCGATCCCCAACATAGCAGCCGCCTGGCGTACGCGGCTTTCGATCTGCGGCCGCGGCACGCGGCGCAGTTTGAGTCCGAACGCCAGGTTCTGGAAAACGTTCAGGTGCGGGTATAGCGTGAAATGCTGGAAGACCATCGCTACGTCGCGGTCCTTCGGGGCGAGCCGCGTGACCGTGCGGCTGCCGATGCGGACCTCGCCGGCAGTCGGCTCATCCAGGCCCGCGATCAGCCGCAGCGTGGTTGTCTTGCCGCAGCCGGAAGGTCCCACCAGCACCAGCAACTCGCCGTCCCGGATCTGCAAATCGAGACCGGCGACGGCCGTCACACCGCCATAGGTCTTGCTCAGCTTTTCGAGGACGACTTCGGCCATGATACGTCGGGGGGGGACTTTTCCTAACGCGGCCTGAGAGCCGCAACCCAAGTTGGAGTTCACGCTTTAGCGTGCTTGCGAGGACACGCTAAAGCGTGAACTCCAACTTGCGCGCACGGCATGTGCGGGCCTAGTTGTCGGCGCTAACTTCTCGCCCCAGCTGGTCGGCCGACTCGTTCTTTTGTTTGGCCTCGTTCAATCGCTGGGGGTCGTTGCTCTTCAGGCCGGCCGCAAAAGCGGTCCAAGCTTGCTCCCGCAGCAACAGGTACTGGCGGAGCTTGGAAACGGTCTCCTGCGAATCCGGCGCGAGCCGTTGGACATCGATTTGGTCGAACTGCCCGCGGACATCGCGCCACGGCGGCAGGACTTGCGTCTCGATGACGCGGACAAATTCGTCTTGCGACAATTGGTCGTTTTGGAACTTCCGTACTGCGTCGTTGTAGGTATCCAGCGCCTTCTGTTCAACCGCTTGGAACTGCGTCAGACGGCCGTGGAGATCGACCGGCGCGGCGGGCGCGGCTTGCCACGCGATCAGCAGGCCGGCGGTGCCCAGCACCAGCATGACTCCATTGCGCCAAGTGCGTGTCCAGCTCGACACCTGGTCCAGCGGCTGACTGAGGACCAGGCCGCAGGCAAATCCGGCCGCCAGGCCGCCGAGATGAGCCGCCATGTCGATGCCTTTGATCGAAAAACCGAAGATCAGGTTGTAGAACAGGAATGAAGTTCCGCTGTTGCGCAGCCCGCCCAGAATGCTCTTGGGAATCGAGTCGCCGCGGAGGAGCACAAAGCCCATCAAGCCGCCGAACGCGCCGAACACCGCGCCGGACGCACCGGCGCTCAGCACCTGCGGGTTCCAGTACACGCTGGCCAAACTGCCGAACAGGCCGGACAGCAGGTACAAGAGCAGGAAACCCACGTTGCCCGCCAGCCGTTCGACCAGCTGGCCGATGTCCCACAGCACCCACATGTTCAAGCCGATGTGGATGATCCCGATGTGGACAAAGGTGCAAGTGAGCAGCCGCCACCACTGACCGCCAAGGGTCAGAGGACCGTAGTTCGCGCCCCAATCGACCAAGGTCTCGCCACGGGGCAAGAGGATCGCTCCACCATCCAAGGTCATCAGCACAAAGATGATGGCGTTGACGCCCACGATGGCCGGCGTGACCAGCGTCCGCGGGGTGATTTGGAGCAGCCGCTGCCAGAACCGCACAACGGACTGTTGCGGAGATTCACCCCAGGCGACGGGTTGGCCGTAAGGATCGGACGGCGCGGGACTAGCCGCGCCCGGCGGACCTCTCTCGGGCACACCGTGGCCGCTTTGGATCACGAACGGTTCGGCCAGCGCCGGCGGGATCGCCCGGCGGCAAGCTGGACACGTCCCGTCGGTCTGCGGCACGACAGCCGCGCGGCAATGAGGACAGGTGATAACCAACATGCAATCGACTCGATTCTCTTAATGCGGCTGCTGGTCGCAAGCAAAACTAAAATCCGAAACTCGAAATCCGAAACAAATTCAAAACCCAAAGTCCGAATGTTCCAAACCGCGCGGGCGACGATCCTTATAACCCATGGCGTTGCGTCAAAATAAGTTGACGAATTTCAAAGTAGTAGGCACACTCCGTGTGCCGTAAAACGCGGACGGCACACGGAGTGTGCCTGCTACCAAATGATCAACTTATTTTGACGCGATTCCATGTGATCACCGCGTTTGTTTCAAGGCTTCTCCATTCGAGTTTTTGGTTTGTTTCGGATTTCGAGCTTCGGATTTCGAATTTTGAAACTCCCTACATTAGCCGCTTGTGTCACGAACGGGTCTAACTTGGTGCTCGCTTCTTCAAATTCTCCAGCGCCGCCTGGACGGCCGCCAGTTGTTCCTGCAATTGGACCAGGCTTTCCCGTTCGCTCTGCACGACTTGGGCCGGCGCCTTTTCCACGAAGCTGGCCGTGGACAGTTTCTTTTCCTTGCCTTGGATCTGGCCGAGCAGCTTCTGCGCCAGCTTTTCGTTGCGGGCAATCTCCGCCGGCACGTCGATGAAGTCCTTCAAATCCACGAACACGTCCGCGATGGGAAGCGTGACCGCGGCGTGCGTCGCCGGCGGTGTGACGGCCGGCCCCCAGCCCGTCGCGGACGCGCCGGCCATCGAGACGAAATACGGCGTCATCGGCTGCAGCAGTTGTTCGGTGTCGGCGTCGCAACGGACGCCAAACTCGATCTGACTCTTGGGCGGGATGTTCTGGCGGCTGCGGATCTCACGCAACGCGCCCAGCACCGCTTGAAAGCGGGCGAACTGGGCCTCGATTGCCGGGGCCCGCCGCCCGGAATCGGCTTGCGGCCAAGCCGCGGTCATGATGCTGGCGGCGGCCGGCTGCGGATCGTCCAGTCCGCGCTGCGGCGCGGCCTGGGCCAGCAATTGCCAGATTTCCTCGGTGATGAAGGGAATCATGGGATGCAGCAGCCGCAACAAGATGTCCAGCGTGTGCGCCAGGATCCGCTGCGCCACCGGCCGCTGGCCTTCGTCCTGCATGCGGCTCTTGACCATTTCCACGTAGAAACTGCAGAACTCGTCCCAGGCAAAGTCGTACAGCGTGCGGGCGGCGTCGGAATAGCGATACGAGTCCAGGGCCTCCGTCACCTGCTGAGTGACCGTGGCCAGGCGGCTGAGCACCCAGCGGTCTTCGAGCGTCAGCTCGGCGTCCGCCACCGCGCCGGGCGTGTAGCCCTTGAGATTGATCAACGAGAACCGGGCCGCGTTCCACAGCTTGTTGCAGAAATTGCGGGCCACCTCGAAACGTTCGCTGACGACCGGCCCGCGGGGCAGCGTCCGGTCCTCGTCGCTGCGCGCCCACTGGGTCGAGAACGATTGGCCGCACTTGTCGCACTTGATGCGCGGCAGCTCGCGGTTCTTCTTCGTCTGCTCGATCAATCCCTCGCAATGCGGACACTCGAACTGGACCGGCATCCGCACGTCCTGGGTCTCGGTCGTCAAGTGGGCCATACCGAACCGCAATGCGTCCGGGCCGAACTTGTCGATCACGTCCAGCGGATCGATCCCGTTGCCCTTGCTCTTGGACATCGTCTCGCCGTAGCCGTCCAGGATCTTGGGGTGGATGAAGACTTCGGGGAACGGAACCTCGCCCATGTTGTTCAGGCCCATCAGCACCATGCGGGCCACCCACAACGTGATGATGTCGCGGCTGGTGATCAGGACGCTGGTGGGGTAGAAGAAACCCAGCTCCGACGTCTGCTCGGGCCAGCCCAGCGTCGAATGCGGCCAGAGCGCCGAACTGAACCACGTGTCCAGGACATCTTCCTCCTGGCGAAGCCCGGCCGCTTCGAGGGTCTGTTCGACATCCGCGTGTCCGGGAGCGACGCAAACATAGACGGTCATGTCGCCTTCGTTGGGACCACCGCTGACGTGGGCCGCCAAATACGGCTGGTCCTTTGGCTGAAATACTCCGTTGATGTTCACGGAATCGGGGATGCCGATCCGTGCCCGCAAGTCGGCGATCTCGTCCGCAGCGGCGGTGACGGACCACACCGGAATCTGATGCCCCCACCACAACTGCCGGCTGACGGGCCAATCGCGTTTCTCGCTGAGCCAGTCGAGGTAGCCCTTGGTGTAGCGTTCCGGGAAGATCTTGACGCGGCCGTCCGTGACGGCCTGCATGGCCGCCTGGGCCAGCCGGTCCATCCTGACGAACCACTGGTCGGCCAGGTACGGCTCGATCGGCGTTTTGCTGCGATCCGAGTGCGCCAAATCGATCAGCCGGTCCTCGACGGCCACGATCAGCCCCAGCGATTCCAGGTCAGCGACCACGTGTTTCCGGGCCACCGGGACGGGCATCCCTTGGTACTTGCCCGCGCTGGCGTTCAAGGTGCCGTTGGGGCTGAGGATGTTGACCATCGGCAAATCCTGCCGCTTGCCGACGTCGTAGTCGTTCGCGTCGTGGGCCGGCGTGATCTTGACGCAGCCGGTGCCCAATTCGGGCTTGGCCCATTCGTCGGCCACCAACGGGATCACGCGATTGGCCAGGGGCAGGAGGAGCTTTCGGCCGGCCAGAGCCATGTCGCGGAGCTGTTCCAGTTGCGGCAGCAGCGTCTGGCGGCGCTCGCGCACGGCGTCGATTTCCTGCTGAATGTCCTCCCGTTCTTTGGCGGCCGCTTTGGACAGTTTGTCCAGCAGCCCCGCCTCGGCGCCGTCCAGCGCCGCCGCCGGGTTGGGATGTACGGCCACGGCCGTATCGCCCAGCATGGTCTCCGGCCGCGTGGTGGCGATCGTCACGTGCGTCGGTTCGCCCGGCTGGGGATCGATGACCGGGTACTGGAAGTGCCAGAAGTGGCCCTTCACTTCCTCGTGGAAGACCTCGTCGTCGCTGACCGCCGTTTGCAGGAACGGATCCCAGTTGACCAACCGCTTGCCGCGGTAAATCAATCCTTGGCGGAACAGGTCAAAGAACGTGCAACGCACGGCACGAGCGCAGACGTCGTCCAGCGTAAACCGCGTCCGCCGCCAATCGCAGCTGCAGCCCATCTGTTTCAGCTGGCCCAGGATGCGGCTCTCGTACTGCACCTTCCACTCCCAGATCCGCTCGACCAGTTTTTCGCGGCCCAGGTCGTGACGCGTCAGATTCTCCTCGTCCTTCAACCGCCGCTCGACGACCGCTTGCGTCGCGATTCCGGCGTGATCGGTGCCCGGCATCCACAGCGCCTCGAAACCCTGCATGCGCTTCATGCGGATCAGGATGTCCTGCAGCGTGTTGTTCAGCGCATGTCCCAGGTGCAGCGCGCCAGTGACATTGGGCGGCGGGATCACAATCGTATACGGCAGGCGGCCGCGATTGGGTTCGGCATGAAAGAAGCCTTGCGACTCCCACCAGGCGTACAGCCGCGGCCGGGCGTCCGCGTAGTCGAAACGATTAGGAAGCGATTCGGGTGAGAAGGTGGAAGTCATGGCGGTGTCAAAGAGTGGTTTTTCTGAAGCGGTGCAAAGTCCAAACACAATAACAAAATAGTAAAGAGGGGGGAAAGCTGAAGTGGTTATAAATTGGTGGGTTATAAATTGCGGGTTATGAATTGGTGTTATAAACCAAGTCTGCTGCTTTGGTTTCCTCCCATTTATAACCCATGAATCTATAACCAGCCTCTTTCGCCTCCCGCCGCTGTTGTGCGCGAGTCTCCTGACCCCGGCACCTACGTCAACCGCAGGTCTCCCGTTTTCCCGGAGACCTGCCGTCGGCCGTTCCGGCGAGGTCGGGAGACCTGCGCCGAGCGCTGGTCACGTCACGGCCACTTGGTCCTTATAAAGCTTGTATTCAATCGCGTCGACCAACGCCAGCCAGCTGGCTTCGATCACGTTTTCGCTCACGCCGACCGTGCCCCACACGTCGTGCTCGTCCCGGCTTTCGATGAACACGCGGATCCGGGCGGCCGTGCCGGCTTCCGAGTTCACCACGCGGACCTTGTAATCGACCAGGGACATCTTGCGCAAGCTGGGAAAGCTGCCGTTGAGCGCTTTGCGGAGGGCGGCGTCCAAGGCGTTGACCGGGCCGTCGCCTTCGGCCACTTCGTGCCGCAGTTCGCGGTGTACGCGCAACTTGACGGTGGCTTCGGTGACCACATCCTGCCCGTCGTGGGCGGCGACCGAGACGTGGTACTTGAGGCGGTCGAAGTGGGGTGTGAACGTGCCCATGCACCGCCGCACCAGCAGGTCGAAGGATGCTTCCGCCGCCTCGAATTGGTAGCCGCGGTTCTCCAGCCGCACGACCTCGGCCAAGATCCGGTCCATCAGCGCCCGGTCGTGCTGGATGTTATGTTTCGTCGTCATCGCGGCGATATTCGAGCGGCCGGACAGTTCGCTGACGAGAATCCGCCGCGCGTTGCCGACCAGTTCGGGATTGATATGCTCGTAGGTCCGCGAATCCTTGGCCACGGCGTGGACGTGCATTCCGCCTTTGTGGGCGAACGCGCTCTGACCCACGAACGGTTGATTGGTCCGCAGATTCAGGTTGGCCGTCTCGTACACAAACCGCGACAATTCGGTCAGCCGATCGAGGCGGCCGGCATCCAGGACCTGATACCCCTTCTTCTTCAACGACAGGTTGGCGATCACGGACACCAGATCGGCATTCCCGCACCGTTCGCCCAGTCCGTTGATCGTGCCCTGCACTTGGACCGCGCCTGCATCCACCGCCGCCAGCGAGTTGGCTACGGCCAGTTCGCAATCGTTATGGCAATGGATGCCGACCGGCACGCCGTACGACTGCAGGCACTGGCCCGCCTGGCGTGTGATGTCCGCCACTTCTTCCGGCAGCGTACCGCCGTTGGTATCGCACAGGATCACGACTTGGGCTCCAGCCGCCGCAGCAGCTTGAATCGTCTGCGCCGCGTAGTCCGGGTTGGCTTTCCAGCCATCGAAGAAATGCTCCGCGTCGTAAAATACCTGGCGGCCGGACTCGACCAAAAAGCGAATCGTATCGCCGATCATGGCCAAGTTCTCTTCCAGCGACACCTGCAGGACTTGGGTGGCGTGGAAATCCCACGTCTTGCCCACGATGGTGCAGACGGGGGCTTGAGAATTGACCAGCGCTTTCATCCCGGGATCGTCGGCAACCGACATCCCGCGGCGGCGAGTCATCCCGAACGCGCAAATGCGGGCCCGTTTCAGGTCCAACTCACGGACGCGTTGGAAGTACTCCGCGTCCTTTTCGCTGGCCAGCGGGTATCCGCCTTCGATAAAGTCCACGCCCAGCTCGTCCAGACGCCGTGTGATCTGCAGCTTGTCGTGCAGCGACAGGCTGACGCCTTCGCCCTGGGTACCGTCGCGTAAAGTCGTGTCGTAGATTTGGATGGAACGCATGGTCTCAGCCTTACTTGTCTAAGCCCTACTTGCAGTCGTTCAATAAAAAAACCCTGAAGCCCCTTTTCGGGCCTCAGGGTTGTGATTTCCGCTCGGATCGGTCAGATACCTCCCTCAGGCCCGCAAAACGGGTACGATAATAATCGCGACGCCGATGCCAATCACAAGGCGGCTGGAGTCCATCATCGTACAGGGTCCTGGGGGATCTTCGAGAGTTTGAGTTTCGGTTAAAGTCTACCGTCACCGGCTTTCTCAAGAGAATACGTCGAAACGGCTCGCGTGTCAACGGCTCGCATGGAACGAGAACACATCCATTTTGTGACCGGCCGGCTGGCCGAATATGCTCTGCGATCGACCCTGCAACCGCTAGCAGAGGCGGTCGGATTCGACTATTCCGTGGCCGTGCTGCCGATTTCCGTGGCCGCCCTGATGACGCCCGCCTGGATCGCTCGCCACATCGGTCCGCCGCCGGAGGCGACCCGGATTCTGCTGCCCGGCTACTGCACGGGCGACCCGGGGCCGATTGCTCAGCGGGTTCGGGTTCCCATCGAGTTCGGTCCCAGAGACCTGCGGCAGTTGCCTGAGTTTTTCGGCCGTAGCGGAGGTCCGCAGCACCCGTATGGAGATTACGACATTCAAGTCCTGGCAGAGATCAATCACGCCCCGCGCCTGACCTTGGAGGAAATCCGCAGTCAGGCCCGTCAGCTGGCCCACGACGGCGCCGACTTGATCGATGTCGGCTGCGAGCCCGGCGATCCCTGGCCCGGCGTAGGCGACTGCGTCCGCGCTTTGCGGGACGACGGGCATCGCGTTTCGATCGACAGCTGGAACCCGGCCGAGATCGCACCGGCCGTCCGTGCCGGCGCCGAGCTGGTGCTGTCTGTCAATCGTTCGAACCGCGATGCGGCGCGCGATTGGGGCTGCGAAGTGGTCGCGATCCCGGACGATATCAGTACGCTGGCGGGCCTGGACGAGACGGTCGAGGTCCTTTCGACGGCGGGAGTGCCGTTCCGCATCGACCCAATCCTGGAGCCGATCGGTTTCGGTTTTGCGGCCAGCTTGGACCGCTATCAACGAGTCCGGCGGCAATACCCGGCAGCCGAGATGATGATGGGGATCGGAAACCTAACCGAGCTGACCGACGTCGACTCGGCGGGCGTGAACGTGCTGTTGTTGGGTTTCTGCCAGGAGCAAGGCATCCGCAGTGTGCTGACGACGCAGGTGATCAATTGGGCGCGGAGCAGTGTCCGCGAATGCGACTTGGCGCGGCGCCTGGTCCATTACGCCGTCCAGCATCAGGTGCCGCCGAAGCATCTGGAGCCGCGATTGGTGACGCTGCGCGATCCCAGGCTGCACGAATTCGGTGCGGCGCATTTCGAGCAGTTGGCGGCGCAGCTCAAGGACCACAACTACCGCCTGTTTGCCGAAGGCGGCCGGATCCATCTCTTGTGTGCCGGACTGCACCTGGAGGGCGCCGATCCATTTCAGTTGTTCGAGCAGCTGATGGCGACGCAGCCGAAGAACGTCGACCCGTCGCATGCGTTCTACCTGGGGTACGAGTTGGCCAAAGCGGTGACCGCCGTAACGCTGGGCAAAGACTACCGCCAGGACGAAGCGTTGGACTGGGGGCACCTGACGGTGGCTGAGCAGAGCCACCGGCGACGGAGGAATTGATGTCGGAGGAACGCTCAGCGAGAATCATGCTGATGGGGTCAGGAAGTGAGGATTTGACGGCGCGTAAGGCTCGCGGATAGAATGAGATCATGCGACTTGTGGAATTCCACCGTTACCTGGCTGACAACAACGCTTTGCGCGTAAGGTTTGAATTAGAACGGGGGCGAGTCGTCGGATTTACCGTTCAGTTGGAATGCCGATTCGGAGACGACGATTGGGTCCCCGTCGTCCGATATGACACGGCGCACGGCTTTGCTCACTGTGACCGGCTGCATCCCTATGAGCCCGCCGTCAAGACTGAAATGACCACTCGAGACCACAACGAAGCTCTGACGCTCGCCCTCCAGGACTTGACGGACAATTGGGGCTCGCATCGAAAGAGGTACGAAAAATGGCTACGCCGGCAGTAGAAGGTCCCGCGGATGTGGTGGAACGTAATTTGAAGTTGACCGGCACGATTATGCGATTCTTGCTGGAAAACCCACACGTGTTCTGCTCGCTGCCGGACCAATTCGAGTTGGTGATTCTACCCGACGACGATCCGGAGATCCGCTCGTACAACTTGGAACTTCTGGACCGTTACGGCAGCGCAGGCAAGCCGATTGTATTTGCGCGTACCAAAGCCCACTCGGACGACCCGGCCCAACCATCTGTACCGAGTATCTTCGTTCCCATCCCTGTCGCCGCCTAATGGCAAGCGGCGAACCACTTCGGCGGTCCCTCTGGCCAAAGCATACCAAGCGGACCGTTCTCTGTCGGGTCGATGGGGTCGCCCAGTTTGGGATAGGTTCCCGGGTTCAGTGTCAACAGACGGTCGAAGTCCGCTCGGGCGGCGGCTTGGGCGGCTCCGGTACCGTCGGCGGCGTGGCCAGCGGCTCGGGCGGCAGCTTGGGCCGCGTCGGCGGCCTCCACGGCGACTCGGCTGGCGTAGACGGAGTGGTCGTAAACGGCACTCTTGGGGATGTCGAAAGCGTACGCGGCGGCTCGAGCGGCAGCCGAAGCGGCTCGGGCCGCGTCTTGGGCTTCGACGGCAGCGGTGGCGTCGCGGGCGGCGTAGGCTGCGGCGTACGCGGCGGCGCTGACCTCGTGGCTGAGACAGAAAGTCTCGGCCAGCGAAATCGCCCATTCGACATCCGCTTTGTGTCTTTCCAACTCCGGCGTGTCCGCGGGGCAGTCGTACAGCGGTTGCACCCGTCTTGCACACCGCGCCGCGTAGGTCACGATGGCCCCGAGCGGCAGCTTCTGGAGGTCATCGGTTGTGGGTAGCGCCAATGCATTCGGCATGGTTCTTCTCCTCTTCCATTCGCACCAAATTCCTAAGAACAGGCTAAAGCCTGGACTCCAACGAGTTGGTCAGCCCAAACTCACCCCCGGAAATCTCGCAGACATCATTTTCGTCCCGAGGTTTTCCTCCTCCGGCCCGCAGAGGCTTCGCGGATCGCTTGCTGGCGTTTCGCGATGGCTTGCGGGCTTTCCTCCCGGCCGGTCATTTCGTACAGGAAGCGGCTGGGGATCGTGTCGCGGGGCTTGCCCCATTTCATGCGGGTCAACGGCAGGGACAGCGTCAGCCGTTCGCGGGCCCGAGTCACGCCGACATAGCACAGCCGCCGTTCTTCCTCGACGCCGGCTTCGTCGTCGGCCAGGCTGCGGTGATGGGGCAGGATGCCCTCTTCCAAGCCCACCATGTACACCTGGGGGAATTCCAGGCCCTTGGCGCTGTGCAGCGTCATCAGCACCACGGCGTTCCGCTGTAACTGCTTTTCCTTGTCATTGTCCATGTCGCGGTCGCCCAGCACGAGTTCGTCCAGGAAACCGGACAAGGATGGCGTCTTGGCCCTGGCTTGATAACCGGCCAGTGCG
This sequence comes from uncultured Pirellulaceae bacterium, assembly GCA_964645045.1. Lineage (GTDB taxonomy): Bacteria > Planctomycetota > Planctomycetia > Pirellulales > Pirellulaceae > Anammoximicrobium. The sequence goes on along the minus strand of CAZXYZ010000011.1, from coordinate 46,837 downwards.
TTGTGTACTTCCTGGACCGCGTCCCAGCGCGATTGAAACTCGTTGGCGTCGTTGTACAGCCGATGGAGTTCGGCTTCATAGCCGATTTCGGAAATCAGGTCGCGCAGCGTGGCGACGAGCGGATCGCGCTCGAAGCGGTGGCGAAAACCCTCGACCAAAGCCACGAATCGCTGGATTGCCGCGTGCGTGTTATCGGGCAGGCCGGCACATGAATGCATGACATTCCACACCGGCTTGCCCGACTCGACGGCTTGCTGCATCAACGATTCGACGGCCTTCGGACCGATCCCCCGGGGCGGCGTGTTGATGATCCGCAGCAGCGACGTTTCGTCCTGCGGATGGTTTAGCATCTTGAGGTACGCCGCGATGTCGCGGACCTCCTTGCGGTCGAAAAACGACGTCCCGCCCAACAGGACGTAAGGCAATTTGGTCTTTCGCAGTTCGGTCTCGAAGACCCGCGGCTGTTCGTTGGTGCGGAACAGGATGGCAAAATCGCGGGGCTCCCAGTGCTCGTGTTCGATCAGCCGGCGAATCTCGGCGACCACTTCCTGCGCTTCCGCGTTCTCGTCCGCATGTTGCCGGATCAACGGTTTGGGGCCGCCGCTGCGCGAAGCCCGCAACACCTTCTTGTGCCGCGTGCGATTGAAGGCGATCAGCCGGTTGGCAAGTTCCAGAATCTCGGCCGTCGAGCGATAGTTGTCTTCCAACCGCACCACCGTCGCCTCGGGCCAGTCCTCGGCGAACCGCAGAATGTGCTCAACCTCCGCGCCGCGCCAACCGTAAATCGATTGATCGTCGTCGCCCACCACGCACAGGTTGCGATGACCGGACGCCAACGCCTTAACGATCCGGTACTGGCTGCCGTTGGTGTCCTGGTACTCGTCGACCAGGATATGGTCGAACCGTCCCGCTTCTTCCTCCAGAACGTCTTGGTGTTCCCCCAACAACTCTTCGGTACACAGCAGCAGATCGTCGAAGTCAACCGCGCCGGTGTTCTTCAGCGTCCGCTGGTAACGCCGGTAACCCAGCGAAGCCAAGTGCTCCTTGTCCGTCTGCGCGATGCGGGCCGCATCGGCGGGCAGGATCGAGCGGGATTTCCAGCTGCTGATCTGGTACAGCAGATCGCCGGGCCGCAACGACTCGTTGGGCACGTGGATTTCGCGGAGCACACTGCGGGCGATGCTCTCCTGGTCGCCGCGGTCGCAGATGGCGAACTTTTCGGGATATCCCAGGCGGCGGATGTGTCGCCGCAGAATCTTCACGCAGTGCGAATGAAAGGTCGAAACGAAGGGCCGTTCTTTGAGCCGTTTGCCAATCAAGCTGCCGATCCGTTCCTGCATTTCGTCGGCGGCTTTGTTCGTAAAGGTCACGGCTAGGATGCGGCTGGGGCGAATCCCGTGCTTGATCAGCTTGGCGATTCGAAACGTCACCACGCGGGTCTTGCCGCTGCCGGCGCCTGCGAGAACGAGCAGGGGCCCGGACATCGTATTGACCGCTTTTTTTTGAGCCGGGTTCAGGTCGGGTGACATGCGCCAGATCCTAGACGCGCCGGGCGACCGCCGAAAAGGGGCGGCCCGCCCTTTTAACGGACAACCAGGCTGTCACGGCGAGCCGCAACTGTTTACGAAATAAGGCATTGCGACCATGTCGCGCGCTTATTCTGGACCGATTGGTGTTTTTTGACATCGGCTCGACGCGTTCAACCGCCTCGAATTCACGGGCAGGATAATGCCATTTCTGAGGGAGAGAGCAACGACGCGGCAGATGAAGATCGGTTCGGACCAAGGTGACCTCACGATTGAACGAACCGGACTATTTGGTATCTTAAGGGCCTGTTCATTTCATCAAACCACTTTGAGGAGATCCCACCTATGGCACGAATCACACGTCGGAGTTTCTTGCAGACCACGACGGTTGCAGGCGTCGGCGTTTGGGTAGCCGGCGGAACGCGGCAGGCCCTGAGCCGATCCGTGAACGAACGGCCCAACGTTGCTTGCATCGGCGTCGGCGGCAAGGGCGGAAGCGATTCCAACAACGCTGCCGAGTTCGGCAATGTCATCGCCATCTGCGATTGCGACCGGAACACGCTCGAGAATAAGGGGAAAGCCGACAAGTTCAAGGATGCCGAGAAGTTCACCGACTATCGCGAGTTGTTGGCCAAGCACGGCAAGAACATTCAGATCGCGACCATCAGCACGCCGGATCACATGCATGCCCCCGCCACGCTCGCCGCCATGCGGCTGGGCATCAGTTGCTATACCCAGAAGCCGCTGACGCGGACGATCTACGAAGCTCGCCTGCTGGCCAAGGTGGCCCAGGAAACGGGCGTGTGTACGCAGATGGGCAATCAGGGAACGGCCCTGGATTCCTCGCGCGAAGCGATCGCGCAGCTCCGCTCGGGCGTGCTCGGCACGTTGAAGGAAGTCTACGCCTGGTCGAATCGCCCGATCTGGGCGCAAGGACCCGGACGCCGCATGACGATGGAGAAATTCGCCGCAGCGGCCAAGAAAGAGAATCCCGAGGGAGCTGACCAGATCATCGAAAAGAAGAAGCAGGAAATCGAACGCTCGCTGGAACGGCTCGACTGGACCAGCTGGCTCGGCGTCGCTCCGTCGCGGGAATTCTGGCCCGGTCTGTATCACAGCTTCCAGTGGCGTGGCTGGTGGGATTTCGGCGCCGGCGCCTTGGGCGACATGGCCTGCCACCAGCTGACCGTTCCGTTTGCTTCGTGCGGACTGCGGGACCCGATCTCGGTCGTCGCCAAGACCAGCGGCCACGACTACGACAGCTTTCCGGCCAGCTCGGTCATCAAGTTCGAGTTCCCGGAAACGTCCGAGCGGCCCGCGATTCCGTTCTGGTGGTACGACCGCTTGGGCAACAAGCCGCCGCAAGAGGTGTTTAGCAAGTGGGGCATCGACAAAGTGTCCAACAGCGGCGTGCTGGTCGTCGGCGAGAAGGGCGCCTTCTACAGCAGCGACGATTACTGCGGACGTTACGACTTGAAGGGCGTCGAGAAGGTCACGGTCGAATACGAAAAGGCCGAGAACAAGGGCAACAACGACCTGAACAACATGTACGAGTTGTTCCGGGCGCTGGCCGCCGGCAAGCCCAAGATCTGCCATTCGAACTTCGTCGATCGGGCCGGCCCGCTGACCGAGACGATCCTGTTGGGCAATTTGGCCGTGTGGGCTGCCGCCAAGGGTGGCGCGGACGGTGAGATGGGCGATTGGGGCGAGAAAGTCGAGTGGGATGCGAAGAACCTCAAAGTCACGAACCTCGCCTCGCTCAAGACGCCCGGCGTGGCCGACTTGATCAAGCCGAAGTATCCGGAAGGTTACCGGCTGGATTGAGCGGCTGTCGAGTTGCGACCCAAGATGGTTGGGACTCCATTCTCCCGCTGGATGGGCTTTCCATCCAGCGGATTTGTTGGAGTTCACGCTTTAGCGTGTCCGGGCGGGCCATCCCGCCGCAGAAGACACGCTGAAGCGTGAACTCCGGCCAAACAAAAATTACTCTGCTTGCGGCAGCCATGCCGCCTTGAGGAATCACGATGAACGGTTCGCTGTGGGGGCATCGGGCGCTAGTGGTTTCGATTCTCTGCACGGTCGGTCTGACCGGTTGCCCGGCACCGCGAGGTGACGGTGGGAATGCGGGCCAAAGCCAAAACAGTGGTGTCGGCGAGACCACGCAAACGGCCCCCCCCGCACGGGCCGCGACCGCCAGTGCGGCGGACGTGGATGCCGCGAAAACGCTGCTCGACGGATTCGGTGCGAACGCCAAGTACACGTTGTTGCCCAGCGGCGTACTGACGGAAACCGTCATTCAAGACGGATCCGTGTTGTCTGCCGAGAACATTGCCCTGTTTGGGAAACTGACCGATCTGGAAAAGCTCCAGATCTACAACTTCCGGGCACTCAACGACGAGATGGCCGCGCACCTGGCAGGCCTGAACAACCTGACGACGTTGGCGCTGACGAACTCCGTCATCAACGACCCGACGGTGGAACTGATCGCCAAGTCGTTTCCAAAGCTCATCGATCTTGACCTGTCTTCGAACACGAATCTGACGAATAGCGTCCTGAAAGTGATTTGTGGGATCACGGACCTCCAGAGGTTGACGCTGGTTCAGAATCGCTTTAACGAAGTGGGGACAAGCCACTTGTCGAAATTGCAGAACCTGCGATTCCTGGACCTCCGCGGCAACATGGAAGCGGGCGATATGGAAGTGATTGCGGCCTTGCCGAAACTCACGTCGCTGAAACACCGCAGCACGGCGGTCAGCGATTTCGGCATGGAGTATCTGGCTGGCAGCAAGGCGCTCGACTCGCTGCTGATGCAGGATTTTGCGGTCACCGGCCAAGCGGGACAACACATCGCCAAACTTGACAAGTTGACTCAGCTGGAGATCTTCCGCTGCCAGGGCTTCACTTCGGACGGCGTACTGGCCCTAAAAGGTATGAAACTGACCCGTCTGACGTTGCGTGATCTGCCCGCCGTCGACGATCAGGCCATGGAAGTATTCACCGATCTGCCTGAATTGAAACGGCTCTATCTGCACGAACTGGCGTCGATCAGCGACAACGGGCTCCAGAATCTGGCCTCCCTCAAGTCGCTGGAGGTGCTCGACATCTGGACCGTGCCGCAGATGACCGATGCCACGGTCGAAGTGATCGCCGGCTTGCCGAACCTCAAAGAGTTGTCCATCCGCACGACGGACGTTACCGACGCGGCGGTGGAAAAACTGCTGGCCATGTCTGGACTGCAGTCGCTGACGTTTAAGGAAAACGGACAAGTGACGGCCGACGGTCTCAAAAAGCTTGCCGGCAAGAAGTGGGCCAAGCTGGACGTCGGGTCCGGCGAACCGTAAGGCATGTGGGCTGTTTAATCGTGGGATAGGCTTCCAGCCTGTCGAAAAGGAAAACGGCGCAGAACAGTCACTTGTAACGGGGCAATGCTGACAGGCTGGAAGCCTATCCCACGTATACGCTGACAGCTCGCCTTGGAACCCAACCACGAATCCTACGGGCAGGTACCCGCTGCGGACAACACGTTTCGCGGGACCGTCACCCAGGGTGGCGCGGCGTCACCGCCGCTGCCCCTGGCTAGAGGGTGGAACCGCTTCGCCGTTGAGAAGCGCGCGCAACTCCAAGAGACGCAAACGCGGGAAGTGGTTACCACCCTCGCTCGCGCGTTTTGAAGTTGCTTGACTTCATTGCCTCCTGTTCGAGAAACTCCCGCTGACTACGCGGATTTCGACCGTTGGCAGTGCAGCGTTCCGTAAACGATGCTTTCTTTTCGGCTGGTATTATGCGAGCCGACTTGTAGGACTGCGCCGAGCGCCCCATGCGCGTTACGCCCCGACGCGTTTGGCGGGGATGGCGAAATCGCCTGTGGGATCGCGCCACACGCTGTGGATATGGCTGGCCGGATTGCCGGCAGAGTCGGGCTGGGTGTTGACGAACTCGATCAAGAACGTCGGGCCTTGGATGCGGTAATAGTGGCCGATGCCGGGCCGATCTGCTCCGGCCCAGGCAAAGTAGACCCGGTCGTAACGAGCCGCATCGATCGCCTGCAGGCGAGCCGCCGCCAGATCCGCGGGCAGATTGCGGGCGTAGACGCCGATCAACTCGCGAAGCAAATTCTGTTGCGGCCCGCTCAATCCCCCAAACGCCGCGCCTTCCGTTGCGTATTCGGGCGACTGCGGCTTGCCCGCCGCGCGGATGTCCGACGGCGCCTTGTCGGCCAAGATCGCCGTCTTGCGCTGCTCCGGGCTGAGCGATTCCAGCAACTGAAACGCCAACAGTTCTTCATCGGCCAGGACGCGAGTTCCCACGGCCACACCGCCGGACATGCCCGCGCGAACCACGGTGGGATTGGCGGCAAAGAACGTCGGCGTCGAAGCGATCACGTTCCCCTGATCGACCGCAAAATTCAGCGACAGGTGGTGGCCTTCGATGCTCAGCGCCCAGCGGCCCGTCTCGCCCGGTTCGCCGAAGATCGTGTAGTAGTATCGCTCCGGGTCGCGGATGGGGCCGCTGCTCTGCCCTTTCTGCAATTCCCGCAGAATGCCCTCCAATGACATGATCTTCGTGGCTTTGTCGTACCCCGTCTGGCTGAGCGCGCTTCGCAACAAGGCCAGCGCCGCTTTCCGCTGCGCGGCATCCATGTGCTTGATCTGCAGGCCCTTGCGCTGGTCCTTGGGGATGAAGTGCCAATCGAAGCGCAGCGGCGAGTCGGCCGGCAACACGACAGTCGCCTTTTGATCGGCGGACAGCGTGTCCAGGAACGCCCGCGCGGCCAGCGTCAGGTCCGCACCGGTACTGGCGTCGCGCAGAATCGCCCATCCCATGGTCGCCGAAAGCGCTGCCGCTACGGCCATCACGTACGCCAAATGACGCCTCATCTTGCTCAACTCCTAGAACGAATTGCCATACCTAACCAGCATGATAACGGATATTGGATGTTCGTGGGTACACAACATGGGATTCCGCAGGCCTTTTTTTCTTTTTTTGCCGGTGCTAGCTACTGGCATCCAGGCAGCTTCTTGTCAGCCCCGGGCCTCGACTGAACTGCTGCGCAGTACGCGAGCAGCGGATCGTCGTAACCGATCGCACTCACCTTCGGCCAGTTCCTCGCGCACAACGTATCCCGTCACCCGGCCATTTTCTCGCAAACCGAGTACATCGAAACTGCTCTGCACCATGCGTTGTTTGACCACCGCCGCGTCGTCGGCGGGCTCGCAAGTGTCGATGCGGACGGCGATGTGCCCAACGGTGAACGCGGTTTCGAGAAACTCGCGATGCTGGCCACGCCCAGCAGGTGCGAGAGGTACGGGACGCCCGTCCCTTTCCGCGTCTGGCCTGCGTGGATCAGCGTGGCGTACTGGAGGGCCTCGTCAAATTTGGGCGACAACATGGCCGTGTTCCCTGGGATGTCAATCGCATGTGCCAATTCCGCTGTCTCTGGATCAGGGTAGCCCCGGCACCGGGGCGCTGCAACCGGGCGGCCGATCGCGGCGGCCGAGCCTCCACGGCGATTGACCGTCGAACGTCGACCAATCGAGAAGCTGGCCGAACTTGCGCCGAACTTGCGCCCAGTTGTTTGGCCCCAACCGGACATTAGAATGCGGGGGTCGGATTCATCGTCCTTGTTCGGGAGCGGGCTGGAAGGCCATCACATGAACGCATGCCCCGTAACCACTTTCGACGATCTTCGGCAGGTTGCCATCGACCACGTGCGGCACAGGCGAGACAGGTGGCCCGTGGACCGACTCGTTGCCCTGGGACACGAGGTGCTGTGTCCAGCCATACCCGATCGGCTGCAATTGGGGGCTGACTCGTGGACGAAAGTCGCCAGTTGGATTGCCTTGGACGAGGCCACCGTGGACAACGGCTGTATGTGGTTCGCTCCTGGTTCCCATCGACTTCCGTTGCGGAACCATCGTTGGCACGGCAAGAGCGGCGCTCTGGAATGCGACGGATGCGAAGCCGAGGGCGTCTGTGTCCCGCTCAAGCCAGGATCTTGCACGTTCCATAACGGCGGCGTGGTAAATTACAGTCGCGGCAATTCCACCGCGGGTCATCGCCGGGCTTGGATCATCAACTTCCGTCCAGCAGCCATGATTCGGTTGGAACGCGAACAGGGATTCGATCACGGCAAGACGCAGAACGTCCGCGAAAACAGAACGTGACCGTGCAAGGGGCCATCGGAATGACCAAGCAAGACCGACTGCTGCAAGTCCTGCTCCGCATCGTCGGCACTGCTGGGCTGCTTGCGATTCCCTTCGTCATGGTGCCGTATTCCTGGATGGACGCGATTCATCAGGGACTGGGCATGGGCAAGCTGCCGGATGCTCCCATCGTTGGTTACCAGCCGGCCAGCGGCAAGTGATGGACAGGCACGCCATTTAGGGTCAGGTCACGCCAAATCGGCTTCACGACCACCAGTGGTAACGGTCTCCGACTCCGGGGATTACGATCAGGCGATCGGAAACCCACACAAGAGTTGGGAACGCGACCGACCAGACGACAGCCAGGGCGGCGTAGTGGGGAAGGCGAGGCGGCAGGAAGGTAACGGCACCAAGTCGCTCTCCGGCGTAGAACGCCAGCGGTCCCCCGACGAGTCCCGCGACCGCACAAAGCCAGTACCGCCGCGACAGCCAGCGCAGGCAGAACGGCAAGACGGGTCGCGAACTGAAGCCACAGGACGACATCCCACGGCGGCGCGAGCCAAGCGTCCGCCCTTCAGTTCGGGAACTCGGTGTGGTTGTAGGCCAGCACGGGATGGCTGCCAGCCTGGATCACTAGCCGGGCACCTTCATCGCGGCAAGAAACCCCAGGCGGGATGTTTGACGGCACGTCGCCCGCGGTTAGCTGATACCGTTGTGTTCCCCCTGCGGCAAGTCTTCCGGCCAGAATCCAGGCAACAGCCGGCTTCTCACCCGGTATCCGCTGCGAGGAAACCTCGCGGCCGTCGTCCAGCAGGATCAAACGCACGGTCCCGCGTTGCGCCAGTGGCTCCGGAAGCGTGAAGACGACGGGTGTATTCTCCCGATCGTAGGGTCCCGCACTCACTTCCAGAACCAACGGGGCACTCTCCGACGCCCAGGCGCCAGGAGAAACTGAACGGCACAAACGCAAATAACCGCCCACCCAACGACCAAGTTGCGGCACGCGGAAATCGATGTCATCGCCTATCCCCTCTCTCTTGCCCACTGGAAAACGCCGATCACTCCGCGTGATTCTATCGTGCCGCGCCGGTGAGGGCTATGATGGTGACTGCGGACGGATCGAAGACGAGCTGTCGCGAAAGGGGAATTGTCTGATGCGGTACTTATTGCGTCTGCTGTCGTGGGTCGGGTTGTTAGCGCTGTGCGCCATCACTCAGGCAGCCGATCCGTTGAACGTATTCCTGGACGAATGCGCTGGTCGCTACAGCGACGAGCATCAGATGCTGGGACAGGAATTCCACAGTCCGGGTTACCACACGACGGTTGCCTCCGGCACCTGGGTTCGCCCCGTGCTGCCCTCGTTGGATTACGCGTTGGGGCTGTTGCAGCGTAACTCGCCCGGCGATAGGCAGCGGGCCGAGAAGATCATCGACAGGGTAATTGGCCTTCAAGATGCGGACCCCGCAAGCCGTACCTACGGCATCTGGCCCTGGCTCCTGGAAGAGCCCCTGGAGAAGATGTCGCCGCCCGATTGGAACTGGGCCGATTTCTGCGGCGCACGTCTGGCGGTCATGCTGGCCGACCACGGCCAATCCCTGTCCGACGAGTTGACGCAGGAGATACGGACCAGCCTTCGCCATGCGGCCTTGGCCATCAAGAAGCGCAACGTCGGGCCGGGATACACGAACATCGCCATCATGGGCGGCGGAGTGTGCGCTGCGGCTGGCGAAATCTTGGGCGATGCGGAGCTCCTGAAGTACGGCCGGCAACGGCTGCAGCAGGTCGCGGTGCATGCGGGACACCACGGCGGATTCAACGAGTACAACAGTCCCACGTACACCATGGTCGCACTTGCGGAGTGCGAACGAACCATGCACCTGGTCCGTGACGAGGCGACGCGCCAAGCGGCCGAGTCGCTTCGCCGTGTAGCCTGGCGGACCATTGCCGACAGCTACCATCCGGGCACTGGGCAATGGGCCGGTCCCCATGCGCGATCCTACTCCGACTACCTATTTCCGCGGACGGCGACTTACTTGACGGAGCAGACTCTCACGCAGATTCCGGTACACCCGAAGGCCGACATGAGCCGAGCCGCCGACCTGCCGGTGCCTTGGCGTCTGCCGTGTCCGGACGAACTTCGGGCTCGCTTCCAAAGTTTGCCCTCCGAGCCGTGCGAGTTGCGGCGGACGTTTATTCGGGGCGAGACACCTCAGGATTCGACCATCGGGACCACATGGCTGACGGCGGATGCCTGCTTGGGAAGCATCAACCGAGGCACGTTCTGGACGCAGTGCCGACCGCTCATTGGCTACTGGAAGACGGATACCGATCCCGCCGTCGTCCTGCGTCTGCGGTTCCTCCACGATGGCCGGGATTTCGCGTCGATGGGCGTTGCCACGGCCCAGTCGGGCGGCAAGTCGCTGGCGGTCGTATATCCGCTTCGCAACCGAGGCGACTGGCATCCTACGCTGGATTGTCCTGCCGATGGTTTGTTCTCCGCCTCGGACGCCCGATTGCAGGTTGAACTGGTCGGCAGAGGCGTCAAGCTGGACCAGATGGACCAGGACCGATGGGGACTCCGTGCCGGGCAGTATCGGGCAGTCGTACACGCCCTTCCCGGCCGCTTTGCGGGACAGGCGGTTGTCTGGCAGGCCGGCGAGGATCTCGATCGCGTTTTCGTCGATGCGGTCTGCTATCAGGGGCCGAGCCGGTCTTTCGACTTCAAAGTACTGCCAGAAGTTGTGCTCGCCGCCGGCATCGAGATTCTGCCGGCAGAGGCACTACCAAGTGAGGCACCGCGTTTGACCGTGCCAACGGCATCCACGGTGGAAGCGATATGGAATGCGGCGCAAGGCTTGGCCGTTGCCGCACCGATGGAAACGTCGCCTCAATGACGAGGCTGTACCACCGCGGTTTCCTGCCGAAACCGCGGGTGACCGGGGTCGAAGATCTGCAGTGAGGGCCATCCGATGAAAAACCCCCGTTGCCGAGAAGCGAGGCCGTTCGCCTTCCCGGCGTTTGCAGTAGCTCTGCTGGTGCTTGTTCCGCAGCCGGTTCCTGCGGACCAGCGGGAGGGACGCACCTGGCTGGGCATCAAGGGGACCGGATTCACGCTCAACGACCGGCCGACATTTCTGCTCGGCGTCAGCTATTACGGCGCGCTGGGGGCCTCGGAGGAAACGATCCGTCAAGACCTCGACGAAATGCGGCGCCGGGGGTTCAACTGGATTCGCGTCTGGGCGACCTGGGGCGCCTTCGACAACGAGGTCTCCGCCGTGGATGCGGAGGGTCATGCGCGGAAGCCGTTCTTGGACCGGCTCCTGCGACTGGTGGAGGAGTGCGACCGCCGCGGGATGATCGTCGATGTGACCCTCTCGCGTGGCAACGGCGTGACCGGCCCGCCGCGACTCCCCACGCTGACCGCTCACCGGCGCGCCGTGGAATCGATCGTGACGGCTTTGAAGCCGCGGGCCAACTGGTATCTTGACCTGTCCAACGAGCGGAACATCCGTGACCAGCGTTACACGGACTTTGCTGCTCTCCGCACGCTTCGCGCAGCGGTCCGGCAACTCGACCCCCGGCGGCTGGTCACCGCCTCCCATGCCGGCGACATCTCGCGCGAAGAACTGGGCGAGTACCTGCGAACGGTGGAGGTGGATTTCCTGAGCCCGCACCGGCCGAGGCACGCCGGCTCGCCGCAACAGACGGCCGCGAAGACGCGCGAGCTACGGGCGTGGATGCAGGAAATAGGCCGGGCCGTGCCCGTGCATTACCAGGAGCCGTTCCGCCGCGGGTTCTCGGCCCGTTGGGAGCCATCCGCCGAGGACTTTGCGGTCGATCTGCAGCAAGCCCTCGCGGGTGGGGCAGCCGGATGGTGCTTCCACAATGGGGACCAGCGGGAGCGGCCGGACGGACAGCCGCGTCGGTCTTTCGATCTCCGCGACCGGCGACTGTTCGAGCAATTGGACGACGAAGAGAGGGCGTTTCTGGACCAGCGGCTTACCGACGAGCTGAGGCAGACAACGGACAGGCCGAAGTCCTCCGGCCAGCCGACACCGGCTGAACCGAAGCAGGGTGGCAGGTCGTCCTACCGCGCGCAGACCCAGGTGACGATCGTGGCTGGACGGTGGCACTTGAACGGCCAGGTGTGGATCGCCTGTGGTTTCTCCGCTGCACGATCACCAACAACGCCCTGGCCGCCGTCACCCGGCCATCCCAGTACAAGTCCTTGGAGTTCAGGGATTGCACGGTGGACGGGAACGGGAGCGACCAGCAGCCGGATGCCAAGTCCTTCCAGGCCGCAGCCCCGGTCGCGGAGTTCCGCCTCCCGGAAACGATCCACGCGGGGGAACCGGCCTCGTTCCAGTGTGTTTCCCAAGCCGCAAAGTGCGAAATCGGCGAGCGGCTCTGGGACTTCGGGGATGGCATCCCGGAGGTAACGCCCGCCCCGAAGCACACCTTTGAGAAGCCCGGCAAGCACCGCGTGACGTTGATCGTCTGGGATGCCGCCGGTCGCGGCGGCCGGGGAGAACGAACCGTTGAGGTGCTCCCGAAAACCAGCGTCGACTAAAGTGGGACCTGCGGCTGCGCAAGCTAGTCTTCGCATGATCAATCGCATGACCGCGTCCCTGGTTCTCGGCGATGTTCACGGTTCGTTCGTCATCTGGCCAATACAATACAGGTGCCAGTCGGTCCGATAGAACAGGTCATTCCCGGAAACGGCCGGCGAAGCCGTGATTCGCTCGCCCAGTTCGTTGGTGGCCAGAAGCGTGAACTCCTTACCGGCTTGGACCACGAAGGTGGTGCCGTCGTTGTTGCTCAGATATATGCATTGTCAACCCGCTCTCCTGCCGCCGGCCTCGACATCGGGGCCGCTCGGACCCAATCGGATTACCGCAGTCGTGGGACACGGGGCCATTCGTCTACTCCTCACCCGCGTACTGCGGCGGACTCTTGCCGACACGTTTTACCACCTTGGGGTACTTGCCCTTGTCGCCTCACTTACTCGTACTCCGGATTTCCCGGATTGCCGAACTGCGGCGCTTCGGGCCAAGTGCCGCCGTGGCTCGGGCCGGCCAGGAAGCCATCATTGTGAAAACCGATCCGGGCGGCAGGTGTCTTCCCGAAGGCCGTCTTCTGGTTGACCTCCTGAAACGCGCTGAGGATCGGCTGGCTCAAAGCCAGCCGCTTGTACTTCGGAACCGGGACTTGCAGCATCCGATCCTCGGGCAGGGCCTCCAGGAGCCGCTTGACCACCGCCGCCCGTGAGCCGTAATCGTCCTGCGGGATGTGGGTGGCGCTGTGCCACTCGCCCCAGGCCCCGATGAACCCCGCCTGAAGCACGTAGATGACATCTGCGTTTTTCTGGAGAATTGGCTGGAGCTGCTCGATGTGCTTGAGAACCCACTCCGGTTTGGGGCCGTACTTGACGTTCATGTCTTTTTTCGTAGGCGAACCGCAAGAGCGCCTTGAGCCCGTGGCGGCGGAACTCGTCAAGGCTTCGCTGGAGCAGAGCGAGCTTCTCGGCCGGGATCGGCGTGTCGGGATACTCGCTGAGGTAGCAGTATGCCTGGACTAACGTCAGGCCGAAGGGCTCGTACCGCTTGGCGTCCAGCAGCCACCAATCGTCCTGGTAGACCGGCGGGACCATTCCTTTCAGGTGGGCGGCTGGGCCGATGAACACCTCCTGGTGCGGCTCGGCGATGACCGTCTCGATCCGCCAACCCCGCTCGGGATTCCGCAGGCCCTGTCGTCCACCCGGATCGGTCGGTCGGATACCGTGGTAGCTGACGGTCTTGGGCTCCTGACCTTGCAGCGGCCCGGCCGACAGCATGACGAGGCAGGCCAGGGCTGCCAGGAGCAGAGCCCGCCTGCGCGATATGAAATGAGCGTTCATCGTGGTTCTCCTGGTGCGGTTCCGGACTCGTGAGTCGCCCTCACGGCGAATCTCATGCTGGAGTCACTCTGCGTCCGTCCGCTCGGTGAGGCCTCTGCGGGATAGGGGGCCGCGAACGATGGGTTCGGTGTTCCCGGCCTGCGGCCGAGTGTACAATGTCGGCGTGTCGCGGGGAACACACCGCCCGCGATCTGGGAGAAGCGAAATGCGAACAGCCACCATTCTGCCGGCCATCCTGCTGGCTGTGACGTGTCTTTCTGCCCGCGCGCAAGATGTCGCGACGCTGAAAGATGTCGGCTGCGGTGTTTGCGAACCTGAGCGGCGGAGCCAGTCAGGGACAAGATCCGGCCGAATGGGCACAGGCGGGCTGGACGGACCTCATCCTCCCGATGGATTATCAAATGCAGGCCCTCCAAGTTCGGGCCAACGAGCGGCAGTTCCTGGCAGCCCTGGCCAATGACGATCAACTCGTGACCGGCCTGTCTCTGTACATGCGGGCAGGTGGCGCGGTCAGTTCACGGCCCCCGGAACTCGTGATGCAGCAGATCGAACTGGTCCGCCGCATGGGAATCCGTGGCTACTGCTTGTTCGCGTACAGTCATCTCAGCGAACCGCAGTTCAAAATGCTCCGGGAGAAGGTCAACGCGGAACCCGCTGTGCCATACTTCCGCTGAGGCGCGGCTGCGGGGGCCCATTTTCGACGATTGGTAACCTCGTTAGGCAGGGACGGCATCCTCATTCGAGCACCCGACATCATTCGAGCACCGGACATTCTAATCGCTGCCCAGGCCAGGGGTAGCCTAGTGAAGCCAAGTCAGCCAAGGCGAGACCGATGGAACACGCCCCAAAGGCGATACCAGGTTGCTCAATACGGCGGCGCGAGGCGGCGGAATCCGTGCAGTAGCACCACGGGCAGGAACAGCAAGTTGCGCGGCAGCACGGCTGGCCAGATGTATCGCACCGGCCCCAAGGGGTGGCCGTCCCGTTTCTGCTGGCCCAGCCGGGACGCCACTTTCCACAGCAGCCCGAATGACCGCGGCCAGTCGATGATCCCGGTGGTCCAGTCCGCGGGGATGCCGCCGGCCCCGACCGTCCCGCCGGCCAGCGCCCCGACGATGGCCCCCACCGTGTCGGTGTCGCCCCCGCAGTCCAACGCGGCTTCCAGGGTGGCGCGAAAGTCGCCGTAGTGCCGCAGCCAGGCGTACACAGCCACCGGGACCGTATGGTAGACGTAGCCGGTCACTCCGCCGCCCAACCCCAGAGAAGACGCGAACGCGGTGACCGCGTCCTTGCGTGCCCGGGCCGCCAACATCTTGCCTACCAGTTCGCTCCACTCCCGATCCGCCGGGGCCAACTTCGCCAGCAGGTCTCCCACGAACTCAGCACTCGGCGGTTCCGCTGGGGCATGCTGCACGGCCCAGGCAGCCAGCCGGGCGACGGCCGTCGCTCCCGTCAGGGCACGCGGGTCAGTGTGGGTCAGCCTGGTCGAGGCGGCGACGAAGCGTTCGATATTGTCTTGGTCGTCGAAGAAGTAGGCACCGAGCAGCGCACTTCGCATGGCCGGGCCGTTGCCAGCGGAGTAGACGCCGCTGCGATCGGGTGGGAACCCCAGCCAGAGCTTCAGGCAGGCCCGGGCGGTCGCCAGCCCAACGCCCGCGGGCAGCCCCAGGAACCACCAGCGCAGTCGCCATGCCAGGCTGCGTCCGAAGGCCGTGGCGTCGTTCGGTTGTTTGAGGAGCGACTGGGCCACCATCAACGTGTGCTCGGTATCGTCGCTGATCATGCCGTGTCCGACCAGAAACCGATGACGCCAGGGGCCGGGTAGCAGACGCTGACGCCGGCTCGGCGACAGGCCCTCGGCGGGCAGCCCAACGGAGTCGCCCACGGCTGTGCCCAGCAGAATCCCGGCGAGCCGGTCTTGAAACGTGCGGTCTTGCATCTGTTCCGTTCCCGTCACGGCCCCTTCGCCGCCGTCAGCCGGCGATCGAGCTGATTGGCGAACGCCTGCCGGTCCTTGGCATTGAAGTTGGCCGGTCCGCCAGTAATCTGCGCTCCCCCGCGTAGCTCATCAAAGAGATTTCGCATGGCCAGACGCTCGCCGACGTTGGCCTCCGTGTACAGCTCGCCGCGAGGATCGAGGGCCTGTCCGCCCTTGGCCACCACCTGAGCCGCCAATGGGATGTCGGCCGTGACCACGAGGCCGCCTGCTTGGACCAGTTCGACGATGCGGCGGTCGGCCACGTTCATGCCACCAGAGACGAGCACGCTGTCAATGAACTCGGACCGGGGCGTACGCATGGTCTGGTTGGCGACCAGCGTGACCTTGGTCCTGGTCCGCTGCGCGGCGCGATACAGCACCTCCTTGATCTCGCCTGGACAGGCGTCGGCATCGACCCAGATTTGCATAACACAGGTCCTGAACGAAGGCCCGCTGCATCGGTCCGCTCATTCACCGGCGGTCAGCTCTGCGCCCGCCGCCGTAGGGCATAGCCGATGAACGAAATCAACCCGGCGAATCGGTAGCTGGGATCGGCATAGTGCTCGATGACGTAGAACGCGAAGTAGTACGCACGGCAAAATGCCCAGACAGCCAAAGCCAAGAGCAAGCCGACTTTGAGCGACGGCGATTCCAATAGCAGCAGGACGCTGGACACAATGCCGATCAGCAGGAAGAGCGCGCCCTTGGTCCACAGCAGTTTGGTGCTCTTGATGTCGGTCACGTCTTCCTCCGGCAAGTGCGACTCAAGTCGGCTTCTATCACGGCCCATATCCGATCTTGGGCGTTCCTGTCTCCGTCACATTGGCTCGGCCGCCCGCGACAACGACCCTGCCCTTCGTTCGCGCGTCGGTTACGACGGATAACCCTTCGCCACGGTTTCCGTATTTCGGGCCAGATCCAGTGACCGCCAACAGTACCAGCTTGCCACCGAGGCATACGGCCGCCAAGGGGTGGCGATGGCGTGGCAGGTTGCTTTGTCGGGCAGCTCAGGCAGGCCGTAGCGATCACGGATCGCCGTCCGCACGCCCAAGTCTTCGTGCGGGAACACGTCGGGGCGGCCCAGGGAGAAGATCAGAAACATCTGGGCCGTCCAGCGGCCGATTCCCTTGACCTGGGTGAGGCGCTGCACGACTTGCTCGTCCGACAGCCGGCCGATCCGTCGCAGGTCCACCGTACCGTCGTTCACCTTGGACGCCAAGTCGGTCACGTAGGCAGCTTTCTGCGGCGACAACCCCACCGACCGCAGCTCGTCGGTCGTGAGCAGCACCAGGGCGGCCGTTGTCAGTCCCTCCGGGCCGGCGAGTTCCTGCAACCGCTTGCGGATCGCTCGGGCCGCAGTGGTCGAAATCTGCTGGGAGATGATTGACCGCACCAGCATGGCGAACCGGTCGCGCTCGAATCGCAGCGTGTAAGGCCCTACGGCGTCGATGACGGCCTTCATCACCGGATCGGCGGCCCGCAGATGCCGCCGGGCGGATTGGATGTGGGTTGGGGTCAGTTTCATGGGGGCGTCGGCAATCACTCGTCCTCACGCTCTCGCCATGCGTCAAAGCACTGTTCGGCGCTCGGGATGATTTCCAAAGTGAACTCCCAGTTCGCGCCCTTTCGTGCGCCCCGAGGAATGTACTCGTCGGTCACTTCTCCGTCCTCCGCGACACCCACGAAGCCGATCCCACACGCCTCAACGGACTGGGACTCACTTACGGCCTTGTATTCGGGGTGGTCAGGCGGCATGTCCTCCAGGTCGCTGAAGAAGCTCAGCGGCAACGGAATTGTCACGGGGATGTCATCGGGCGCTTCCTTGTGTTGCTCCAAGAACGCCCGCAAGTACCCGATGGTGAGCGTGGCGTAGCCAGAACCAAGGGGACTGATCCGGTCGTCGGGATGCGGCCCCACCTCGACGAGGCGATCTGTTTTTTCTTCACGTACCGTGTACTTGGCCCCAGCGATGCCAACGATCCTGCCCCGCCCGGAATAGAGCTCCTCGTCTTCCACGTCCGCCGTCTCGCCGGTGGCCTCGAACTTGACTGCTCGGACATCGCTCGGCCAGTTGCGAGTTCTAAAGAGCACCCAATCGCCTGCTTTCATAACTCCTCCTTTCCCCCAAACCCACTTGGCACCTTTTCCACCAACTCCCGATGGACCACGCTACCTCGCCTGGGAACGATCTTGGGGACCGCTCGTCCCGTCCCCGTCCACACCAACGCCATGTGCGGACGCCGGTAATGCGGTGCCACTTCGTTGTGCCGCCCGACGTTCCATCCCACTTTACCACGCCGGTGGGCCTTGTCCACGTACTTGTCGTCACCCGTCTGCTCGAACTTGTCCCGGTCCTTTGCGGATCGTTGGCGAATCACTGCGGCCGACGATGCCGAATGTCACCTGCCCCGTGGTTTACCGGCGGATAGCACATGATGCCCCAGTCCTCGTCGGCGCCGTGGTCGATCCACACCAGCAGGAATGTCGGCACCAGTAAACCCGCCATTGTTGCGCAGTGCTTGACGGCCTCGCGATTCAATCCACTGCGCAGCGTGGCGGCACCATGCACCAATTGGCACCGGAGCAGGTAGATCCGATCGACGACTTCCGCCAAGATACGGTTCCACTCCTTCTGCGCGTACCAGCCTGCCGCTTTGTTACGCCCGCCCCGTCCTGTCTTTCCGGCCTTATCGCAGCAGGGGTCCTGCCAGAAGTAGTCGTTCAGGTACGGATTCCCCAGGATCGCCAGGACCAGACCGCGGTGCTCGTTGAGCAGCGAGACGATGTGCCCGGTCGTGTCCAACTCCAGCATGCGGATCAGGAAGACCTGCCAACTCTGCCGATCGGCCAGCGGCTCGTGCCGTTCCATGTCCCATTGCCCATACAGCGCGTTGAAAGCGGTCCATCGGAAGATCAGGGCGTGATCGGTCTGGTCCTCGGTGTGGAACCGCTCGGCCTCCTCCAGCCAGCTACAGGCCCGGTGAAAACGGACCGCCGTGGGGTGGCCGCTACCGGCGCTGTTGAACCGCTCCTTGTGCGGCAGCCACCGCTCCCGTAACTCCGAGACGGCCAATATCGTCGATGTCGCGATCATCGCCATGGTCGGTTTCCCTTGTCTCGTGTCCGCTGTTGCCGGCGCTAGGTTCCAACCGCTCCGTCGAGTAAACGCCTCCTGCTGCAAGCTCGGCGTTGTCACCAATTCTATCACGCGCCCTCGACAATCACGGCGCGGTAGTCGGCGCCGCGAAACCGATGCTCGCGCACCTCGCGGTAGGCCGGGCTGTCGTACCACGCCTTGGCCTCGTCAAAAGACGGGAACTCCAGGATGACCACGCCTTCCACTTCGGGGCCCTCCAGCACTTCCTGACGGCCGTAGGCGGCGAGCACCGTGACCGGATGACCGGCCAGGGTGGGGCCGACATTCTGCGAGTAGGTCGCCAGCTCCGAAGCGTCACGGGTGATCGGCAGGCCCGTAAGATCCACGGCAGGCCGCAGTTCCACCGGCAAAGTGAAGAACGCTTCGGCAAATTGCTTCAGCTGATCCAGGTTTGGGCTCGTGGCAGCGGAGAACTCGCCCAACGGCTGCAAATAAAGCTTACGGCGTATCTTGTCGGGCCGATTCACCCGCTCGCGGCGGTACTGCTCGAACGTCTGCCCCGGTTCGGCATGGTTCGCCAGCCAGTCGGATGGGCCCGGCGCCGGGATCGGCTCGAATTGATCGGCCGGATCAAACGCCCGCTGTAGCGTCTTCGGCAGTCCGGTCGTCGGGCCGATGGCGCCGCGGCGTTGCTTTTCGTCGGGTGGAGAGAATCGCTCCATGGCGTTTACCGTGGGAACGAAGCTCAGCAGCCATGATCGAGCCAGGAAGCCGATCAGGACCACGAGCACGGCAATGGGGAGCATACTTCGCTTGGACATCAGGGTTCAGTATAACGGATCGACGGTGCAAGGTGCGGCGTGTCCGCACGTGAAGGGAGGTCGGGCGGGGACCGCGGCGAGTCGCTTCGGCAAGCACGCCGCTCAGCCAACGGTCAACTCGGCGCGGCTCAGGACTTGAGGGGGGAAGAACCATGACCAGACAATCCATCTGCCAGGCGGTGGTCCTGGGACTGCTGCTTGCGTGGCCGGCTGGATCGCCCGCCGATGAATTGAAGCCAACATCGCCCATCGGTTTGGGCTACCGGCTGACGTGGCATGATGAATTCGACGGCGACCGGTTGGACACGGGGAAGTGGACGTATCGCATCGATACCCGTTTCTGGAGCGTGCAGCGTGCCGAAAATGTCTCGGTGGCAGAAGGTTGTCTGCGTCTGACCTTGAAAAAGGAAAGGCAAGGCGAGTTCGAGTACACGGCAGGCGGCGTGATCAGCCGCGAGACTTTCCAGTATGGTTATTACGAGGCCCGGTTCCGTTGCCCACTCGGAGCCGGCTGGCACACGTCGTTCTGGATGATGCGGCACGACTGGCGAAAAACGACAGACGAACCAGCGGCAGTGCAGGAAATCGACGTCTGCGAGCAGGATTCGGTGAACCGCACGTCCTACTCGGTCAACCTGCATCGCTGGAAACCAGGGCCGCACGTCAGCTACGGGCACAAGCGGATCACGACGCCGGACCTAGCCGCCGAGTTCCACGTGTGGGGCTGCGAGTTCACGCCGCAGCGGATCGACTACTACTTCGACGGGCGTTTGGTCCAATCGCTCGACGCGACCGTCATTCCGCATGGCCCGCAGAATATCTGGTTGACCAGCGTCGCGGCGCCACTGGGCGGCACAAAATCCGTTGACGACTCGAAGCTGCCCGCAGTCGCCGAGTTTGATTACATCCGGTATTTCGAGCCCTGCAGAGCGAGCAACTCCCGGTGCGAGTAGACTTGGTCCATGAGGGCCGAGGGAATGTCACCGCTCATGACGGTGAACCTGCAGACGGCGGCGAGGCGTGTCAGGCACCCGCAAACGGGTTCACCACTTTGACCGTGTCGTAGGTCATCCCGTCGTCCATATCTTCGCTGTAGAGCGTGTCGACACCCGCGGTCGCGCAGGCTGCCAGCAACAGGCTGTCCCAGTGGGAAAGGCTGTAGCGGTCGCGGAATTCGAACGACCTCTCGGCGGCCGCCAGATTCGGGTACTCGACCCTCATCCGGCTCGTCATCAACTCGAAGTAACGACGCGTGCGACGCGGATCGTAGCCGCGCTGCTGCTCCCAACGCCGCAGTCCGGCCAGGAACTCCCCCAGCACTTGCCACATGAGCAGCGGCTCATCGGTACGCCCAAGCTGCCGAAGGAACTCGCGAGCCCGCTTTCGCTTGGCGGGTTCGTCTTCGTCCACGGCGTACAGCAAGACGTTCGTATCAACGGCGTTCATGAAGCTCATCCCGCGTATACCGCTTTCCACCTGAACCGACCGGCTGTTCATCACAGAGCCGCTCCAGATCGTCCATGAATTCGTCCCATCCGCCGTGAGAAACATCCAGTGGCGTTATCATGAGTTCGACCCGACTGGCACGGGGCAGGCCCAACGGCTGATCCAGGCGGATTACGTCGCCGTCGATGGTCCCTACGGCCTTGGCAATCATGTCTTTGCCTCCCACGGAGTTGCGTCACGAGGATGGGCTGGAATTCTGCGGCCCCTTGGAGTAATCTTAGCCCAGAGCCTCGCCGACGGCTACAGGTTCGACGAGAAAGCTGGATTGTTGGCACCAGCTCAGTCGGCCACTAACCACAACTGGTCGGCGTCCTGCAGATAGCTTTCGGCCTCGGCGGTCCCCTCGGCCCCGAGTCCGATCTTCACGATGTCCACCGACAGCAGGGCCTGTTGCAAAACCTTGTCGAACGTCGCGTCCAGGTTGATCTCGCGGATCACGTCGTCGCCGACGAGCCCCAGTTCCCAGGCCGCTCGGCGCTCGGACGGACTGCGGGACGTCACCAGCACGCGCATCTGCCCGCGGAACAACCGCCGCTTGCAAATGGGGATCGGACGCCGGAGTCGGCTGTCGCACACGGCGCATCAGGCAGGGACTTCTTCCTGTTCTTCCCTGTTGACAAGCGATGCGGCCAACCGTTAAATGCCATTGGGGCGGGCCGTGACACCTCGTAATTCCAGCGGCACGTCGCGGCAGATAACCTGTCAGAATTTATCAGGCACAGCCCATATGCGAATGAGGCCGCCGGTGAAAAAACCAACGCAGGAGCACGCAGTTCGGCCGCGTTACACGAATCGCTGGCGCGCGGGATGGTGTGCTGCGCTGAGTATAGATCCGGAATCCGCAACGTATCTGAGCCAAGTGGCACAATGGCGCAGTGCCTTTCGTCCCAGTCGAGTCCGAACCCTCCTGGTCGCCGAGAGTCACGTGGCAGAGAACTCATACGATACGAGCGTCAGGGTGGCAATTCCCCCTAGCTTGAATGCGAATACGCAATTGCCCAACGGCTTCTGTCGGCTCGTGTACTGCTTCGGCTAGGGAGAATCAGAACTGTGTCGACCGAAACCAGTGCCTAACCCTGGCACTTGGCAGTTCTGGGACCTTTTTGGCGCGATTGCCTCTGGATTCGATCGAAACCTTGACCCACGTTGCCCGAGACGAAGAGAATTGGCATTCGAGCAACGTCTCGCCTGGAAACTGCACGTCCTTAGTGTCCTTCGCGAGCAGGGTGTGTGGCTTGTGGACGCCAGCGTTCTCGGTCTGTACTCGTACGGGCGACGGCTGACGAGGGGCGAACGTTATAAGCAGTTCCTGAAAGAGAGCTTTGAGTTCTTCGTGTGGCCGGACGTGGCCGACGATCGTCCCGAAGTCTGGGTGATCGGTCGTGGCGCGGCAAGAGCATTGTTGACGCTGCCGATGATTAACCCAGCTCACGTGATCAGCCAGCCGCAAGACCGGGATGGGACGCGATACAAACGCGACGTCCAGCGGATGGTGAGGATTATTGCCAACCGAACCGTCGCTTAACCACCGGGTGCATACGAGGCGGCGTTCGCGTCCGCGGTGACGATTGGGTCGTTCGCGCTGCCCGTGGGACCTGTGTCGTTAGCCTCGGTGACGTACCTGACGCAGAAGGGTTGCCCCATGAACCTGAAGGACCTCTTGGTAGCCAAGGAAATTGATCCTCAGCGCGTCCTCGTGCTTAGGCACCGCCCTCTCGAACCCGAACTTGGCAAGGTTCTTCCGTGGCTGGCCGCTGAGCGCCCCGACGTGTTCAATGCGTACCAGCAGACGCAGACGAAACAGGTTGAGGCCGAGATGGCTCGTGCCACCCATGTCGTCGCCTTCATCGGGCACGAACCCGGCAAGGCATTGTTCGTCGGTCTGTATTCGATGAACGGCTCGAAGTCGATTACTCCGAAGCAATACTGGCAAATTCCCGCCAATGTCGAGTTGAAGACGTTCGGCGTGCAGGGCTTCACGAAGGAGTCCCCCCGTTCCTCCGTGCTCTGGTTCGATCTCGCGCTGACGGATTTCTACGCCGAGTGGAAGGGCAAGCTCATCGTCTCATGGCCGCCGTTGGACAAGAATTGGCATCGATGGGCGCACAAGCCCAGGAACAACATGCCCATCGTGGCCATTCTCGACGAGAGCCAACTTGATGCAGCGATGCCGGATTGGGACGCCATCGAGTTGACCTGGGAACAGCTCAGCGTCCTTCCGACGCGGTGGCGACTCCGACTCCAGGAATGGCGGGCCATCTACTACGTCTTCGACACGTCTGTCAACAAAGGCTACGTTGGCTCCGCGTACGGAAAAGAGAACCTGCTTCAACGGTGGGAAAAGGGCTACGGCGCCAGTGGTCACTGTGGAAATCGCCTCCTCAAGGGAAGGGATCCCAAGAACTTTCGGTTTACGATTCTGCAACGGGTTTCGCCCGATATGGACGCGGACGATGTCATCCGAATCGAAAACTCGTGGAAGAAGCGGCTCCACACGCGGCATCCACACGGCCTCAACGACAACTAAGCGGTAACAAAATATGGGACCGGAGTCGCGGTTACGGTCCTCGAAAATGGCGGGTTGATCGGCCGCGACCCGGTCAACATTGTCGTTTGTTGGACGGACGCGGAGAGGACTGATGGACCTGCTTGAGGCCTGGGCGAGGTGGCAGCCGAAGCAGCCTCCCTTCGTTCTTGCGGAGGATATCGAGGTTCTTGAGTCGGCGCAGAGTTCCAGGGCGGTCGTATCGCACGCTAGCTGGCGGCAAGCGCGAAATGCCCCGGATTTCTGTGCGCCCGGTGACAGACGTCTCCATCTCGGCCTGCTGCCCCAACCCTTTTGCGGCGACCTCCGCCGCGCGACGATCTACCTGCTCCTCCTCAACCCAGGACTCGGACCCCACGACTACTATGGCGAGTACGAGGTGAGGGAGTACAGGCGAGCCCTCCTTGAAAACCTCAAGCAGCGCTTTCGCGGTGCGCGGTATCCGTTCCTGTTTCTGGATCCGAGGTTCGCCTGGCATGGCGGCTTCCATTGGTGGCACGACAAGCTGGCCGGGGTAATCCAGCGCATCAAGCAAAGCCGGGACATCTCCTTCGCCGAAGCTCGATCATTCTTGGCATCCAGAATCGCGAGCATCGAGTTGCTTCCGTATCACAGTCCAGCCTTCCGGGACGCGGGCGGATGGCTTCGTCGGCTCAAGTCAGTCGAGCTGGCGCGTGACTTCGTGAGGGAGTTCATTAAACCTCGCGTACTGCGGCGCCAGGCCATCGTGATCGTGACGCGACAGGCCACGGCCTGGGAACTGCTCAGGCACCCTGGGGTAGTTGTCTACACGGGCGCGCAGGCGAGAGCCGCCCACTTAACGCCCCAAAGCCCGGGTGGTGCCGCGATGCTGAAGCACCTTGGCATTCCCGAGTAGCCGATATGGTGCGGGGGAGGCGTCGTCCAACAATAGCGTGAGGCTGACGGCGCATACCTGTGGGTTGGGTCGGCGCTGGGACACCGCAGCTTATGCGAAGTGCTACCACCTCGACTTCGCCTTTTCCTTTTTCGCCGTCGCGAACTGGTCCGGGTTGCGCCACGCAACGACCCCAGCGGCGCGCTGTCCATCCTCGAAGAAGAACAGCACGTCTTCGCGACAGCAGCGGACCGACTCCCGCGGGGACTTGCGCTCAGGCAAAGTTGGGATCTCCACCACGCCTCGCCGCCACACCAGCACCGTGCGAAAATCCCTACCGGCTTGTCATCGTGGACAAGTCCCATTGGCTGGCATCAAATGCGAGGTGCGTCTCCGGCAGGTTCGGATAACCTCCGACTTCCTGCTCGCTGTCCGGAATCTTGCCTTTGCCGTCGCGGACCTGCTGGATGATCCGGCAATCGACGGCATCCCGGTCCCACGGCCGTGCTTCCGCGTTGGCCAGAACGTACTGCTTCACCTCGCTGGCGGGAATGCTCTGCAAACCGGTCGGCCAGGTCGGAGGCGAGTCCTTGGCGGTGTAGTCGCCCAAAGTCGAACGCACGGGATTTCCCGCCCTGTCGAAGGCCCGATTGTCGTCCAGGAAGACCTCGCAGGGCGTACCGTTGGTGCTGAACAGCGCCAACCCAGCGCGGGTGTCGGGACCATGGTTCAAGACGTTGCCCACAATCGCGATCTGGCCCGAAACCCACGGATGCAAGCCCCATTCGCCGAGTTGCAGGCTGTAGTGGACGGCTGCCGAACCGGGATTGTCGATCAGGTTGTTCACCACCACGCCTCGGGGTCCGCCTTTGAAGTACGGGTTCCGCTGCCCGTTGCTGGCGTACAAGTTGGCGATCACGGCGATGTCCGTGGCATTGTCGTGAATCAGGCTGCCTTTGGAGTGCGCCCCTTTACCGTGCGTGCTGTGGTCCAGTCCCTCGGCGATGATGCAATGGCTGATGGTCACGTCATCAGTTCCTTGGTATCACGGCCCCCACGACCGCTTGGCGGCCGTGGGCTGTCACTTCTCCGATCCCAGCAGTCCGATCGGCTGTTTCGAGATGACGATCTCGTCCAGGTAGAGGTGATGATCCTGCTCGGCCGTCCATGTGCCGCCCAGATAGACGTTGATCCACACGGCTTCGATCTTCAGCTTGTCGACGGCACGAAACCGCGCGTCCGTTTTCTCAAAGGCCAGCTGACCGTCCACCCACCCGCGCAGGACGCCGTCCGGCTGGCCGGGCGTATTCAGCCGTAAGTACTGCTCGATGCAGTACCAGCGATTGTTCTCCAGAAAACCCAACCTGTCGCGGTCCCAGACCCAGTTCGAGCCGTAGATCCCCTTCATGTCCATGTGGTAGCAGTAGAACCCGATCGGCGTACGGCCGTCCTTTTGGCCCTCGAACAATCCGCGGGCTGACCAGCCATCGGTGCCGTCCACAGGCCGGCCGCCCCAGCCGGCCCGTCCGTAGGTCCCGCCAAATCCAGGCAGCTTGCCGCCTCGCCGCGGTGTCCAGTCGTCAGCGAACCGCAGGTAATAGCGGAAATAGACCTCCTCCGGCTCGTAGCCCAGACGTTTCTTGAAGGGAAACTCCAGGCTGAGTCCGTAGTGTCCGCCCTGCTCGACGTGGACGCGCAGGGCTCGGCCGTGCAACGGCTCGAACTTCTGTTCCGGATCGGCATCCACCAGCTGCGTTCGCTCCGGTGCCTTCGCCAAGCCCCACTGCTGAAGCCAAGCGTCTGTGTCGAAGTCACAGTGCAGGATCACCTGCGGCGAACCGTCGTGCGGTGGCGATTCTGCGCCCCAGGCGCAAGATGCCGTCAGCCCGAACACGAGCCATGCCCGTTGCCTCATCGTTGTGTCCATGTCTTCACGTTCTCCTTCTGACGCCCCCTTGAACAGCGTCTTTCTCACCGACCGTTGGTGTCGGCACTCCGGGGATGTGGAGTTCGGCGCAGCCGGGGCGCGTGGGAATCACACGATCGCAAGCGACGCCCCACATCTCCCAGACGCCATCGATATAGTTGTCGTTGGCGGGCCGACCGCAGGCTTGTGCAAAAAGGTACCACCTTCCTTCGATCAGGTACAACGCCGGCGTGGCGACATGATAGAGCGTGCGGTCGTCGTAGAGCCCCTGCCACGTCGTCTGCAGCACGGTGTCGAGGTCGAGCTGGGTCCAGCCCTGCACCGGGTCCGTGCTGACGGCAAGGCCCGGCCGCCAGCGCGCACCGTGGTCCCCGCCCACCTCGATGCAGAGCACGTACGTCGCACCCAACTTGAACACCTGATGCCATTCGTAGTAGGCGGCAGGCGTGGAGCGAAAAATCTGGCCCATGCCGCGCGGGTCGTCCGCGTGGAAATGCCGCGTCCATGTTTTTCCGTCGCGTGAAGTTGCCAAGCGGATGCCGGGCAAGATGCCATCTCTTCCGCGATACGAGTAGTACATGTACCAGTCCCAGGTTTGTTTGCTGTCGTTCCACTCGCGCATCACAGCTGCCTGGGAGGCCATGTCCTCGTGAAATGGCGCCGCCGACTCCGGGGCCAGCACCGGCTGGGTGCCGAACCGGACAATGGCAGTCGCGGTCACCCCGGAGTAGCCGTCGGCGCCCGCCGGGCAGATCGCGAGGCCAATTCGGTCCTGGACTGTGCCGGTGGAGCCGGAATAGTAGATGTAGTAGGCGTCCTCCTCGGGGATGTAGAGGACGGTGTCGAGGCGGATGGTGGAGGAGTCCCAGCCGCGTTCGGCGGGTCGAAAGACGGGATTCGCGTCGTCCTGGTGCCAGCGGAACGGGTCGCGCGTCTCCGCCCAGGCCTTGCCGATGGCCGCCACGACCCGATTGGATGATGACACGGCCGAGTAAAACATGACCAAACGCCCCGGCACCTTGGGGTTTGGCAGGATACATGGCTCCTCGACTTGCTGTGACATCCAGTCGTGGCCCGCTCGCGGCAAGACGATCTCGCCGCGGATGGCCGCGGGTGGTACGCCCGGTTGTTGTGCCAAGGCGAAAGGCACAAGGTGCGTTAAGGCTGCCGTCAACGTCGCAAGCAAGGCGGTAATTGTCAACCTGCTTCGCCGAGTCGGGCCCGTGATGCTCAGGCCTGGTCCGTTGGTCGTATCCAAGATCATCAGCAGGATTCGGTAGATCATTCTTCATTCTCGTGGCTTGGGCAGACTCGGTTGGGCCCTCCGTTTGCACCGGACAGACGCCGAATCACAAGCCATTCTATTGCTCGTGACCAATCGTGTCACCGCCGTCGCGAAGATGCTGGTGCATAAAGCGACTGTTCTTGGAAAACACCAGGGGGCTGAACGATGCCGAAATATTACGTGGAATCCGGCTGGGTGCGAATGATTCTGGATGCCAGGAATGCCGAACAGGCGGCTGTCAAATCGCTTCAGCGGTGCCGAGATAGGCAGGCTGAAATCTACGCCGAACCGCCGTCGGAAATCATCCGTGACGCGGAAGCCGTCCAGTGGCAGCTTGCCGACCAAATCCGGGTGAACGAAACCGGCTTCCGTGGAAAGGACGGCGAGACGTTCGATACCGTCGAGATCGCCGCCGAATTGCAGGGCTACGCGTTCACGTGTCCTTGAGCGGACATCCATCGCAGTGAACTGGAATCGCCTGTTGCGGTTCCCTCAGTCCCCTGCGAGAATCGGAACCGTGTCTGGAGCATCTCGGCACGATCTTCCGAGGAGAAACCCGATGTCCGCTCTTGCGTCAGCCGTGTTTCGTCGCTCTGTGTTGCTGGCTCTGTTCTGCATCTCGGCTGCCGCCATCGCCGCCGAGCCGACGGCCGATCCCAAGGACGCGGCGAAGTCCAAATCGAGCGGCCGGGGCGTGCGTCAGGTGCTCGTCGCCGACCCCGCGCTGCCCCGCGTCCTGCTGATCGGAGATTCCATTCTCGGCGGCTACCACGGCAAGGCCGCCGAGTTGCTCCACGGGAAGGTCAACCTTGACGTGTGGATCACCCCCAAGCACATCGGGGTCAAGGACGTACCCGCGGACATGCAGGGCATCTTCGCCGAACAGACGTACGACGTGATCCTGTTCAACGACATCGGGCTGCACGCCTGGACGCCCGGCCGGATTCCCGAGGGGCAGTACGAGCCGCTGATGCGAGCCCATTTGGCCAATCTCCGCAAATTCGCCCCCAAGGCCAGGCTCATTTTCGCGACCACGACGCCCATGACGACCAAGACGAAGCCCATCGCGCTCGATCCCGAGTTCACTCCCTTGATCGTGGAGCGGAACCAGATCGTGACGAAGATCATGCAGGAAAACCAGATTCCCGTCGCCGACTTTTACGGTATCCTGGTCGCCAAGCTGGACCTGGCTGCAGGCGACCGTTTCCATTGGACGAAGCCGGCCTACGAGTTGCTTGCCCGGGACGCTGCCACCCGTATCGCGGAGACGCTAGATTTTTCGCTACCGCCTGGTCCCTGAGAATCTGCCGCCTCCTGCTCCAGTTCTGGACTCGGATTCGCGTCAGCTTGGCCAGCCCTCGCGCTCGTTGCACGTTACAGCTCCTTCGTACCAAAGACGAAAGTCGGGCGCAGGGCACATTGCGGTTCTCACAGTCCCCCGAGACAATCGGGGCCATGCTTGGACCATTTTCACGATCTTCCGAGGGGTGCCCCGATGTCTCGTCTTCTGTCAGGCGTGATCCGCCACCGTTTGTTGCTAACAACCACCATATCGTTGCTGGCGCTGAACGCTTCCGCTGCGGAGGATTCCTCCGCGTCAGCGATCGGTGGGATGCAGGCCGATGCGCTCGTGTATCGCACCGACAAGGGCGTCTCGTTTCAGGTCACCGCTGAAGGCTTGTCCTTGATCCAGGTCGGCGGCAGGGCTTTGGCCGGCGGCGGTTGGACGGTGTTTAATGCGGAGTCGTGGTTCAAGGACTCCGGCTCGGGGCGGGTGGACACCAAGTCGTGGCGCGAGAAGTCGATCGCCGTCCTGGGACCACGGCAGGCCCGGGTTCGCCACGTCAAAGGCGATATCATCTGCCTGACGGACTACACGTTCGCCGGAGAAGACTTGCTGATCTCCGCCCGCGTCGAGAACGAGCACGCCGAGGAGCCGCTCAACGTCGTCGGCTTCTCGGGCTTGGAGTTCAAGTTCGACCAACCGCCCACAGGCCTGATGATGGTCCAGCACATCAGCTACTTTCAGGCTCATGGCGTGGGGCTGTGCCACCCCGGACACTGGTCCAGGATCGGCGGCAGTTACGCGGTGGACGGTTCGATGGGCGTTGGACTTTCGCCCTGGAAGACGGGCTGGAATCGCACGCTGTTGCTTTGGGACTACGCCGACTGGAACCCCGATAAGCGGGAGAACCTTCCCCAACGGCGGCTGATGTACTTCGTCGTCGCCCCGGTCCCTGCTCGCGGGGCGAGGACCTTCGAGATGAAGATGCGTGTCAGCCCTGACCGCGACTGGAAGCACCTGCTGGAACCGTACCGCGAGCATTTCCAGGCAACCTTCGGCCCCGTCCGCTACAAGGCCGACTCCCGCTGGATCGCCACGGACTATCTGAACCACAGCCAGCAGGCCGTTTCGCCGAGCAATCCTTACGGTTTTCATGGCGGGGCCCGGCGATTCGACCGGCCCGAAGGCGTCCAGGAGTTCTGCGACCGGCTGATCCCGGTGCTGAAACGGGCCAACGGGCAGGGAGTGATCGTCTGGGGCCAGGGCGGCGACGATTCTCGCGGGGCCATGTACCGACCGGATTTCGACGTCCTGCCGCCCGAAGTGGAAGCCAACTGGACGGCGCTGGCCCAGCGTTTCCGCGAAGCCGGCCTGAAGATCGGCGTGACTACCCGGCCGGCGGACATGGCGGTACGGCTGGACTGGAAGTCGGACCAGGTGATCTCGATCAACGCCGGCGATCCCGGACACCAAGTCATGCTGTGGCGACGTTTCCAGAACATGGTCGAGAAAGGCTGCTCGCTCTTCTACCTGGATAGCTTCGGCAACGACCTGGAGCATGTGAAACTCATGCGGTTGCTGCGAGAGAAGCTGGGCCCGGACGTGCTGACCTTCGCCGAGCACCAGTGCGATGCCATCCTTCCGTACTCGGGCGGTTATTCCGAGACCACCTTTCACGCCGCGAAGCCGGGGCAGGAGCCGGGTTACCGAATCTGGTCTGGACTGGACAACTGGGAAATCTACCGTTGGCTGGTTCCAGGAGCGCAGCTCGCCGCCCGGCTGTACCAGATCGAGGGCCAGATCCCCGAAGGCTTCCAGACGGCCGACGAGTTCTTCTACCGTAACCGGGTGACGCCGCTGTTGCCGGTGAGCGACATCCAACGGGCCGGATCGCTGGAAGGAGCCCAGCTGCGCTATCTCGACGGATTGGGCAACTGGAAGTCTACTCCAGGCACCCCGTAATCTTCTTCGTCACCTGCTCGACCTGAGCCGCGACGCCCTGGGCATTGAAATGCACGCCGTCCGGGGACCAGTATTCGGGATGGTCCTTTACCAGGCCGTACAGATCGTCCACGGCAATTCCTTCACGGGCCACGCTCGCCTCGGCAATCTGATTTCTGGCCTGCACCCGTTTGGTGTTCTCGGCGATTACGTCCAGCTTGCCCGCTTGCCGCATCGGCGTGATGGTGGCCCAGATCAGCTTCGCCTGGGGGGCGTGTTTGCGGATCGTCGCCAACAGCTCGGGGAACCCCTTCTGGTACTCCTCTTCGCTGTAGCCCCAGCCGTGCAGGCCGTTGTTGAAGTGGACCACGTCAAAGTGGCACTGGCCGAGCACCAGCGCCACCTCGGCCAGTAACGCTGGGTCGCCGATCGATTTCGAGGTCGTCAGCCGGGCCACGGAAGCCTTGCCCTTCAGAGCGTCTGCGACCTTGGGGCCGTAACCGCCAGTGATCGAATCGCCGATCAGGAGCACCCGCGGCAGCGTGGATTCGTTGGCGTCGGGAATCCAGATGTTGCACCATTCGATGGCTTCGCGGGAGATATGGGGCTCTCCCGCTTGTGCTGTCAAAACTCCGATTGCCGTCGCCATCGCCAAGCAGTAGCAGGCCATACGATTCATTTTCAAGTCTCCATTTCCGGGGACACTTCAAGGGATTGTCACGGCCTAGCCATTGGAAGCCATTGGATGTGGCCTCGCTTGAACTGAGTTTCTCCAATGACTCGGAAGTCCAGAGCCTGATTGTATATCAACGTATCCGCGACCGTGTGCGACTTGCCGCTGAAATAGAAAGCTGCGCCCAAGTTATCGTGGATCGTGCAGTTTCGGTAGCTTGTCACGCAACGGTTCACGTCAGCCACGCCGCCCGCGGTCGAGCCGTTCCAAGCGACCTCGGCGCCGACGACCTCCATTTCGACATCGTCGTGCGCGCTGATGCCTTCATCGGCATTGGTCAACGCCTTGACGTTTTCCAGCCGAATATCGGTCCACCGACCGTGGACATTGAAGCCATCGTTGGCGGCGTGACGGGCGGTGATGTCGCGCACGATGATGTGCGAGCAGGCAATGGTGACACAACTAGTCCCTGCCTTGGGAGGCAGCAGCACGCGGGCGAGGCCGGGCCGCTTGCTTGCCGGCCAACGGAAGTAGATCGAACCATCCCCGGTATACCCCATCTGCCCAGGCTGGAGCCGAGCGGGTTCAAAATAGCAGTACTGCTTGCGGTCTGGGTGCAGTTTCTCCGCCGCGACATCACGGGGAATGGCAATCGGAACCTCATCCACGAAGAGACCGGCCAGTTGTCCGGCCTCCAAGGGCGCGCGACCGAGTAGAGGCCCGCTGGAGGTCCACAGACTGTCCGCCTTCGTCCAATCGTGGTCGGTCACGTCAATCGCCGGATCGATCGTCATTCCCTGTCCGTCAAAGACCGCGGGCTGCTCGAGGGTGCCTCCCTTGTCCAGCACCAACGGGACGGTGCGCAGTTCGGCGGCGAGCAGCACGGCCGGTAGCAAAGCCGGGGCGACAGCGAGAATCATTCGGTGGTAGTTCATGGTTAGCCGGCACCTCCACAAGGCAACCGAAGTTTGCACCTGATTAAGCCGTATGATACCGTTCTATTCCGCGTTACGCCAGAACGCCTTCTGGCGGGCCTTGCAGCGGGAGGGCCCTGGCCCTGCCCCCGAGGCTTGTGCATCTGAAAGTCGACCTCTTGATCACGGAAGGAAAGGCCCCAGTTCCTCCAGCCTTAGCCACGTGGTCGGGCTGGCGGCCGCCCTGTGCGTCGGATCGGGCTACCGTCCTGCAGGAACTGCCAGCGGAACATGTTCACCCGTATTTGCGTTCGACCGGACGAACGCGGTACGCTTCGGCTCAGCCATGCCGAACTACGAGTGCGACAAATGCGGCGCGTGCTGCCGCGGCAACCTGCTCGTCGAGGTGTACGACCTGGACGTTTGGCGGGAACCGAAGCTCGCCGACTCGCACATCTCGCTGTGGACGCGAGACATGGCGAGGCAGACGCTGATGGACGAGCTGGAACAAGAGGGCAAGTGTCTGATCATCGCCGGCGCCCCCCACGCGTGCGCCTTTTTGCGTGAAGACAACACCTGCGACATCTACGCCACGCGGCCGAACGTCTGTGTTGCCATGCAGGCCGGCGACGACCAGTGCCAACTGGCGAGACAGGCGGACGGATTGCCCGAGCTTCGACCGGGCGGCGCGTAATCGGTGCAAGAAAATCTGTGTCGGGCGGCTAAACTGCGACCGAAGACTCGGCAAAATCAAGAAGCACGCCGTACCTGCGTACTCGATGAAGTACTCCCTGGACACCGATCGGACTGGTGAGCGGATCGGTTTTCCGGCTCGTCACCGGCCGTTCACGAAAAGGCCCCTATCCTTGCGGACAGAGGCCGTCTTTCACCGTCGAGGTGCGTTTCCTGTTCCCTCCAGCATCGGAACGCGGTCCAAGGCAATCCGATCTGGAGGGGACGGAACGTACTCCCCCACCTGGCGTTTCTGGCACGGCACCTCGTCGAGTTCCGCACCGACTTCACCGTGAAACTCCCGCCAAGAGTCAAAGAACTCTCGGCGAAGCTGGCTGATCCGGCCTCGGGACAGACGGAACATTCTCGCGACTTCTTGGTTTCTGAGCCCGACGGCCAGCGCTTCCGCGATGCGACGTTTCGGCTTCGGTTGGCCGCCCAGCCACGCGGGAAAGTCACATCGGAACGCGGCCTGCTCGGCGACAGGGGTGCGGTAGTCCTCGACCACCGCCTCGACCCATTCGCCTTCCTCGTCATCAAAACGATCCAGTCGCTCGACAACGATCCGCTCTTTCTTCCGAGACGGCGGAGACAGAACATCCCGGACACACTGTCGCGTCCCGACACGCCGGCCGTCATTCTGCTGGGCGACGGCAAAACGCGCGAGGACGGTCGGGTAGGCGACATCCGTCTTGCCCAGGTCGACCAGACGCTTGTAGGCGACGCAGGCGTTGGCAATCACCTCCTCAACTGCGTCATCGTAGGCGTCACCGTGCAGGTGACGGAAACTCACGTGCGCGACCTGCCGAATGGTCGGCAGCATTCGCAGAAAATCCTTGTGCCATGCTGGCAGCCTGTTCATACGCACCTCCCTTGAAGTGAAAGACCGAGACGCCAGCGGAATGCTGA
This sequence comes from uncultured Pirellulaceae bacterium, assembly GCA_964645045.1. Taxonomy (GTDB): domain Bacteria; phylum Planctomycetota; class Planctomycetia; order Pirellulales; family Pirellulaceae; genus Anammoximicrobium. The sequence goes on along the minus strand of CAZXYZ010000011.1, from coordinate 12,803 downwards.
CGCGGTCGTACACTAACGGTGCGGGAGGGCGTTGCGCAAACGCGCCGAGAATGGCGACGATGCTCGCCTGATTCGCGACGAGCTGGAAGCCCTCTTGGAACTGGACGAACAGAATGGCGGCAAGGTCGCGCGAGCCCTGCGAGAAGGCCGGTACGAGACCGCCGTGCGATGGTACCACGATATCGCGGGAAACTCGGACGTCATCCAAACGACGCGACGCGGCCTTCAGCCGCAACCAAACATACGGGTTTTGAACAGGAGCAAACAGAGTCAGCAGAGGCTGAAACGGCGCTCTGTTCTCTCGGTTATCTCCTGTTCAAAAAACGCCTGCATTGTGCGCGCAATTTGTTCGTTTGCAGTGCCGGTGGGGACCATCACACGCGGCCAGTGGGGTGAGTGGGACTGGCATGTTTGAGTGATAACATTTTCCGGCCGGCGTTGCCATGTGCCTTGGTGACCGTACCGTGAAAAGCCCCCAAGCTTGCGGCTTGGGGGCAAAGGCTGAACGTCAGGCACAGTGGCAGCAGCGGCCGTGCTCCGCGGGCGTTTGAAGGGCAGGTGCCACTTCGTGGGCGAAGTCACTTTGGTCGCTTTCGCCGCGGAGCGTCTGCAGGACGTACGCGAGCAACTCCGCGTAATCGCACCAAGACACGGTGATGCTTTCGACCTGCCACGGGCGGCCGTTCGGACCGGCCTTCTTGACCGCCGAGAATCCTTGTGCTCCATCGGGTGACGTGGCGTCGTTCAGCCACAGGTACCCGCCGAGCTCGAATGCCGTGCAGCACGTCCAGGAGGTCGTGGTCAACTTGCGGGCCAGTTCTTCGGCCGATCCCACCGGGGTGACGCACCAGACACGATTTCTATGGAACATGGGTCGCACCCTCCCTGGCTTGGGCCAGCGCGAACCGGCAGCCGGCGAGCGCGATCCCCCGGTCCCAGTCGGAGCCCAGGTCGTTGCCGGTGACCGCTCGCGGTGGAAAGCCGCCGGCTCGAAGCCACCGCAGTAGGCCCTCGGCCAAGTCTTCGACGCGGTCCCAGTCCCGTTCCCCCAACGCTTCCAGCAAATCATCCCATGCGGCTTGCGGATCCATCATTCGCCTCCTTCCTCGTCGTCGAACTCCCCACGCTGGGTCAGGAATCCGGCGTAGTACGTCATGCAGCCGTCACCGAACGCATCCGGCTCGACTTGGTACGAGTCGCCGCACTCACCCTGACACTCGACGGTCATCGTGGCATCGTCCGCATCCACGATTTCCAGTTCCCCTCCACAGCTCCGGCACGTGCCGTCTCTCGTCGCCACACGCATGGCAGTCACTCCTCTCGCTACGTTGCCAATGACCAAACGCTCAGGCTATCGCTCTACCCAACGAGGGCAGAACGAACCCAGCCTGCCGCTGTTGGGCCACGGGCGCAAGCGATCTGGCGAGTGACGCAATCCACGCGGACGGAGCCGCTGGCAAATCCGAAAGACTTCTACTCAGAAAAAAGGATCGGGGGCGTCAGAACAGATGCAATTGCCGGGCCGGGGCGTCTTGGGTGGCGGTCGGCAGCACGACGGTTCGTGTCGGCTCGTGAGGGACTTGCGATCCCCCACGGTCCGATTCGCCGAACTTCGCGACCAGTTCGGCGGGACGCACGTGGCGGATGAATCCGCCGTCCATGTTCATTCCGGTCCGGTAGGCGAGTTTGACTTCGCCGGCCAGGCTGTTGCCCCACAGCACGTACCCGTACAAATTGCGCAGGGCCAGATTGATGCCCGTCATTCGGACGCAGCGCAGGTCGATGTCCTGGCCGACCAGTTCGCCGCCGGGGTGATGTTCCGCGTAGGCGAGCAGCATTCGGCCGCTGCCGCAGCATGGATCCGCGACGGTCCCTGGGTGCGTCTCGTCGACGCACAGCGCCGCCATGAATTCGCACAATTGTTCGGCCGTCAAGAACTGGCCGGCTTCGCCGTAGGTGATGCCGCCCTGGAACAGGTCGCCGAGGATGTCCTTGCGGGTTTGTTCCATCAGGTCAATCAGCGTGCCGAATGCCTGGGTGAGCGAGTCGATGCCGCGTCGCCCCTTTTCGCCGTCCGCGTAGCCCTTCCGCACGACGGCCAGGTACTCGTCTTCCATCTGCCGATTGGACAACGCGGACACGGTGCAGGCCAAGAAATCCTCGAATGTCTGACCTCGGCTGACGCCTGCTCGGCGGCCTGCCTCGTCGAGCAGGTCGCATATTTGCTGGGTGCCGTTGTACAGAAATTGCTCGCGGGGCATGCGACTTGGGCGTCATGGCGTCAACCAAACAGCTTTCCCTGCCGCGTTTGCGGTCGATTGCCGTTTCCCGCCATTCCATCAACCAGGGGAGCGGGAGGCGGATCACCTTCGGCGGCTGTGGCGACGGCGGGAGCGTCTCCCCCACGCGACGCTTCCTCTCGCAATCGGGCCATCACTTCCTGGGGTATCACATTGATGCGTTCCCCGAAGTCCGGAGCTGTCGGATCGAGCGGCAGACGGTGAATGTGAACGGGCGGCGGAAGCTGGTCGGGCAAGTTGCGAAGCGTGTGGACCAGGTCTTCGCGAAATTCGTCGATGGAACCGATCAGCACCTCCATCGTTTCCTGGAGCCGCTGCATCCGTTCCTCCAGTTCTTGAACGCGATCATCTGTGGTGCTTTCGCGAGGTGCCGGTGCGGCGGTGCGTTTCGCCATAGGGTGTGGGGGAATGGAAAGTGACGCGGGGCCATCGTGGGCCGTTTCGGCAGCGAGCGAGCCGTGATCGTCTGCCGGGGCCATCGCCGGGTGTGTGATGATCGCAGGCTCCCGCGTTACGGGCATCGCGACGGTGGGGTGACCGGCGTTCGGCAGTGCCCTGGCATCCGCTTGAGGGTGCTGAGCCCCGGCGCGATCCCCATCCCCATCCCTGCCGATTGCGTCGGCTCGGCTGGGGGCTACCTGGAAAACGACCACGTCGTCGAGCAATTCCGCGAATGGTTTGCCAGTCTGCTCGTGCCGGTCCAGCAATCGCAGCATCACGGAACGAGTGTGTTCGTACAGTACGCCCACGGCGATGTGAAGGAGTTCGTTGGTGGGCAGTTTCGCGTAGTTGCCCAGCACGGCAAGCCTGCGCATGTCGTCGCCCGTCAGGCGGCTCCCAGGCCACTCGTGGCCCCAGCGACCGCTGGTGTCTGGGGACGAAAGGGGGATTTGGAGAGCCTTCAGTCGCACTCGCGGGTCATGGATTGGAACCGTCGTGTCCAGGGGCTTGGCCAGCTGTGCGATCATCCGCTGGGCGAGCCCCCGCACGGCTTCGGGCGGCGTTGCGGATGACACATAGCGACCACCCACTTCCTGGGCGGTCGTCTCATCGGGCCTGCGTTCGTCGAGTGGCTCCAAACGACGCTGACGATGCCAGATTCTCCGGCTCGGAGCAAGGAAAGCAGGATCAAAGTACTGGTTCCCGCGAAAGCGGCTGGCTTCGGTACCATTCCGCACCTATCGGCGGTGGCCAAGCGCAGCGACGTCCGCGGCGATGACGGACAGTACCTCCTCGGTTTCCGCCCACGACAACTTCGTCTTGATGCCGGCGGGATTGGTCGGCGTCCAAGTAACCGACCGCAAGGTGGGGTTCGGACGGGTAAATCGGTGCCTCCAGGCGAATGGGCCGCTGGACGAATTGTGACTCTTCGTCTTGCGCACCACGCAAGGTCCCTGCACGGTCGGACGCTCCGAGCGGCCGTCCTCCAGCGACGGAGTCGTGATTTGGAGAGACTCAAGCTCGATGCCTAAAAGGCCGAGATCTAGGACTGTATTTTCGCTGATCTCGTCCGTCTTCGTTCCCCGACCCTCGGCGTCGGACGACTCGCCCTCGGCTAAAGCCGTCCCGGAATTCCTGCTGTTGATGTAGTTGATGACCGTCAGGACATCAGCTGCAGTCACTGTGTTGTCGCCGTTCACGTCATAATAGGGTGGCGGCGTAGCCGGCGCGTCCGGCAACGAGGAACTGCCGGAGTGGCCGTTGATGTAGTTGATGATGAGCAGAACATCCTGAGGTTCCACACGACCGTTGGCGTCGGCATCCGTGGGCAGTGGTCCGTTGCGCCACGGCGTGGTATTCTCGGCGGGCAGCACCCGTGCCGCGATCACTCCGCCGACGATCGGCTGGTTTGACTCCGCTTGGGCGTAGACCGTGAGTACATCACCGGTCTCGGAGGCCGTATTCCAGGAGAACTTCCAGCCGTCCGTGCCGTCGACGTCCAGACCCAGCCGGCGGTCGGCTCCGGCTCCAGACTGCAAACCGGGGAGGCCGTTCGACTCGACGTAGAACGCCACACCCACCGCGATGCCCTGGGGGTCATACAGTCCGGTAGCGATAAGCTGTACGTTGGGATCAGCAGCCGTCGGCTCTACTGGGTTTGCGACTAGCGAGCCAAGCGACAGATTCGCTACCACACGCAGATCGTCCAACTGCATACTCGCTGGCGACGACAGAGGGCCGGTTAACGTGAAGGTCACTTGGCCGGATCGCCCGCGCAGCGACTCCAGTGGCACTTCTTTGAGGCCAGCCGCGCCCGCATCGGAAAGCAACACTGAGTAGATCGGCTCGTCGTCCAGCGTAACGACCAGGCGGTCGTCCGGGCCGGCGCTGCTGACGGACAAGGCAAACTGCAACGCGTCGGCCGAGTCGCCGATCACCAGGTACTGCCCTACGGCGGCGTCTTGGTCCAGTTGGGCCAGTTCCAACCACGCGTCACCGGCATCCACGCCCAGCCGCACATCGCCTTGCGTGGTCCATACGCTTTCGAGCAAAGACTCTGACTGACGCGCGATCTGCAGCCAAGCGTCCAAGAACGGGTCATCCAGCGTCAGGTCGGCAGCCAATGATTCAGTCTGGCGCCAGATGTCGCCCAACTTGTCCAGCGAGCCATCGTTGAAATTGGCGAACAGCTGCACAGCCGATTCCAGTAAGGGTGAAGCGGCAGGTTCCGCCTCGGCGAACGCCGGCGCCGGCGCGGCGCCGCTAGCCCCCGCCGCGGCCAGGCCCAGCGGACTATTACGGATGTAGGCGGTATCGGGTGGCATGTTCCGGTCGCTGAAAAAGTACAGATCGCTGATGTTCAGATGGTCGGACCGGGCGTAGGGGGAATATGCCCTGAGCAACTCATCCTCGAATCCTGCCGCGGCGCGAGCCGGCGCCCGCCAGTCGGGAAGGCGCCCCAAGGATTGGAGCAGATCAGGCCTCGGCAGCCACGGCAGGTATTGGTGGATCGTGTCCGCGAGGGACGCGCCGAGCGATTCCGCCAGCCCCGCCTCGACCCGGTAGTTTACCTTCCTATCAGCGGTCGTCAGATCCACGATGCTGATGTCACCCAGGATTCCAGAGAGATTCGGCCAGTCGGTCGAGTAGCCGTCGAGCATGGTGGCCTGTGCGACGGTGTAGCCTCGATCCGCGAGCAGAGCCGAGGCGTAGGCACTCACCGCGCCCCCGCGGCTATGTCCTATCAGGTGGATCTCCTGGCCGTCGACAGGCTCGGCGAGGTAGTCGGGCAGTGTCAGAAGGTCGTCCACGATCGTGCTTCCAGCGGCATACGCGAGCCGTTCCGCGCGATCCATCGCGGGACCGACGCGGGCCAGCGCCAAAGGCGCCAGCCATTGGGTTCGGGGATCGAGACGGAGCACAAAATAGGCGACGGTGCTCAGCATCGCGTCGATCCAGCCCGACGACGAATCCCACTGCGTCACGTAATTCACCGAGTTGCTCGCAAACCCCTGGTCCCGGGCCAAGTCCTCGACGGCCGAGTTGAATGGCCCCAGCCAATTGCTGCGGAATCCGTCGAAATCCCAGAAGGTTGGGTTGAAGCCGTGTGTCAGAATGTTGACAAACCGCGGCGGCCCGCCCACAGATAGGGGCGCCCAGTCTATTCCATCCCCCAACCCGGCATTGTTCACCTCATCGCCTTCGCGAACCGCGTCGCCAAAATCCTGGATCACGCCGACGTACACGCGGTCTTGCGTGCTGAACCCGGCAGGCGGAACGCTGGGCAGTGAGACGGCGGTCGTCCACTCCACTCGCTGGTTGACGTCCAGTGCCGGAATCGCCAGCGTCGCGAGCAGTACGTCGTCGCCTGTGAACTGCGTGTCTCGTGACAATACAACTCGGGCTTGCGTCGCCGCCGCATCCTCCGTCCCTTGATTGATCGTCGCGTAGCTGACGGTAATCGCATCTCCCCAAGACACTTGGTTGGCGGAGTCACGCGGGATAGCGAATCCATCGCCCGCCAAGTCGGGCAGCGTCACCCCGTTCTCCGCGTGGGCGAAGTCGTTGCCGCAGTACATGGCCCAGCCGATTTGCAGCGCATCGCCGGGACTCGCTCCCAGATCGGACAGATAGAACGAACCGGTGATTTCGTAACGCCAAGCCGTGTTCGACGATGACTCGACGCGGAATGCCGAGCGGCCCACAATCTCGGCTTGGAAGTCGCTGATGAACGTAGGATGCGCCGACCGCGCCGTGCCCTGTTGGAACGTCGCGCCCACATACAGTGCGCCGGCCGTGACCGTTGCGCCGCTGAGTGTCGTGCGCGTATTGGCGGCGATGCCTGCCAGTTGGCCGGTGTTGCGATCGTACGAGCCGCCGACGTTCAGGTACAGGTCGCCGCCGCGCTGCCGAGGGTCGAAATTGGTGCGCACCCGGAACTGTACTTCATCTCCGATTCGTCCCGCCAAGATATCAAATACCTCGTAGCCTGAGCCACCCAAGGCGTCGCCCAACGGCTCGTCACTGGCAAACACTTCGTCCACCACTCGAACGGCGACAGGCGTGCTGTAGTACACCCCCTGGCCGTCCTCCATTCGAGCAAACACGTAGTAGGTTCCCGGATTCAACGAGGGCACTCGCACCGTGCTCCGATTCAGTGGGTCGTCCTCCGCGATGCCCGTCGCTAGGACGGTTTCTCCCTGCCCGTTGCTGGGGTCGCCGTCGATGTCGATCACCAGCGCCAGCGTCGCCGACCGTTCGGGATTGAAGTCCCGCCATTGCAAGTCCAGAGTCCCGCCGGTGGCGACGAATTGTCCCGCCGTGGGGCTGGTGAGTTGCACTCCGGGTCGTAGCGGGATTTGCTGGGCCAGCACGTTGTTCCCTTCGTTCGCCTCGCGCTGGTAACGGTTGGCGTTGACGCGGACAAGCAGATACACTGTCCCGTCTAGGGCTAGGCTCTGGTCCAAGACCAGTTCAGCCTCAGGAGCGACCGTGATTTGCTGGCCGGACAGCACGACCCCCGCTTCGGTCGGCCAACGGAGCAGACGCCGGTCGGACGCGTCCAGCGTCGCGTCGCTGGACACGTACACCTCGTCCGCCCAATCCTCTCCGTAATAGTCGGCGGTCGCACCGGGTCCGCGGTTGATCACCGTCCAAGCTACGCGGAAGGGCAGGCCCGGCGTCAACCCGGTGGTGCCGACCGTCAACGCCAGCGGTTCCAAGTCGACGGGTGACCGCGTGATCCGCAGTTCGTACAAAGCATCGCTGCTTGCGCCGTGAATATCTGTGACGCGAAAGCCAAACTGATCTGTGCCGCTGTAGTTCGAGTCCGCCGTGTACCTCCACTGACCGTCGGGATCTGTCTGGGTGAGCTGTCCGTGCGCCGGGCCAGCGAGCAAGGAAAACGTCAACGCATCCCCCTCGGGGTCGTTCGCTTCCAGCTGGATCGGCTGTGCAACGCCCTGCAGGCCCGTTCCCCGCTGGTTCACCACGGTCGGGGGCGAATTGACCACGAAGAACCGAAACAGGCTGTCGCCGCCCGGCAAACTGTCGCCCGTGGGAAACCTGCCGCGCCACTCACCGTCCAACCGGGTGCCGAGGGCGTCGATCATTTGGTCGCGGACCCGCAGTCGGTAATGATCTCGGGACAGAGGCTCCGAGAGCTCCAGCGTTGCACGGTTCAGAGCGGGATCCCAGTCCACACGTTCGATCGTGATGCGGCGTTCCTGCCCCTCGTAGAAACCGCCGTCCCCCCCGCTAGCCAGCAGTTCGAAACTGCCGGGCCAGAGCGTGGCCAGTTCCATCGGCTGATTGAAATCCATGTCGATCGCAGCAACCGTGGCCTGCACTTCGCTGTCCGGCTGCGGCCAGAGGGCGACGATTCGCGGCGGATCGGCGCGGTCGGCACCGATCTCCACGGTCACGGAGGGTACGCTGCTGCTGACCGTCACATCCATGTAGCTGTGAGCCGACGTGGTCAGCGCCCAGCCGTCGGCCGGCAGTACTTGCAGCCGGTGCACTCCGGGCGTGAGCCCCGCAAACGAAAACTCGCCCGTCGCCGTTGATTGCGTCCGCGATTCACTCGCCTGCCAGGCACCGTCGCGATTGGTGTCTACGAACACGTACCAGCCGGTCAGCGGCGGTTCATTCGCGGTCCGGGTCGCGCTGCGGTCGTCGTCATGATAGAGCGTGCCATCGAGGCGACTAGTCGTGACGACGCCGAAGTCGACACCCGAAGTCGGTTGGTCCGCCACGGTCCGTGTCAGGCGGTGGGATTGACGAGGTTGAAAGGCTTCACTCCACACTGCCCCGCCGTAGCTCTGGCCGAGCCCACGACCGCGGAACGATGAGACAGTCTCAGCAACGCCCGTGGCTGGATTGATGCGCAGCACCACGTTGTGCGTCAGCCCGTACAGCACGCCGTCGTCGCCTGTCACCAGACCCATCACGTCACTGCGGCCCAACGGCCCGACAACCCGCGCCGCCGCCGTTGCCCCCAGGACAATTTCAACCAACTGGTCGCTGTCCGTCGTCAGATAGAGCTTGCCCTGGTGAAACGCCAAATCACCGGCCGAACGAACCGTGCCCAGGTTGGCTACCTCCGTGGTCGCCGCCGTGCGAGGATCGATGCGGTACAGACGCGAGCCGCCGAAAAACAGCGCGTTGGCGGCATACAGCACACCGTCTGCGTCGAAAGTCAAAGCGTTCGCCCCCGACGCGGCATGTCCGCCCACCCGCTCCACCGCCGCGGTGCGCGGGTCGATGCGGTACAGGGATGACGAGGTGATGCCGTACAATCGCCCCCACGGGTCGAACGCAATGTCGTAGAATGCCTGCCCGGTTTCGCCCACCACTCGTACGGCCCCGCTGATCGGATCCACGACTCCCAACACGCCGTCGTCGTCCACGACGTAAACGCCCGGCTCTGCAGGCACGACGGGGTAAGTCGACTGCTGGCGATCCGAGACTTCCAACTGCACCGACCACCAGCCAGGCGGGATTTGCGCGAACTCGTACTTGCCCTGCGCGTCGGTGGTCGTCGTCGGCTCACCTGCGTCCCGCCGCCCGTTTCGGTTCGCGTCGACCAGTACCGTGACCCCCGCCAAGCCCGCCTCGCCGGCGTCTCCAAAGCGATTGGCGTTCTGATCCGCGACGACAGCGCCGCGCAGAACGGTCTGTGGCGCGGCCGCGCTACTGACGGTGAGCGGCGCGGCGAGCCAGTTGTTGGTCTCGCAGTGCTCGACCACGACGCCCGCAGGGTCAGCCGCCAGAATCAAGAAGTACTCGCCGACCGTCGTACCTATGGGGACCGTCACGAAGTCATTCGTGTTGGCTTCGGATGCCCCTGGAGCGAGCGAGAGCTTGCGCGTCGCCAGCGGTGTGTCAGCAGCATCCAGCACCGAGTCCGCCGACAGATACCACGTCAGGTCAAAACCATTGGCTGCCACCTCTCCCATGTTCCTGACTTGCCAATCGGTGAACACCGTTGTGCCTGGAGCGACCCACGAGCGGGGCACCAGTCCACTGGCTGACAACACTTGCAGATCGGCTCGGACCGGAGGCGCGGGAGGCGGGGCGATCGTGAGCTGGTAATTGAAGTTGCCCGCACCGTTGCGGCCGACCACGCCCAGGTAGTACTTCCCTGGCGGATAATTGTTCAGCGAGATCGTTTCGTTGTCCGACCACCCAGTTGCAGACGCCAGCGCGTTGGTATCGCCCTCGCTATGGAGATAGAGGTCCAAGTTGCCCGCGGCGTGCGAGAACTCCAGACGGGCAAAGTCGCTGCTGCGACCATAGTCGGTGAGTTCGAAGCCGTAGAAGTCCGCTTGGTCGTACAATGCCAAACGAGTCAACGAGGTCGAAACGACCAGCCGCCCGAGGTTCGGTGATTCAGAACCGCCAGCGGTGTGCTCCAGGACTTGCTCGACGGTATCATTCGGTTCGTACGGGTCGTCGGTGGTATTGCCGGGCGGGTCAATCTTCAGGCTGTACGTCGAATTGGCGTCGCCGCTCCGGCCAGTCACCTTGGCATAGAACACGCCGGGGGCTTGGCCGGCCAGGCTCACCGATTCGCTGTCGCCGTACCCCGTGCTGCTGCCCACCAAGGTCGTGCCATCCGACTGGTACACATACAGATTGAGGTCGCCTAGATCGTCGTCGAACGTGAGCGACACGCTGTCGTGGCTGGTGGCGTAGTCCAGCGTCTCAAAGCGATAGAAGTCGGCCTGATCCTCCAACGCCAGTCCGTTGATTTGCACCGTCGCGTTCAATTGGCCCAGGTTTGGCGAGTTGACGCCGCCCGGTGGACGCTGATCGACTCCGGACGCCGTGTCGTTCGGCTCGTACGGGTCGTCGGTGGTGTTGCCGGGCGGGTCAATCTTCAGGCTGTACGTCGAATTGGCGTCGCCGCTCCGGC
>CAZXYZ010000011.1:0-2047 GCA_964645045.1 uncultured Pirellulaceae bacterium | reverse complement strand
TTGATTTGCACCGTCGCGTTCAATTGGCCCAGGTTTGGCGAGTTGACGCCGCCCGCCGGGCGCTGATCGACCCCGGCCGCCGTGTCATTCGGCTCGTACGGGTCGTCGGCGGTGTTGCCGGGCGGGTCAATTTGCAGAGCGTATGCCGGATTCGTGTTCCCGCTGCGGCTGCGAATAACCGCGTAGAACTCGCCGGGGGCTTGACCAGCCAGAGGAACTTGTTCGTTATCCCCGTAGCCGGTCGAACTGTTCACTAATGTAGCTCCGTCGCTACGGTACAGGTACAGGTTGAGATCGCCCTGAGCGTGCGAGAACTCGATACGCACCGAATCGTGGCTGGTCGCGTAGTCGGCCATGCGGAACTTGAACCAGTCAGCGGCATCTTGAAACGACAGGTCACCGATTCGCACCGTGTCCGTCAGCAAGCCTAGGCTTGGCGAGTGCTCCGCCCCCACCTGCGCGGCGTCGACTTCGGCCGCGGTGTCATTGGGCTCAAACAAATCGTCTGCCGTCAGCAGAAGACGTGGTTCCATGACCTCAAAACGCAACGAACGGCGATTCCGCTGCGACCTCTGATGTAGTCTGCGACGCCGACGGATCAAAGCGATTTGCAGCATGGATCGGCTCCTGCCAGGACCGTGTATGGTGTTGCTGACCGAAAAGCCAAGCGTCAAGGCTCTCCTGGCAAGCCGATCGCAAACGGCAGCTTCCACGGTTACGTCGCAACACCGATCTCGCGGACAACACCCAGCCAAGCTGACCTACTGGACCGAGCGTGCGGTCAACAGAGACTAGCCAGCCGACAAAATTACGTTCATAGCCACTTTATGTGTTGCTAGTCTATCTGCCCCCCATCCGCTTGGCAACCCGGCGCCTCTTTTCTCCATCCCCGTAGCCCTTCCGCACGACGGCCAGGTACTCGTCTTCCATCTGCCGATTCGACAAGGCGGAGACGGTACAGACAAGAAGTCTTCGAATGCCTGGCCGCGGCTCACGCCCGCTCGGCGGCCTGCCTCGTCGAGCAGGTCGCAGATTTGCTGGGTGCCGTTGTGCAGGAATTGCTCCCGGGGCATGCGACTTGGGCGTCATGGCGTCAACCAAACAGCTTTCCCTGCCGCGTTTGCGGTCGATTGCCGTTTCCGGCCATTGGATCGACCAGGGGCGCGGGTGGCGGATCACCCTCGGCGGCTGTGGCGACAGTGGGCGCGACTCCCCCACGCGCAGCTTCCTCCCGCAATCGGGCCATCACTTCCTGGGGTATCACATTGATGCGTTCCCCAAAGTCTGGAGCTGTCGGATCGAGCGGCAGACTGTGAATATGAACGGGCGGCGGAAGCTGGTCGGGCAGGTTGCGAAGCGTATGGACCAAATCAACTCGCAGCTCGTCGATGACGGTGATCAGCAGCTGCATCGTGTCCTGGAGGCGGTCGATCCGTTGTTCGAGCTCTTCGATGCGCTCATCTGTGACGCCCTCGCGAGGTGGCGTAGTGGCAGTGCGTTTGGCCATAGGACGTGGGGGAATGGAAAGGGATGTGCAAGGCTCGTCTGCTCCTTCCGCCGCCAGCGGCGTCTGATTGTCTGCGCTGTGGGCATTGAGATCCGAAAGCACGGTGGCGTCTCATCCTACAGGCAGCTGGAGGCCCGACTGGGCAACCTTTGCTTGCGGCGTGTTGTCGAATTGTTCTTCGTGACTTTCGGTGACTTGGCGAATCCCCTGTCCCTTGCTCGCGACCGTCAAGAGATCCCCGATCGGTGCTCCCGTCCGTTCACTCGTCGCCATGATCTCCATCATGACGGTCCGAAACAAGTGGTGGCCGACGCGTACCGCATGGTGTAGTGCTCGACTGGTTCCGAGCCCGGCGGTGTTCCCAATCGTTGCGAGTCACCTGCGGTCGTCCCACGTGGGCCTCCCACGAAAGTCCGACTGCGAGCTTTCATCCTGGAGCGAAATCTCAAACTTGATGGCGTTCAGTCGGCGCGCAGTTCTCTTCCTGGGGCCGGCACGGGAATCGCCCGCAGTTTCGGAACGGGTGACGCCAGCAGTCGG